>CAVYRA010000007.1:0-170081 GCA_963770745.1 uncultured Rikenellaceae bacterium
GGCATACCTGATGATACAGTTGCCCGTCCTCTATCTCGCCACGATGCATGGTGTGTGGCTCTTCTATGTACAGCACCAGTACAGGCATGTCAAATGGAGCGACACATCATCATGGGATTACAAGACGATGGCACTGGATGGCAGCTCGTTCTTCAAGCTTCCGCCTGTTTTGAACTGGTTTACCGGGAACATAGGATACCATCACATCCATCATCTCAGCCCTCTCATTCCCAACTATAACCTCAAGAGGTGCAATGACGATAATCCCCTATTCAGCCTTACCAAACCGGTAACCTTCTGGTCGGCTTTTGAGTCGCTGATGCTCAGGCTTTGGGATGAAAAGCGGGGTATGCTTATAACTTTCAGGGAGAGGAAGATGGCTGGCAACACGTAGTCTGCCGGCAGCAACTGGTAATTGCGAAACGGATCACCGGTTAAGTTTGCCGGCGTGCGGCAATTCTTAATCCGCCATGCAGCAATGCTTAATCCAATGATCCGTTCAGGCAGGCCTCAGGCCAGTCAGTAATACTTCAGCTTTTACCAGGTAAACCGGACGCCGAGGGCGGAGCCCCAGCCCAGTCCGTTGACATCGCCGAGAAAATCCCACATGGGGCGCGCATCAAGGCTCACCGTAATCGGGAGATCCCTGAAATCATATTCTATGCCGATTTGTCCGCCCACGCCAACATTTACATAGCTGTCACCGTCAAACGTGTCGTACATTACGCTCATTCCCGGTCCGACGTACCAGTTGAATCCTCCGACAATGTTCCATACCCAGTGGTATATGCCAAACAGTGCAACCCTGGTATTGTCTGACCTGAATCCGAAGCTGGCGTCGAGCTCCAGCCTGTTCCTGTCGTTTAGACCTTTCTGAAATGAGAGTTCAGCCCCGCTGAAATCGCCGCCGCCGTAGAAACGTGCTCCCAGCGCATTTGGATTCACCTGTGCAACGGCTATAGCGCCGAAACTTACCAGTGCAAGGAGTAAAAACAGTCTTTTCATGATGTTTTATTTTATAGGTTCCAATGTATGCGGACATTTCATAAATCATGCCAAAAGGTGCAGGTCCGTCCTCCAAGGCAGCCTCCCGGGGAACTCCCTTTCTATTCCTTGTAAGCCTGGCAGGTGGCTTTTATGCCATCATCGTACGAGGTGGCGCTGATGCCAAACCTGCGGGTGAATTTTGAGGAGTCGAAGAAGTAGTCGCGGTCGTACTGGTAGATCATCTCGCGCATCTCCTTCATGATGGGGATAAAGAGCCCGAGCGGCAGGAGCATGAACTTCGGAAGGAGTGATATCTTCGGTTCAGCGCCCATCTCAGAGGCGATCATCGTTATTATCTCTTTGCCTGTGACAGGGCGGCTTTCGGTAGGCAGATGCCATACCTGTCCGTATGCGTCAGGTGTGTTGCCCAGCAGAGCCGTGGCCTTTGCTGCATCTTGTGTGTATGTGAAAGAGTGTTTGATATCCGGGCTCACGAACCACATAGCCTTCTTGCCTTCTTTGAGGTTCTTAATCACCATCTGGGTGATGAAGTTATTCTCGTTATCGGGACCGTAGAAATCGGCTGACCTTGCGATAAGTGCCTGTATCCAGCCTTCCGCGGCAGCCTCAAGCAGCATCTCCGAGATACGTTTCCTCACCGCTCCCTTGCGGCTCGGAGGACCGATGGCCGTCTCCTCGGTCATGTGGGAGATCTTATTCTTGTCGTACATATATACATTGTCAAAGAAGACAAGCTTCGCACCGTGTTTGGCGCAGGCATCGATCGTATCCCTCATCAGGGCGGGCCATTTCTCCTCCCACACCTGTGCCTTGTATTCAAATCCTACCACCAGGTAAACGACTTCAGAGCCCCTTACTGCCTTATCTACCGCTCCGTGCTGTGACAGATCGGCGGCGAGGAGCTCATCGGTTACATTTATTCTGATAGGATTGCGGCTCACAAGCCTGATCCTGTCAGTATATGCCATCAGTTCCTTCGCAAGAAGCTTACCTATAGTTCCGTTGGCACCAAGTATCGTCTGCATGATTTCCGGGTTTTTGTTGATGCAAAGTTTATATAAGACAAAATTACAGATAAATTGTTCCCGGCGTATGGCATTTTTGGGCAGGAGAACGGGGAAATAAGATTAAATTTGCGGGCACCGCTGACAGTGGCGGAGCCATTATTCCCATTATCCATGGACAAGGTTATTTTTAACACCGTGAGCAGTCCCGGCACTGCGGGGAGGCCGCTTAAGATGCCTGGATTGATTGTTCTTCTTGGCAGCAGGTTTTTACTTTTTCTGATCTTCCAGGCGGTCATTGCATTTATCCTCAGTTCATGGAGCCGGTCGGAGGGATACTGGCTCCTTGTGGCAACACTGACCAACCTGGTAAGCATCACGATTTTGTGGTTTCTGTTCAGGAGAGAGGGTTTGAGCTATTGCGGGCTGTTTCGCTTCAGCCGGAGCACCTTCTTAAAGGATATCCTGATATTTTTAGGTCTTGTACTACTGTGCGGCCCTGTTGTGTTCGGTCCTGACTACCTGTTGAGTGCATGGCTCTGGGATGACCCTACCATTCCCTATGAGATGATGTTCCCTCCGGTTGAAAAGTGGCTGGCTATTGTATTGTTGTTTGCATTTCCTGTTACCATTGTCTTCGCCGAGCTAGCCACATACTTCGCTTATATTATGCCAAGACTCGCGGGCGGGATGAGATCGAAGTGGCTTGCGGTGTTTCTTCCGGTGTTGTTCCTCTCGATGCAGCACATAACGCTGCCATTTATTCCTGATCTTAAATTTATCCTTTACCGTGGGCTGGTCTTTCTTCCTTTTGCGGCGCTGATAGGTATTGCCCTGTACAAGCGACCGTCGTTGTTCCCCTGGTTTGCCATACTGCACGGGGTAATGGATCTCGGAACGGCGGTCATGTTTGTCGTTGAGTAGAAAGTCCGTAAAGTCTGTAAAGTCGAAAGTCCTTAAAGTCGAAATTCTTGCGGTCAATTTTGACTGCCGACTGTGGATTGTGGACTGAAGACGGCCGACTGATTAAGATCCCAGGTGCGGATCTATCTTTTCCTTGAGGAGGTCTATCAGTTCGGGCTCCATGTAATAGAAGAAGTCGGGGATGTCGAGTACGATAAGCTTCGCGCCAAGATCTACGCCGGGAAACTTTTCAGTGATGAATGTCCTATGCAGGTTCTCCATCACAAAGACCTTATCTGCCCAGTTCAGCAGTTCTGCAGTGACCTGGTTGGGGGCGGAGGGGGTTATACCGGCTGACTTCACCCTATAAGCCGGATTTGCACCGTAAAGGGTCTCGGCAGTGCAGCTGCGCATCCTGTTTACCGTACAGACGAAGAGGAGGTTCATTTGATTTTACCCGCGCTTATGATGTAAATGTATGAAATCTGATTAGTCAGGCCATGGCCTGCAGCCATTTTTTATGTAAGGATGCTAGTCCTGAATGCATCGCACCGAGAGTCCGGATGAACCCCATCTGTTGTCTTCCTGCACAAGGGCATCATCGTAGGAGAGTTTGACGAAGTACCCTGAGTTTGTGTTGAAGAGGGTGGAGGTCCAGTAGTATGCGTTCATTCCGTTATGTATGAATGATGATGTGCGCATGCCTCCGGGCAGGGCCGTGAATCCGCTGCTATTAGTTGCTCCCTCGTTGGGAACACTCCACAGTGTCATACTTTTCATCTTGCCTCCTGCATCATCTTCCAAAAAATCTGTCAGAATAAGGAGTTCACCGCGGGAGGGGACATGAAAGCCGTCGGGGCACAGTTTGCCGGTCTTGACCGCGAAGAAGTTGTAAAGGCCGCCGTAGATATCCTTGTTGGCTGCCACATCGCCAAACCAGCAGTAGGCCGGGGTAAGGAGCCCCTCCCATGTGTCACCGGTCACATGAGGGATAGATGTGCCGTCGTTGTATTTTGTTGTCCTGAGGTTTTCCTTAAGCCATACCTGGGAGCCAATGGTGACTGTGGTATAGATATTGCCGTCACCGTCTCTGATCTCATCGGAATCCTTCCTGCAGCCTCCGATAACCGAAAGCATTATTACAGCCAGTGCTGCAAGGCCTGTCAGGTTCATTTTTCCTGGTTTCATTTCAGATATTGTTGGTACAATTACAATAACAACAATAACCCTTCAATTATTGCCTTGTTTTTGGATTATGTTATTATAAATCAGATAAATGTTGAATTCGAAACCGGGGATCACGATCAGGATTATAAAAGAGAAATCCCGCTGATCGGGTGATCAGCGGGATAATCTTTAAGACTGGTGCCGCTTATTTGCGGGCCGGTCTGTCGGTGCCGTCTGCCGGTGGTATGGTGCTGCGTGCAGCTTCGGCTCTGCGGGCCTCGGCGGCTCTCTCTTCGTTAGCTCTTGACTGAGCTGCTCTCTCCGCATTGGCCCTGCTTTCTGCAGCTCTCTGCTCAGAGGCTCTGCTCTCGGCAGCTCTCTGCTCAGAGGCTCTGCTCTCGGCAGCTCTCTGTTCAGAGGCTCTGCTCTCGGCAGCTCTCTGTTCAGAGGCTCTGCTCTCGGCAGCTCTCTGCTCAGAAGCTCTGCTCTCTGCGGCTCTCTGCTCAGAAGCTCTGCTCTCGGCGGCTCTCTCTTCGTTGGCTCTTGACTGAGCTGCTCTCTCCGCATTGGCCCTGGCTTCGGCTGCGCGAGCCTCAGATGCCCTGCTTTCTGCAGCTCTCTGCTCAGAGGCTCTGCTCTCGGCGGCTCTCTGCTCAGAAGCTCTGCTCTCGGCGGCTCTCTGCTCATTTG
The DNA here is from genome assembly GCA_963770745.1 of uncultured Rikenellaceae bacterium. Classification (GTDB taxonomy): domain Bacteria; phylum Bacteroidota; class Bacteroidia; order Bacteroidales; family VadinHA17; genus SR-FBR-E99. The sequence continues at coordinate 4,773 of CAVYRA010000007.1, forward strand.
CCCTGACCTCGGCTGCCCTGTTTTCGGCAGCTCTCTGCTCAGAAGCTCTGCTCTCTGCGGCTCTCTGCTCAGAGGCTCTGCTCTGCGGCTGCTCTCTCCTCAGTTGCCCTGATCTGAGCTGCTCTCTGCTCGGAGGCTCTTGCTCTGAGAGGCTCTCTCCTCATTTGCCCTGATCTGAGCTGCTCTTTCCGTGTTGGTCCGGGTTTCTTCAGCGCGTGCCTCAGAGGCTCTGACCTCAGCGGCCCTGCTCTCGGCAGCCCTCTGCTTCAGATACCCTTCTCTCATTTTCTCTTGCCTCAGCAGCTCTTGCCTCCCTGGCTCTCTCTTCGCTGGCCCTTGCCTCTGTAGCTTTAACTTCTGCAGCCCTGCTCTCGGCAGCTCTCTCCCGTGCAACTCTATCTTCTGCAGCCTTGACCTGTGCAGCTCTGGTTTCAGCGGATCTCCTTTCGACATCCCTGGCCTCTGCAGCACCCCTGTTATCTGACCTTGTATCAGTAGCTACCCTTCTGCCGGCATCACTTCCTGCTGAGGTACTCCTTCCTTCCACCGACTGCGGTGCTGCCTCCCTCCTTGAAGGAGTATTGGCAGGAGCCTGGCTGCGTGTTCCCTCAACAGTCGCCTTGTGCGTCCTGTTATAGAGAGCCTCACCTTCACCTCTCAGCTCCGGGCGCGAGTAGGTCTGCCTGTAGTTACCCTCGGCTACCCTTCTCTGCACCTGTGGCGACTCCTGACGGACATTGCGGTAGTAGAAGTCGTTGTAGCGATTGTACCTTGGTACCCCGGTGTGATGGTAGTGACTGTAGTAGTGATTGTGCCATCCCGAGTGGTACCCGTAGTAGTAGTCCCAGTAGTAGGGTCTCCAGGGGCTCCAGTACTCAGGGTAGTAACCCCAGTACCATGAGGAGCTCCATCCGCTGTAGTAGGGGCTGTAGATGTATACAACCACCGGCCAGTCGTACATGTCCCACCAGACATTGTTGTAGACCACATTACCGTAGTAGACCGGGTCATTGTAGTACCTGGCCTTCTTGTTTTTTGCGAAAAGTGGTTCTATAATGTAGTTTCTTCCGTAAAGAGCCTGATCGCCTATTATCTGTATCCTTACTTTGTTCCTGCGGAGCCTCTCAACCGTTATGACTGCCACATCCTGGTATTCCTTACGGCCCAGCATTGCGCGCAACACGATGGTGTGCACATTGCCGTCGCGGTAATCGGATACTGCGATGTAGTCCACCCTCCAGTCGCCGTTGAGGTCAAGGTTGTTGATCCTTGATTCCCTGTCGTTGAGGCCTCTCTCGAAGTCTTCAAGGGTAGGTGAATTGCGGAAGAGATCCATGACCGCGTAAAGATTGAGGTTGTCACCCGGGAGACCCAGGTATTCCTTCGGGAAGTTCTGGCCGCTGACTGTTGCCAGTGTTGCCAGGACTGCGAGGACCGATGTGAGAATTGACTTTTTCATCTCTTTAAGTTTTATGAAGATCTGCTCTTCGGGAATATAAATGCAAAGGGTGTGCCAAACTGGGTGCAGATCCACATGAATTGACCATAAGGAGATGTATTTGGTATGATGTGTAATGTGATGTGGTTCAGGCAGTAGGCAGTAGGCAATAGGCAATAGGCCAGTCTTCAGTCTTCGTGGGGTGACGGGTCTGGCTTCCAGAGTCCTTTCTTCTGCTTCCTGGCCTTTTCCGCCAGTCTGACGAATTCGTCGGCATGCCTGACGTTGGGAGGCATGGTCATGACTGTGGCGTAGCCTTTCCTGACCAGGTCGGCATTGACGAAAGTACCGTCGTCAAGATATACATAGGCCAGTGTCCGGCCGTAACGGTCGTACCGCGAGACATCATATTCAAGCCTGACCTTCCGGCCTTCGATCAGCTGTGCCAGGTATCCCGATGACTCGGAGCCGAAATAACCCTTCAGTTTCTTCCCGCTGTTGCGGGGCTCGGGTGCATCAACGCCTATGAGCCTGATCTTAAGTCCTTCGCTGCTGCCGTCATCAATCCAGAAGGTGTCGCCGTCGACCACCCTGGTGACGGTGTACCAGGTCACCCCGTTATGTTCCGCCGGGAAGGTTTGCCCGGAGGCCGCAGGCTGCAGAGCCGCGAGGAGGGTGATGAGTAGTATGATCTTTATAAATCGCATGGCGTTCTCTAAAATCGGCCGATGAATTCGAGGGTCAGCTTATCGGTATGATACGGTTGAAGGCTTTTAAAGTAATTCTCATAATTAAGCCTGATCTCGGAATTGAACTGTTTTGTGTTGAACCCGATGTTAAGGCCGCAGGTAATACGGCTGGCCTCTGTCGTGCCTCTGAACACCGAGTTGCCGATAAAATCAACCCTGGCTGTGGGCGTGAGCATGGTGATCATCCTGCTCTCAAGAATGAAGTTGTAATAAGAATGGATATATATTCCGTCATCCTTATGTCTGACTGAAAGAGTATCATCCCAGTTCCGGGCTATGTACTCGGACTCTATGAAGAAATTTCCCCTGGCATATCGTAGTTCAGCTCCGAACATTACCAGGTTATGCTGGTAGGTCGCCTCACCATAATAGAGATTACCGCTGGCTCTTAATCCATCATTGCCCCCGGCGGAAACTCTTGTGACCAGATTCGGCCTTGTGATCCACTGCGGGTTATTGTTACCCGTGCCGTTCACAGCCCCGACGACGATACGGACCGGTACCTGCCAGGTGATGTCATATTCGGCATAGAAACCAATATCGCGCATCCCTTCATTGATATACTTGGCCAGAAAAGAACGGTTGGCAAAGATATTGTCTGCCGGACTGCGCATATAGTCGCTGCTGAAGGGGATCTTCCGCTGTCCGAGATAGAATCCGAGGTTTTTAACCGGAGTAAATTTCACATATGCATCAAGCATCTTCATCTTGCCCTCGTCGGAGAGGTCAATCTCGATCTTAAAGGACATGTAGTCATTTAACTTTCCCAAAACTCCGAACCTGGCATTCCTCACCTCAAAACGCATCAGTGAATTGTCGAGGTCATATTCGACCTTGGTCTTGAGTATTCCGAATATTTCGGGAGCAAATTCCTGCATGGTTTTGGTGGTGTCCTGCGCCTGTGCAGCTCTGCCTGCCAGCGCAGCCAACAGGAAGAGGGTCAGTGCGCTTTTACTTACACCTGAAAATAAATCGTGTTTTCTCACTTGAAAAATTGTTTGATTTGAGAACTACTTATACTCTCCGGGGAGGATACGCAGTTTTGTTGCCTGTTCAAACGCATATCCGACCTTCAGCAGTTTTTCTTCCTCAAAGGGTCTGGCGATGAACGTGATGCCGGCCGGTGCTCCATTATTCCTGTAGCCCATCGGAACGGTGAGGCATGGATAGAATGCCGCGGCGGCAGTGCCCGCATTGCGGTTATTGACAGAGAGGATCACATCGAGCTGCAGCTCTGTCATCGGCTTATCAAAATAGCGCACTCCTTCTTCATGAAGTCGCGTCTTTAACTTAAGCACCTCTTCAGGGGTGATCTCCAGGGCAACCATCTCGTCAAAAATGGTCTGGCCGTAGGGGATCCTCACCAGGGTGTCAGCCATGTTGAAATCTGCAATATCAGATATGGAACGGAAGGCTATATCATCAGAGGCATATTTGTCAAGATATGCAGGCAGGTCAACCTTCATGTCGGCACTGAGCAGAGTGCCGAAGCCCTCGAAGTTGATTTTTTCAGGTTCAAACTCAACGGCAATGCCGCCGAGAGAGACGATCTTCTCCACGGCAAGCATGTACAGTGAGTCTTCGAGGAAGGTCCTGTTAACACCGAAGCGCAATCCTTCCAGGTTGGATTTCTCCAGGTTTTTCCAGTACTCAATATTCTTTGGATTGTCTTTTGTTGCTGCGTCAGTGCTGTCTTCTCCGCTCATTGCAGATAGAAGTATCGCATTGTCAGTCACCGTTCTGGTCATGGGGCCGGGGGTGTCGAGCGTGCCTGACAGGGGGACGATACCTCCCCGGCTAAGCAATCCAACCGTGGGTTTCAGTCCAACCACGGAGTTTGCGCTCGATGGCGACAGGATAGAGCCGGAGGTTTCAGTGCCCACAGCGGCGGCGGCATAATTGGCGGCCATGGCTGTGCCGCTTCCGGAGCTTGACCCCCCGGTATCAAGTTTCCTTCTTCCATAAGGATTGAGGGTCTGGCCTCCCACGGCGCTGTAGCCGTTGGGACAGGCAGAACTGAGATAATTGGCCCATTCGCTCAGGCTGGTCTTGCCAAGTATAATACCTCCCTTATCTTTAATCCTTTCAACGATAAAAGCATCCGGGGCATAATTATTCAATAAAGCTACGGCCCCTGCAGTTGTGGGAAGCCCGTTCAGGCCAATATTGTCTTTCAGAAGAACCGGAATACCGTAGATGGGATGGTCGCCGTCAGACCTGTTTTTGTCCTTTTCACGGGCCTCGCTGACGGCATCAGGATTTATGGCTATTATACTGTTCAGCGCCGTAGTACTGTCGTTTTCAAATTTAACTATCCTGAACAGGTACCACTGTGTGAGCTTCTCATATGTGAGATCACCGGCAAGGATATGTGATTGAATGGTGGGTATATCCTGTTCAAGGATAAATGGTTTCAGCCTCTCATAATCTTCCGCGGAGAAATTGCGTATCTGTGCAGCTACATTTTCCCATATCGCATTTTTATCCAGTACTTTAGACTGGATTAGTTTGTAGCGCATTTTCGGGGACTGGTGATCTGCATTCTCTGCCAGCAGCTCGGATTCATCATAGGGTACCCACGGAGGTATTACGGTCACATGAGTCAGTTTGCATGCAGGTAAAAGAAACATCAGAAGGAGGAGCACATTTTTCATCATTTTCTTCGAATTAGGATAGTAGCGGGTGTTTGCACCGGGGTCTTACATTAAGGTCCTCAAAATACAAAATTAAATTTGATGAAGCGAGTTTGCCCATTCGTGCAGTACCGTGTTACGGAAATCAAATATCTCATTCAACCTGCGGCGTATGTAAAGCAGGTTGGCAAGACTGCCCACGATACCATTGCTTTCAGCTATCTTTGGATATTAAACAGAGCTTATGGGATGGTCATTCAAGGGGATGTTATATCAGCTGCTCATTGATCCGCTGATATCAGGACTTCGCGACAGCGTGGCGGCGCATGTCGGGCCGGCAGACCGTGTCATTGATATAGCGTGTGGTACGGGGGCTTTGACGATGGCCATGGCCGTCAGTGCGTCGCATGTAACCGGAATTGATCTCTCTGAGGATATGATCATCACTGCCCGGCGCACGGCAGAGAGGCGAGGAATTACCAATGTCACGCTGGAGCTCCATGATGCATCAGACCTGTCGTGCTACGCTGACAACCAATTCGATGTGGCCGTCGCCTCAATGGCCATGCACCAGTTTGAAACCGGTCTGGCGGTGAAGATACTTGCAGAGATGGGCCGGATAGCTAAGAGGGTCATCATTGCCGACTATAACTGCCCCATGCGGAGAAACCTCCCGGCAGCGGTCGCTTGGTCAATTGAATATATGGCAGCGGGCGATCATTACCGTAACTTCGGGATCTACATGAAGAACGGAGGTATGCCATGGCTGTCCGGTAAGGCAGGATTGACCATGGTTACCACGGAGACCAGGGGAGGAGGGGTGTTCGTGGTGGCACAGAGCACCTAAGGAGCTTATCCATATCGCTGTTTTTTTGGATGCAGGACATAGCAAAACCGGGTCCGGAGTATATTAAACATTATTACACTCTGAATCAGAATAAGACTCGTGCAAAAAAGAACTATATCAGGTCGGTCTTGCGCTTGTCAAATTCTTCCTTGCTGATCTCACCTTTTGCATACCGCTCTTTTAAAATGTCAAGAGGAGTTTGTCTTTCGGGCGGCTTAACGCTTCGGTTCTGATTTGTAACCCTGACCACAATCCATATTATTGCCACGAGAACGATGAAACCAATAATCCATCCCCATCCCATTCCCCATGCATTCCATCCTGGTCCGTCCATCATAATAAACCTCCGATCTTTATTAAGTTATTATTAGACTTTTTTCCGTATGACGGAAGATAATTTGCCTCCCTGTAAAAATATAACAAGCAGGAAAGGATTCTGTTACACAATTGAAGCTACAAGTTACATAATTATCAGGCTTATTGCAAGTCAGAGAACAGTGTTACATGCAAGGCGCCATGGACTTTTGTAGGCGAAGAGGAATCTGCCTGCCAGATGACATATCGCGCAGCATTATGAATATTGTTGCCCTTTTTTTCGTATTTTGTTGGATCGGCCACTGAAAAACTAAAATCATCATGACAGAAAACGAAAAGCTTGACAGAATTGCAATCAGTGTACGCTCACACCGTCTTCTGAGGGTGTTGCTGCGCGAGAACCCCATGCTCGAGACCATCATGAGGGAGTCGAAGAACGAGACCGAGGCACAGATAGGTGTCAAAAACTGGATCCACTCGGAACACAGCAGCCGCAAGGATGCCTTCCGCTTTCAGACTGACACGGTCACCAGGCGCGAGAACTTCGAGAAGCTATCGTGGAACGACTATGCCATCATAAGGATACTGGATTACATTGACCATGCGGGGATAGAGTATCCTGACCCCAACCTGCGCGGCGAGATCGCGGTAAGCAATCCCATCAGGTTCATCTGGCTCGCCGTGATCAAGGGCACGGGTGGTGCCAAGCCGGAGTTTTTTATTGATATGATACAGCTCTTCAGGCAGCTGAGGGGTGAGAGCAACCAGGTGATCCCGGAGAGGGACACGGTGGAGAAATGGATGGAGATGTACCCGTCGGGAGTAGACCCGCGGATAGTGGAGCTGCGCAAGGAGAACAAGGAGAGGATCATCAGCCTGCTGATATCCAAAATTGCTTCGGGAGAGATAAAGGATGAGAAATATAATTTCCCTGAAGGAATACCACATGAAGAGAAACTGAGGCTGATGGATGAGTGGTGGGAAAACTACAGGTTCCATCTGCATTTTGCCGTGCGCTCGCCGGACCTCCTCAACGAGATGCTCGGTCACTCGCTTGACCCTGACACGATGAAGATACTGTATGATGCCGAGAAGGCTGGCATACCCTTCTTCGTGAACCCCTATTACCTCTCGTTGCTTCATGTGCGTGTTCCCTATTTCGCCATCGGAGCCGATCTGGCCATAAGGCACTATATCGTTTACAGCCGCCAGCTGGTGGAAGAGTTCGGGCATATCGTCGCGTGGGAGAAAGAAGACAAGGTTGTTCCGGGTGAACCCAATGCGGCAGGGTGGATCCTTCCTTCCGCCAACAACATCCACAGGAGGTATCCTGAGGTGGCCATTCTCATCCCTGACACCATGGGCAGGGCGTGTGGCGGACTCTGTTCACCCTGTCAGCGCATGTTCGATTTCCAGAGCGGTCACCTGAACTTCGATCTGGAGAAGCTCAGGCCTGCTGAGAGCTGGCCGGAGAAGCAGAGGAAACTGCTGAAATACTTCGAGGATGACACTCAGCTGAGGGATATCCTCATCACCGGCGGTGATGCCCTGATGAGTTCCGACAGGAGCCTGAAGGAGCTGCTCGATGCTGTCTTTGAGATGGCACGGAACAAGCGCGAGAAGAACAGGGAGAGAGCTGACGGCGAGAAGCATGCAGAGATACAGAGGGTCAGGCTCGGGACGAGGATGCTGACCTATCTGCCGCAGAGGATGACACCTGAGCTGGTTCAGATACTCGGTGACTTCAAGAAGAAGGCATGGGATATAGGCATCACCCAGTTTCTGATACAGACACATGTGGAATCACCCATGGAGGTCACCCCGGAGTCGAGCCTTGCAGCCCGGAAGCTCACCAGTGCCGGGTGGCTCATCACCAACCAGCTGGTATTCACCACGGCGGCATCACGGCGGGGACACACTGCCAAGCTGCGAAAGGTGCTCAATGATGCGGGTATACTGCCATATTACACCTTCACAGTGAAGGGCTATATGGAAAACAATTTCAATTTCGCACCCAATGCGAGGGTAGTGCAGGAGCAGCTTGAGGAAAAGATCATCGGGAAGATCGAGAAGGAACATTACGAGACTATACGGCAGTTTTCTGACAATGCAGAGAACATTATTGAGAGCATCGATGCCCTGCGCCGCTCTGCCGACCTGCCCTTCCTGGGCACCGACCGCAACGTGCTCAACCTGCCCGGCGTTGGCAAGAGCCTGACCTTTAGAGTGGTGGGTATCACCAGGTACGGCCGGCGCATACTGCAGTTCGACCATGACATTACACGGTCACACAGTCCCATCATCAATAAGATGGGAAAGATGATCATCATTGAGTCAAAGTCGATACACGAGTACCTCAGGCAGCTGGAGGAGATGGGTGAGGACCTCGGGCAGTATGAAGGGCTGTTTGGTTACAGCATTGGCCAGACTGAACCGCGCGTACCGATCTATGAGTACCCCGAGTACAGCTTTGATGTGACCAAGGAGCTGAGCAATATTGAGATTTAGGCACCGGCACAGGGCAGATCGGGATGCAGGCAGGTTGTTATCCGGTCCGGCCACAAAAGGCCAGCTTAATACTGTCTGTCTTTGCCGGTGAACCTTATGCCGTCTTCCCTGCAGATCTTCTTCAGCAGCCTGCGTGCTGACATGATGGAGGTTGGGAGGCCACCTCCGGGCTCGACCCACTGACCGCACATGTAAAAGTTCTTCAGTCCGGGTACTGTCTGAGGCATCGGTTTTGTCATGGTATAAGCGTTCTCCGGGGTGATGAGCCATCCCTCGAAGGAACCTTTCCAGTTGCCCGTGTAACGCTCGAAGGTGAGCGGGGTTGCGACGTCAGTCACCTCCACCTGGTCGCTGATACCGGGGAAACGCTGTTCGAGGAGCCTGATGATCAGGGAAGCGATTTCATCCTTCTTCTGAACATAGACGTTTCTGTCCTCCGCCAGCTTCTTCCAGTATTCATAATCCGACTCGAGCATTATTGTTATTGCGGTCTTGCCTTCCGGTGCCATAGTGGGATCCTGGTTATACAGATGTACCGGCATGCGCTCACACATCTTATCGGCAATCATCACCGGCTCTCGCAGGGCGAAGGAGATGCCGGATACGGTCACTGGTATCTCGTCGAACCTGCGGTTAACTCCCAGCGAGACAAAAAGGAGTGAAGGGAATATGGGCCATTTATCGTAAGGTTCACGTGTCTTCGGATCAAGGTATTTGCCGTCGAGCATGTTGAAGAGCGTCGCATAGCCGTCAGCAGCCGATATCACCCTTGCCGCGGCTATCTCCGTGCCGTCAACAAGCCTTATGCCTGTAGCCCTGCCTTCGGAGGTAAGTATCCTGGCCACCATTTTATTATAATGCAGCACGCCGCCCAGATCCCTGTAGCGCGCTTCAAGCGCCTGAGACATGGGCAATGATCCGCCTATGGGATAGCCCGCGTTTCTGCGATGGAGCCATGCGAAAGTGAAGAGCATGAAGACCACTGAGAACTCCGGTACCCATATCTCCCTGAATGCTTCTTTAAGGAGCGGATCCCTGAAGCGGTTTGCAAAAACCTCACCGGTTACTTTTGTCCATTCTCGGAAAGCCCTGCCGTGCTTCATGAAGGTAAAGAAGGTTGCCACGCTCTTCTTCAGACGGACAGGCAGCGGATCATTGTCAGACGGGAAATCGAATGCCGCGCACATCCTGATCCCCTTTATAAATTCCCTGATTGTGTCTTCATCCGGTGGAGACAGGCTGAGGAGGTGACCTTCAAGCCTGTCAATATCGGCATAAAATATAACCGTGCGTCCGTCAGCTCCTTCGCAGCGGCAGTACTCATCAGCATAGACGAACTCCCTGTCCCGGGCGACACCCGTCTCGCACCACATCGCATTATAGGAGCTGTCGGGCGACGAACCCACCAGCCAGTGTACGCAAGCGTCGAAAGTGTAACCCTTTCTCTTCCAGGAGGTGCATAGTCCTCCGGGCTGGTTGTGCATCTCGAAGATCTGCGTATTATAACCGTTTAGGCGCCCGTAGATGCCGGCGGCGAGTCCGGCAAAGCCAGCGCCGATGATGATCATTGATTTTTCATCTGATGCCATCGGAGTCGATGATTGGTGTGAAGGTCAAAGGTAATGAACATACTAATATCCAGACAGTGGAATTCCGAAGTATGTGACGGGAATTTATAAAAAATTGGAAATATCGCTTGCGATATAAAATTAAATAATTACATTTGTATCGTGAAAGATATAATCACAAGCGATAAATAAATAAATAATTAGTAACATATGAAAGCTCAGTTTTACGATTTTAAGGCGAAGACATTGCAGGGTAAGGAGATAGGCCTGGATACCTTCAAGGGAAAAACAGTCCTGGTGGTCAACACGGCCAGTAAATGTGGCCTTACACCCCAGTATGAAGGGCTGGAGGCTCTTTACAGAAAACACAGCGAAAACGGATTGGTGATACTGGGATTTCCTTCGAACCAGTTTGCCAACCAGGAACCGGGCGACGAGAAATCGATCGCCGAAGGATGCCTGGTTAACTACGGTGTTACCTTCCCGATGTTCTCCAAGACAGATGTAAACGGTCCGGAGGCCCACCCTCTGTACAAATACCTCAGAAGCGAGTTGCCTGGCGTTTTCAGCAACAAGATCAAGTGGAATTTCACGAAGTTTCTTATTGATGCGGAGGGCAATCCGGTGAAGCGTTTTTCACCGACGACAAAGCCTGAGAAGATAGGTGAGTATTTTGAAAAGAAGATCCTTAAGTAGTTCTTGAAGTCATGGCAACTGAACAGCTTAAACTTGATAACCAGCTCTGTTTTCCGCTCTATGCGGTATCGAGGCTTATAACCAGGAATTACCAGCCTTATCTTGATGAGCTGGGGATCACATACCCCCAGTACCTGGTGTTGCTGGTGCTCTGGGAGAACGACAGTCTGACTGTCAATGAGATATCAAGGAGATTGATACTCAATACAAACACCACGACTCCTCTCCTTAAGCGTCTCGAGGTGCTCGGGATAGTTAAAAGGAAGCGGTCAGGGGATGACGAGAGGAAGGTGGTAATTACCCTCACTGCCAAAGGCCGCAAGATGGAATGGGTGGCTGCCGGAATTCCTCAGAAGCTGAGTTCCGGACTGATTCCGGACGGAATGAATGAAAAAGATTTCATTGAGATGAAGGAGAAGCTCCATACTATAATCAATTACCTGTCAGATAAATCAGAGTGACCTTCGGACCTTCGGACCTTCCGACCTTCGGACCTCAAGGTCTACCTCCGTCTGAATCCCTTCCTCGATTGGGGGCGGGGTGGCCTGTGTGAGGGTGCCTGGCTGTGACTTTCAGCTATGAAGTCGGGCAGGGGTGCCCTGAAGACATTGTACCCGATCAGTTTCTCAATCCGCAGCAGCTTGTACATATCTGCCTTGCTTACCAGGGTTATTGCCACACCGGTGGTCTCGGCCCGTGCTGTGCGGCCAACGCGGTGCACATAGTCCTCCGCATCGGACGGGGCGTCAAAGTTAACTACCAGGTTTATATCCTTTATGTCAATGCCGCGACTGAGAACGTCGGTAGCCACCAGCACCCGTGTCCGGCGTGAGCGGAACCGGAGCAGAGTCTCCTCGCGCGCCTTCTGTTCCAGGTCTGATGAAATGCCCTCGACGGTATAGTCACGTGACCGCAGACCACGAACTATTTCGTGAACTTTCTTCTTGGTTGAGCTGAAAATGAGGATGCTGTGGTATTCGGGCTTATCGGCTATCAGGCTGTTGAGCAGAGGCAGCTTCTGATTGTCCTCAAGAAGGTAGACTGCCTGGAGAACACCCTCGGCCGGTTTTGACATCTCCAGGGCTATCTCCACGGGGTTCTTCATTATATGCTTTGAAAGCGATCTGATCTTGGGGGGCATGGTAGCGCTGAACATGAGCGTCTGTCTCTTTTTGGGCACATGCGATATGATTTTCATGATATCGTCATAGAAACCGATATCGAGCATGCGGTCAGCCTCGTCAAGAATGAGAGTCTCAACCTCACTGAACTTCACGTATCCAAGGTTAAGGTGCGAGATCAGTCTTCCGGGTGTGGCTACAATGATGTCAGCACCGTGTGAGAGCGCTTCCCTCTCCTGGTCCCAGGCGGTTCCCTCTCCGCCGCCGTAAACGGCCAGCGAAGTTATGTTGAGGGTGTATGCCAGGCCCTGTATCTGCTGGTCAATCTGCAGTGCCAGCTCACGGGTGGGAACGAGTATAAGCGTATGGGTATGCGGAGGTCGTTTGTATATGATTTCGTTCATTATCGGCAGCAGGTATGCCGCCGTCTTGCCGGTGCCTGTCTGTGCGCAGCCGATCAAATCTTCTCCCCGGAGGATTGGAGGAATGGCTTTTTCCTGTATGGGCGTGGTCTCCCTGAATCCCATGTATTCGACCGCATCAAGGATGTCGGGATCCAGGTCTAACTCATCAAATGTCATTTATGTTACTCTGTTTATGTTGTTTGCCTTAGGCGGGGCAAAAGTAGTAATATTCAAGTAAAAGGCAATAGGCAATAGGCAGTAGGCAGTAGTGTTGACAATCTGATGTTAAATCGCAAATTCTTCAGACTTTACGGACTTTTGACTTTATGGACTTTCGACTGCCTGGCAGCTATTGACCGGCAATCTGTTTTTTCTTAAATTGCACCATGATAAAACTTGAAAAAATGAAAGCCAGGATATTGTTATTGATACTGATTGCGCTGGTAGCAGTGAGTCAGGCTGAGGGACAGAAGAAAGAGAAGGCTGTAACGGTCACAGGCAGTGTTAGTGACACGACCCTGTCACCTATTATCGGGGCACTGATCGTTGTTGACGGACTCGACACGGGGGTGACCACCGGAAAAAACGGAACATTCAAATTAAAAGTCAGTCCTGATGCCATGAGCATAGGGGCTTATACCACCAATCTGGGCTCTGCCGTAACGATGTTTGAGGGCCAGGATAAAATCACCCTGGTTTTGGACGGTACCCAGGTCATTACGAATTTCGTGCCCATGAATCCGGAAGGAGACATGGAGATTGACATCGGCTACGGTACTGCGAAGAGGAAAAATCTCACCACAGATGTCGGTTATATTGATGCCCAGGATCAAGCTTACGCATCATATACAAACATTTATGATTTGATCCGGGGCAAGGTGCCGGGGGTACAGGTAACCGGCAATAAGATCACCATCAGGGGAATAAGTTCAATCAACTCCGGAACAGATCCGTTGTTTGTCGTTGACGGTATTGTGGTCAATGCCATAGATAACATCAGTCCACGTCAGGTCAAATCAATTACCGTCCTCAAGGGAGCCGATGCTGCCATCTACGGAACGCGGGGCGCCAATGGCGTGATAATGATCAAAATGATGGGATCAGACAGGTAAGCCCATGATGCCAGGAAAGGGCTGCGCTCCTGACCCGCTCCGGAGAACGCAGTGACGCAGTCCCGTGCTGCGGGCGTGATAGTTTCTGATATTATTTTATGTTTGCGCGCAGCAGTTTCAGGTTTGCCTCCAGTCCGTCAAGATATATCAGTGACCATGCCCTTGTATTTGCCTGGAACATCTGTCTCGTCCACTCATCTGATGCTCCGGGCAATTCTGCAAATTCAAATATCACCGGCGCCGCTGCCGCCAGTTCCTCATAACCGGGGGTTGAACCGAGGATACCGATCAGGTTGTTCAGCCCTGACTGGAGCCTGACATCGCGGGACTTATCTTTATCTCCTGAAACCAGCGCACCGGATACCACATCTGTTGACTCGAGATTGGGATAGCGCCAGGGATCGCTGTTCCAGTCACTTTCGGTGATCCCCTCCACGGCAAATATCCGCGACTGATAATCGTCAACAATCCCGAGCAGGTTATCTATCTCCTTCGTCAGCGCGGAATTACCTGCAGGTAAAGGGATCTTGTCAAGGGCAAGCTCCATCCTGTTATAGTTTCGCGAAAGGTTCAGACTGTCAACTATCTTTTCCTTTGATACATTCAGGCCGAGCAACAGGGAGAAGACCGAAATTCCCGATAAAAGGAAAAGTACAAAAACCGTATTATTGATGCTGAAACTCTTGTTCCTCGAAGTAACGGCAAGGAATACCGGAAGGAACACAACATAGGGGAACGGCAGTGCTATCATAATCATTTTTCCGGCTCCGGGCCAGTGCTGGATCTTGAAAAGCATGCTTCCAAAGACAACCAGGCATGTCAGCCATGTCACGATGTAAAGGACAAGGTTCTGCCGGTTCCCCTCGGCCCTGTAATTGCTTATCAGGGCAAAAGGAAGAAACCCGAATATCAGCAGCAGTATGCCGACAGTAAGCATAATGCCTGCTCCGGGCCAGTGATTGATCTTGAAGATTCCACCCATAAATACCATCGCTGTGGTCAATAAACCTGTTAAATATATTTTCTGTTTCATGATCTTATCTTATCAGACGGTTAGTTTTGGGAAACAGCTGAAATGGAATATGATTCCGCAGTCAGGATGCCGCTTTTCAGCAGATCAAGCATGTGCAATCCTGTCATGAGTGATATCCTTTCGGTATCCGGACCATCAGGGGGGAACCAGGCAGCCGGATCAAGCAACCCGACGGTTATCATGCCACTGCTCCCGGGCTTCAGGGAAGTGAGGAATGCGGAGTACTCTTTCAGGGCTTCATTCAGCCTGGTGCGGGTGTCGGTTCCCTCCTTCAGAAATTTTTGGAAGGGTGTCGTGCTGAAGGAATCTTCCCCTGCTTCTGCCTTCATGTCGGCTTCGATACCTTCTATGATCTTAAGCAGCTTGTCTGTTTCCGAACTTACGGAAGCCATTACCGGTGACACAAGAGTATCAGTATAACTGTTAATTGATGTCCGGTTGGCGGCCGACTGGTAATCTGCCAGAGCCTGCTGCTGACCCCGAAGCATGAACCAGCCTCCCTCATAGTTTCTCTGGAGGTTAAGACTTATCAGGAGCGAGGGTACTACTATTGCCAGTGAACCCACGATCATATAGATGAATCCGGCACTCACATGGCTGTCATCTTTCCAGGTGAGGCGTGTATACCAGGGAAAGGCCACAAAATAAATAATCGCCAGGCCTGCCGAAAGAAATATCGTTGCCAGGGGCCAGTGCTGAAACTTGAAGAACAGTCCGGCAGCATAGAGGAAGAGACCCAGGGCACCCAATATGTAGACTATTTTTTTGTAGCGGTTCTCCTGGTCAATCAGTTTCCCGGCGAGGAGTGCGGGCAGAAAGAAGAACAATCCGGAGAGGACCGCAAGGCTCAGTATTATCCCTGCACCCGGCCAATGCTGCATCTTGAAGACCACTCCGGTTATGAACAGCATCCCTGCAATGAATGCCGTTACGTAGAGAAAAAGCCTTCGGGTGTTGTGTGTCTCCTTCCAGAGTACTGTCAGGGCGGAGGGCATAAAGACAAATGCAAGGATAAAGCCTCCAAGCATAAGCATTATGCCGGCGCCGGGCCAGTGCATGATCTTGAATAATGCCGCAAAGCCAAGCAGAACGGTGCCGGCAATGCCAGAGATTTTCATTGTGGTTTTCATCTGTCTGTATTTAGTGTCAACTGCAAATAGTGTCTCTTCCTGTATCTCGCGCAGCCTGCGCGACCCCAGCTTCCTTCGTATGGCCAGGTACGCATCGGCGAAACTCAATCCTTTCTGCATCTCATTTTCGACGTCACAGCATATGTGATCCGTCAGCTCATCGCGGAGATGGGGGAAGGTTATTTCCTGCCGGCCGACGTCGCGACTTATCTCTTCAATATTCCGGAGGGTCAGTTCAGGCATGGTTAAGGCCCGGCTGCGGGTTAACAATGTTCTGGAGGGAATCGATGAACTCCTTCATCTCCCTGATCTTTTCCACGACTACTGACTCACCCTTTTCCGTGAGGCTGTAATAGATGCGGATACGGTTATTGTAGTTCTCAGACTCGGTGACCAGTACACCTTCGTTCTCCAGCTTGTGGAGTACAGGGTAGAGGGCGCCGTATGTAAGCTTTATCTGTCCGGCAGTAAGCTCTTCAACCTTCCGTGTTATCTCATAGCCGTACATGCGGCCGTTCTCCTTCAGCAACTTCAGAACTATTGTCTTCAGCGAGCCTTTGATCAGATCTGTGGGAATCATTTTATATATATAAGGATATTATATATAGCAAAAGTAGAATATTATATTTTACAAACGCAGGAAATTCATATAATATTTCAGGAGTGCGGAATATTTTTTTTCAAGTTGGTGCAGAGGCACAAAAAAAACGCAGTGAATTTGTTCACTGCGTTTCCGGGATTATAGTCTGTGCTCTGAGTCCGTAGTCCGGGCTCTGAGCCCTGTGTGTTACCTGCGAGACGAGCGGCTGTTGTTGTCAGAGCTTTTTGAGCTGCTGCTGCTCCTTGAGGGAGCGCTGCTGCTGCGGCCTTCGCTGCTGCGGCTGCTGCTGCTCTGTGATCTGGCGGCGGGTGCTGAAGATCTCTGGGAGACAGAAGGAGATGACTTCTGAACTGTTGCCTGGGATCTCTGAGCCGGAGCCTGTGACCTTGCAGCTGAAGGCTGTGACCTCTGGGCCGGAGCCTGTGACCTTGCGGCTGAAGGCTGTGACCTCTGGGCCGGAGCCTGTGACCTTGCGGCTGAAGGCTGTGACCTCTGGGCCGGAGCCTGTGATCTTGCAGCTGAACTCTGACCTCTGCACTGTTGACTGTGTCCTCTGGGCAGGTGCCTCTGATCTCTGGGCCGAAGCCTGTGACCTCTGCGCAGATGACTGGGGTGCCTGCGACCTCTGAGTAGTTGTCTGCCTTGAGGCCTCAGTGGATGAACTCCTGGTGTTTGAAGCCGGGGCGCTCTTTACAGCATCCGATGTGCTCCTGCGTACCTCACTGTTCTGACCGGCATACCTGCTGTCTTCTGACCTGCTGCCTGCTGCTGCAGAGGTTCTCCTGTCGGTGCCTGGTGCTGCTTCGGTGCGTGATGAGCTGCCAGTGGCTGCAGGGCTCCTCCTGTCGGTACCTGTGGTTGCTGCGGGGCGTGATGAGCTGCCTGTGGCTGCAGAGCCTCTCCTGTCGCTGGATGCTGCTGCAGGACGTTCTGATCTGCTGCGTGTACCAGCAGTGCTGGCGTAGAGGGCTTCACCGTCTCTCCTGGTCTCGGGACGCGAGTAGGTTTGCTTGTAGTGCCCTTCGGTTATCCGTTTTGACACATTGGGTGAGTATGCCCTGACGTTCCTGTAGTAGTAGTCATTGTACCCGTAGTACCTGGGCTGATGCCAGTTGCGGTAGTGTGAGTAGTAGTGAGGGTACCAGTGTGAGTGATATCCGTAGTAGTAGTGCCAGTAGTAAGGCCTCCAGGGGTTCCAGTAGACCGGGTAGTAACCCCAGTACCATGAGGAGCGCCAGCTGACGTAGTATGGGTTGTACATGAACCTGATCACCGGCCAGGCAGCGACTTCATAATATGTGGTAGTTACCACGGTAACGTTGTCTCTGTAGACTGTCCTGCCTTTGTAGCCGGGATTAGGTGTCTCTGCATATATAGGTTCTACTATATAATTTCTTCCGTACAGTGCTTCGTCACCGATGAGCTGAATCTGCACTGCCCCGTTGCGTAACTTCTCAACGGTGAAGACGGCTAAATCCTGGTACTCGTTGCGGCTGAGAGCCGTACGCAGCACTATCGTATGCACATCACCATCAGCATAGTCGGTAACAGTTATGTAGTCAACCATGTTGTCGCCGTTGAGGTCGAGGTTGTTAATCCTTGAGTTCTCATCGTTGAGGTTGGTCTCAAACGCTTCAAGGGTCTCAGACTCCTGGAAGAGATTCATGACTGCATAGAGGTTAAGGTTGTCACCCGGGAGACCCAGGTATTCCTTCGGGTTGTTCTGGGCACTGACTGTTGCCACTGCTACCAGGACTGCGAAGATCGATGTGCAAACTAACTTTTTCATCTCTTTAAGTTTTGTGAAGAACTGTCTCTTCGGAATAAAGAAATTCAAAAGTTGTGCCAAAGATTTTGTCCTGACATTAAAGCATTGATAATTAATGAAATAGACTAGAATGGCCTTTTTGAGAGTCTAATTCTTAATGCATCTGACTGATGCTCCCAGCGTTTTACTGTAATCATAATTTTCCAGGTCAGCCTGATCGGCATATATGTAAAAGGCATCAGCATTGGACGGACCCGATTGGGTGGAGCACCAGAAAACGGCTTTTTCTCCCTTATACAGGAATTGGGCTGCATCATTATCGGTTCTCATTCCTCCGGGAAGTGCTGAAAATCCGGAACTGTTTGTTGCACCTTCATTAGGTGAGTCCCATAAACCGGAGATCAACTTCATTGCTCCTCCTGCATCCGTTCCCAGCAATGTTCTGAGGGCTACCCATTCTTCTTTGGTCGGCACATGAAATCCGTCAGGACATAACTTTCCTGTATTAACTGCATGCCAGTTATAAAGTCCTCCATAAATATCCTTGTTGCTTACATTGTTATCATACCAGCAGAAAGCCGGTGTTGACAGACTCATCCAATCGGTCGACTGGGTAACATTTGGAATTGCTGTACCGTCATTGTACGTGGTTGTTTTAAGGTTGGCGGTTAGCCATTCCTGCGTTCCGATGACAACAGTTGTGTAAACGTTGCCGTCGCCGTCAGCAATGTCCTTAGTTTCATCTTTCTTGCAACCGTTAATTAAAAGGATTATAAGTGTCAGCATAACAGCTGCACGAATCAGAGTTTCCCGGGTGGATTTCATTTTGTGTCTGTAATTTAGGTGATTACACAATGGTGCAATTCAAAAATAATATTTTTCTGACAATTGCTTATTATCAGGCAGGAAATTTTATAAATAACAGAAAAATAGTTATATAAAGGAATCAGCACCGAAAAAATACGGGTTGGATCATTGTTGATTGATGTACTATTTCAGAAGATTTTGAAATAGGCTGAGAACATCAGGACGAATCCCTTTGGTGCAGGGTAGGAAGGGTCATTATACATGGGGAAGATATAGCTTATGTCTGCCTCGAGCGACATGAATTTAAGATTGAATGATACAGGAAGCCCGATTTCAACCTCCATAAGATCAAAGCTTTCAGAATAAAGAGTATTGGTTATCGGGACCGTGGTGGTCGTAGTTGAGGTAGTGGTTGTTGTTGAAGATGACCCGCTTCCTGTTGATGTGCCTGATCCGGCACCTGACCCGGCTCCCTGACCGGTCCCGGCACCCTGGCCGGAACCAGCACCGGATCCAGATCCGGAACCCTGCATTCCGGTTGGGGAGATGGGAGTCACAATAGTCTGAGTTGTGGTGATGACTTCCGTGCCATCAATGGTTTCGGATGTGATCATTCCTCCGAAAAGCAGGTTTGCATAGGGGTAAAATGAGATATTCGCCTTCCCCTTAAAAAAAGATGGCGTTTCAAAATACCGCGAATTCCTTACCTGAAGGTATGACGGGGGATCCTTGATCAGGAATCCGCCGTAGGAGACCTCCGTGTACAGGATTTTCCAGTCGAGGCCCAGCTTGATGTCCGCGTAGTTGAAGTTGCTGAAGAGGGTATCTGCAAGTGAGGACCTGACCATATACCTGCTGGCGCCGGCCGATATATCAAGCCATTTCGTAAAATCATGGCTGTAATAAATTGAAAGACTGCCGAAGGCCGGAGCCGATGGCTCGAGCGCCGGAAGTAAGAATGCCGATCCTGTCAGGCTCAGATCGCCGCTTAGGATATATGATAACGCCCCGTAACCAAACGGGAGGTCCCGGGATATTGTTGACCCCAGGTAAATCATATTGCTCCCGTAGCCCGATCCCAAATAAAGAGCGTGATTGTCTTTCTCCTTAACCGCTGAGCTGGTGTCAGTTTGCGGCAGCAGGTTGAGCGGCAGCAGCAGAAATAGTAACACTGATATTTCAAGGCGGAAAGCCGGCATTTTGAAAATTTGAAACAAAGTTACAGCTCGAAGATGAAATAATGATGAAGAAAACCGAAAATCAGGCAGTAGGCAGTAGTGTTTGTCTTCAGTCCTCAGTCAAAATTGACCGCAAGACAGCAGGACGGAGCTCAGCGACAGACCTTCAGACTTGACAGACACTTTCGACTTTCCAGACTTTACGGACTTTCGACTTGACAGACTTTCGGCTTTCCAGACTTTACGGACTTCAGACTTGACAGACTTTCGGCTTTCCAGACTTTTCCCTGCCAGTTGCAGGTACGGATAATTATGAGTACCTTTGCACCGATTTAAGCATAAGTTAGATCTGTATAGTCAGCATATCTCCTTAAGAATCAATTCACAGGGAGTTCTTTCTACAATCACTAGTTTACGCTGAACAACATTTCGTAAGGAGAACATTGCCATTTTGAACAGATAACTGGTTAATGATTTTTCAGCGGCATTAACCAATTTAAACATTTAATGGGATATTACAGAGAACCCCGATGGAGGGGCAAACAGAATCAGAGTCATACTGACACAATAAAGAGAACACACAATAAAAAGAAGATCAAAGCCGGAACAGTAAATACCAGCCAGTTTATCAGGAAAGCATCCTCAGAAACACCTGTGCTGTACAGGTCTGACAGGATGATATCAGATCTTCCCGTTGACGGAGCGATCATCCGCAACCTTCAGAAAAAAGGATACGAGAAACCCACGGAGATACAGGACAGGACCATTGAGGCCATCCTTAACGGCCGGAATCTCATGGGGCTTGCCCAGACCGGCACAGGCAAGACAGGCGCCTACCTCATACCGCTGATACACA
The DNA here is from genome assembly GCA_963770745.1 of uncultured Rikenellaceae bacterium. Lineage (GTDB taxonomy): Bacteria > Bacteroidota > Bacteroidia > Bacteroidales > VadinHA17 > SR-FBR-E99. The sequence continues at coordinate 25,537 of CAVYRA010000007.1, forward strand.
ATTTCCTTCGGAAAGATTCACGGAGCAACGTACTTGTGGTTTCTCCCACGAGGGAACTGGCACTACAGATAGACAAGGAGTTCAGGAGCATCGCTTTCGGGCTCAGGCTCTTCAGCACATGTCTGATAGGGGGTACCAGCGTCAGGGCTGACATTGACAAGCTGCGCCGACCGGGCCAGATAGTCATAGGCACCCCGGGCAGGATAGCCGATATGGTACGGCAGGGAGCCCTGAACCTCAACAGGTATGATATTCTGGTGCTCGATGAGTTTGACAGGCTGCTTGATATGGGTTTCGCCCCGGAGATCCAGCGACTGGTTGATGGCATGAACCGCCGCAGTCAGACCATACTGTTCTCAGCAACAGAGGACAAGAGCCAGAAAGCGCTCATAAGCAAACTTATGGCTGATCCGTTCGAGGTAAGGGTAAGGAATGAAAACGTCAGTGCCGATAACATCGACCAGGACATTATCACAGTAAAGGATGGTGAGAAGAAGATTGATGTCCTCCTGAATATGGTTAAGGATCAGTCGTTTGAAAAAGTGCTGGTCTTCGCTGACACCAAGCGTGGCGTCAGCCGCATCTGCAGGGACCTTCGCAGGGCGGGCGTCACTGCTGACGAGATCCACGGCGACAAGTCGCAGAACTACCGCATAAAGGCGCTGGAATCATTCAGGAACCGTAAGATCAAGGTGCTTGTGGCAACCGATGTTGCCGCGCGCGGACTGGATATCGCAGATGTTTCGCACGTGATCAATTTCCAGGCACCAAAGGATATAGAGAGTTACATTCACCGCATCGGCCGTACAGGCAGAGCCGGCGCCAGCGGAAAGGCGCTGACTTTCATAAACTAACACAGAAAGAATATGGCAGGACCGAACAACAGTTACATCAAGAAACAGAAGACCGAGAAGCGTCTGAAGAAGAGAAAAGAGAAGGAGCAGAAAAAGCAAAACCGTAAGGATAACTCCCCTGGCGGCGGGCTCGAGAACATGATTGCCTATGTTGACAAATTCGGCAATATCACATCGGAACCTCCGGTTGAAGAGCCGGCCTTACCGAAGGAAAATTAGTCCATTTTCGCTTTAGCTTCAATACACCATAACAACTCAGAGACAAAGCCGGCAGCACGTTTGTCAGCGGCTTTCCGGTCGGCAGGAATGCCGTTTTCATCAAACGCTTCGGTTACCTTTATAACAGGGAATATCGCAGGTACTGTCCAGGCACGTATCTTCCAGAGCGAAAATTGCAGTGAGGTGATGACCTGCGTACCTCCGAACGGACCGTCAGAGACGGTAGAGATGGCCACCGGTTTCCTGCGCCACTCATCATACAGCAGATCAACAACATTCTTCAGGCTGGCAGGGTAACCGCCGTTGTATTCAGGCGTTACAATTATAACACCGTCGGCGGCACTTATCCTTGACGCAAACTCAATCGCACCGGGTAAAGGATCATGCTGCAGGTGCAGCCTCTCATCGAAGACCGGGAAGTCATATCCTTTCAGATCAACTATTTCTGCCTTTGCATGGTCATTCTCCTCAAGGTAGTTTTTCAGGTATAGTGCCACCCTGTGGCTGTTCCTGCCGCGCCTGACGCTCGATGAAATTATTGCTATCTTTTTCATGAGAGCTAAGATAACAAATAATGAGTCATCCGGCGGCAATAACCAGCGCGCGTGTATTGATAACCTGAACACTTTGCCTGTCATTATACTGTGACAGGCTAAGCCCGGCTCCGGCGCTTAAATCCAGGGACTTTATTCCCCCTTCTTCCACTTGATTGTGCATCCGACGGCACGGGTGCCTGATAGGGCTAACGGTTCGCCCTTAAGAATACTGTTGAGCGCATCCTCAGCGTACTTCTTATCAGCTGCAGCGGCATTATCTGTGTTATTGTCGATGGCGCCTACATACTCCACAACCAGTTTGCGGTCCTTCCACGAGAGAATATAAATGTGAGGCGTGTTGGTGGCTCCGTATTTACGGGCAACCTCCTGTGTCTCGTCAAAGAGGTATTCGAATTTATAATTGAGCTTTGCAGAGGTCTCCTTCATCTTTTGGTAAGAGTCGCCCGGTGAAACAGCCGGATCATTCGGGTTTATTGCAATTACAGGGTAACCCTTCGGAGCATACTTCGCATGCAGCTCCTGCAGCCTCTGGTCATACTTCTTCACCACCGGGCAGGTGTTGCACCAGAAGGAGACGATGAAACCATCAGCATTTTTGATATCTGAAAGTGAGACCATTTCTCCCTTCACATTCTTCAGTTTAAAATCCGATGCAATGTCACCGGCCTTGTACTGCGACTGTGCATTGAGGAGGCCGGTCATCATCAGAGCCGCCAGTGAAATAAACAGGTACTTCTTCATAACTTATTGATATTTAATTAGTAACTATTTGTTGTATTTGGTTATCAAATCTTTCAGTTCTTTTTCCGTGAGCTCGGAGGGGTGGAAATACTTTATCTTCCGGGCGTTATTAAAAAAGAGTGTAACGGGAATATTCCCCTGCCAGCTGCCGTCAACCTTCTCAATCCAGCTGTTGTAGTCAAGGTCTGTCATTACCCTGACATCAGCCGTAATTTTATTCGTCTTAAGAAATGGGATGAGCCTGCTCTCTATCTGGCTCGGGAAGTCGAGGCTGATGAGGATGAATTTCACTCCCTTGCCCTGGTATTCTTTCGACATTTTCTCAAAGTAAGGCAGCTCGGTAACGCACGGCGGGCACCATGTGGCCCAGAAGTTAACTACGTGCAGTACATTTTCCGGGCTGGCAAGAATCTTCTCCAGCTCCGGAACGCCTATCTTTTCAATCTTCTGCGCCGGTAGTGATGCCGACCCAATGGTCAATGATAAAACTACCGACAAGAATAACTTCATGTTGTTATAGTTGTTTAACTTAACTTAAATTATATGAAACAACCACAGTACGCATATGTTCACGGCTGCTATGAGGAACGGCTGTCAGTCGGCCGGGGCTTTCCCCGGTGGAAGTTTTAACAGCTTTTCACGTCCGGGATACCCTACTGCTACACTGTTAAATCAGCAGGTCGGTTGAACCAATGTCCATCCTCAGACGTTCAAACCATAACTTTGTAAACTTTTGCCGCATTTTTATTAATTTGTCGTCTTTACAGCGAAACCTTAAAACCCTGATCATGAAAAGGACAAATTTTACAGTGACTTTTATGCTGTCACTGATGATTGCATTAATCACCGCTGATATTACAGCACAGTCGCTCAACCCAAAACAACTTACCGCCGAGTACGACAAGATCCTGTCGGAGCAGTTCAAGCCAGGAGAAACAGGCTGCGCAGCACTGGTGGCGAAGAACGGACAGGTAATTTACCGGAAGGCATTCGGCATGGCAGACCTCGAACTGAATGTGCCGATGCAACCCGAAATGGTCTTCAGGATCGGCTCAGTCACCAAACAGTTCACAGCCATCGCCATACTTCAGCTGATGGAGCAGGGGAAGCTGTCGCTCCAGGATGAGATTACAAAGTTCATCCCCGATTATCCCATGCACGGACACTCAATAACCGTTGAGCACCTGCTGACCCACACCTCCGGGATAAAGAGCTACACTAACGTGCCCGAATTCCAGAAATTCATAAGGACTGACATGAAGCCCGAAGAGGTTATAGACCTTATCAAATCGAAACCGATGGAGTTTGCTCCGGGAACGAAATGGAACTACAACAACTCAGGTTATTTCCTGCTTGGGTATATTATCGAAAAGGTATCAGGCAAAACATACCAGGAATACCTGCAGGAAAATTTCTTCACTCCCCTGGGTATGACCTCATCATGCTACGGTGACGATACGAAGATCATAAAACTGCGTGCATCCGGATATCAGCCCGGCAAGGATGGCGATGTCAATGCCGATTTTATGAGCATGCTTCTGCCCTATGCAGCAGGTTCAATCATGTCAACGGTTGATGACCTGTATAAATGGAACAGGGCAGTCCACTCATACAAACTTGTTAAAAAGGAAACCCTTGATCTGGCCCATACTCCATATAAACTGACTGACGGCAAGAGTACGTCATACGGTTACGGCTGGTTCATGAGTGAGCTCCAGGGAAGCCCGACCATTGAACACGGAGGAGGAATAAACGGTTACCTGACAAGCTCGGTATACCTTCCGGATGAGGATGTTTATGTTGCCCTTTTATCAAACAACAACGGCAAGGCTCCGGAATTCAGCTCTTTGAAAATGGCCGCCCTGGCCATTGGCAAACCCTTGAAAACGACAGAGCTGAAGCTTGAAGAATCGGCCCTGAAAGAGTACCAGGGGATCTATGCCAATGAAGAAGGCAAAGAGGCCACAATAGCAATGGACGAAGGTAAGCTCACCCTGGCCAGATCGGGTGGTTCAAGAAGGATAATGATACCTGTTGAAAGGGATATGTTTCTGATTGAAAATACTTTCACATCCCTGAAATTCAGCAGGGACGGGGCAGGGAAGATCATCACGGCCACTTTTAACGACAGGGGTAATATAACAGAATGGAAGAGGAGCGATAAGGCTCTCGAGGAAAAGAAGGTGGTGGTAGTGGATGAGGCTCTTCTTGAAAAGTATGTAGGTGAATATGAGATCCAACCGGGCTTCAGCATCGCATTCACCAGGGAGGGGAACAGGCTCTTCACACAGGCTACCGGACAACCTAAATTCGAGGTTTTTGCCCAGAGCCTGACCAAGTTCTTCCTGAAGGTGGTTGATGCCCAGGTTGAGTTTATTGCTGATGAAGACGGTAAAGTCAACAAGATGGTTTTGCACCAGGGAGGGCAGCAGATAGAGGGGAAGAGGATCAAATAAAAGGCAGCAGGCAGTAGGCCTATGTTTGAAAACATAAGTTTCAGGATAGTTATTAGATTTGAATATTCTCGAAGTATTCACCTAATAATATCTGAAACTTATGAATGCACAAGTTAAACAAATTGATTTTACAGGTCAAAACATTTATGCAGGTTTTGATGTACATCTTAAAAGTTGGAAAGTTACTGTAATGGCAGAATCATTTGTATATAAGACATTTACACAGCCACCTAAACCTGAGGTCTTATATAATTATCTCAAAAATAATTTTCCGGGTGGGACTTATCATACTGCCTATGAAGCGGGATACTGCGGATATTGGATTCATAATAAGTTGACATCTTATGGAATAAAATCAATGGTGGTAAACCCGGCGGATATCCCCACAACCCATAAAGAGCGGGTACAGAAGGAAGATAAAAGAGATAGCAGAAAGATCGCCAGGTCGTTGAGTGCCGGAGAACTTAACCCCATTTACATACCATCAATACAAGCGCAAGAAGACAGAAGCCTTGTACGAACCAGATCGATGCTGATTAAGGATTTAACCAGGATTAAAAATCGAATAAAATCCCTTTTGTATTATTACGGAATTTCTATCGAAGATGCTTTTCCTCATGCACAGAGTCATTGGTCAAATCGTTTTGTCTCATGGCTGGATGGTCTGGAACTATCTTACGACAGTGGTAAATACACCATACAGGCTTTACTCACTGAATTTAAACATCTGCGTGGTTCCACTTTGGAAGTAACCAGGCAGATCCGACTTCTTGCGCAAACAGATACTTATCGGGAGAAAGTGAACTTATTAAGAACCGTGCCAGGGATAGGTTTAATAACATCAATGACAATTTTAACTGAGTTGGAACTGATCGATCGGTTCTCTACTCTTGATAAGCTGTGTTCATATATTGGTCTGGTTCCTTCGACGAGATCCTCCGGAGAGAAGGAAAGATCAGGGGATATAACTCCCCGGGGACATGATACCCTGAGAACCACGCTCATCGAAAGCTCCTGGATCGCAATAAGAAACGATCCTTCATTAATGAGGAGTTACCTGACATATTCTAAAAGGATGGAATCAAATAAAGCTATAATCAGGATCGCCAAAAAGCTTTTGAGCCGGATACGTTTTGTACTGCTCAATAATGAACCATATAAATGTTCGATATCATGAAACTATATATCTATAAAAACCAGATAATCAGGTGAGACTGTTGTTATTGCCTTGCAGCAGGATAATACTGTCTGTTAGCAGTAGAGTGCAGCTCACTATCTATAAAAATTGAAATCAAGGCATTGCAGCCCAATATGGGTCTGTTTATAGAAGGATGTTTTTATAGAAATAGTTCTTTAATAATTTTATAAAAAATTTATCCTGAAATTTGTTTTTCAACATAGAAGGCAGTAGGCAATAGTGAGGAATCAGTCGGCTGTTGGGAGCAAAATTGAATTAAGAGTTAAGAATTAAAAATCAGTAACTTACAACTACTACCTACTGCCTGTTGCCTATTGCCTGCGAGAGACTGAAGACTGAACGTCCCGGGGTTAAAAAAGCTTAATGCACCGGGCGGGACTAACCGCAGGATCAAAAAAGATTTACCTTTAGCGAAACTTTTTCGTACCCCTATGAAGAAACTGACTCTGATCCTGCTCCTGTTTGCCGCTGCCGGCATAACCGGAGAACTGTTGTCATGCACCACCTTCCTCATGTCAGGCAAGTACACTCCTGACGGCAGGCCTATACTCTACAAGCACCGCGATACGGGCACCCTCGATAATGCCCTGGTCTTCTTCACCGACGGCAAATACAATTATATAGGACTCGTCGACTCCAAAGACTCATGGAAACAGGAGGTCTGGGGCGGGTTTAACTCCGCCGGGTTTGCCATAATTAACTCGGCTGCATATAACAACAACAGCGGAGACACCACAGAATTTGCCGACCAGGAGGGCGTAGTGATGAAACAGGCGCTGATGAGCTGTGCCACGCTGGCCGACTTTGAGAAGATGCTCACAGACATGCCGAAGCCCCTTGGAGTGGATGCCAACTTCGGAGTGATTGATGCGCAGGGCGGCGCCGCTTATTATGAGACCGGCAACTTCGGCTTCAAAAAGATAGATGCCAATGACCCTGCGCTGGCTCCCTACGGACTGCTGATACGCACCAACCACTCATTCACCGGAAAGGTCGATGTGGGCGGAGGTTATATCAGGTTTGCAGCCGCCACTGAAGCGCTTAATTTGGCCCTGGCACAGAAGAGGCTCGATCCGCAGTACCTGCTCAACAGCATCTCTCGTAACCTGAAACACTCGCTCACCGGCGTAAACCTGAGGGCTGACCTGCCGGCTGATGCTGCCACGGCCACCTTCAGAAACTTTGATGATTTTATCCCCCGCACCTCCACGGCATCAGTGATGATGGTGGTGGGAGCTGCAAAGGGTGAAGACCCTGACAACGCCATGATGTGGACACTGACAGGCTTCCCGCTTACAACAATGGCTGTTCCCGTGTGGGTCAGTGCCGGAAAGAGCCTGCCACAGGTTGTGAGCATGAAGGAGAACATGCATGCCCCGCTGTGCGATGCGGCGATGACCCTCAAGAGCCAGCTCTTCCCCATCACCCGCGGCTCGGGAGGGAAATACATGAACGTTGCCCTGCTGCTCAACGAGGAGAAGACGGGATTTCTTCAGAAGCTTGAACCGGCTGAGGATGAGATCTTCAGTAGGACCAGGGAGTTGATGGCCTCAGTACCAGCCAGGGGCAAACCCCAGAAGGAGAAGATTATTGAGCATTATAAATGGCTCGACAGCTATATAGTGCAGTCATATAAAGGTTTATTTGGAGTAGAAATAAAATAAGTTACCGGTAAATGAGAATGATACAATTACCGGCAGTGAGAGGCATAATGCTTCTTGTTGCCTCACTGTTCCTTATCCCCGGGGCTGCGTCAGCCACTGAGAAGTACACTGATCCTGCCGGGGTGAATAAAAGGATTGAGCAGATACGACAGAGCTCTCCCTCGCTTGTGAAGGTGCACAAGATGGCCGTCACACCGGGTGGCAGGGAGATGCTGATGATCGAGATCGGCAGGGCGGGAACCACCGTTCCGGCAGTGCTGGTCACGGCCAACATGACGGGCACAACACCTCTCGCCACAGAGGCAGCACTGTCGCTGGCATCGCGCATCGCAACGGATGCAGCACTGCCTGTCAGCCATACATGGTACATCGTTCCGATGGGTAACCCCGACGCCTATGCCCGCTTCTTCATGAAGCCGCTGTGGTCAGATCCCGGAAACGCCACGCCCTTCAATGACGATACCGATGATCAGACAGATGAGGACGGATTTAATGACCTTAACAACGACGGTCTCATCACCCAGATGAGGGTGAAGGCTCATGACGGCACATGGGTTCCCGTTGAGGGTGAGCCCCGTCTGATGCGAAGGGCAGACGCATCAAAGGGTGAAAAAGGAATTTACAGGCTCTATAGCGAAGGCACCGATGACGACGGAGACGGACAGTACAACGAGGATGCCCCGGGAGGAACCAATGTCAATATCAACTTCCCGCACCTATTCAAAAGCTTCGGTAAGCGAAGCGGACTCTACCCAGGCTCTGAACCCGAGTCGGCAGCACTGATTAAGTTCGCCTTTGCGCATCCCGAGATAGCCATGGTTCTGTCTTTCGGTACAACCAACTACCTCCTTGCCCCTCCCCAGGGCGGCAGAAAAGGCTCGCTCGATACCGATAATATAAGGATCCCCCGGGAAATAGGAACGGCTATGGGAATGGATGTCTCCCGGACCTACACCATGGCTGAGATCATCGAGATGGTGCAGCCGATGCTGCCTCCGGGCATGACGGCTGACGAGAGCATGATTGCCAGCTTCCTGGGACTGGGTGCCGTGGTCAACCCCATGCAGGAGGACCTGGCATTCTACAATGAAATTTCATCGGACTACAAGGAGTACCTCAAGAAAAAGGGAGTGACTGAAGAGCGGTTTGACCCCGCACAGCCGGAGGACGGGTCGTTCGAACTGTGGTCATACTACCACCTGGGACTGCCTGTTTTCACGATGGATATTTGGGGCCTGCCCAAACCAAAGGAGGAGAAGAAGGAGGGCAGCGCGCTCACCACTGAGTCGCTTGAAAAGATGTCATCGGAGGAATTCCTTGCGCTGGGTGAGGAGAAGATTGCTGCTTTCCTGAAGGAGAGCGGTGCCCCGGCACAGTACAGTGCCAAAATGGTGATAGGTATTGTGAGCGGCGGACAGATGAAGCCGGCACAGATGGCGGCCATGATGAAACAGATGCCAGCGCCTAAGAAGGATGAGAAGAAGGGCGACCCGAAAGAGACCGCACTCCTTGCCTTCTCAGACAAACATATGGATGGTAAGGGATTCACACCGTGGACGGCATACAAGCATCCGACACTCGGTGATGTGGAGATAGGAGGGTTTGCACCCTTCGCCGAAAACACACCCCCGGTGGCGATGGTCGATTCGCTTCTTGACCTTCACCTGCCTTATGTGTTCGAGCTTGTGAAAAGGTTGCCGAAACTGTCGATTGCAGAGGTCAAAGTGACCGAAAAAGGCGGCGGCGTTTACCAGCTCGAGGCCTGGGTGACGAACGAAAAATATCTCCCGTACCCTACAGCAATGGGTAAGAGAAACAAGATCCCCGCACCGGCCATCATGACGCTTGAGGGAGAAGGCATCGAGATCCTCTCGGGAAAAAAGAGAACTCCCGTCACTGAGGTCGGCGGAATGAAATCAGCCAGGTATATGTGGCTCGTCAGGTCTCCGAAAAAGGGAACCATGACAATCAGGCTTGAATCAAAACAGGCCGGGAACGATTCAAAACAGATAACTATCGGAGGTAAGCCATGAGAGGAAGAAGATCATTCATGACCGCGGCACTGATGGCTCTTGCCATCGTGCTGATACAGGCACAGGAGGTAAAGGTACCACTGAGGTTCGATTTTTACTACAGTTACGAAAAGGTTGTGGAAGCCCTCAAGGCACTGAACACCGCATACCCTGAGCTCACAAAGCTTGATCAGGTGGGGAAGAGCGAAGAGGGGAGAGTCATCTGGGCCCTTACAATCAATAACCCGAAGACAGGCGAACCACTCTCAAAACCAGGTGTATATGTTGACGGAAATATACACGGCAACGAGATACAGGCGGGCGAGGTATGCCTCTACCTGGCGAACAGGCTGCTGACTAACTATGGCAAGCTGAAGGATATAACCGAAGTCGTTGACCGTAACGCTTATTATATCATACCTGTGGTTAATGTCGATGGCAGGGCACATTTCTTTGAGGGTGCCAATAGCCCGAGTTCCAACCGCGGACTGCGGATACCTGTCGATGATGACCGCGACGGCCTTTATGACGAGGACGGTCCGGATGATATCGACGGAGACGGAAATATTACAACGATGCGGATAAGGGATACCCTGGGCAGGCTCAGGACCGACCCCGCGGACAAAAGGCTGATGATTGCAGTCAAGCCCGGGGAGAAGGGCGAATGGACAAGGCTGGGACAGGAGGGAATCGACAACGACGGTGACGGCCTGGTGAATGAGGACAGCGAAGGGTTTGTGGACGGTAACCGCAACTGGGGATATAACTGGCAGCCTCCCTATGTGCAGAGGGGCGCAGGAAATTATCCTTTTGAGGGAACCGGAATTAAGGCCATAGCTGAATGGATGCTGGCACGGCCTAACATCATCATGGTGTTCGCCTTCCACAACAACGGGGGGATGTACCTGAGAGGTCCCTCGTTCAAGGCCGCGGGAGAGCTGCCCCAGGGAGACATTGCAGTATATGATTACCTTGGTAAGAACATCGAAAAGATCGTTCCCGGGTACGAATACCTGGTAAGCTGGAAAGACCTCTATACGACCTATGGTGATTTCACCGACTTCACCAATAACCTGGTGGGTTCATACTCATTTGTGGGTGAGCTGTTCCAGGTGGAGACGGAGACCTTTGACGGGACCATGATGAGAAAGCAGGAGGAGAGATCAATGTTTGGCGAATCCTCCGATGCCGAGAGGCAGCGGCTGCTTTTCAATGACAATGTTACCCAGGGTGAGCAGTTCGTTGAGTGGAAACCATTTAAACATCCGCTGTACGGCGATGTTGAAATTGGCGGCTGGACAAAGTTGAGTTCAAGGTTGCCGCATCCGTTCATGTTGCAGGACCTTGTTCACAGGAATGCCTCAGCGGTGATCTTTACGGCCCAGTATACTCCTAAGGTGAGGATGGATGTGTTTGAGGTGAAGAAGGTCGACGGCGACCTGTGGAGCATCAGGGTCAGGCTGGTAAACGAAGGGGTGATGCCTTCAGTCACACACGCTACAATGAAGAACAAGCTTTATTCTCCTGATATTTTGAGTGTTACCGGACGCGGGGCGAAAGTGGTAAGCGGCGGAGTGCTGACAGACCCGTACATGGGTCTTGTTAACTATAAGGAATACAAACCTGAAGTACAGCTGTGCCAGGTGCCTGGATTCGGAAAGATCGAATACCAGTTCCTTGTAAGCGGCAAAGGCAGCGTTGACCTCAAATTTGAATCGCGCAAGGCAGGGACTATCAGTAAGTCAGTGCCCCTGAAGTAGGATTTTCGATTTTCGATTTTCGATTGTCGATTGCGCGCCGATTTACAATACTTTATGGTCTATGACCAATAAAAGCATTATAATACATTGATCTACAATACTTTATGCGCTACGCGCAATGATACCCCGTAGGGGTTATGGTTTTGTAGAACAAGGCATCCAATGATAATGTACCCCGTAGGGGTTGAAGTATTGTAGGCCTGTGACCAGCGCTTTACTATTGGATCTTGCCCTTATGCCCGGCAGGATTGAATTTCTCCGTGACCAGCGGGGGCCATTGAAGATCCAGCTCCTTCAGGGTCTTCAGGACCACTTCAGCGACAGCATAGAGTTTCTGCCAGTTCTTATCGGCCGGCGCAACATGCCACGGCACATCATTGCAGCGGGTGAGAATCTGTTGGTAAACCCCGAGGTACTCATCGAACTTCTCCCTCGTGGCCCAGTCGCCGTCCTTGTGCTTCCAGTGCTTCTCCTTATTCTCGATTCGCTCCATCAGCCTCTCCTTCTGCGTCTCCTTTGAAACATTGAGGAAGAACTTGACAACCTTTGTGCCGCTATCTTCCAGCATCTTCTCAAAGGTGTTGATGGTTTCATAGCGCTTCTCAATGATATCGTCAGGGATGTATTTCCCTACAGTAGGCACGAGGATATCCTCATAGTGTGACCTGATGAAGACCTTCAGTACCCCATTGGCCGGGCATACCTGGTGCACCCTCCAGAGGAAATCGTGAGAATACTCCAGCTCTGTTGGCTTCTTAAAGCTGTACACCTCAATTCCAACCTGGTTGCAGTACCGGAGCAGCCCCTTCGCCACACCGTCCTTGCCTGAGGCATCGATACCCTGCAGGACAACGATCATGCTGAATTTGCTCTGGGCGTACATCTTATACTGAAGCTCGCCGATCTCCTTCAGAATTTTCTTTGTCTTCTTCTCTGTCTCCTTCTTGTCCCACTCCTTGTTGAATGTAGGGTAGTCAGTTATTTTCATGATATACGGTTTATGCCTGTCTGTAAAATTAAGAATTAAGAGAGAAGAATTAAAAATTGAAGTGTTTTTTGCGGTGTGCGGGTGACTTATAGCTGCATTGAAATACCAAAGTGGTGACCGGCAGCGTTGTACAACAGAATTAACCCCCTTTCAGTAATGAAAAGAAGCACAATTTTGACATTTCTGCTTGTCCTGGCTATGACGCTTCAGGCCGGTGCACAGCAGCTTAAGACTTGCCGAAGCTGTCAGGTTTGACGGCGTGGTTACTGTGAGTGACCTGCAGCCTGCAGAGCAGACTGTCCATCCTGTGGCTGTACGGGCCATGGCCCGTGGCGAGAAACCCGGTACATTCAACAATGTACGATATGAGTTTGCGAATAACGTCCGGACACTCACTCCTGCGCAGAAGAACAGGATCAGGCTGAAGCAGGATGGCATCCTCGATCTTACCGGAGGCGCCTTCCGGCCCAGTCCGGACTCGGTCTATATTGATCCTGCCAGCGATCTTGTCTTACAGGCCGAGCCCGTCGACGACAACCGGATGATCGCTCTCAGACCCTCTTTGTCAGCTGTCTTTCAGGATATTGACGTGCCGGAGCAGGAGGTGCCCGTGACTCTGGCAAACACTGTTTCTTTGGCTGAGGGTATAGTGGAGAGCTCACTGCAGCTGAACAACAAGTATGCTGTGAACCTGCAGTTTGACAGCGTGAACGTTTCTCATTGACAAGGTCGACAATGACTCGCTGACGGTGACCCTTGACGGCCAGATACTTCTTACCAACCCGCGCGTTGAAGGCAAAGTATTCAAAGAACAGCGGTTACCGCCTTGTCTTCCTTGCTATCGGAACAGGTTGACATGAAGATTTATACCAGCATGAAGCTGAAGGAGGAGGCCAAGACACCGATATGGGGTACGGAGATAAAGATGTCTGACCTTGGCAAGTGTGAGATAGGTCTGTTCATCCTGTGCACCATGGAGGGACATGTCACCCTGGCCGTCGAGATCCACCAGGGCATTGAGATGGCTTTGGGAGCCAGGGGCGGCACTTTCTGGTATATACCCACGAGTATAAATAATATATCCACCATTGATGCATGGTGTGACATTGATTACACAGTCACCTCGCAGATGAAAGCATTCCTCGGGTTTCAGTGCACCGCCAACCTGAAAGTCAAGGGCTACAATGCCCTTGATATCTATGTTAACGGAGGGATGGAGGGCACCGTTGCCACCGACGGTTTGACGCTCGATGCTGATGTGGGCCTCAGGCTCAAGGCAGGAGGAAAGATAGTCTCGAAGAGTTTTACCCTGCTTGACCGTTATTACTCCCTTTGGAAGTATCAGAAACCTGACTACCACGGTTATGATATGGTCATCCATGAGGCTTGTGCATGGGGTGATTATGTTGCCGGTGAGATGCGCAGCCTCGTTCCGGGCAGCAGGCCGGGAGTGATGGACACCGTTCCCTACAAGGGGAATCTCACTGTCATCGTCAGCCGTCAGGGCAGCACGGCAGTCAATACAGTGCAACAACCGACGCTCAGGGCGTCTTCATCGCAAGGGATGTGCCGCTGAAGAAGGGAGACAAGGTGACGGTCAGGCTCGCTGATGTGCCTAATCCCAGTCCTGCCATCGATGCAACCATACCGTTCAGGGAGATAAAGCTCTGGTCAGCTGACTATTTTGCCGGACTGGCCGAAGGCAGTCGTAGCCGGTTCACAGGAGCAAGTGGGCGAAGCTGGCTGGTGCACCTCAGGGCAGACCGTCGGCTGGTGCCGCTGCTGCCCTGGGCAGGAGTCCTGCTGACCGGTTCAAAGGCGCCATACCTCAGACAGGAGACCGTCAACCGGATCAATGAGTTCAGGAATAACCTGACCGTTTACCGCGGTCCCGTTGAGTTCATCACACAGGAACGGTTCCGGGAAGGTGGTACTGACGGGCACCGCTCCGCAGGGCACCAGGTCACAGGCGGTGACAGAGAAGCCGAAAGCCCAACACGGGGAACGGTCAACTCACCCCTGGGAACCTTCCGGTCACCGGTTTGACGTTTGAACCTGGACAGAAGGTGAAGGCACAGGCAGTGATTGAGGGATTCACAATTGAATCGGAATGGGTAGAGACAGAGGGTCTTATGGTTTCGGCCATTGAAAATGAAGAGCTTAACGCTTCAATGTGAGGCCGGGCAGCGAGACCATCTCTGCTCAGAACAGCTTCGTGGTAGTGTGCTCAATTCACGGTGAGACAGCCCCGTCAGGCACGGTGAAGCTGGTCAAGGGAGCCGATGCTCCTCACGGCTCGCTGACTGGTGCTCAACCTGTTCCGGAGTTTCCCGAGGCGAAGAAGGCAAAGGTCTGGTTCAGCAAGAGCGTGCCGCTGACCCCGCTGGAAGGTCACCCTGGAGCCGCGGTTGCGTCAACAGGACCATGGAGCACTTCCTACGGATATTCATCGCCCGGGGATGCCCTTATACCTGCAAAGAACCGAAAGCACCCCTTTGAGCTGGTGACCTATGTCTACAAGAACAAAGACCTTGGATATTCAAGTTTCATTGACCAATGTACCTCGTGTACCTCGCCGGTGAATGTGGTTGACAGAATCGGGAACACATCGAAACCCGGCATGCCCGGCAGGCCGGGAGGAGCTGTAATGAAACCGAAGGTGACTGTGCCGGCAAAGCAGCAACAGGTAACCAGACCGGTCATAATAAGGTAGATCTTGTTTATTTGTCAAAGTAAACCTTGACGGCTTTCGAGCTCAGACGGGTTGAGAGCCATTTCTCAACCTGTTGCTGCTCCTTGTCCGCAAGGCTTCTGCCTTTGAGAGCGATGGTAACCAGGGTCAGTGTGTCGGGGGCAGCTTTCCCCTGGATGTATTTCAGGGTCTCGGAATAAGAGACCTCCGACACCTGGGGGAATAGGATCGAGAGCTCTTTCAGCAGCTCATTGCCACGTTCAGGCCTGGTTTCGAAGCCTGAGAGTCTGTTATTTCTATCCTTAAGGACCATGTTCAGACGGTTGATCTCAGCCTTGAGGGTCTCAACCTCACTGTTTCTGATAGAGGCGTCGGCATATGAGAAGCCCTGATGGAAATCTATGACGATACCTTTGAGGTCGAAGTTTGCCGCCCTGGAAGTAATATCCTCCTTCTGTTCCGCTGAGAGTGATGTGCCCCCGTAGACAAGCTGGATGGTACGGTTTTTAGGGTCTATCTCATGCTTCAGAAGGTAGTTGCCTTCCACCACTGCGACGTTGTCTATGTACCTTGCGGCACGCTCCACGAATTTTTCTTTCTGTACCAGGTTGTATCCGAAATAGATACTGGGGATAAGTACCAGCGTAAGAATAAGTGATATCATGTGGTTAATCCTCTTCTTTTGCGCATCATCGATAGTTCCACGTATCGGCAGCTTCAGTATCTGGGAAATAATAAGGGCCGAGAGTGCTATGAACACCGTATTGATTGTGAAGAGGTACAGGGCGCCGAAAAAATAGGTGAACTGACCTGTTGCCAGCCCGTAACCTGCAGTGCAGAGAGGGGGCATGAGTGCTGTGGCTATGGCCACACCGGGGATGACATTGCCTTTCTTTTTACTGGTAATAGCCACGATGCCTGCCATACCGCCGAAGAAAGCAATAAGTACATCATAGATTGTAGGACTGGTTCGTGCAAGTAACTCGGAGTGTGCCGTGGAGATCGGGCTTACGGCAAAATAAACGGTGGAGGCTATCAGGCCCGCCAGCACAGCAAATGAAAAGTTCTTCAGGGCCTGCCTGAAAAGAAAATAATCATAGGTGGCAATACTGTAACCTATACCGTTGATGGGTCCCATGAGCGGGGAGATGAGCATGGCACCAATTATCACCGCGGTGGAGTTCATGTTCAGCCCTACTGAGGCCACCAGGATAGCGAAGACAAGGATCCAGAGATTGGTGCCCTTGAAGACAATCTCCTTCTCTATTGTTTCATGAATGCTCTCGAAGTTGTCGAGGTCGCTCTCCAGATTAATGAGCTGAAGCAGGCGGCGCAGGGGTCGGTTGTTCTTCACGGGGATGAAGTTGAGGTCGTGCAAAGATATCAATAAATAGGCAATAGGCAGTAGGCAATAGGCAGTAGTCGGGTTTGGAAGCGTTATGCAAAAGATGTAAATTTGCCCTGCATCAATAAAACAATCCTATGGCCGGACACAAGGGACAACCCTATTATGACATTTTTCTCAGGTATGACATGTGGCTTGAGACAATTAAAAAGGCCAGGATACTTGACGGCGAAGGCTTCGCCCTCCTGCTTGAGATAGACCGAACCGGTTCCCTGACCGCCTCGGCCCGCAACCTGGGTATGAGTTACCGCAAGGCATGGGGACTGCTGCATGATGTAGAGCATCACCTCGGGTTCCGGCTCACTGATAAACGGCGCGGAGGGGCCGCCGGCGGACGCACACTCCTGTCGGCCGACGGGATACAACTGGTGAGGGCATACAACAGCCTGATCCATGAGACAGACATAGCCATGAAGAGTATAGCGAAGGTCTTTTTCAACCGTGTAAACGAAATCGGTGACGCCAAATGAGAAAACCTTTTGCACTGCTTTTTGGTTTTCTTTTTACCCTTACGGGATGCGGCGGCAGCTCGGGGAAGAACCTCGTTATCTTTCACGCCGGAAGCCTTTCGGTGCCGGTCAGGAAGCTGTCGGAAACCTTCGAAAAGGCCAACCCCGGTGTCAGAGTGCTGACCGAGGCGGCAGGCAGCCTCCACTCAGCCCGCAAGATCACAGACCTTGGCCGGACTTGTGATATCATGCTCTCTGCTGATCATATTGTAGTAAGCAGCATGCTTATTCCGCGGTATGCCTCATGGAACATACGCTTTGCCACCAATGAGCTCGTTATCGCCTACAGGTCGGAGTCGGCATACTCTTCAATACTCCGTGAGGAAAACTGGCCAGATATACTCCTGAAGGACGATGTCATCATCGGCCGTGCAGATCCTGATGCCGACCCGTGCGGCTACCGTACCGTCTTCGCCGCCAGGCTGGCTGAAGAGTATTACGGCAGACCAGGACTGGCGGACTCACTGCTCGGTAAAGACACGGACTACATCAGGCCCAAGGAGGTTGACCTGGTTGCCCTGGCGGAGACAGGAGTCATCGATTACATGTTCCAGTACAGGTCGGTTGCCATACAACACGGACTCCGCTACCTTGAGCTGCCCGATGAGATTAACCTCTCTTCACCCGGTATGACGGAACGTTACAGTGAGGTCTTTTGCATGATTCCAGGTGAGGCACCCGGTAAGCGTATAGCGATCAGGGGCGACTATATCAGTTACTCGGGCACCGTACCCGACAATGCACCGCAGAAGGAGCTGGCGATGAAGTTCTTTGAATTCATGCTTAGCGATGAGGGAAGAGCCATCTTCAGTGAGTGCGGACAGGAGCCCCTTGTCCCGGCCGTGGCTGATGAAGAGGCCGTTGTGCCACCTCAGCTGAGCAAGTATCTGGAAACCAAAGCCGAAGAGCCGGAGTAGGATGAAAGGTCATACGCTCTTCAATTGGGTCTTCGCAATCCTTGCCTCGCTGGTGCTGCTCTTCATAATAGCACCGCTGGCAGGCATGTTCTTCGACTCGTCATTCAGTGAGGTGAGAACGACGGCTGCTGATCCTGCTGTCAGGAGAAGCGTGTGGTATACCCTCGCCATAGCCTTCTCGGCAACACTCATCTTTGCCGTTGGAGCGGTGCCGCTGGCGTGGCTCATGGCGCGCAGGCATTTCCCCTTAAAGAAGGTGGTTCAGGGCATCATTGATCTTCCCGTGGTGCTGCCGCACACTGCGGCAGGCATTGCGCTCCTGGGCTTCATCTCACGTGACGGAGCCCTCGGCGGTGCGGCGCAGAAGGCGGGCATTATGCTGGTAAACAACGGTGCAGGCATAGCCCTGGCCATGGCCTTCGTCAGCCTCCCCTTCCTCATCAACGCCGCCCGCGATGGCTTTGCTGCCGTACCCGAGCGTACGGAGAAGGCGGCGCTGACACTGGGTGCATCACAGTCACGCATCTTTTTCACGGTCTCACTCCCTCAGGCATGGCGTTCGGTGGTCTCGGGATTCATCATGATGTTCGCCCGCGGTATGAGCGAGTTCGGGGCTGTGGTCATCATCGCATACCACCCCATGATTGCCCCGGTCCTTATCTATGACCGCTTCAATACGTACGGTATCAGCGCTGCACGCCCGGCGTCGATAATATTCATACTTGTGGCGCTGGTCTTCTTTGTGCTCTTCAGGGTTCTGGCTACTGAACGGCGCCCCATATTCAGGAGGGAGGATGATGCTGCGGACTGAAAGACTGAGCAAGCGGATCGACGCCTTCTTACTGCAGGAGATATCGCTTGAGGTGGCCCGGGGGGACTATTACGTCCTGCTGGGCCGCTCCGGGGCAGGAAAGACCCAGCTGCTTGAGCTGATATGCGGCCTCACGTCCCCTGACAGCGGAAGGGTCTTCCTTGACGGCGAAGATATAACAGGAAAAAGAGTACAAAAGAGAGGCATCGGCCTTGTATTCCAGGATCTGGCTCTCTTCCCCCATTATTCGGTTAAGGATAACATCATGTATCCTCTCAGGATAATGAACCTTACACTGAAAGAGAGAGTTGACAGGGTTCAGCGCATTGCCGGGGCGATGAATATAACAGATCTGCTCCTGCGCAAACCCGGCAACCTTTCAGGAGGAGAGAAACAGCGGGTGGCCCTGGCGCGGACGCTCGTCACCGAGCCTAAGATTTTACTCCTTGATGAGCCAATGGCATCTGTCGATGCCAGCCTGAAGGACGATATCAGGAGGATGCTCCGCCGCCTCAACCGCAGCGGACAGACAATAATACACGTCACGCACGACTTCGGGGAGGCGATAAGCCTGGCCAGCCGGGTGGGTGTGATGCACAACGGAAGGATCATCCAGGAGGGAACACCGCTGGAGGTTTTCAACCACCCCGTGAACAGGTTCGTGGCACGCTATGCCGGGATAAAGAACTTTTTCAGGGCCACCTTCATCAAATCGTACAACAGCTACTCCGGAATAACTGAGAAAAGGACCAGGCTCAGGCTGCCGAAGGGAAGCTATCCCTCGTCAGGTCTCCTGATTATTGGCAGCAGCGAAGTATTACTGTCAAGACAGGGAGCGGCCGGGGTGCAGATAAACAACATCCGCGGCATGATTGATGACATCGTACCCTCACCCACCGGGTTCGAGATCACGGTTAATGCCGGGGATTACTTTTACGCTGATATCACTCACCGCGAGATGGAGGAGAACAACTTCGTCACCGGCGAAAAGGTAATTGTATCATTCAGGCCTGAAGCCCTGCGTGTTGTAGGGGAAGGGGAGGAGAAAAAGGAATACTGAAACGTCATGATAACATTTGAAGAAGCTTTCAGAATAGTAACAGAAGCCGCTTTCCATACAGGGAAAGAGGAGGTGAGGATCACTGACGCTGCCGGCAGGGCACTGGCAGCACCGGTAAGGAGTGACATGGACATGCCGCCGTGGAACAAGAGTGCTGTGGACGGTTATGCATGCCGGCACCAGGATCTGGGCAGCGAGCTGACCGTAACTGAGACAGTGGCCGCCGGCGTCATGCCGGAAAAAACGATTGTGCAGGGCACCTGTTCCCGCATCATGACCGGCGCGGCCGTCCCACAGGGTGCCGACTATGTCTTCATGCTCGAGGATACGGAAGAGAAGGAGGACGGGCGGGTGCGGTTCACCGGCAAGCCGGGCAATGATAACATCGCGAAGGCGGCGGAGGACTGTTTTACCGGTCAGACGGTGCTGAAGCCCGGACGGTACATCAAACCCCAGGAGATAGCCGTCATGGCTGTCGTTGGCGCCACCGCTGTCACGGTGAGCTGCAGGGCGAGGGTGGGGGTCATAAGCACCGGCAATGAGCTGGTTGAACCTGATAAAGTACCCGCCGGGGCGCAGATACGCAACAGCAATGCATCGCAGCTGATGGCGCAGGTGGCCAGGGCCGGAGCCGAAGGCAGGTACTACGGCATAGCCCGTGATGAGGAAGCCTCGATAGAGAAGCTGCTGACAAGGGCCCTGGAAGAGAACGACGTGGTGCTGATCTCAGGCGGAGTGTCGTTCGGCGACTTTGACCTGGTGCCCAAGGTGATGCGTTCGCTGGGACTGACCATACACTTTGACCAGGTGGCCATGCAGCCGGGAAAACCCCTCACATTCTGCACAGGAGAGAAGAAGGCAGTCTTTGGCCTCCCTGGTAACCCCGTCTCCACATTCGTGCAGTTCGAGGTGATGGTCAGACCTTTCATAGACAGGATGGCAGGGGTGACGGCAGAAGAACCAAAGATGCTGATGCCGCTGGCAGCCGACTACTCACGCAAGAGGGCGGAGAGACTCGCATGGATACCGTTTACGGTTACACCTGCCGGGGAGGCGATGCCGGTTGAATACCACGGTTCGGCTCATATAACTGCACTGACGGGAGCATGGGGATTCATTGCCATTCCGCGTGGGCAGAGCTGGATACAGAAAGGAGAGATGGTCAGTGTTAGACAAATTTGAAAGAAATATAAACTACCTGCGCATCTCGGTCACTGACCGGTGCAATCTGCGTTGCCGCTACTGTATGCCTGAGGAGGGCATCAGCCTGATCAGGCATGATGATATACTTACATACGACGAGATTACGGAATTCACCCGGCTGGCCGTGGCGAACGGGGTCAATAAGGTAAGGATAACCGGAGGTGAGCCATTAGTAAGGAAAGGCGTTACCGGGTTGGTTTCGATGATTGCAGGAATACAGGGCATCAGTGACCTGTCGATGACTACCAACGGCGTACTACTGGCTGAGTATGCCGCCGGCCTCGCTGATGCCGGGCTGATGAGGGTAAACATCAGCCTTGACACTGTTGACCCGGAGAGGTACAGGCATGTCACCCGTGGCGGTGACATCGATGCTGTGTTCAGTGGCATCGCGGCAGCACAGGAGGCAGGGCTGAGGCCTGTCAAGATAAACTGTGTGATCAAAAGCACTCCTGAAGAGGAGGATGCCCGGGCTGTGGCCGGTTACTGCATCAGGGAGGGGCTTGAGGTGCGTTTCATAAGGCAGATGGACCTTGCTTCCGGAACATTCTCAGTGGTTCACGGCGGCAGCGGAGGAAACTGTGCAAGATGCAACCGGCTGCGCCTTACGCCCGGGGGCATGGTCAAACCCTGCCTGTTCAGCGACAGAGGATACAGCATCAGGGAACTGGGCGCCGCAGAGGCGCTGAGAAGAGCAGTGGATGAGAAGCCCGAGAGAGGCACGGTGAACAGCGTAAATTGCTTTTATAATATAGGTGGATGAACTTCAACAGAGCAGAATGAAATATGGCAAAACTAACACACACAGACGAGAGCGGCAGGGCGCACATGGTTGACACCGGGGGCAAGCCGGTACAACACCGCACGGCAACGGCCTCGGGAAGGATAAACATGCTCCCTGAGACCCTGAAACTGGTTGCTGAGAACATGATGAAAAAGGGAGACGTCATCACGGTGGCTGAGATAGCCGGCATCCAGGCAGCCAAACAGTGCGCAACACTGATACCGCTGTGCCACAATATACCTCTTGACCAGGTGAGGCTTTCACTTAAAACTGACGGAGATGGTATCAATGCTGTCAGCACAGCTCTCTGCACAGGCCGGACCGGGGTGGAGATGGAAGCGCTGACGGCAGTGAGCGTAGCGCTGCTGACTGTTTATGACATGTGTAAGGCTGTGGATAAGACCATGACTATAACAGATATCCAACTCATTAACAAAGAGAAGCATGACATTACCTGAGAGATTTAAGGTTCATGTGATCACACTCAGCGACAGGGCTCATGGCGGCGCCTACAAGGACCTGAGCGGCCCGGCCGTGGTCAAGTATGTTAAGTATGCAATGGCATCAGCAGGCTGGGAGTGCGAGATCAGATCAACGGTCCTGCCCGATGATCCTGTTGCTCTTAAGGCTGCGCTCACCGGGGCGCCGATGGTGGATCTGATCATCACCACCGGGGGGACGGGCATTGGTCCGCGTGACTTCACCACCGATGTGGTAAGGCCTCTGCTGACGAAGGAGATCCCCGGCGTGATGGAGCAGATAAGGGTCAAATACGGCAACAGGAACCCGAAGGCGTTACTGAGCCGCGCAGTGGCGGGCACGATTGGCACAACACTGATCTATACCCTTCCGGGGTCAGTGAAAGCCGTACATGAATATATGGCTGAGATAGTGAAGACCATGGAGCATACATTTTATATGCTATACGGGATTGATGTTCATAATTAGGGAATAGGGAATAGGCAATAGGCAATAGTGTTGACATATTCCACGCAGAGCCTGCATATTCCGCGGGGTTCCGCTACTGCCTACTGCCTACTGCCTGAAAGGATTCCCTATTGCCTAACTCTGGTGTTTACCAGGGTGACGCCCGTGAGCCGATCATAACGGGTGGTGGGGTCACGGAAGTAGGTGATGATAAGGTAGTCATTCTCAGTCTCCCAGTGACTGCCTTCAAAATGAACTCCTTCCGGAAGATCTTTCCCTGATGACACAAAGGCAAACTCATAGTTGTACCAACCCTGTTTGAGAAGAAGCGAGAGCTCATAGCTTCCCCTGGCGGCACTCCATGTCATCCTGTTTGAAGGGCCGTATAACCACCCGGTGAAATCGCCTGACACATAGACAGAGCCACCCTTAAGTTCTTCATAGGCTGGAAGCGTGAAATAAACCATTACGTAGTCGGCCTCCCTGTCCGGTTCACGGCTCTCTTCCATAGCCACCACATACTTCCCGTTGAAGTCCTCATTGAAAAAATAGGGTTTGAACTCCCTGTCGTCTGAGGGCAGAAGGTATGCCTGGTAGATGCCGTTGACAAAATCGATGGCTCTGACATTCTGCCTTGTCTGACGTATGGTCTTGATGTCAAAGTACCGAAATTCGTTTCCTCCCGGCATCAGTGTTTTTTCTGACAGAGAATTGATTTCAAGCCTTCCGGCGGCCACGAAATCAGGACTGAGGTTCAATGCGGCTCTGTCCCACCGGCCGTTCTGCATCATGGTGACTGTCACCTGCCGGTAAGGGTCCGTTACGCGAAGGTTACCCGTTGACACGGTTATCTCAGCCTGCTGATGTGACTCCGTAGTCCCGGGCTTCATGGGCCGCCGGAAGACCACCTGCGCCGCGGAACTGCCTTCACTGACGAAGAAACGCTTTCTGAGAAGAGGAGCATCAGGTTCGCCCGCATCCCAGACGGTGATAATATAGTTCCCTGACACAAGAAACCTGATATCATCATTAGGGAGTTTCAGGGTATAGTGGGTATAGTTAACCCTTGTATTGAATGACGGCAGGTAGTCAGTGATCTGGTTCTCGTCAAAGCCTTCAAGATAGTCACTTGTGAAGAGATCGCTCATGTTCCAGTCGCGGTCACAGTGGGTCAGTCTGTACCACAGTGACCCTGTGGGACTCTCGGTGATGTCGAATTGCAGTGTCATCTCCTCACCGTTCCATGGCTGTATAAAAGGATAAGAAGGCAACAAACCGTCCTTCTCAAATGTTATACTTTTAATGTTCTCAGCAGCAAACTCCACAGAAGAAAAATCCTGTGAAATGGCAGAAAAGGCTGGAAGTATGGAACAGGATATCGATAAACTTAATATTTTTATCCTGGTTAATATTTCACACATAACCAATATTTCCGGCTAAAATACAAATATCCTGCCGCACTGTTAACTACACGTCATAAAAACAGAAAAGTGATTTTTATTATCTCTCTCTGTGAATGTTTTAACAATGTTGTATTATTGCAGTCCGAATAGAATTAAGTTTCAGTCAACATATGTCAACTCTGATCAGATTACGTAAAGGATTAAACATCAGGCTTTCCGGCAAGGCGGAGAAGATTCTCCTTCCGGAGGTGCCCGTGACCCGTTTCGGCGTCAGGTTTGCCGATTTCCCGGGTCTCGCTGCCAGGCTTGATGTTCAGGAGGGCAGTCCGGTGAAAGCCGGTACAGTGCTTTTTCATGACAAGGCCTTCCCCGAAATCAAATTTGTTTCACCTGTCAGCGGAGTGGTAAAGCAGATCATCCGGGGCGAAAAGCGTGTTCTCACCGAGGTGGTGATAGAGCAGGAGGGCAGCGGGAGTATTGACTTCGGCGCTGCCGATCCTCTTAAGCTTTCGCGTGAGGAGGTCCGTGCCAGGCTGCTCAGTTCGGGTCTCTGGCCAGTGCTGCGGCAACGCCCGTATCACATAGTTACCCGTCCCGATTCGGTGCCCAGAGCTGTCTTCATTTCAGCCTTTGACACCGCACCCCTGGCTCCTGACATTGATTTCGTCATGACGAATACCCACGGTAACCATTTGCAGACAGGCATAAATGTCCTGTCGCGCCTCACTGACGGGAAGATACATATCTCGCAGGAAGCCGGGGGCATGAGGGTGTCAGAGCTGAAGAACCTGCAGAATGTGGAGTTCCACAACTTTACAGGCCCGCACCCGGCCGGCAATGTAGGGATTCAGATACACCATATTGACCCGGTTGTCAAGGGCGAGGTGGTGTGGACCGTTGACATCCAGGATGTAGTAGCGTTGGGAAGGCTCTTTGACACGGGTTTCTATGACCGCGAGCGTATCATCGCCCTTGCCGGGGTTGGTGTCATTCACCCTAAGTACCATCGCATCAAACCTGGAGCCTCGGTAAGCGGTATACTGAAGTCGAACCTTCAGCAGGGCAATCACAGGGTCATCAGCGGCAATGCACTCACCGGCAAGAGGATCACTCCTGAAGGCTCCTTAGGATTTTATGACAACATGGTGACGGTGCTGTCCGAGGGAGACCAGAGCGAGTTTCTTGGCTGGGCCACACCGGGGCTGAATAAGTTCAGTTACTGGAGGGTCTTCCTTTCAAAGCTCCTGCCAGGCAGGGATTATGACATTGATACGAACCTTCACGGCGGCCGCAGGGCATTCGTCGTGACAGGCCACTATGAAAACGTCCTGCCCATGGACATTTACCCCATTCACCTGGTAAAGGCAATACTGGCCGGCGACGTTGAGCTTATGGAGAACCTGGGCATCTATGAGGTGGCTGAGGAGGACTTCGCACTGTGTGAATACATTGATCCTTCCAAGACCGAGATACAGGAGATCATCCGTAGCGGGATCAACCTGATGATAAAAGAGATGAATTAATTTAAGGAGTCAGCTTGCTATGAATTTCCTGCTTAAAAGAATGAAGAAGATAGAGCCCCTTTTTGAAGAGGGGGGCCGCTTGGAGAAGCTGCGTTCCGTCTATGACGGGTTTGCAACCTTCCTTTTTGTTCCTGACAAGGTTACCACGAAGGGTTCTCACATCAGGGACTATATGGACATGAAGCGCACAATGATCATTGTGGTCTTAGCCCTTCTGCCTGCCCTGTTTTTCGGATCATACAACATCGGCCTGCAGCATACGAGGGCTTTCGGGATTGCCGACTGGACTCTTTTGAATATGTTCTGGTTCGGTTTCCTGAAGGTGTTACCTCTTATACTTGTGAGTTACATTGTGGGACTGGGCATAGAGTTCGTGGTCGCGCAGATAAGAGGCCATGAGATCAATGAGGGCTACCTCGTCACCGGCATCCTCATACCATTGGTAATGCCTGTGGATGTACCTCTCTGGATGGTAGCCCTCTCGGTTGCCTTCGCGGTGATCATAGGCAAGGAGATCTTCGGCGGCACTGGGATGAACATCCTCAACCCGGCACTCACTGCCAGGGCTTTCCTCTTCTTCAGTTACCCGGGATGGATGACCGGCGACAATGTCTGGATTGCAGGGTTGACAAAGGGTGGCGGACTGGACGGGTTTTCGGGGGCCACCCCCCTGGCACTGGCCAAGCTCGATGGCTTTGACCAGATGCCCTCAGCGATGGAGATGTTCATCGGAACAATACCAGGCTCGGTGGGCGAGACATCTGTAATAGCAATACTTATAGGAGCATTTGTTCTTCTGGTCACAGGCGTCGGCAGCTGGCGCATAATGCTCAGCATGATCCTCGGGGGGCTGGGAATGGGACTGTTGCTGAACCTGACCGGAGGCAATGAGTACACTCAGATCCCGGCATATTTTCACCTGATTATGGGCGGCTTTGCCTTCGGAGCAGTGTTCATGGCAACTGACCCTGTTACGGCAGCACAGACCAACACCGGCAAGTATATTTACGGAGCACTGACCGGGATAATGGTTGTCATCATCAGGGTCTTCAATCCGGCTTATCCGGAAGGAACCATGCTGGCAATACTGCTTATGAACGTTATGGCGCCGCTGATAGACCACTATGTGGTGAATGCCAATGTCAGGAGAAGGTTAAAGAGAGTTAAGACAGCTTAAGAACGTGCGAGATGAAAGACTTCAGTAACAGGTATATCATGATATTCTCGGTGGTGATGATTGTCTCCGTCGCCATCCTCCTCTCACTGACGGCGATGCTGTTGCAGCCGATGCAGGAGAAGAATGTCGAGGTTGAGAAGAAGATGAATATCCTCTCCTCGATAAATGTGACATCAACCAAGGCCGACGCGGTTCAGCTGTATGACAAATTCATCAGGGAGAGTTACGTTGTAAACACCGAAGGAAAACATATCCAAGGCGTTAATGCCTTCACCGTCTCTCTCCGCTCAGAGCAGAAGAAGCCGCTTGCTGACCAGTACCTGCCGGTATTCATCGCTGTGTCCGACAACGGTGATACCCTTCATATCCTTCCTCTTGAAGGAAAGGGTCTCTGGGGGCCGATATGGGGTTATGTGGCGCTGAAGGAGGACCTGGTCACCATTGACGGCGTAACCTTTGATCACAAGGGAGAGACACCCGGACTGGGAGCAGAGATCAATACAACCGAATTTGAGAGTCAGTTCCCTGGAAAGAACCTCTACCGCGACGGTAAGTTTATCGGGGTGAAAGTTTTAAAGGGCAACGCTGACCCCCAGAGCAGGTTTGAGGTCGACGGCATATCAGGAGGAACTATCACCAGCAAGGGACTGGAGGCCATGATGTATGACGGCCTGCTTAAATATGAAAAATACCTCAGCCAAAACAGGAAGTAGATATGGAAAATGTGGAAAAAGAGCCGCTGATGTCGGCAAAGAATAAGAAGCTTCTGTCCAACCCGCTGGGCCAGGATAACCCTATCACGGTGCAGGTGCTGGGTATCTGCTCGGCGCTGGCAGTGACGGTGAAGATGGAGCCGGCGATAGTGATGTCCATCTCGGTCACCATCGTCCTGGCATTGTCAAACCTGATCATCGCGCTGATGCGCAAATCGATACCCGGACGCATCAGGATCATCGTCCAGCTGGTGGTGATAGCCACCCTGGTGATCATCGTTGACCAGTTCCTGAAGGCTTTTGCCTTTGACGTGAGCAAGCAGCTTTCGGTATTCGTGGGGCTGATCATCACAAACTGCATAATTATGGGGCGTCTTGAGGCCTTCGCCATGGCAAACAAGCCGTGGCCCTCATTCCTTGACGGCATCGGCAACGGTGCCGGATATGGCCTGATCCTCATCATTGTTTCCTTCTTCCGCGAGTTCCTCGGCAGCGGGAGCATCATGGGATACCCGGTGATGGAGAAGCTGGGGGTCTACAACTTCGGGTACGAGGATAACGGTTTTATGATACTGCCGCCAATGGCCCTGATCACCGTGGGCCTGATGATATGGTTCCAGCGCAGCCGTAACAAATCACTGATTGAAACCAGGTAAACAGCACCGGTCATGGAAAACTTACTTAATATATTCGTAAAGTCGATTTTCATCGACAATATGATCTTCGCCTACTTCCTGGGTATGTGCTCATACCTGGCGGTGTCGAAGACAGTGAAGACCTCGATGGGACTTGGCATTGCAGTCATTTTTGTTCTGGTGATCACCGTGCCGGTGAACTTTCTCCTTGAACAGTATCTGCTGAAGAAGGGAGCCCTGGCCTGGCTCAGTGACAGTCTTGCGACGGTTGATCTCAGCTTCCTCTCGTTTATCATGTTCATAGCCGTCATCGCCTCAATAGTTCAGCTGGTGGAGATGGTCATAGAGAAATCGAGCCCCGCTCTCTATAACTCACTCGGCATATTCCTTCCGCTGATAGCCGTTAACTGTGCTATCCTTGGCGCTTCGCTCTTCATGCAGGAGAGGGAGTATGCCAATATAGCCGAAGCTGCCGTATTCGGACTTGGCTCGGGCGTCGGCTGGCTGCTGGCAATTGTGGCTCTTGCCGCCATAAGGGAAAAGATGCGCTATTCAAATGTGCCGGCACCGTTGCGCGGACTGGGTATCACCTTCATCCTCACCGGACTGATGGGGATAGCGTTCATGAGCTTCCTCGGTATCACACTTTAATGTAACACCCATGTATCCGGAAAAACAAACACAATATTAATGGATTCAATAACATGGGCGTTCGATCATACCATATCTATCAATTTTTTATCATGATGAAATCCTTACAGAAATGATATTAGGTTTATCAATTGGAGGCACCGTTCTCATCAGTGTTGCGGTATTTGTGCTGGTGATGATACTGCTTGTGGTGGTGCTGCTATATGCCAGGCAGAAACTCACACCGCAGGGAGACGTGACTCTCAAAATCAATGACCGCGAGATGGTTGTCTCACCCGGATCGAGCCTGCTCTCGACGATGTCAAACAATGGCATATTCCTGCCATCAGCCTGCGGCGGCGGCGGCACATGCGGCATGTGCAAGTGCCAGATAACCGAGGGCGGCGGGGCCATCCTGCCCACCGAGACCGGCTTCTTCACCCGCCGTGAGCAGCATGACAACTGGCGCCTCGGATGCCAGGTCAAGGTGCGCGAAGACATGACCATAAAGGTGCCGGAGGCCGTCCTTGGCATTAAGAAGTGGGAGTGCGAGGTGGTGTCAAACAGAAACGTCGCAACATTTATCAAGGAGTTCGTGGTGCGACTGCCCGAAGGCGAAGACCTGCATTTTAAATCAGGTGAGTATATCCAGATAGATGTGCCAAAATACGAAGTTGACTTCGCAAAGGATATCGATGTTGAAGAGGAGTATCGCGCTGACTGGGACAAGTTCAGGATGTGGGACCTGAAGCTGAAGAACACGGAAGAGACTTACAGGGCATATTCCATGGCTAACTACCCGGCGGAAAAGAACCTCATCATATTGAATATACGTATTGCCACCCCGCCGTGGGACAATGCCAAAAAGCAGTTCATGAACGTCCCTCCGGGAATCTGCTCCACGTTCATTTTCTCTCGCAAGCCAGGGGACAAGGTATCCATTAGCGGGCCTTACGGCGACTTCCACATCAAGAATACGGAGACCGAGATGGTCTATATCGGAGGAGGCGCCGGGATGGCTCCGCTGAGATCGCATATTTTCCACATGCTCAATACAGAGAAGTCGAAGCGCAAGATTACATACTGGTATGGTGCAAGGTCAAAGAGGGAGATATTCTATGAGGATGAGTTCAGGGCACTGGAGAAGAAGTTTCCCAACTTCAAGTTCAATATAGCGCTTTCAGAGCCAATGCCTGAGGATAACTGGACAGGCTATACCGGGTTTATTCACCAGGTACTGCTAGACAACTACCTGGGCAAGCTCGATATGCCCGAGGATCTGGAGTATTATCTCTGCGGTCCTCCGATGATGAATTCCGCCGTGTTCAGCATGCTTGACAATCTTGGCGTACCTCAGGAGAGTATTGCGTTTGATGATTTCGGAGGATAGGTTAAGGCAATAGGCAGTAGGCAATAGGCAGTAGCTAAGTCGGCAGTCAAATCAGGCAGTAGGCAGTAGGCAATAGTGGTAGATTGGCCGTAGGCCATCAAGTACTGTAGAATTGGTGCGATAATGTTATAATTGGCTGTAGGCCATCAAGTATTGTATACCAGCTTAATATGAAGAGAATATTTTTATTTATCCTCCCTTTTTCCCTGATAGTCAGCTCCTGCTCACCGCAGCCGGAATACGCTGAGATCAACGGTCTGACGCAGGGCACCACCTATCACATCGTTGTTGAGAAGAACCCCGGTCTTGATATCATGGCCCTCCGGCAGAAGATCGAAAACCTCCTGACTGAAGTTGACAACTCACTTTCAATCTACAACGACTCCTCGGTCATCTCGCTCATCAATGCCGGTGTGAGTGATGTCACCGACACTCTCTTCCGCGAGGTCTTCAGGTCGGCAGCGATTGTTTCGGAGCTGAGCGGTGGACTTTTTGACATTACCATCGGACCACTGGTGAAGGCCTGGGGTTTCGGGCCCGACGCCATGAAACGCTTTGATGAGACCATGCTCGACTCGCTGCTGGCGCTTGTAGGGATGGATAAAGTGCGGCTGGATGATGAGCGCCTGGTCAGGGCTGATTCGAACATGTTTATTGATGTCAACGCCATTGCGCAGGGATACACCGTCGATCTTCTGGTGGAGCTACTGAGACAGGAGGGCATTGATGAGTGCCTGGTTGAGGTGGGAGGAGAGGTACGCACAGCGGGCGACAAGAAGGGCGTGGGGTGGCATGTAGGCATTGACACGCCGGCCGATGGCAACTATATCCCCGGCGCGGATATGCAGGCAAAGGTGAGACTCGATAACCGCGCCCTGGCAACATCAGGCAACTACCGGAAGTTCTTCGTGGAAGACGGGGTAAAATATTCACATACCATTGACCCGCGTACCGGTTACCCCGTCAGGCATACCCTGCTCAGCGCCACCGTCATTGCCGCGGAGTGCGCCTATGCCGACGCCTGGGCGACAGCATGCATGGTGGCAGGCCCTGATGCCGCAATGGCCCTGATTGAAAAGCATGACTTTCTTGAGGGCTACCTGATCTTCTCAGATGAAAAGGGTGAGATGAAGAGCTGGATGTCGGAGGGACTCAAAAACCTTATCGAGGAGCTTTAGTCCTTACTCATGGCGCAGCCGCAGCAGGCTCCGCCCTCAACCGGGTTGCAACCGGTGTCAGTGTTCTGCGCGCAGGTGATACCCCTTTTTTGCATCTCTTTATTGTGCCCCACATGGGTATCGGGAAAGCGGCCCTTCGGCTTCACCAGTATGGATATAGCCATGCCCGCAAGGGCTAAGGCTACGAGTACAGCCGATATTATAATCAGTTTGAGAAGCATCTTTATCCGATTAAGTGTGCAAATATAATTATTATTGTAACAGCCGGTGGTGTCTCTTTGTTCTACGAGGCTCTCTTCAGCCAGGATGTTTATCTCCGGCCGTTGCGGCTCCTGGCCGGGAGCGGTTGTCTTCCGCCCGTGGTTTCCCCGATCAGCCCGGAATGCTTCAGTCTGCTTCCTCTTCCCTTAGCAGTTCCCTGTCCGCCACATCGGCTTCGTCCTGAACACGGGCGAGCTCCTCGGGAGTGTATCGCCTAATCTTAAAGTTGATGGCAGCAATGAAGATGCTCATGAAGGGACTGATTATGTTGAAGAAGCAATAAGGCGCATAGGCCCAGGTGGAGACACCGAGCACGCTCGACTGGGTTGCCCCGCATGTGTTCCATGGCACCAGAACTGAGGTGACCGTACCGGAGTCCTCAAGGGTCCGGCTCAGCAGCTCGGGCTTGAAGCCCATGTCCCTGAACTTCTTCGCATACATCCTTCCCGGTATTACTATGGCGAGATACTGGTCGGAGGCGGTGACGTTGAAGAAGAGGCAGGTCGCCACCGTTGAGCCAACCAGGGTTCCTGCATTATGGACAAATTTCATCATCCGCTCGGTGATAGACTTCAGCATCCCCGATGCTTCCATGAGCCCGCCGAAGAACATGGCGCAGATGATGAGCCATACAGTGTTGAGCATCCCTGCCATCCCTTTGGTCCTGAGAAGCTCGTCCACCGAGGCATCGCCCGTGGTGACCGTCACCGGCCCGAACATGGCTTTTGTGACGGCGATATATGCCTGCTTTACGAAGGAGCCGTCGGTGGCGGCCACCTCCCTGAGCAGGTCAGGCTGAAAGATTATGGCGCAGATACCCCCGAGGATCGTACCGGCAAGCAATGCCGGCAGCGGTGGCACCTTCTTCACGATGATGAAAATAAGAAAGGCAGGCACAACCAGAAGTATGGGGCTGATGTTGAACCTGGAGCTTATTGCCTCCTGGACTGCAGAGGCGGAGGCAGATGTATCGGTGTAATCGCCCGCAAAACCTATCACAAGGAAGATGATCAGAGTTATTATCCATGAGGGCCCCGTTGTGATGACCATATATCTTATGTGCGTGAAGAGATCCGTTCCTGCCACGGCAGGAGCGAGGTTGGTGGTGTCGGAGAGAGGTGACATCTTGTCGCCGAAGTAGGCCCCTGAGATGATAGCCCCGGCTACCATGGCCTCACTGAATCCCAGTGTCGTCCCGATGCCCAGCAATGCCACCCCGATGGTGGCAACCGTTGACCATGAGCTTCCTGTGGAGACGGAGACGACAGAGCAGATCAGGACGGTGGCAAACAGGAAGATGACGGGATTGAGTATCTCAAGACCGTAGTAGATAAGCATCGGAATGACTCCGCTTATCATCCATGTGCCTGCAAGTGACCCGATGAGGAAGAGAATCAGCATGGCCGGCATGGCCGTGGAGATGGTGCTGACAACCTTCTTCAGGAGAAATTTCCACCTGTATCCCAGTGAGATGGCAATGATACCCGCTACAGCAGCGGAGAGGATCAGCGCTATCTGGTTTGCACCCGAGAGGGTGTCATCGCGAAAATATTTTACGTTGAGTGTCAGGAGAAGGATAAGCACCGCAATGGGCAGCAGCGACAGCAGTATTGACGGTGTGCGGATCTTTTGTGCGGACATGAACAGTTTGTGGCGTTGGAACGTGCAATTTAGTATTTTCCTCGCTTTTTCTTGATTCTGCCTAAAAGTTATTACCTTGTATCTCCGATTTCTTTGTCAGATGGGCCAGTATCCTGACATATTCAGCATCAATCCCGAGGATAAGATACCCGGGAGAGGAAGAGTTCTTATCTCGGAGCCCTTCCTGACTGACCGTTTCTTTAACCGGACGATAGTCTTCCTTACCGAACATACCCCACAGGGAACGATGGGTTTTATCCTCAACCGCGTCATTGACCTGATGGTCAGCAGTGCCGTTGAGGGCTTTGACGGCTGGGATGAGCATCTATCGGTAGGAGGGCCTGTTTCGCCTGACACCCTTCATTATCTTCATACCCTGGGCTCGAAGGTGCCGGGAAGCGTACCGGTAATACCTGGCATATGGTGGGGAGGGGAGATTGATACACTCCGCAATCTGATAGCCACGGGTACTGTGGGACGCGACCAGGTGCGGTTTTTCCTGGGTTACTCGGGGTGGGAGAAGGGACAGCTGAAAAGGGAGCTGAATGAGAATTCGTGGATTATTGCCCGGGTCCCTCCCGATGTGATCATGAAGAGCCGCGGCAACGTGTGGCGCGATGTGTTGCGCTCACTCAACAATAAATACCGTATCTGGGCCGAGTTCCCCGAATCACCGGAGATGAACTGACATCAGGTTCCCTGATGATTTCTCCAGGTAATTAATGAAGCTGTATCGGGTTCATACTTCCCCGGTTAAAAACCGACGCTGTTTCACTTTATGAAATTTCCGTGGAACGGAGCAGTCACCCCTGCGTTATATCAATGCATTATTTTGAAGACCAGCTCACGCAGCAGGTCGCCGGGGTCACTCCCTGCCTCGCCGAATCCCTTCGCCTTAAGGTCATATGAACGAACCAGGCTGATGATATTCATGCTGGAGCCCACACTGTAAATGGCGGCAGCAGCCCTGAAATCCTTGACATAACCCGGATAGGTCTTCAGCATGGCCACCACGTTCCCGTCGGTCTTATCCTTGAGACTGTGGTAGATCAGCACCCGGCTGAAGCTTGAGAAGAGCACTGGAAATATTAAGGGTATGATCTCTTTCTTTGAATGGCCTGCATAATAGTTTACAACACGTGCCGCCTTAAGGGGATCACGGTAGACGATGGCTCTCCACAGCTCATTGGGACTGTAATCCTTGCTGATGCCTATGCCTGCCTCTATCAGCTCGGTGGTGATGCGCGGGTTCTCCTTCGGCAGGGAAATTATCAGCTTGTCCAGCTCATTGGCTATCTTGCCGAGGTCATTCCCGAGGAACTCAGAAAGGAGCCTTGAAGCATCGGTGCCGGCCATTATGCCCCTGTCAGTCAGGTAACGGTCAATCCAGCCGGGGATCTGGTACTCGGGCACCTTCTCAGACTCAATGTACCATCCCTTTTTGGATAGCGACTTGTAGAGCGATTTCCTCTTGTCAAGGTCCTCGTATTTATATGCGATGACAAGGATGGTTGAGTTCAGGGGGTTGTCAACATAAACAAGCAGGTCATCGATCTTTTTCAGCCTCTGAGCTTCCCGGACAATCACAACCTGCTGGTTGGCCATCATCGGAAAACGGCGGCATGTCTCTATGACCTGGGTGACGGTGACATCAAGGCCATAGAGGACGGTCTGGTTGAAGTCTTTCTCTGACTCGTCAAGGACATTATCGCCGATGAAATCCGTAATAAGATCAGTGTAATAGGGCTCCTTGCCTGCAAGGAAATAGACCGGCTTGAAGATCTTGTTCCTGAGATCCCTGATTATTTCCTTATAGTCAGCAGCCATCAGAAACGAAGGTGTTTGACCGAGATGCCGTTATCCTTGATCTCCTTCAGCGCCTCAATCCCGATGCGCAGGTGGGTATCAGTAAACTGGCTGGTCACTTTATGGTCGCTGGCCTCCGTTTTTATACCCGTGGATATCATCGGCTGGTCTGAGACGAGAAGGAGGGCGCCGGTGGGTATCTCATTGGCAAAACCAACGGTAAAAATGGTGGCTGTCTCCATGTCAATGGCCATAGCCCTGCTCTTGATGAGATACTTTTTGAACCTGTCATCGTATTCCCACACCCTTCTGTTCGTTGTGTAGACGGTGCCTGTATAGTACTCAAGATTGTTCCTTACTATGGCGGCAGAGACGGCGCTTTGCAGTTTAAAGGCCGGAAGGGCGGGTATCTCAATCGGCAGATAATCGTTCGAGGTACCGTCGCTTCTTATGGCTGCTATCGGAAGAATCAGGTCACCCAGCTTGTTCTTCTTCTTGAGACCCCCGCACTTGCCGAGGAAAAGCACAGCCTTGGGCTGGATGGCGCTGAGAAGATCCATCACTGTGGCGGCATTCGGACTACCCATGCCGAAGTTGATGATGGTGATGCCGTCAGCAGTGGCTGTGGGCCAGTTCTTGTCCCTGCCCTCAACCAGCACATCGTTCCATTTGGCAAACATCTCGACATAAAGGGTGAAGTTTGCGAGAAGGATGAATTCTCCGAAGGAGGCAAGTTCCTTGCCTGTATACCGCGGCAGCCAGTTGCTGACTATATCTTCTTTTGTTCTCATGATCTCCGGAGCTGTTTGTTTATATTTGCCATACCTAAGGGTTACCAAAAATACAAATTAAGTTGAAACCGCTGAAACTGCCTCCATGTTCATTGCGCATAAAAGAGGGTCCCGGAGGCAAAATGCTCTATGACCCCCTCAGGAGAAAGTACGTGGCTCTGACACCCGAGGAGTGGGTCAGACAGCATTTTGTCAATTATCTGACCGGGTTTCTCGGGTACCCGCCGGGACTGATACGCATTGAGGCGTCATTCAGGCTTCATTCAATGCTTCGCAGGGCTGACATCCTCATTCATGACCGTGCCGGTGAGCCGGTGATGATCGTAGAGTGCAAGGCTCAGCAGGTTAAGATCAGCCAGGAGGTCTTCGACCAGATCATCAACTACAATTTTAACTATGGTGTCAGGTACCTGGTTGTCACCAATGGCACTGAACACTTCGCCGGAAAGATCAACACGGAAGCCCGCACCTTCGCCCTGCTGGACCATATTCCTGATTATGAAACCGTTACAAGCCAGGTGCCATGACTGATGTGACCTGTGCAGTGATCCGCAATGATGAGGGGCTGGTGCTGGCTGTGCGGCGCGGCCCGGCGATGGACAATGCCGGTAAGTGGGAGTTCCCCGGTGGCAAGACCAGGCCGGGGGAGGATCATGAGGACTGTATCATCCGGGAGATAGGTGAGGAGCTGGGAATCAATATCATTATTACAGGCAGGATTGATGCCGTTGAGCATGATTACGGCCACAAACAGATCAGGCTCATACCCTTCCTGTGTGATACCCTGGCGCCGAAACCTGTCCTGAGCGAGCATGATGATTACCGGTGGATGAAACCTGACGAGCTGGTCACCCTGGACTTCACAGCTGCCGATATTCCCATCGCCCTTCAGTATGCAGCGGAGCACAGGGTTACCGTTGTCAGTGAACCTGAAGCAGAAGATTCCGTTGTCACCGCCGAGGCGGGAGACGAACTTGCCAGGCTGGTGGGACGCATCACCAGCGTTGAGGAGATAACCATGGTGGCACAGTCAGCCATAAAAAATGAATCGCTGCTGTCGCAGCTGGTGACTCTCTCATCGAGCAAGGCAAAGCGGGTAGGGTTCATGGCTTCATGGTCTCTCTCCAAAGTGTCGGACATCGACTCCGCAGCCCTCTCACCGTATCTTGCGATTATGATTGATGCCCTCCCGGGTGTGCCGAACGAGAGTGTGCAGCGATCATTCATGAGGGTGATAATGCGCAGCCGGCTTGATGATATTCCCCTGTCTCACCACGCCAGGCTAATAGACTATTGCTTGGCCATCATGAGGCAGCAGGAGACACCGGTGGCACCCAAGGCTTACGGTATGGAGATACTGGCTTCTTTCTGCGGGCTCTATCCCGACATGGTGAACGAGGTCGCTGAACTGATTCAGCTGGCTCTCACCGACGCCTCCGGGGGAATGAAGTCCGCTGGCCGCAAGGTGATTGCACGGTTGAAGACAGAAAATAGGAATTAAGAGTTAAGAATTAAGAATCAGCTACTTACGCTACTGCCTACTGCCTACTGCCTATTGCCTACTGCCTACTTCATCTTCAGCGTCTTCCTGATCCACGAGGTCATCAGATCCAGCGCAGCGGGTGAGAATGTCTCCTCGATGGTTGCATATTCGGTTACAGCACCGGTCTCCGCGCGCTGGAAAAGATGGTTGAGGCCGGGGAGGCTCACTGTTTTCACCTTCCTGTTACCGCCTTTCTTCACTGCGGCCTTTATTGCCGGCAGGTTCTGTGCGTGATTTACCTGGATATCCTTATCGCCGTTCAGGGCAAGCACCGGACACCTGACCTTGCTCCAGAACTGTGCGGGGTCAGATGAAAGGAAATACTTCCACCATGCGTTGTTGGTCTGGACGAGCGCCTGTGCAAACTGTGACATCTGCTCCCTGCGCTCTTCCGGTGTCACTCCTTTGGCGTCGAGTTCCTTATTGTACCACTCCATCGCCTGTTTTGCCACCGTGCGCTGGTCTTCGCCGGCCATCACAAACCTGAATATATTTCTGAGCATGTGTAGCTGTTTCTCAAGATCAGCCTCCGGCATCCCGGTGACCCTGAAGAAATCGATATTCTGCTGAATGATCGCATCATAACCGGTGACTCCCGGTCCGGCCAGTGATATGACGAAAGCTATGGTGCTGTTCCGTGAAGCAACAATAGGAGCTATTAAACCGCCTTCGCTGTGACCGGCAAGTCCGATTTTCTTCGGATCAATCTCCGGCCTTCCTGCCAGGAAGGTGACGGCAGCCTCTGCGTCGCCTGCAAACGAGAGTGAGGTTGCTCCCGTGAGACTGCCTTTGGATCCGCCAACACCCCTGTCATCATACCTCAGTACGGCTATGCCGTTGCGGGTAAGGTGATCAGCTATAACCTTGAATGGCTTATGGTGGAAGAGAGTCTCGTCACGGTCCTGCTGTCCCGACCCGGTTATCAGCACCACCGCAGGAAAAGGCCCGGCACCTTCAGGCACGGTCAGGGTGCCTGCCAGGCCGAAGTTTTCTGAAGTGTTACGGAAGGAGACCTCCTCCTCACGGTAGGGGTAGGGCGGCTGTGGCTCCTGCGGACGGTTATATGTCACAGGCGCAACGGAACCGCGCCGGAGATCTGTCGAATAGTTCCTGCCAAGCTGCATCCATGTGCCGGTGATGAGTGAATCGCCGCTGACCTTCCCGGAATAGCGGCCCCTGATCATAGGTGCCTCCACGAAGAGAGAATCATCCTGGAGGATCACCCTTCCGAGAGGTATGCCCATGGCATTCTGATCCGGTGAGTCAAGTGTTGCCTTGATCGTATCGGCCTCCGTAAGGGTAAAGTTAAATACCAACCGGAGATCCATTCCGGACTCCTTCAGCTTTCCCGACCATGAGCCTTCAATATCCTTCATTGTGACCTGCCCCGAGGCGATACATGCTGTAACCGCCAGCAGCGACAATAGTAAACCTGACCTTTTCATCTCATCGTTTTAAGTCAATTCCAAAAATAGCCATTTCTGGTTATCTTTGGGCCTGAAAACGACAAAATGAAGACGGTAGATACACGCGGCCTTACCTGTCCTGCCCCTCTGATAAAGACCAGGCAGGGACTGACTGAGGCGGCTCCTGAAGAGTCCGTTCAGATACTTATTGACAATCCCACCTCGCTCAGCAATGTGAAGAGGTACCTCACGGACAACAGACTTGAGTTTGCCGTCAGGGAGGAGGGAAACCTGGCTATCGTTACGGTGACACGGGGCGCCGGGGGCGAGATCAGCGCCAACGAAACAGAATATTGCGCCACGCATACCCCACAGGCACCCCCCGGCAACAGGAAGACGGTGGTGGCTGTCACCTCTGAGAGGATGGGCAGCGGCGATGATGAGCTGGGAACGAAGCTGATGGTTTCATTCTTCAGGACCCTCGTGATGCTGGAGCCGGCGCCGTCAGCCGTGGTCTTTTACAACGCCGGGGTGAAGATGGCGCTTGACGACTCGCCCGTGCTGGAGCATATCAGGGAGCTGGCTGAAAAGGGGACATCAATTTACCTTTGTACGACATGTATTAACCACTTTGGTTTACGCGACCGTCTGCCGGTGGGCAGCTTCAGCGACATGTACCAGATTCTGAACGTGCTGAAGGATGCCGATCACATTATTCGCCCATGACAGGGGACAATTAAATATGACTATCACAAATAACGGATCCATGCCATTCGATCTTCTGACCACGGTGGAGACGGGAGGCTGCTCGTCAAAGATACCTCCCCGGCAGCTTGAGGAGCTGCTCGCAGGGCTTCCGCTGCCGGTTGACCCTAAGATACTGGTGGATATAGCAACGCATGATGACGCGGGCGTCTATAAGATCAGCGACGAGATGGCCCTGGTGCTGACCACCGATTTCTTCCCGCCGCTGGTGAGCGACGGCTATGAGTTCGGATTGATTGCCGCAACAAACTCAATAAGTGATATATACGCGATGGGAGGGGCGCCTCTGCTGGCGCTGAACATCATGATGTTCCCCTCATCACGCATACCGCTCGATGTCTATTCCGAAATTCTCAGGGGTGGTTATGACAAGGCCAGGGAGGCCGGGGTGAGCATCATCGGAGGGCACAGCATTGATGATTATCCTCCGAAGTACGGCCTGGCGGTCATAGGCACGGTGCATCCTGATCGGATCATCACCAATGCCGCGGCCAGGGACGGTGATCTGCTCATCCTGACCAAGCCGTTGGGAACGGGGATAATACTTGCCGGTCACCGGATGCAAATGACGACCCCCGATCAGCTTGAAGGGGCGAAGAGGCTTATGATG
Organism: uncultured Rikenellaceae bacterium; assembly: GCA_963770745.1. Classification (GTDB taxonomy): domain Bacteria; phylum Bacteroidota; class Bacteroidia; order Bacteroidales; family VadinHA17; genus SR-FBR-E99. The sequence continues at coordinate 65,766 of CAVYRA010000007.1, forward strand.
AGGCTTAACAACGACGGGGCGCGTCTGATGCAGAAATACCATGTCAGGGGTGCGACGGATATCACAGGATTCGGCCTGGCAGGCCATGCACTGAAGATGGCGCGTGGATCGGAAGTGACCATAACCCTGAACATGAATGCGGTGCCGCTGACTGACGGAACCTATGAACTTGCGGAACAGGGGTGCATCCCCGGCGCAGCGTTCCGTAACCTTGATTATACGGAGAGGGAGACACGGTTTGATGAGGGCCTCGATTACAACCTGAAGATGATCGCCCATGACGCGCAGACATCTGGAGGTCTCCTGATGGCCGTTGCTCCGGAAAAGGCAGGGGATCTGCTTAAAGAGCTTAATTCATCCGGTCATCCGGAAGCGGCCATTATAGGATTGGTTGAGGCAAAGGGCGACGTAGCGCTGGCCCTGCGGTAGCAGAAAGTCTGAAAGCCCGAAAGTCTGTAAAGTCCATAAAGTCCTTAATGTAGCCTTATAGGATTTGCGGTTTGCGATTTAATCGACAATCGACAATCGACAATCGACAATCCTCTACTGCCTACTGCCTATTGCCTACTGCCTCCTACCTGATAGGACTGAGGACTGAAGACTGCCGACTGCGGACTGATTACACGGGTAGTGCTATTATGAACTCAGTGCCTCCGCCGGGAGGGGTCCGGACCGATATCTCACCCTTATGAAGCAGAATGGCATTCTTTACTATAGCCAGACCCAGCCCCGTGCCCCCGCTCTTGCGTGAGCGCCCGTCATCAATCCTGTAGAACCTCTCAAAAATCCTTGGCTGGTGCTCCTCGGGTATCCCGATGCCGTTGTCGGCAAATGAGATGCTCTCATAACCCGGTTCGCCCCTGATGCTCTTGATGGTGATGGTGATGCTCTCTCCGGCGTAGGAGACAGCATTCTCCATCAGGTTCTGAAAGACGGAGACAATCAGAGACCTGTTGGCATTTATCCTCGCTCCCGGCCTGATGTCTGTCTCTACCCTGATATTCTTCCTGGTAATTGCCGTCAGCAGGTTGTCACTTACCTCCCTTATTACGCCTTCAATCCCGATTTCTTCAAACGGGAAGCTGCTGCCGGTCTCATCGACCTTATTGAGGGTAACGATATCATTTATAAGATCAGTCAGACGGGTTGACTGGGTGAGCGCTTTTTCAAGAAAATACTGCTTTTTCCCATCGTCAAGGCTCCGGTTGTCCATCAGGGTTTCGAGATAACCCCTGACAGAAGAAATGGGAGTCTTAAGCTCATGGGCAATATTTGAGGTCATTTGCTGTCGTATGGTCTTCGACTGCTCAAGACGGGTAATATCCGTGAGGACTATCTCAAAGCTATTGTCGTTGAACATGATGCACCGTACTCCAAAGTACCTGCCCGTCTTCTCAACGCGGAATTCGGTTGAAGGGGTCTCCTGCCTCTTCACCGCCACATGCTGGTGGTCATCAAGGAAGGCTTTTATTGGTGCAAAGAGAGGGTGGTCAATGAACCCCTCCGGTTTCAGGGTGTGTGTTCCGGTGATGGCATTGAGGAAGACCATGAAATGATTGTTTGAAAGTGTGACCTCACGGTCGGGGGAGAAGAAGGCAACCCCCTCGTTGAGTACGTGGAGGTGCCTGAAGAGCTTTTCCTTCTGAAGCATAAGCTCGTCAGTGTTTCTTGCAAGGTTATTATATATTCTCACAATCTCCTTACCCGTCTCTCCGATCTCATTTTTCGGGAAAATGACTGTCGGGTCATTGCCCTCGCCCCTGCGGACCCTCGATGCAAAATCCCTGAGTGTCGTGATACTCTTCCCAAGCCATCTTGTCACGACCGCCAGCATGATCCAGACGACAATGAATAACAGGGCAATGAAAATGAAAAAGTAGTACTCGAGCTTCAGGAACTCTTTGATATTTATGTTATACTCCTCTGCCAGCCTTATGAAATAGGTGTCGAAACTTTTGGCCAGATAATAATAATCCTTTCCTGTTGATTCCGACTTTCGCACAGCAGTTCCGTGGTTTGTGCCGAGAGACCGCTGCACCTCCTCTCTCTGAAGATGGTTTTCCATTGCCCCCCAGTTCTCTACCGAGCTGTCGTACAATACTGCTCCGTCCTTGGTGATTAAGGTGACGCGGAGGTCGGGGAGAGGTATCAGGTTTAATATAGAGTCAATCAGCTTATAATCACCGGTTTCAGTCAGGGAGTTTGCAATTATGTAATTGTAGACAAGCTCGGTCATGTCATTGAGCCTGGTGTTGAGTGCATCGATCCTGATCTTTTTTTCACGATGGTACTGGAAAATCAGTATGATTAATGTAAAAACAAAGAATATGCTGAAATAGTAGAGGAACAGTCTGCTCCCGAAGCTTCCGGTTTTTTTCATCTGGCTGAAGGGTCAATCACCGAAATAGTATCCGTATCCTGATTTATTCCTGATCATGTTACCCCTGTCGCCCAGTTTCTTTCTGATGCGGGCCATAGTTACGTCTACCGTACGGTCTGTCACAATCACATCGTTACCCCAGACCTTTGACAGGATCTCGCTCCTTGGGAAGATTTTTCCCGCGTTGCGGATAAAGAGAGCGAGTATCTCGTACTCCTTGCGGGTCAGTTCAAGAGGTTTCCCGTCTTTATAGACCAGCTTGTTGGCAGTATCAACCGTGAAATCGCCGGATGCTACTGTATTTTTGATCTGTCCGGGTGATGACCTGCGGAGTACAGCCTTTACCCTCGCGGTCAGTTCCTTGATACTGAATGGCTTGGCAAGGTAGTCGTCAGCGCCGAGGTTAAACCCTGTGATCCTGTCATTTTCCGTATCCCTGGCTGTAAGGAAGATTATAGGGGTTGACAGCGATAGTTCCTTCCTGATCTTTTCCGCCAGCCGGAAACCGGAGACGGGGCCCATCATTACATCAAGGATGAAGAGGTCATAGTCGGCAAGTGCCTTGAGGAGAGCATCCTCGGCCGAGGTGCAGGTGTCAACCTCGTAATCTTCGCCGGCAAGGTTGAAAGAGAGAATCTCAAGGATATCCTCTTCATCATCTACTGCCAGGATCTGCTGTTTATTTTTCATTATTCTTCGCTCAGTCAAAAGTCAAAAGTCCGTAAAGTCTGTAAAGTCGAAAGTCAGTTTCCAGTCTTCAGTTTCGAAAGGCAGTAGGCAATAGGCAATAGGCAGTAGGCAATAGTTGTAACTTGCTGATTCTTAATTCTTAATTCTTCATTCAAATTTCTCACTACTGCCTATTGCCTATTGCCTGATTCTTAATTCTTAATTATTACCCTGCTCTTTACCTATTCCTGTATGGCGTATATCAGTCCCCTGCAATGCATAAATGGATGCCTCTGCGATATTGGTTGCATGGTCTGCTATGCGTTCAATATTGGATATCATTTCCTTCAGTTCAAGGTAGTTGAGCAGCATGCCGTGGGTCCGGGCGTCAAGGTCGGCCTTACGCAGATGGCCGTGCAGGAGTTTCCTGTTCATCTCATCAACAAGGGCGTCATTTTTAATGGTCCAGATAGCAAAATCAGGATCGGAGGTGATGAATGAGAGAATGGCTTTTTCAACCATCACTGTACCGGAAGCGAGCATTTCTCCGATCATGGAGTTGAGGGAAGCATATTCAGTGCTTGTGCGGATAGTGGATACAATCTTAACGAGGTTCATTATACAGTCACTGATCCGTTCCAGGTTCAGTGTCATCCGGTAGATGGCCACAAGCCGGCGTATCTCGTGGGCAACCGGGTCAGGCAGTACAATGGCATTTGTGAACTGCTCACCTATAACCACCTCATAATTGTCAATGCGGTTCTCCGTCTCCTCCATCAGGGAAGTGATCTCATGCAGGGAGGCTTCATTGGAACACTCCCTCATCTTCTCAAGGAGGGTCAACTGATTAAGTATCAGGCTTGCCATCTCCCGGAAACTGATCATTATATCATGTAGAGCCGCTTCTTTACTTTCACTCATTTCAGGCTGTTTCGGCAAATTTAAGAAATATGGGGAGAATTGATACCGCGGTTGTAAAGATGTGCCTCCGCCGGTCACTTGTATTAAATGGTTAAATTTACGGTATGATTGTTGATCTCATCCGATTGAAATGAAGCAAATAATTCTGATACTGGTACTGACAGCCTTTGGTTTGGTGGCTGTCGCGCAGAGTGTTGAAAGTCCGAACTACGGTCTCAAGGCGCCCCTCACGGCGGAGATCGTCAGGGTCGATTTCAATGAGAACGCAACGGTTGTATGGCTGACCATTATGAGTGACATCAACAATGCCTGGTTCTGTATTGACAGGAACACCTTTCTGGTGAGACCTGATGGTAGTAAGCTGAAGCTCACCAGGCTTGAGGGACTTCCCTTCTGTCCTGCCACATACAAGTTCAGGCGTCCCGGCGAGAAGGCCTCCTTCTCTGTTACCTTTCCTGCTACAGGATTGCTGCCATGGTTTTCCGTTGTTGAGGAGTGCATGGGTGGCTGTCTCTCATTCAGGGGCATTGTGACTGACCAGGCGCTGAACAATAAGCTGAATGAGGCTTATAGCCTGTCAGACAGTGGAGATGATAAGAGTGCCTACAGGCTCCTTGAGGAAATCATCAATGAGACGGATTCACTCAACCTTGGAATAGAGGGGTCAGTCTATACTTCCCTTATACTGATAGATCACAGGCTGGGCAGGGAAGGGGCCGCCCGGTCATGGTACAACAGGATGATGACCTCTGATACTCCTGACCTGAAGCTCTACCTTGAGACCCTGAGGGTTCAGGGAATAGAGTTCTGACAACGCACCGGATATGCGGGTCAGTATATGCTGCCTGGTATGACAAGTCAGGGTCTATACGATGATCTTTTCGTTCTCCCCGTCCCAGAAAATCTTTTTATGATGCTTGTATGAGAGCGTACCCATATGTGCGGTCATGGCCTCCTGGAATCCCTGGTCAATATCACAGCCTGGCTGTGTGCCGTTCCTGATGGCCTCAAGCCACTCCCTGAGATGCAGGTGAGTAGTGTCTATCCTCTTGCCGCCCAGATAAGTGTAGAGCAGTCCCCTCTCGGCAAAGTACCTTTCAGTGGCAGAGGAGACCGCATCAACGCTCTTCTTGCCGGGGAAGTAGGAATATACAGGTTTGCCAGGCTCTATCACCTTCTCGGCTATCCGTTCAGCATATCTTGTTGACATTGCGTCAGGATAGATGGTGATGGTGTCACCTATCTCCATGTATCCGTCATGACCCATGATCCGCTTGCCCCTGGACATCTGGCTGGCCAGGGTTGCAGAATAGAGAAGCGACATGTTCCTGTCCGGGAACTCAAATACCGTTGTCAATACATCGGGTACGGTACGTCCGTCATTGAAGTAATAGATACCGCCAGTGGACATGGCTGAGTGAGGTATGCCCAGTTGCATGATCTGGTTGATGGCATCATATTCATGGGTCAGCAGATCGCCCGACAGTCCCGTGCTGTAATCCCACCAGCATCTCCAGCGGAAGAATCTCTCAAGGCTGAAGTCGTGCCACGGTGCCTGTCCGATAAACTGCTTCCAGTCAATGGTGTCGGGGCTGGCATCTTCATGTATGGGGTATACCCATGCACCGTTGGGGTCATTACGGTTGGTAGTAACCTCAACGAGAGTTACCTTTCCGAGCATATTTTTCTGCAGTGCTTCCCGGGCTTTGATGTACGATGAGGTCTGACGTCCCTGATGACCCAGTTGGAAGACGATGCCGGATTCCCTGACAGCTTTTCTCACCTCATAGGTCTCCCCGACGGTCCAGGTGAGTGGCTTTTCACAGTAAACATGCTTTCCTGCCCTTGCTGCTTCTATGGTCATGGGCCCGTGCCAGTGGTCAGGGGTAGCTATGATTACCGCATCGACGTCAGGTGAGGCGATCAGATCCCGATAGTTCAGATAGCGCCGCGGCATCTCATCTATCCTGGTTCCGGTACCTTCACGGTTCAGGTTGCCTGCCGTTACGCGGGCCATCTCACCGTAGGTGTCGAAGATATCGCACACGGCAGTGATACGTACGTTCAGGGCCTGCTGCTTCATGAAATCACTGTAGCGGGTGTCATTCTCATTGGTGGCAGCAGCATCTCTCCAGTCATCTATCAGTGATGGATGCACGAACCCCAGCGCCTGTGCCAGCTGTTTGCCCCGTATGCCGAAGCCTATAATCCCGATCCTTATCTCCATGCTGCCCGGAGGAGGAAGAGTATAATCAGCCTCTGCCGGGGACATCCCAAGTTCCTCCGATATCAGGCGGTTAATCTTATGCTCATAGTGAGATTTGCTTATGGCGCCGTAGGCAACCGCCCCGACAAGGGGAACGGTAGCAAGTCCCTTCAATGCATCACGCCTGGAGATCTTACTGCCCCCGGACACTTTGCTCTTTCTCTCTTCATTCATGGTTTTGATCCTTTCGTCTGAAAAATCGTGCCAGCCCGGCTATCTGCTCCGTGGGAAACAGTGAGAGGACACCCAGGGCGAAAAACTCAATGGCGACCTTGTCTATAATGAAATAATTTCCCTCTGCCGGCATCGAATATGTTATGCCGGGGAAGGGGGGATGTGACAGATAGTAGAAGAGCAGCATAAGCATCCCCGCATATGAAGCCCAGCGAGTTAGAATGCCTAATAACAGACCCAGTCCGATGAGCACAAGACCCCACTCATTCAGGAAATCGGTAACGGACATTATCCGTTCACTGGAGGCCATGGAATGAAACAGGGTCGAGAAAGGCCCGCGCGAATCCAGCAGGTATGCTCTGGCAGACCAGTCGCTGTAAATGACTTTTACCAACCCTTCATAAAGAAAATGCCACCCTATGGCAAGTCTGAGCAGTACAAGCCATATGGCCTGTCTATCGGTAAGGTTTTTCATCTGTTTTAAAAATCAGGCACAATGTTAGTTATTTATAGAATGATTTCAAAGGGTTGCGGGTGATCTGCCCGTGTTGTTTTCTAATGCCTGAAGAAGATGATGGACGGGGTTTCAGGGAAAACTCCGTTTAGCAGGCACTAGAGGAAGAAGGTTGTTATTCCTGATACACTGATGCTTTCTGAAGGGGCATAAAAAAGAGGGTGTCGTTCAGAACACCCTCCTGATTTTCAAAGGTTAGTCAGTTTTAGAAATGAAGGTCGACGCCTATGGCGACAACCCAGGTATCCTTATTGAATTTCTCAGTGAACGGAACCATAAGGCCTGAGCCTGTCATTGGGCGGCTTGAACTCTTCTCACCTTCCTGGTATAAAGTATAGATGCCTCCGATATTCAGGTCGATCATCGGGGAAAGGCGAAATCCCAGCCCGCCTCCGAATGTGTTGGTGTTGAGGCTGTAGCTGAGCTCATCCTGGTAGTTCAGGTTGACACCGGTGCTGGTCCCTGCATAGGCAAGGCTTGCACGGATGCTTTTGGTAAAGCCGTACTCAACGCCGAAAGCATACTCGATGAAGTTCTTGTCGATCATGTTGACATCCCTGTCGGCGCTGCCGTCATAATCTATTGCCTTGTCAAAGTAGTAGTTGACGCTTCCCGTGAGCATGAAGTTTTCAGAAGGCCTGACCTCTGCACCGATTGCCAGCATGGCGGGCATGTCATTGATGCTCTCCGCGCCGTCGGGGAACATAGTGATAGGGGCACCTGATTCAGGGTCGATTCCCGTGGTAAAGTCGGATGTTGTCTGGTTGACGACCCTCAGCTTGGTGGCGAACTCATACTTGATACCAACATTCACAATGTCAGCAAATGTAAGGTTTACGCCAAGAATGGGGGTTATCCCCGAGCCTGTCTGCAGCACATCGGCTTGCTGGTTCTGCATGAGTGATGATGTGGCTGTAGCCTGCGCTATCCGGCCGTTAAGCACGGGTGTTGCCGTGGTTATGGTGCCGCTGATCTGGTTAAGCGTCATAAGCGGAATGTTTGCAGCCGGGACACCAATGGCGGCAAGGCCGGCCTCGATGCCTGCTCTCTGAACTGAGGTGAGGAAACCGCCGCCCTCAAGCTGTGCAAGGGTGAAGTCACCGCCGCCGCCTGTGATTATCGGAGCTACCGTAGCAGGGATGGCAACAATGCTGCTGAGCTGCGTTGCGATGCCTGTGAAGACGGTGCTGGCAGGAATCCACGTGCCGCCCATGTTAAGTGCGATATTCTCAAGTTTGCCCTCGTAGGTGTTCCGTGCCATTACGTAGCGGGCACCAACGGCTACGGATAGAATGTCATTTATCTTGTAGGAAATGTTGCCATTGAAGCCGTAGAAAATCGATGAACCGATAAAATTGGTCTCAAGCCTGTAATCCTGGGCACCCTGTGAAGCAAGGAGAGGAACCAGGTCGGAAATGGGCATTTCGATCATGGCCAGTCCTTCATCATAAGTTGCTCCACCGCCGCCGCCGACAGGATTGAATGCTGCCGAGATAGCCAGTTTTCCGGTGTTGTAGACGGCATAAATGCTCGGGAAGAAAGGTGCGCTAACGGTGCCGGCAAAATCTCTTTCGGGAGCACCATGAAGATATGGATAGGTTGTCATCACTGACCTTCCCTGTCCGATAGTCTGGTTATTGATGCCGATATGAAAACCGGGTGCAAGCTTTGTAAGGCCTGCAGGGTTGTAGTAGACAGCATCAACATCCGTGGAGGCATTACGGCTGAGGAGCCTGATGTACTGTGCACTCTGGTTGGTGTTGGTGACGAGTCCGCCTGCAAGCAGAGAACCACTGATAACCAAAGCGGAAAACGCGGTAAGGATTTTTTTCATGAGTTTCGGTTTTAATTACACATTCTAGGTTTTATTGTGCATCTTTTTAAAAGTGGCGTAAAAGTATGAAAAAAAATGTAATAAGGAGCCTCGGATCAATAAATTGTGAAATGAGGAGGTGAGAATGCATCATCTTCTGCGACCGGCAAGCATCATTTTCCGGATCACTTTTGCATAACCATGACCTGCAGGCCATGCCCTGGAGATCAGTTATCAAGCTGAATCTCCTTACCGAATTCTTTCCAGATTGACTCGGAGGTCAGCCTGTTTTCAATGATCTGGGTGACCACCCTGAGGTTGTGCGAGGCTTTCCTTGCCAGGGCCGGATCGGGAGAGGAAGATAGCTGCCTGAGGGTCTCAATCGCCTCCCCGGGCTTTCCGGCAACTATTGTCTTATTGATGGGAGTGAGCGGCCCTCCGGCATACAGTTTTTCAGAATAGCGTTCGGTAAAGGGATAATACTTGCCTATACAGTCCATAGCGGCATCCCCGGTGAGCAGACCGACATTCACCCTTCTGCCTGCAAGGGTGGGTCCGCCAATCATGCCAAAGACCGTATATTTCGATTTGATGTAGGTCGATTTTTCCCCGGCACACCTGTCAATGACTTCACCTTCAGAAGTATATAGGGTCATGTATGTATTCGAGAAGAGATAAAAATCCTTTGCCATCATACTGCCTCCTTCGTCGGTATCAGCCAGGTAAAACTCTGATTCAACCCACAGACTGATGGAATCAAGCGCAACGAGCAGGTTTGCACCGTACTGACTGCAGAGGGTCCTGACGGTATCAGTGAAATCCGGGTACTGCATAGACATTACAGTAAATCCTTTCCTCAGGGTGTCAGCCACCATGAACGATGCACGAGGATCCTGGAGTATTTTATCTGACAGGCCGAGAGTATAACCATTTACTGCTGCGGCATAGGCAACTTCGTGCCTCTGTTTGATGAGGTCAGGAACCTGGTAATCATAAAAGTTGACAAACAGAAACCTGCTGCTGTCTTCCGGCAGAATGGCATCAGGAGGGTAGGTCCTCTGCATCTGAATGATTGTGGTGCACGATGTTGCCAGGGCTGCCGTGATGATAAGAGCCAGTGGCAGGGAGATTCTTTTCATTGATGCTGACAGTTTATAAATATAGCCTTCTTTATCTGCTCTGATCCGGTTCGCCCAGGCCTTTACATAATGCGGACACTTCAGGCCTCAGATACCAATAAAGCTACCAAAATTATGCCAATTGGCGCTTAAAACAAAAAAAAGGCGCTCATCTGCGTGAGATGAACGCCCCTTTTGTTGAAACTAACCGTAAAAAGCTGTTAAAGCACGATCTCCACCTTGATGTCATCGAGGAAGATACGGTTTTTGCCGGCACCTACCCCTACCAGGTAATAGTCATATCCAAGGAACTTGATCTGTGTCTCTGCCGTTGCTCCGGTGATCGTGAATGTACGGGTTGCCGCCGGTGCACTCCACATGCCGATACAATAGTCGAGGACAGCCCCCGCATCAGCAGGGTAGACAGGCCAGTTATCTATGATGAACTGGCCCTGGCTTACTGTCCCAGGTCCTATAACGCTGACATTAAGGATGTTGTCATCCATTGTGCCTGTAGCGGTCATGTAGGGAATTGCCTTGAAGGTCACCTGCAGGTTTACGGTACCCACAATCTTACTGAGTGCTGGAGAGATGAGGTCACCCCCATAGCCTGTCTTCCCAAGCTTCACGAATCCCTGCCGGGCATAGAGTAATGGCGTGGTTCCGCTGCCAGGTGTAGTGTTTATTGTGCTGGTCCAGCCAATGTCTTTTTGTTCCTGGGTCCAGTTGTCTATACGTGTCTCACCGCCGGTAGTGTAGAAGACAGCACTCCCGTATGCAAGCCAGCTGAAGTCTTCCTCCAGTACCACCGTGCCGGGCGACTGGGTAAGGACAACCGTTGAAACAACAGCCGGGAAATCGACTGCCGTCAGTGTCAGTGTCACCTCGCGCGGATCAACGCTGGTGTTCTCCTCTGCCACGAAAGTGATCTTCTGGGTTGTGACTGACTGTTCACCAAGCCAGGTGTCGCTGCTGAGGGAATAGCTCCAGGCGACGTTTGAAACGACGTCGACGGAAAACTCTCCGCCAGCGGCAGGAACAGTCACCGAAGCAGGCAGGGTGATGTAAGGCACGTTGCCTGCCTGGTCTACCCGAAAGAGGACAGGCTGCTCCTCGCCGTCAACAACGAATGCATAGTTGGCGGTACGGATGTTAAAGGTCTCATTTGCGCTGACAATAATCTTGAAGATACCATCAGCCTCACCCTTTTCAGGGAAGACCTTTACCCAGTCGGCATTTTCCTTTTCAACTACCTCCCACGACCTGTTTGACCGTACCACATAGCTCTCTGTCTTAGCGGCCTTAGTTACCGTGAGGCCGGTAGGGCTTCCCTCAATGCTGAAGAAAGGATCAGCAGGCACTATCTTCTCCTCGCAGGAGGTGAAAATAAAGGCGGTAATAAGGAACAGAGGAATGAATCTCAGCGCTCTGTTCCGGAATCTCAATGTTTTATCTTTTCTTCATCTCTTGACTTTTTTGCTGGTTATTTAGCTCCGGTGATGGCCTGTTTGCTCCACCATACCGGTGTCTTCATGTCATTCGGACCTCCCATGTCTGCCAGCGCGGCATTGGCATTGGCACTGTTGGTTGACATGGTGGTGTTCGGGTAGCCCAGTCGGGTAGGGAGAACATTATCGTTATAGATTGTTCCTTCACCGATGGTAAGTACAGGGTAGCCTGTCCTGCGGTACTCATGGTATGCCTCCATCCCTATCCAGAAGAGGGCCAGGTACTTCTTGTTTGCCAGGAACTCGTCTTGTTCGTTGCCAGGTCCCATGATCCCAGTGATGACGCCAGGTAGGTATCGATATCAGCATCGGGGATTGTAACTGCCGGAACGGCCAGCGCTCCGAGGGCTGACCACTTCTGCATGGAAGCCCTGACGCCTGCCTCGTAGTAGGTTTTTGCTGCTGCCTGACCGCCTGTGATAAAGTTTTTGAGAGCTGCCTCGGCAAGGATGAACTGCACCTCTGCATAATCCATATAGGTTGCCGGCGCATCCTTGCGGCAGAAGACGGTGAAGTTAAGCCATGAAGTGCCTCTGTCAACTGTGCTTCTCTCCTGATCGGTGCAGCCTGCGACAGTACCTATCCATATGTTAGCTGGGTTTACGGTGACATTCGGATTCTTCTTTCCTATAACAGGAAGGCGGGGATCAACGTATACCTGGTTCCCGTTCACGTCTGTCTCAACGGTCATGCTTGATGAGCTGTCTTGTTAATTTCCTGCCACTTGAGGTGAACTCGCTCTCGGTTGTCGTCCCGAAATTGCTTAGTACGGGTCGTTACCGGAAAATTTTACGGTTGCGTTGTCGGCATTGGAGGTGAAGACCGGATATTTGGCGGGATTACCGAGAATCTCGGTCATTTTGGTGCCCACACTCATTTCCGTACGTCCGCTTACCCTGCACAGTAGTCTTAGGTACAGGGAGTTGTTGAACTTTCCCCACGCTGCCATATCGCCGCCGTACATCCCGTCCATTGAAGGATTAAGGAACACGGGGTTGGTTGCATAGATATCATTTGCCTCTTCCAGATCTGCAAACATGAACTGGTACACTTCGCGTCTGAGAGTTGAACAGCGGGGTGAGCGTTCCGCGAGTTTTCGTCCTGTGAAGGCCTCTTCATATGGGACGCTCCCGAACATATCTGTCATGTTTGCGAAGAAAAGGACCTTGAAGGTGAGTGCTATGGCCTCGAGCGATTTATCTCCCTGCTCAATGGCCAGCTCATACATATGGTCTATATTCTTGCCATATGTGGCATAATGGTTCCAGAAGCCGTACCAGTCTCTCGAATCCTCAAGGAAGTACTGGTGTTCCCTGCGGGTAACGCCTCCGGTGAACGCGGTGAACTGAATGAGCTCATTGTTGTAGTACCAGGTGCGGTTCAAGCCACTGGTTGGCAGAGTTGTAGAGTATGGGTTCGAACAAGCCCGAGGCCTCTATCATGCCCACGAGGGTTCTGTTTGGATTTGTATTTATCTCTTCAAAGTCCTTTGTGCAGGAATAGAGTGATCCGAGTACAAGCCCGCAGATAATGAGTATTTTAAGTTTTTTCATTTCTTGCCTGTTTTTAGATTAGAATGAGAGTCTCAGGTTTATGCCCAGTGTGCGCGTCATCGGGAAAGCACCTGCCTCAATGCCGTTGAACACATTGGTGCCGGTCATTATGCCGCCTTCCGGATCGAACTGGGGCCACTTGTCCCAGCTGAAGATGTTGGTCGCAAAGATAGCTATGCTTGCGCCCTGAAGGACCCTGGTCTTCTGGACCAGGGATGCCGGGATGGCATACTCGAGACGTGCCTCCCTGAATTTCAGGAAAGAGGTGTTGAATGTGTGGGATTCACCGTTGTAGCGGTCAAGCACCCGGGCCTGGTAGTAAGTGTAGATGTTGTTGGTAACGGTGTTGTTGAGCTGGCATACAGCCGTTCCGTCCTCATTGGTAGAAAGTACGTTTACCCCCTCTGCAACTATGCCGTCATAACGGCCTTCAAGCGAGTTGGTGAGCTTGCCCTGGTATGAGAGGATGCCGTTCGTGACTGAGAACCTGTTGCCACCCCACTGGTATGAGAAGAGCGCGTTGAGTGTGAAGCCCTTGTATCTCAGAGAGGTGCTGAAACCGCCCCTCCAGTCAGGATTGACTTTCCCGAGGAAGTTGTCAGCAGTGGCGTTGACAGACGGGAGGCCTGTAGTTGCATCGAGGATTACCTGTCCCGAGCAGTCAACCGGTTGCCTTCGCCGTCAGTGTAGTATGAGCCTTCCGGCGCTCTGCTTCAGTGCGAAACCCGTACAGCTGATGCATCTCCTGGCCAACGTATGAGTACACATGGAGCCTCCCGCCGATGGTTGTTCCCATGTCGGTCTCAAGAGGCTTGTCAGGATCCCATCCCTCCTGGAGACTCACCAGGGTGTTCTTGTTCTTCGCCCAGTTGAGGTTCAGATCCCATGTGAAGTCCCTGGTTTTTACCGGAGTCGCGTACAGTGAAACCTCAATACCCTTGTTGTTGATCTCGCCGGCATTGATCTTCATCGGCGAAGCACCTACTATCGGGTCAATGTCAACCGCCACTATCTGGTTGGTAGTCGATGAGTTATAGAGTGCAAGGTCGAAACCGAGGCGGTTCCTGAGGAACTTCGCATCGAGACCGAGCTCCCAGCTCTCGACGTTCTCAGGCTTGATCATGGGATCGGGGATGGTTGAGGGAAGTGTATACCCGCCGCTTATCGACGAGGCCGAATAATACTGGTCAAGAGAATAGGGGCCGGTATCGTTACCCACATTTGCCCATGAGAGACGCAGCTTGGCAAATGTCACTGCCGGCAGATTGTTCTTGAAGTCAAACATCTGATCTATAAGTACGCTGGCGGCCACTGAAGGATAGAAGTAGGACCAGTTGTCCTTCGACAATGTGCTTGACCAGTCGTTGCGGCCCGTGATATCAAGGTAATAGGTGTTATCCCAGCCCAGTGTTACAAATCCGTAAAGGCTGTTGATCACCTTATGGCTCCTGTAGTTGCTGGGATCGGGATTGATGCCTGACGGTACGTTTGAGGTATGGTAAACGCCGTCGATGTCAAGCTCATCAAGCTGAACGGTATTGCTCCAGTACTGGCGGACCATGTTGTTGCCACCGAAGGCAGTGGTTGTGGATAGCCTGCCGTCGGCAAAATCCTTCTGATATCTCAGGAGGAAGTCAGAGTTGAACTCGTAGTTGGTAAGCGACTGCTCCCTGTAGAAACCGTTCTCCCAGCCGAAGGTCATCTTGGGTTTCCTCTGCGTGCGGAACTCGATACCCATGTCCATCCCTGTTCTCAGGTCAAGGGTAAGTCCTTCGGCCAGGTTTAATTGTGAAACCCAGGTTCCCGAATACCCTGTCCTTGTCAGTGGAGTTAAGCTCCTCATAGAGGACCCTGTAGGGGTTGTATGATCCGGTTCCTGCGAAGACAAGGCTGTTGCCGTTCTCCGAGATGGTGGCGTTCCTGTTGATGGAGTTGAACCTTCCCTCGAAATATTCACTCTTCCAGTCGTTCATCGAGTTGGAGTTGTAACCCCACATCAGGTCATACATCACAGTGGTCTGGTGATAACCGGCCATCGGCATGTTGTCACTGTCAGTACGGTAGTAGTTAACCTTTGTATTGAATTCGATCCATTTGTTTACCGGGGTCTCGAATGAGAAGGCATAAGCCTGTTTGCTGAACCCGGTATTGGGCAGGATCCATTTATTCCTCGTGTCTGTCAGGGAAAAGCGTATGTTTTGTCCCTCCCCGTTGCTGCCACTGATGGCTATGGAGTTGTTCAGAGTGACGCCATCCTGGAAGATGCCGGTGAACCAGTCATCCTTGTAGAGGAACGGTGTGGCCACTATCTCACCTGTCTCCCAGTTTTTCCCTTCATACTGGTAGCGCAGCTTGTCAGGGCTGAACTCCTCACCCCAGGCGTAGCGGGAGAGGTTTCTCGGAGGGTAGTCGGTTGTGCCGACCAGACTTGGATCAAGAGTCCAGAAGTTGTATTCGTCCAGACCCATGTCAGACCCGGATCCGTATTGTGTCTGGAAATCGGGCCAGTATCCGGGCCTTTCCATCACCACTGATGAGTTGACGGTGACGCCTATGCCTTTGGTCTTACGGCCCGACTTGGTTGTGATAACGATGGCTCCGTTGGCAGCGCGTGATCCGTAGAGGGCTGTTGCCGCAGGGCCTTTCAGCACTGAGACGGATTCAATGTCATCAGGGTTAATATCGCTGGCACCGTTGCCGAAGTCAACGGGGAAATCGGATCCTGAGTTAGTATAAGGACTGCTTGATGATGTAGCCGTTGTACTTGAACGAACCGGTACTCCGTCAACCACAAAGAGAGCTTCATTGCTTCCGTAGTTGAGTGACTGGTCACCGCGCAGAGTCACCCGCATTGAGGCGATGGGTCCGGTGCCGGCTCCGCTGAAGGTAAGCCCGGCAACCTTGCCGGCCATTCCGTTGAGCCAGTTGGAAGAGACAACCTGGGTCAGCTCTTCGCTGCCTACTCTTGTGACTGCATATCCAAGCGATTTCTCCTCGCGCGTCAGACCAAGGGCTGTGACAACAACAGCTGACACCTCTATCGCCTCCTCCTGGAGTGTTACATTGATGACACTATTGGTTCCGACAGCTATCTCCTGCTTCACATAGCCCAGAAACTGTATCTCAAGTACGGGGTCTGCGCCTGAGACTCTGAGTGACCAGGCACCATTGCTGTCGGTGCTGGTACCCGTGGCCGTTCCCTTGAGCACCACGGTGGCTCCGAATATGGGAGTGACACCGTCAGGCTCAAATACAGTACCTGTCACCTGCCTTTCCTGTGCCATCACCGGCAGCATAGCCAGTGCCAACAGGATTGTGGCAAGGACGATCTTAAGATCTGGTTTGAATTTCATAGATTAGTGGTTTTAAGTTAGTTACATATAGGTTATTGCATAGACCATTTAAATTCTTTAGGACGGGTCATCGTCTCACTGTATGTATTGCCGAAACGGTCGGTGACTGTGACCGTAAGAGTTGAGGTGGCTGATGATGCCCGGGCCCTGAACATGTGTGCCGTGTTGCCGGTAACGAATGAGCTGGTTGGCACAGCGCCGGCGTTAAGCCTTTTGGCTTCATAGGATATAATGTGGAGCGGGTCTTTCACCCAGACACGTTCAACCGCAAGCGATGCGGCATCTTCCTTCACCTCAACCGTCCACGCGGGGTCATACCCCCAGACGTTTATCAGAATGTCATTCACCTGGTTTGGGGTGGCATATACGCCGGCATATTCAGCCAGTGCCGCGTCTGTGGAGTTGGGAGCAAAGGCCGCTGCGGTTATGTGCACAGTGTTGAGGTCATAAGTCCTGAACTGATACTCCTTCGGGTAGCCCATACTCTTGTAATACCATTTAATGTTCCGGCCGTTGATCTCCCATACACCGTACCCGCCGGGACTGCCGTCCTTGCAGATATGATTATTGGCATAACCGGTCTTGCCGGTCCACCACCAGGTGGCGCTTACTGCAGCTGTGTTGAGCTCAATCACCGAACCGGATTCGACGGTATAGTTGATATGGGTGTGACCGCTGATGACATGCACCTTCTCGAAGGCGCTTACCAGTGAAACGAGCGTGCTGCCGTTATTGAGCGCAAAACTATTCACCTGCTGTCCGCTGCCATCAAGGGCAGGATTGGCCCAGAGTTGGGTATGCATAAGGATGACCAGCGGGGTGCTCTTGTCTGTTATTGCTGCAAGGTCTTTTGTCAGCCAGCTGGTCTGTGCAGTTACTATTACGTCGTTGTAATTACGATCTCCTATCACACCCTGTGCGCCTCCGGAGTTTATGTACTGTATGTTGTCAAGAACGACATAATGTACCTCTCCCAGGTTGAAGGAGTAGTAAGTAGGTCCGATCAGCTCCCTGAACGGTAGTTCCGCCTCAATGTCTCCAGCCACATAAGGATCATTGTCGTGGTTTCCTATCACGTTGAACATCGGGCAGTTTATCTTTTTCATCTCCGTCAGGTAGTTTGACAGACGAAAATTGTTCTCATACCAGTAGGCATCCCAGGTCATGTCTCCCATTGCCACACCGTAAACCTTCACACCTGTTCCGGAATAGGAGCTGATGGTGGCATTGACATCTGGCACAATGCCGTTACTGAACTGTGCAAGGTCATCATTACGGTTAGCCAGGTGCCAGTCGGCCATGGGGAGTATGACATGCCTGCTGTTGTCTGCGCGCACAAGAGAGAAATCGTGCTGCTCAACTCCGGCTCCGCCGGCAAGGCGCCTGAAAAACTGAGGTATGTTGTCGCTTGCGGCAATCTCGTAGTTGCCTGGCAGGGAGATGAAGACGAACCTGTTAAGCTTGGCAGACGGGAGGTAGTAGATGCCCTCACTGTCTGTTACCGTCACCTCCACACCGTCAGAGACCACCACCCCCGGCACACCTGCTCCGTCAGAGTAAACGATACCCTTGAGGGTCATGCCCGGCTTGTCAGGAATCCCAGTACCGGTGGTGACATTAATGGTCAGGTTCCCAAGCACCAGGCTCTCATTGCCGCGTCTTACCGTCAGCCTGTATGAGCCCGAGGTTACCCCGGCAGGCAGGAGCAGGGTGGCGGTCTGTTCTGTCACGGCGGTAACAGTTCCATTGTATGACTTTCCCGCGTCGGTTGTGAGTACAAACTCTATAATGTCATTCACGGCAAAGCCCTTGCCGGTGAGGGTTATCTCACCGCCGACCGGCACGCTGATGCTTGAAGGAATGGAGATCCCGGTTATCTTCAGTCCGTCTTCGGGTTCAGGCTCCGGAGGGTCTTTCACGCATCCGGTGCAGGCGGTCATCACGACCGCAATAAAGAACAATATCAGTTTTCCTATATCAGGCATGCAATCTGTTTTATTATTGAGTATAACCAAGTTCAGCCAGGATCTCCTGTGGTGTCTGCACGGTTCCCAGGCTGCGCACTTCGCGTTCATGATAGAAACCGATAGTGAGGTCAGTCCTGTTGGTGATCATTCCGTCAGCCAGCGGGGTGGCCTTTTTGCCTGAGCCGGGACCGAAGTATTTCTCCATCTGGTCAACGGTGTTGATTGAATAGATGTTGGCTTTCAGCCCTGCTGCGTGTATTTTCGCTGCAAAGGCAGGAGAGAGGCCGTCATTGGCATCGCCGAGGTTGGTTCCGATGAACTGTGCTCCGCACTCCTTTGCATAAGCTATGATCTCGTCGGTCACCTCCTCTTTGGCAAACTCGTTTGTTTTCGGGTTACCGATAAGGAAGCTGGCCGGCACCTTTTCGCCAAAGACCCTGTTAAGATTCATCATCCCCTGGCGTGAGAAGGTCTGCACGAGGATTTTCCCCCGGGTCTGCCCGACATTTACCCTGTCATTGACATAAAAAGGCGCATCTGCGCTGATCTCATCTCCTTCAAGCGGATTCCAGCCAAAACGGGTAAGCTCATCATAAATCTGCTCCTCAACCCCCGGGTAGTCATCAGGTATCTTTGCTTCGATGTAGATCCCGGGCCTGTGTCCGTTGTCTGCAGGATCAGCCTCATATTCAAAGTGGTATATACCTGCTTCATCTTTTGTGAAGATGCGGCTGCCATCTGCGTTACGTTTAATTCTTTTGCCTTCTGCAATGCGGAACACATCTTCAAAGACCAGCACATCCTGGCCGATAAAGCTTTGCCGCGCCTGGTCAGGGTTCTTTTTGTTGAAGGCGCTGCCGGCATCGAGCTGCATGATCTCTTCCCAGGTAAAGCTGCTGAGGGGGTCACCCTCTCTTCCGGGGAACTTCTCGGCAACATCGGTGGTGCGCTTGAATGTCTTGTCATGCATGATGATCAGGACGCTGTCCTTTGACCGGTGCACGTCAAGCTCCATGTAGTCGGCGCCTGTATTGCGTGCCCAGCGAAAGGCTGCCTCAGTCAGCTCCGGAGCCCAGTAGATGGTTCCGCGGTGCGCTATTACAGCGTTCTCAGGCATATAGTCCTGCACTGTGCTGCCTGTGGGTGCACTCTTCTGTCCGCATCCGGCCACCAGTGCAGCCAGAAGCACGGTATAAACCAGTCTTCTCTTCATATTCTTGTCTCATTTGGGGTTTGCTCTGTTCTGCTTTATCTTCCACTCTTCAGTGTAAAACTTCACCTTCGGGTCTCTGACATCGTCACATTTCACTATCAGCGCGCCCTCCTTCTCCCAGTATGATTTTACGGTGTGCCCGCTCATGGGTCCGTCTTCCGTTCCGCGGACCGTCACATCATCGGGGTTGACAATCATCTTCAGTCCGGCCGACTCATTTATCATATCCATGTCGCCGCGGCTGTTGCCTCCGACGATCAGGGGCCTGGTTTTTATGAATGTCTCTATCGTGTGCGCCTTGCCGTCGTCCTGCGGGATGGGAGGGATGATCTCGCCGGTTGTCACGCCATCCTTTATAACACATTTGGCACCCACAATGTTGACATTTGAGATGCCGAACTCCTCGGCCACGAACTTCTGGTAGAGAATCTCCGGTGAGGCGGTGAGTATCCACACCTCGAACCCGTATTCCTTCAGGTTGGCTATCAGCTGCTTCATCTCGGGGTAGAATTTTCCCCTGTATGAATTCATGATAACAGTCGTAGCCTATGGTCTCAATCTCTTCAGGTGTCAGTCCTGCCAGAAAATGGACTCTGTCCTCAACATACGGCTTGCCAACATTGTTGCCATCCTTGATCATACGGTCGAGTATCTTCAGCTTCTCCTTTGCTTCCCTGTCATTTCTCTCTTTCAGCACCAGGTCTGCATAGCGGTACAGAGCCTCATCGGCGAGGTAGTAGGGCACCTGCCCGAAGGTTGTGCCGTCGCAGTCAAATACGGCTACCTTCCGCTCGTTCATCGGGATGGTTCCGTTCAGGAATCCCTCAATGCGGTCATTGATCTCCTGCGACCATCCGTAAATATGGCGATAGGTCTGGGCGTTCAGCGCGGTCGCCAGGCAGAAGGCCGATATAAGAATTGTTGATAAGAGTCGCTTCATAACTTCGTCTTTAATGGCCGACATATGTTGCCTTTTCCTTTTTCCATGTAGTGGCTGAGAAGATCGCTGCCAGTATGCTGGCGACGATGAAGATCCAGAATGTTGCATTCCATCCCATGCTGATATTATCGGCTACTGCGCCGATGAGAACCTTTGACAGGAGGGCGTCACCAATGAGATATCCGAACAGGCCGACAAACCCTGCAGCCGTTCCTGCGGCGTTCTTCGGCACGAGGTTGATGGCCTGCACGCCGATGAGGGCCACGGGACCGTAAATAAAAAATCCAATGGCAATGAGCGCGGAGTATACAACCGTTACCCGTGTTGTGTCAGGGTCTGATGAGAAAGCCTGTGAGAGGAAAGAGGCCACCGGCGCTGCCTTCCAGTAAAGGATGACGCTGAGCAGCACCAGCACCATGAAGATCACGTTGGCCGGTGCGCATCTCCCCTTGAACACTTTGGAGGAGATCCAGCCGATGAGTATCATTCCGGGGACGCCTGCGTAGTTATGCAGCGAGAAGGCCATCTTACCCTGTTCGCTTGTCAGCAGTCCGGCCTCCTCAGTGTAGGTGGGTGCCCAGTCGGCGATACCGTACCGTATCAGATAGACGAAGACATTTGCCAGGGCTATCAGCCACAGGATCTTATTTTTGAAAATATAGTTTACAAAGAGCTCCCTCACGGGTATCTTCTTGTCGGAACTCATCTCCTTCCGTGCGGGGATATCATTCCTGTATTTATCTATTGACGGCAGTCCGCATGACTGCGGAGTATCCCTGAGGGCCCACCAGCAGAAGATGGCCAGCAGGATAGCCACGGCGCCCGGGAAGACAAACACAGCCCTCCAGCTCTGCTCAACCATTATGCCGCCTCCGATGTCAGCAATAAAAAGGCCACCAATGAGCAGTGTCCCCCACGCGGCCAGGTTTCCCATCAGTCCGCTGCCAACGGTGTGTGAGGTGTTCCAGATTCCCATCTTGAAGCTTCGCTCGTTGTGCGAGAACCAGTGCACCATGGTCCTCCCGCATGGAGGCCATCCCATTCCTGCGAGCCACCCGATGACAAGCATGAAAGTGAATATTATTGCGACTGAACTTGTTGCAAAGGGAAAGATCCCGACGCACATCATCAGTGAGGCTGACAGCACCAGCCCGATAACAAGGAACTTACGTGCATCAGACCTGTCAGAGAGGGCGCCCATGAGGAATTTGCTGAAGGCGTATGCGATGGATATGGCTGACAGGGCGATGCCGAGTTGCAGTTTGGTGTATCCGAGGCCGCCGTTCTCCAGAGGCTGTATCATGCCGGGAATGGCAAGTGCCAGATTCTTCCTGACAAGATAGTATGCCGCATAGCCGATGAAGGCTCCGAGGAAAACCTGCAGACGCAGCCTCTTGTAGGTAGCATCGACCTTCTCTTCGGGTAACGGATCTTTGTAAGGCGGTGGTTTCAGGAAGTTTATCATAGGCTCATGAGTAGTTTTGTTCGCATTGTCTCAGTAATGGGCCAAATATTGTCAATCTTTTAATGCTTCAGGTTAAATTGTGATTAAGATAATGTTACATCTGCTTCTCCGCTGTTACTCCGGCTGATTGTCCCAGGGCCACGGTTTGGCCTTTATCCGGATTGCCTCCTGCTCCCATTTTGCAGCCATCTTCTTCACTCTGTCAGGATACTTCTCTGCAAGGTTAACCGTCTCCGAGGGGTCACTCACAAGGTCATAGAGTTCCCAGGCATTTTCATCCTCAGGGGTGAACTTCATCTGCTCCCCGACCTTTGCCACGAGTTTCCAGTCACCCATTCTGATGGCCCTGTTGCCTTCATGCTCCCAGAAAAGAAACTCACGCTGGATCTTGCGGCCTGCAAATGCCGGCAGGAGGCTGAGGCCCTCCGGCGGGGTGGTTTGGGTGCCGTTGAACACTTCAGGGTACTCTACGCCGGCAAGTTCGAGGCAGGTGGGCATTATGTCAATGAGATGCCCCACCTGGGTGTTGATGGTGCCGTTTTGCTTCAGGCCTTCCGGCCAGTGTACTATAAGTGGTGTCGTGATGCCTCCCTCATGGACCCATGATTTATACTCCCTGAACGGTGTGTTGCTTACATTGGCCCAGTCTTCACCGTAGGCAACCCATGTGTCGGCATCACCTGCCATGACGCCCCGTCCGCTGCGGATAAACCTCCCGTCACGGGTGTATTCCGGTTTTCTGACAGTAAGGATCTGGTCATCAGGGTATGGTTTCAGCACCTTCTGCTCCTCCGTCAGGGGCGCTGTCATCCTGTTGGTTAGCACAGGTTCGGAGCATCCGCCGTTATCCTGCATATATAATATTATGGTATTGTCAAGTTCACCTTTTTCTTCCAGGGCTGCAATAATCCGTCCGATGCCCTGATCCATGATGTCTATCATGGCAGCATAGGTCTCCATGCGACGCGACTGCCAATCTTTCATCGGCTCATCTTCCCATGCCATGATTGATTCCGGCCTGTCAGTGAGCTTGTGGTTTCCGGTTATCACTCCCAGTTCCTTCTGTCTGTTGAAACGCTGTACCCTCAGGGAGTCCCAGCCGATATCATATGCTCCGCTGTACTTTGCAATCTCCTCTTCAGGTGCATGCAGGGGCCAGTGTGCCGCGTAGTATGCAACATAGAAGAAGAAGGGTTTGCCTTCAGGGTGCTCCCTGATGTACTTAACGGTAGTGTCACTTATCGCATCGGTGTAGTAGAACCCTTCACCCGGAGCGATGAAGCTGTTATTGCTGATGAGGGTAAAGGGATCCCAATAGCTGCATGAGCCGCTGAGGTTACCGAAAAAGCGTTCAAAGCCTCTCTGGAGCGGCCAGTTGCTCTTGTCTTCAGCAGTCTCTCCCGGAAGGTTGGAAGCATTCATTCCAAGCAGGTGCCATTTGCCAGTCATATAGGTTGAGTATCCGGCCTCCTTCAATAATTCAGCGATGGTGGCGGTGCTCTTGCTGAGGTCATCGAGGTAACCGGGTTCATCCCACAGCGGCCTGGTGGCCAGATGGCCCATGGCAGCCTGGTGAGGGTAGAGCCCCGTTAAGAGAGAGGCACGGCTGGGACTGCAGCGGGCAGTGTTGTAGAAGTGTGTGAAGCGAATGCCCTCTGCAGCCAGCCTGTCGAGATTCGGTGTTTTGATCTCCGACCCGAATGAGCCTAAATCCGAATATCCTATGTCATCTGACATGATCACGATTATGTTGGGTTTTTGCTCCGGTGTTGTCTTCTGGCCTGAGGAACAGGAGACAAGCAGGGCCATGAGAGCGGTGAATACCACGATTGACTTTGCCCGGGCCGAAGCGGTTTTCTTTAGGTTGTGATACTTTTTCATGATCAGGTATATCTGTCAGATTATCTGTTCTTATGTCTATTCCAGGATGTAAGCCTTCGCCATCGCGGTGTACTCCTTCACCTGTGCCTGCTCCCAGCTCTTATCCCTGCCCAGCTCGGCAGCAAGCACTGAGGCAACCTTTGGTGCCAGGGCAATCGAGGCCCTTGCATCGAGGTAAAGCACCCTGACCCTGCGTGCCAGCACATCATCAACGGTCCTTGCCATCTCTTTGCGGGCTGCCCAGACCACCTCACCGACGGTGAAGTCGGTACTGCCGTCAAGTCTTTCGGCATATGCGGGGTTCTCATTCAGCATCTTCATTATCCCGTCGAGGTCACTGCCATAAATGTACATCCTGTCGTTTGTGTCAGGATTCTCAAGGTAGCCGTGAATCTTCAGGTTTTTTGTCCGGCACACCCTGGAGGGAAGCTTGCCGGTCCTGATTGCCGTGTTGACGGTCTCTTCGGCCATCTTTCTGTAGGTTGTCCATTTGCCGCCGGTGATTGTCACCAGTCCTGAGGGCGATACCAGCAGCTTGTGGCTGCGTGATATCTCCTTGGTCTTGGCTCCTTCGCCGCCGTTCCTGGGTGCTGCAAGAGGACGAAGGCCGGCAAAGACGCAGAGCACATCACTGCGCAGCGGTTTTTTTGTCAGGAATCGGCCGGCGGTCTCAAGGATGAAATCAACCTCTTCCTCGAGGGCTTTGGGCTCCAGCACGAACTCTTTGACCGGTATGTCTGTTGTGCCCAGGATGACACGGTTGTGCCAGGGCACTCCAAACATCACCCTGCCATCGCTGGTTTTCGGGATCATGATGGCATCATCACCTCCGAGGAAGCTCCGGTCAACAACCAGGTGGACTCCCTGGCTGGGCCTTACCAGAGGTTTAACGGAGGGGTTATCCATCCTTATTATATCGTCAACGAAGATGCCAGTGGCATTGATGATGCAGCTTCCTTCAGCAGTGAAAGTAACTCCGTCGAGTTCATCCCTCGCAACCACTCCGGATACCTTGCCTTCAGCATTTTTGAGAAGTTTCATCACCTTTGCATAGTTGACCGCGGTGGCTCCCTCCTCGATGGCTGTCTGCATCAGGTTAACCGCCAGGCGCGAATCGTCAAACTGACCGTCGTGATAAACCACGCCGCCGCGGAGCTTCTCCCGAACTATCTGAGGGATAGATCGAATAACATTGTTTCTGCTCATCGGGAGGGAACGGCCGAGGCTCATACTCCCTGAAAGCAAGTCATAAAGGGTCAGCCCGATGGTGTAAAACGGTTTTTCCCACCACCTGTAATTACCGATGATAAAACGCTGGTTCCTGACAAGATGAGGGGCGTTCTTCCTTAGATAACCTCTTTCACGAAGAGCCTCACGCACAAGTGCAACATCACCGTTCTGCAGGTATCTCACCCCTCCGTGCACCAGTTTTGTGCTGCGTGACGAGGTGGCTTTGGCAAAGTCAGACTGTTCAAGCAGGAGGGTGCTGTAACCCCTTGAAGCTGCATCAACGGCAATGCCGAGCCCGGTGGCGCCTCCGCCAATGATAATGAAGTCCCAGTGCTTCTCTGAGCTCTTCAGCCCGCGCAAAAAATCTTCTCTTTCCAATTTAAGTAAGGCTTAAAAATGACTTTTGTCAGAAATACAGAGTAAAAATATTACAACAATTCCTTAAATCAAAACAAAAACGAAAGAAAAAGTAATAAAACGTAAGGTTTTCACCTTTTTTAAGATTTCTGATTGCTTGATGCAAATTACTTTTTTGTTATCTTTGGGTAGCAATCAACAAATCCGGCTTCCGGTCAGGCACTTATGAGAAACATTGCGCAGCGCCACAAGATAATACTTACTGAACTCGAAAAGGAGGGTTATGTAAGGGTGCATGACCTCAGTGAAAGACTGGGAGTTTCGGAGGTTACGGTTCGAAAGGATCTGAAAGATCTTGAGGAGAGAAGGTTGCTGATCCGCACCCATGGCAGCGCAAGCCCGGTCGGGTCCCTGACCATCGACCGTCATATTGATGAAAAGGAGAAGGTGCAGGTGAATGAGAAGACCCGCATTGCGGAAGCAGCAAGCAAGCTCATCGAGAAGAATGACAGGATCATAATTGCATCGGGAACAACAGTTCTCGCCTTCGCAGAGCACATTACAATCACAGACCCGATCACGGTCATAACACCTTCAGTCAAGGTCTCCCTGATACTGAGTTACAAGCCAAACATTGATATCATACAGCTCGGAGGGTCGCTTCGCAAAAGCTCAGCCTCGGTCATAGGTCCCTATGCCGAAAGCCTCCTGACAGAAATGATGTGCAGCAAGCTCTTTATCGGGATTGACGGGCTTGATCTGGACGGCGGCCTGACAACAAGCAATATCGCGGAAGCTCACCTCAACCATTACATGCTCAATGCAGCCCAGGAGGTGATAGTGCTGGCCGACTCCACCAAGTTTGGAAAGAGGGGCTTCGGGAAGATCTGCAATCTCAACAAGGTGCACCGCATCATTACCGACCGGAACGCCCCTGTCAACTTCATACAGATAATAAGGGAGAAGGGTATCGAGGTCACGCTTGTATAATATGTTGTATAACCTCAGAAGAATGTTGAACCTGATTGGGTGCCACCTGACCAGGTTTTTTAAATTTGTGTTACCGTCCACTAAACAGACATCATCATGCCAGTAAAACCAAAACTTTCAGTTATTGCAGCATTGCTGCTGATATGCCTCGCCGGATGCTCAACAACGAAGACTGCCGTTACGGGTGATCCTTCAGGCAGAACTGTTGGCGCCGAACGGGAGTTCCGCGCGGCCTGGGTAGCCACCGTGGCTAACATCAACTGGCCAAGCAAACCGGGCCTCACGGTTGAGGAGCAGAAGAGCGAGGCGATAGCCCTCCTCGATCTCCTGTACAAAAACAATTTCAATGCAGTTGTATTCCAGGTCAGACCGCACGGTGATGCCATGTACAGGAGCGATCTCGAACCATGGTCATTTTACCTCACAGGTGAAGCTGGCAAAGCCCCGGATCCTTATTATGACCCCCTGCAGTTTTGGATTGACGAAGCACATGCCCGTGGCATAGAGCTGCACGCATGGCTGAATCCCTATCGTGCTCATCACCCCGCAGCCGGTGAGGTAACCGATGCCTCTATAGTAAGGAAGCGCCCTGACC
Source organism: uncultured Rikenellaceae bacterium (assembly GCA_963770745.1). Lineage (GTDB taxonomy): Bacteria > Bacteroidota > Bacteroidia > Bacteroidales > VadinHA17 > SR-FBR-E99. The sequence continues at coordinate 92,673 of CAVYRA010000007.1, forward strand.
TTGTCCTTAAGCTTGAGGTTGAGAATTACTGGTGGATGGACCCGGCCCTGAAGGGCACGCAGGATCATTCATACAGTGTGGTTATGGACCTTGTCCGGAGGTATGACCTCGACGGGATCCATTTCGACGACTATTTCTATCCCTATCCCGACTATAACAATTTCAAGGATTTCCCTGATGACAAGAGCTGGCAGGCATATCAGGCAGGCGGCGGCAAGCTGTCGCGTTCCGACTGGAGGAGGGATGCCGTCAATGTTTTCATTGAGAGGCTCTATAAGGGTATCAAGGCCGAGAAGCCATGGGTCAAATTCGGACTGAGTCCGTTCGGCATCTGGCAGCCCTTCAATCCGCCTGCAATAGGTGGCGGCTTCAACCAGCATGAGACGCTCTATGCTGATGCAAAGCTGTGGCTAAACAAGGGGTGGATCGATTATTATTCGCCGCAGCTCTACTGGCCGGTCAACCAGATAGCCCAGAGCTATCCGGTGCTGCTGGGATGGTGGAAGGAGCAGAACCTGAAGGGAAGGCACCTGTGGCCGGGGATCAATATAGGTCTGCAGCCTGCTGAGCGGGCGGCCGACGAGACCGTCAACCAGATCATGATCACCAGGGGCCTCCTGCCAGAAAGTCCCGGTGTTGTGCACTGGAGCATAGGCCCTCTTGTAAGGACACCCGGACTTATCAGCGCGGTTGCCGAAGGGCCCTACAGAAGGAAGGCGCTGGTGCCACCGTCACCATGGCTCGGCAATAAGGCTCCGGCACCGCCGCTCCCGGCAAAGACGGCGGAGAAGGATAAACTGCTCGTTTCCTGGAGTCACCCTGATCCGGCTGACATTGGCCGGTGGGTGGTATATTACAAATACGGTTCCCAATGGAACCAGAACATACATGGGAACATTGTCACCGCAGATGCCATCCCTGCCTTCACGCTCAACCGCACATTCCTGGGTCGTACGGAGCGCGAAAAAATAACGGGTATTGAGCAGGTGCTCATTCCGCTCGACAGCATAGCTATGTCTGCTGTCGACCGTTTCGGAAACGAAAGCACCGTAACAAAAATGAAAGTAACCGAATTCACCTTTGCTGATGCTCCGCCGCTTGAGGAGGTGCTGACGGCATTTTATGACGGCAGGAAGAGGCCTCCGGTGCCGGTGCCGGCAGTGACACCCGGTATCAATGTCCTGATTGATGAACATCTCGACCTGATAAAAGGGAAGAGGGTAGGACTGATCACCAATCCTTCAGCGGTCGGTATTGACATGAGAAGCACGGTTGACATTCTCGCATCTACTGAAGGTGTCAACCTGGTGGCGCTGTTCGGCGCCGAACACGGCATACGAGGCGCCCTGCACGGAAGGATACAGGGCAGCGGTGAGCCTGACCCGGTGACGGGAATACCGGTTTACAGCCTCTATGGCGATTCCTATGCCCCGAAAAAGGAGTGGCTCGACAGTATCGATGTGATGCTGTTCGATATCCAGGGCGTAGGATCGGCATGGTATACATTCAAGTTCTCAATGTCTCATGCCATGGAGGCATGTGCAAAGGCAGGGATACCCTTCATCGTTCTTGACAGGCCAAATCCACTCGGTGGACGGGTAGTGGAGGGACCCATGCATGACACCATCAGGATGTACCGGCACCGGCTGCCGCTGCGCCACGGGATGACCCATGGCGAGCTGGCGACGATGTGGAATGAGACAGAAGGCTATGGCGCAGACCTGACCGTCATTGAGATGAAGGGATGGCGGCGCAGCATGATGTGGGACGAGACCGGCCTTCAGTGGGTGATGCCCTCACCGAATATCGACAACTGGGAGACCGCCGTGGTCTATCCCGGGCAGTGCCTCTTTGAGAGAACAAACATGTCGGAAGGCAGGGGCATAACCAAGCCCTTCCTGATTACCGGGGCGCCATGGGTCAATGCCGAAAAAGCTGCCGATGACCTTAATTCAAGAGGTATCAGGGGCGCGTATTTCAGGCCCGTATACTTCATCCCCCGGTCAGCCGGGACAGGCTATAACCGCAGCGGCAAACCGTGGAACCAGATGTGCGGAGGCGTTGAGATAATGCTTACCGATCCTGCGGCATTCAGGTCTGTGGAAGCATCACTCCATATCATCGATGCCTACCGTAAGACCAGTCCCGATTCACTGGTGTGGTCACCCCCGCAGCTGATACGTAAGCTAAATGAGCCCGGCGTCACAGTGGAGGAGGTGGTTAAAGCATGCCAGGATGACGTGGCTGCTTTTATGGAGATAAGACAGAAATACCTTTTATACAGATGAAACTTGCATGAGCAAGACCTCCTTGGAGGCTTTGAGTATTATAATTCATGCAATCTCCATACGACCAATTATTGAATTATAAATAAGCGAATGAAAAGGACTTTACCGTTAGTAATACTGGCAGCTGCGATGCTCGCAGGATGCAGAACAGCCAGGAAGGCACAGCAGACCACGGTGACCGAACCTGAACCCGGGACCGTTGCCGTGGAGAAGAGGGCCACGAAGCCACAGGTCGTCGAACTCGACCTGGCGGCGTTGTTTCCTTCAGACTATTCAGGCCGTAAGGTCACTGTCAACAACGGAGCACTTAACCTGACGACCGACTCTGAAGGAAGGATAATCTTTGACATGCCTGAGACTGACACCATTTTGCTGGCATGGTCCCCGTCTGCTGACCCTTCTTCCAGGGGCAGCCTCGCCATTCCCGCGTCAGGATGGATGGTTCCGTACACATATGCTGTCAATCCAGATGGCACTGTTGAGCGCAATTCACCGTGGGTGGAGTTCCGCAGAACTCCGGAGCCAGTAACCTCCCTGCCTCAGTTCGACTTCCTGTGCAAGAGTGAATACCCTGCAACGGTAAGCATAAACGGTCAGGAACTGAAACAGTATAAGACTGGAATATTCTTCACTACGGTAAAGTTCAATGAGGGAGTGAATATGGTCAGGGCTGAGGCAGATATCCTGACGGCCGGACAGCCGTCATTGAACAGGAGTTTATTTATGAGAAGAGGGACATGACCAGGCCTGTCTACCCGTTGTGGATCGATCGCCGCTCGTTTGAGCCTGCCGCCGACATGGAGCTGATACCCGGTGAGGTTGTCAGGGTAAGCTTTAGGGCATCGAAGGGACAGGATGCGTTTGTGGATGTACAACCGGAGAAGATCACCCTCAGGTGTATGCGTGAAGACCATGATGATTATAGTATCTACCGCGCTGAACTCCCCCTGCGTGATCTCACCGTCGGACGGACATATACAATCAGCGCCAGGCTGGTCCCGCCGGAAGGGGCCCCGGTAAGGACGGAATACCTGCCGGAATTCAGCAGGACTGTGACCGTCAGGCAGCCGGAGGATTTTCCTCTGCTGATGGTTAAGAATGACTATTCGAGGCTTGTTTACAACCTCGGTGCTCCGCGACTGGGCGGACCGATAAGATCTGAGCTCGGACCGGGAGTGGTTCTGAAGACCAGCGGCCGGACAGGTAATAATTACAGGATAAGGCTCAGCAACGTGGAGGCCGGGTATATAAACAAGGATGATGTTGAGATCATGAGTGGCGGGAAGGTACAGCCCTCCTATACTGTGACAAGCATGACATGCGGTCCGGCTTCAGGCGCCGATGTGGTTTCCATACCATACCTCGAGCCCGTACCGTATGAAGTGTATCCTGATCCTGACGGTAAGAGGCTGGTGATAACGCTCTTCGGAGCAGAGTCAGCCTCTACGTGGATTACTCACAGGAAGGGCTGCAGGATGATTGACAAGCTAACGTGGGAGCAGACAACACCTGAGACTTTTAAAGTCTACGTGAACCTGAAGACGGAAGATATCTGGGGTTATGACATCAGGCCTGTTGGCCGGAGCCTCGTGCTGCGCATAAAGTATCCGCCGTCATATGACCTTACAGCTGAGAAACCTCTGGCAGGACTGAAGATTGCCATTGAGGCGGGACACGGCGGATCCAACTCAGGGGCCATCGGATTGTCGGGACTTGTTGAGAAGGAAATCAACCTTGACCTTTCTTTCAGGCTGGGGGAGCTGTGCGCTGCCATGGGTGCTGAGGTTGTTCAGGCGCGCGATTCCGACAGGGACATGGGGTTGATAGAGAAGCGGAATATTGCCATTGAATCAGGTGCTGACATGCTGATAAGCATTCATGCCAATGCCGGTGGCAGGGGTTATCTCTCGGTGGCAGGCACCAGCACCTACTGGCACAACCCCTTCTGGGCTCCGCTGGCGCAGACAATTTATGACCGGCTGCTTGAGACCGGCCTTCCGGAGTTTGGAGTGGTGGGGTCATTCAACTACACCGTGACCAGGGCCTCGCAGCTGCCTGCCGTTCTTGTGGAGCAGGCCTTCATGTCTCATGCCGAAGACGAGGAGAAGCTCGCCGACCCGGAGTTCCGGCAGCTGATGGCAGAGAAGATATACGAGGGGATAGTTGACTACCTTAAGGAAACAGATCTCCGGAACAGGAATTAAGAATGATATTGGACAAAGCAACCTCGGAAGTCCTCCATGGGAGGACTCAGAGGCTATTTTTACATTTTCAGAACTTCAGGGCAACACCGAGGGTCAGGTATGAGATACCGTAGCCAAGCTCAGCCATTAAAGCAAAGGCGTCTTTAATGTAATACCTTGCGCCTATATATCCTGAATAGACAACTCCTCCGGCAGAATATGAATAATCCCATCCGGGTATTGTAGTGCCAAATTCTTTCGAGGATGCTATATTGTAACCTAGCAATATCCCGGCGTATGTATCGAGCTTATCAACAAAAGGATAATGAAAGCTACCCCTGACCCCGATGATAATATTTGAATATTTCCATCCCCAGTCCATGTACTCATATTTGTAGGAAGAATACCCTAAATAGGGACCGACTCCTATAGAACCTTTCTCGAGGATATCTTCAACTACCCCAATTTCCAGAGATGCAGAAACAGGAGGCCCTGACTTTTGTAAAAGGATCCGCTGTAGAGTGTTGATCCAAGACCGACACCAAGGTTCAAAACCTTATCTCCCTTAAGAAAAATCGGGTCCTGTGCCGCAAGATTTAACGCAGTAAAAATTGCTGCCAGCATGAATGCGTAAGTTTTTTTCATAGTCTTAGAGTTTAGTTGGTTATTAACGCTAAACAATTTTCCGCGGAATATGTTTATGGTAGTTCCTATAAACTTCAGAAATGAAACATCTATCTCCTTTTGAGACTGTTACGGTACCGGAAAGGTCTGGTGGGAGAGAAATATAAATCGCAAAAAGTCAGGACCCCTATGCCAGCCGAGAGTATAGAATAAATGAGAGGAGGCTATTGCTTAGCTCCGGGATAGCCGACCGTCTGAGCAAGTATTATGGCCTGAAGCGGTTTGAGTCCCATTTCCGGGCCAAGTTTGTCACGCGGGACCATGGCCCTGATTACGCATGAGAGTCCCTCGGAGGCGCAGTAGAGGTAGACATTCTGAGCCATGAAACCGGTGTTGGCCCATGACGACAGAAGGTCGGTGTCAGTGATCTGCTGACCCTCTTTCAGATCCACGCTTTGCCAGATCGGCGACATATATAAGGTTGACAGGTGCAGACGCCGGGAAATCCTGTGTGCCGGTGAGCGCCCTGATGTCACGCCCATGGATCTGTTTCATGATGTTCTTTCCTGCATCATAGAGATAAAGGCCTGACTTCAATGCCACATAAACATCCATCTCCTGGCGGTTATGTGATGATGGTGCGGTCCGCTTGCCATCCCCCCCGCGGTTAAACCCCCATGCGGCCCATAAAAGATCTGACATCTGTTGTAAGGCCAGCTCCTCACCTGAAAAGGAGCGTGATGAACCTCGTTCATTCAATGCTTCCATTAGCGGTTTGCCGCCGCTTTTTGCAGGTGCCGGAAGAATTATATCCTGAGCTTCAACCATTGCGGGGAATAGTATTAAGATTAAAATAAGAACTGACGAGTGTGTCTTGAATGCATTTCTCATTTTGCAGATGTTTTAGATTGCCGGCAATCATGCTGAGAATCATTTTTCCAAACATAATAAAATCTGTCAATGATTTCAAATGTCAGCATGAAGGTATCTCCTCATTCTGTGATAGTACCTCCTGATAATACTGAGACCAGCTTAGATTAAACGGCCTGAGCCTCAGGATTTCCTGTTCAGGGCTTCACTCATCAGGAAATCGCGGTGCGATTTTACCATGTTGACCGTATAAAGAAGAAGGTTCTTGGTTTCGCTCAGCAGGTTCATGTACATGAGACTGTTTCTTGTACCTACGGATTCCGACTTAATGTACTTGATCTGTTTCTTTTTTATCCTGGCAATCAGGTCCAGTATTTTCTGCTGCTCGGCAACCAGCGCGTCGATGTGGCGGTAATCCTGTTTTTGTATGAGAACCTCTACATGGTCGAAAAATGAGTTTACAGCCTCGTTCAGTTCATGGAGTTCCTTAACCTGTTCCCGGATGATGGCAGGATGATTGTTATCGAGATGGTCATAGATCGGGTCGGCAATGTATGTGAGGCAATGTGCTATTTCCCTCAGGTAGTCGAGGATCTGAACATAGAAGGGACCTGTTTCGATAAATTCTTCCTCAAGCTTTCTGAGGGTGGGATAGAGATTGTATTTCAGGTCTTTCGTCCTCTGGTTAAGGTCATCCACATTCTTCTTGACCTTCTTCATTTTCTTGAAGTCTTCCCTAATCAGGTTCAGGACACTTGAAAAATAGAGCTTCCTGACTGATACCACCACATCCATGATTGACGTGTTGCATTTATTGAGGATGTTCAGGCCGTTCAGCGTGAGCTTTTCATCAATCTCATCCTTCTTTGAAATGATGCTTATCTTTTTTCTGTGTTTTAATCCGGACCGTATCAAAATAAACAGGGCAATTGCCAGTCCTGCAAGAGCAGCTGTAATTCCTCCCCAGTTGATGACAAGAGCTATCAGGAATGACGCTGAAAATGCAGTGATTGCTGTAAAGAACCATCCGCCTATAACCGTGACCACCCCCGTAATCCGGTAGACGGCACTTTCCCTGCCCCAGGCCCTGTCAGCCAGTGAGGTACCCATGGCAACCATGAAAGTCACATAAGTGGTTGAAAGCGGGAGTTTCAGGGATGTCCCGAATGCAATCAGGCTGGATGCCACGAACATATTGACTGATCCTCGCAGGAGATCGAACGAGGATACATCTTCGGGATTCTTAAACTGCTTTTTGTACGAAAGAAAGTCGAATCTCTTTTCAATAAATTCTGCTACGCGCTGCGGGACAGCATTGCTTAGAAATTTTGAAAACCCGACTGAACCCCTGACAACAGACCTGGATAACCGGGATGATGAAAATCTTTCGGATCCTGCGCCCTGCCGTGCCAGGTTGATCTCAGTCTGGGAGACAGTCCTTGCCTTTTTGGACAGAAACAGAGTCGCAACCATTACAAGTCCGGCTGCCAGAAGGAATATCGTCGGGGTTTTGACCGGTTCGCTCAGGGAGCTCATCAGCAAGGTGTCAGGACTGAATGAAGGGTCACCCGCGAAATGCCGGTATGAATCCAGTCCTGCCAGCGGCACGCCGATGAAATTGACGAGGTCGTTACCGGCAAATGCCATTGCCAGTGAAAAGGTGCCGACCAGTACTATGATTCTGAGTATGTTAACTTTAAAGACCGAAATCAGCAACTGAAGGAAGAGGGTGAGGCCTATAAAGGAATAGAGGAGAAGATTAAGGGTATTCTCACTGATCCACTCAAGTGCTCCGGGAGTCAGAAAGGAAGCGCCTTTGGCTCCCTTGACCAAAATGAAGTATATGATGGCTGTGATTGCTATGCCCCCCCAGACAGCACCGAAATACTTCATGTACTTTTATAGTCGAACGAGAAAATAAGTGCGTGTAATGAACTGAATGATTGTTCCGAAGGCAAATGCAACTACTACCGAGAAAAGTATCCCGAAGATTATGGCCAGGGCTTTTGCGGTATTGATGTAATTGCCAATGTCGGAAAGATTGTCGGTTGAATTGAAGATCTTGATAAGGGAAATTGCCACTGCTGCCCCGAGCAGTTCAAAAACAATTGAAACGGTTGTGGAGGTGGGGAAACCAAAGGTATTGAATGTGTCAAGAAGTATCACATCTGTTATCATGACCGCAAGGAAGATGATCATGATCTCCGAAAAGAAGAACTGGCCGGGGTGGAAAATTCCTGACCTGGCTATCTCCATCATGCCGCTTGAAAAAGTTGCACCAACCATTACACCCAGTCCGGCGATAGTCAGGATCACCTTTAACGGGGCAGCTTTGGAACCGACGGAGGAGTTGATGAAGTTGGCAGCGTCATTGGATATCCCGACAACGAGGTCGGAAACAGCCAGTATTAAAAGGGCAATTACAATTATCAGATAAATATCCACTGAATTAGAATTATAAATTATTCACTGGTGATGAAGTGAGGTTTCCTGTCCTGGTTCTATAACTCATCAATTTAATATTAACCTGGCTTTATCATTTGATGATCCCTGGTCAGGATTTATCATGCAGGGCTTCACTCATCAGGAAATCACGGTGCGATTTTACCATGTTGACCGTATAAAGGATAAGGTTCTTGGTTTCGCTGAGCAGGTTCAGATACATAAGGGTGTTCCTGGTACCTACAGATTCCGACTTTATGTACTTGATCTGCTTCTTCTTTATCTTTGTAATGAGGTCAAGAATCTTCTGCTGCTCGGCAAGAAGCCCGTCCAGATTTTTATAATTCTGAGCACGTATAAGAGCCTCAACATGATCATAAAATGAATTGACTGACTCATTGAGTTCATGCAGGTCCTTTACCTGTTCCGGAATGATTGAGGGATGATTATTGTCGAGATGATCATAAATGGGGTCGGCAATGTAGGTGAGGCAATGCGCTATCTCTCTCAGGTAGTCAAGTATCTGAACATAGAAAGGACCTGTTTCGATAAATTCCTCCTCAAGCTTTCTCAGGGTGGGGTAAAGATTGTATTTCAGTTCCTTCGTCCTCTGGTTAAGGTCATCTACATTCTTCTTTACCTTCTTCATTTTCCTGAAGTCCTCCTTTATCAGGTTAAGGACACTCGAAAAATAAAGTTTCCTGACTGATACCACCACATCCATGATTGATGTGTTGCATTTATGAAGGATGTTCAGGCCGTTCAGCGTGAGCTTTTCATCAATCTCATCCTTCTTTGAAATAATGCTTATTTTTTTTCTGTGTCTGAAAGCTGACCGGATAATTATAAAAAGTGCAATTGCCAACCCTGCCAGGGCAGCGATAATTCCTCCCCAGTTGATTACAAGAGCTATCAGGAATGCCATCGTAAAGGCGGTAATCGCAGTAAAGAACCATCCGCCGATGACCGTGACTACGCCCGTTATCCGGTAAACTGCACTTTCCCTGCCCCATGCCCTGTCAGCCAGTGAAGTACCCATGGCCACCATGAAAGTCACATATGTAGTTGAAAGCGGCAGTTTAAGAGAGGTTCCGAATGCAATCAGGCTGGATGCCACGAACATATTGACTGAGCCTCTCAGGAGATCAAAGGATGATACATCTGCCGGGTTCTTAAACTGCTTTTTGTAGGAAATAAAGTCGAACCTTTTTTCTATGAAGTCAGTAACACTGTCAGGGATAATATGATTGAGGAATTTTGAGAACCCGACGGAATGCCTGACAACCGACCTGGATAACCTGGATGAGGAAAATCTCTCGGATCCGGAACCCTGCCTGGCCAGGTTAATCTCAGTCTGCGAAACAGTCCTAGCTTTTTTGGATAAAAAGAGAGTCGCAACCATTATAAGCCCGGCTGCGAGAAGGAATATAGTAGGGGTTTTTACAGGCTCACTCAGGGACCCCATCAGCAAAGTGTCAGGACTGAATGAAGGATCTCCGGCGAAATGCCGGTACGATTCCAGTCCGGCGAGCGGCACTCCTATGAAATTGACCAGGTCATTACCGGCAAATGCCATTGCCAGTGAAAAGGTGCCGACCAGCACGATGATCCTGAGGATGTTTACCTTAAAGATTGAAATCAGCAACTGAAGGAAAATTGTGAGTCCTATGAAAGAATAGAGAAGAAGACTAAGAGTATTGTTACTGATCCATTCCAGTGCTTCGGGCGTCAGAAATGAAGCGCCCTTGGCTCCTTTTACCAGAATGAAATATATGATGGCTGTTATTGCTATGCCCCCCCAGGGTGCGCCGAAATACTTCATGTTCTTCTTGTAGTTGAAAGAGAAAATGAGACGGGTGATGAACTGTATTACAGTTCCGAAAACAAAAGCAATAACAACTGAGAAGAGGATCCCGAAGATTATAGCCAAAGCTTTGGCCGTATTTATATAGTTGCCAATGTCTGAAAGATTGTCGGTTGAATTGGAGATTTTAATCAGGGTTATTGCCACAGCTGCACCAAGCAGTTCAAAAACAATTGAGACTGTTGTTGAGGTGGGGAACCCAAAGGAATTGAAGGTATCGAGGAGGATTACATCTGTTATCATGACCGCAAGGAAGATGATCATGATCTCAGAAAAATAGAACTGGCCGGGGTGGAAAATTCCCGACCTGGCAATCTCCATCATACCGCTTGAAAAAGTTGCGCCAACCATTACACCCAGTCCGGCGATTATCAGGATCACCTTTAACGGTGCAGCCTTGGAACCGACGGAAGAGTTGATAAAGTTGGCAGCATCATTTGATATCCCGACCACCAGGTCGGAAACAGCCAGAATCAGGAGGGCAATTACAATTATCAGATAAACATCCACTGATTAAGAATTATAAATTATTTACAGGTAGAGAAGTGAAATTTCCTGTTCCGGTTTTATAACTCATCAATTTAATGTTAATAATCAAGCGATTAATTTTTTATTAAGTTTTTCAGCTTACGAAATTAATTCAATTATGAAGAAGTTCAAAGAAATCGACCTGTTACATTTTTGTTACATTAGCTTAACAAGGTCATGTAACAATGCCACAATTGAAGGGAATGGAATTGCCATGCCGGGCCGCCGTTTATAAACATTTGATTATATTTATCAGCTTCGTAGTTGCATGGTGTCTGACAATGACGCGTTAAAGGGCAAAGAGATTTATGATAAAACGAAGGGGTAGTATTGCTGCATTCATATGGTTATCTGCAATGGCCTTGCTTGTCTCCTGTGCACCGGGAAAATCTGACATGCAGCAGGGACGGCTTATCACTGATCATACCGGACGTTCAGTTAATATCCCTGACACCGTGAAAAAGGTTATTGCCCTCAGGTCCGGTACAATGAGGCTTCTGGCCTACATGGGAGTAACTGACAGGGTAAGCCATATAGAGGGAGGCGAACAGAGGCGTAATGTACCCTATCTTATTGCCAATCCTCATCTGCGTGGTCTCCCGGTCATTGGCGCGGGCAACCATTACGATACCGAGTTGTTGGCTGCTGCCGCCACTGATCTCATTGTTGCCACATTCATGTCACCGCAGGAGGCTGACAGGCTGCAGCGTCTCATCCGCAAGCCGGTATTGTTGCTGAATTATGGCGATCTGGGCGAGGGACGCGATGATTTATACAGCACTCTCACGCTTCTGGGTGATATATTTCATCTTGAAAAGAGGGCTGACACATTGATAGGATACATTGAAGCAACAATTGATGAGTGTGCGGCCAGGGCTTCACGTGCCACCGAACCGCCACGGACGGCCTATGTGGGAGGGGTAGCATACAATGGGGCTCACGGGCTGACATCAACCGAAACCGATTATCCGCCTTTCATGATGCTGTCGGTATCCAATGCCGCCGGCATGCCTGGCTCGCGAAAAAACAGTGACGGACCCGGCCATGAGGTTCTATTTATTGAAGGCGAACAGCTCATTGAGTGGAATCCTGAAGTCATCTTCCTGGATGCTGCAGGCCGCCATATTTGGGAGGAGGAGATAGCATCAGGGATAATGCAGGCCTCTCTTGCAGCCCTCCGTACAGGAGAGGTTTACACGGTGCTCCCATACAACTGGAACAGCACCAATTTCGAGAATCTGCTTTGCAATGTGTGGTATATGGGTTCGGTGATGATGCCCTCGGCTTTTGGCGATGTTGATGTTGACGGGAAGAGCAGGGAGGTCTACAAGACTGTTTTACGGTACCGATATATATGACCAGGTGTACGATTATTACAAACCCTTCAGCCAGCTGAGAAATGGTAACCGGGAATGAGCAGGGAGCATGAGTTGGAGAAGCAGTATATCCGTTTCACGGAGCGTAAGGGCAGGTTCCTCTGGCTTATAGCCCTGGTGACTCTGCTGCTGGGAGTGCTGGGCCTGGTGCTCGGGCCAAGCAGCATCAGCCTCAGTGATCTGGCGGCTATAATTACTTCAGGAGGAGATGAGCTTCATCGGGGGATAGTGATGCATATCAGGTTGCCGCGGGTGCTGGCTGGCATAGTGAGTGGCATCGCCCTGTCGGTAAGCGGGGTGGTGATGCAGAGTGTGCTCCGCAACCCGCTTGGGTCACCTTTTACTCTTGGCATAAGCAATGCCGCCGCCTTCGGCGCTGCCTTTGCAGTAATTATTTTCGGCGCCGGCAGCATGCACAGCAGCAGCAGTGATGCAGTACTGATAGCAAATCCTTATGTTGTCACCCTCTCCGCCTTCTTCTGGTCACTGATCGCCTGCTTCCTGATCCTGCTGGTGGCTAAGCACAAGGGAGCAACACCTGAAAACATGATACTGACAGGCATCATTGCCAGCTCCCTTTTTACGGCACTCACCGCGGCCATACAATATTTGGCAGATGATGTGCAGCTTGCCGCCATTGTCTTCTGGACCTTTGGCGATCTGAGCAAGGGAGGATGGCGCGAGCTGATACTACAGGTCATCATCCTGCTCCCGGTGATGATATATTTTTACCGAAACAGATGGAACTACAACGCACTTGATGCCGGCGACGAGACTGCCCGCAGCCTGGGTGTCAACATCCGGAGGCTGAGACTCATGGGAATGATAGTCGCGTCACTTGCAACAGCGGCGGTGGTTTCGTTCTATGGTATCATTGCCTTTGTTGGACTGGTAGTGCCGCATATGGTCAGGAGAATTATAGGAAGTGATGAACGGTTTCTCATTCCGGGGGCTGCCCTTGCCGGCGCTGCCTTTATGGTAGGATGTGATATTGTAGCCCGTACAGTGATTGCACCAATGGTATTGCCTGTCGGGATACTTACGTCGGTCATCGGGGCGCCGCTGTTTATTCTGCTGCTGATAAAGGGGAGGGGAGGTGCACAATGGAAATGATAAGGCTAGCCGGGGTGCAATTTGCCTATAACGGTTTTCCGGTAATAAAGGGGATCACCCACAGCTTTACAAAGGGCTCTTTCACCGCGCTTCTCGGTCCCAACGGATCGGGTAAGAGCACTCTCATCAGGCTCATCAACGGTATTCTCATGCCGCAGTCGGGAGAGGTGGCTGTGATGGACCGTAATACCGGCAGCTACAGCGCAAGGGAGATGGCACGGCATATGGCATACGTGCCTCAGACACAGTATAATACCTTTCCAGCTACGGTGTTCGACACCGTCCTTCTGGGCCGCAATCCTTACATCAGCTGGTCGCCCGCCAGGGATGACCGCAGGATCACGGCAGAGATACTTGTTAAACTCGGACTCTATGACATCGCACTAAAGGATATCAATAAGCTCAGCGGCGGACAGCGGCAGCAGGTATTCATTGCAAGGGCGCTGGCACAACAGCCGTCAGTGATGCTCCTCGATGAGCCGACAGCTAACCTTGATCTCAGGCACCAGCATGAGATACTGCGACTCCTGAAGGAGCTCTCCGAAAGCGGCATCACGGTGCTGGTGGCCATCCACGACCTCAACCTCGCCCTCAAATACTGCAATGAGTTCATGATACTTGACAACGGTAAAGTACGAGCCGAAGGCGGAACTGAGATATTTGACGAAAAGCTGATTGAGGAGATATACAGGGTCAGGATAAAAATTATCAGGGATAAAGGGGAGCTGTTCATTTTGCCACTCGAACCTGTTTAGCAACCAAAAGATGAGATAATGGACTTGAGGATAGAGTTTATAGGTTTTGTACATAACCGGTGGGATAAGGCAGAACCGCAGGATTCAGACATGATGAAGGAGAGTGTCTCGACGATTGAGGTGATGGAGGAGTATGCCGATGCCCTGTTCAGGATTGAAAAATACAATGAGCTGAATATCCTCTTTTACTTTGACCGCTCTGAAGGGTATGAGCTTCAAACCGTCACTCGATCCGGTGAGGTGAGAGGTGTCTTTGCATGCTGCACTCCCCGCAGGCCAAGCATGGTTGGTCTGACTACCGTTAAACTGCTGGGTGTCGATGGCAATATTCTTACGGTAACCGGCCTTGATGCGCTGAACAACACTCCGGTGCTTGATATCAAGCCGGTAATAAACCGCCTGTGACCGGGCTGGCCGGAAGGAAAAGTCATACTTGCACTCCGGGAGCCTTTACTCCAGGTTCGGGAAAAGATGAAGCAGGACATTTTATGAAAGGCTACGGGTAAATTTGAAAAATTGATAAATTTACCCTGCCTAATTCACAATGTTCGCTGGACATGGTTGTAAAGGATAATCAAAAAAAATAAGTGTGATGAGCATCGAACTTAAAAAAGACTATTCGTTCTCATTGCTTGTTCCGACAAGCATGGGTGTCCGTATAACTCCGGTAAGCCACCAGCCTGTTCACAGCAGTGATACTTTCTTCATGCAGGCGACCAGCGCTGAAACCAATGTTGCCAGCATTGCCAGTTACCTGGGTCTGCCGGTGAAGGTCCTGACGACATTTGTTAAAGACAGTCCGATTGCTCAATTCATAAAGAGCAACCTTGCAGGCCGGCATATGACATTTGAGGGCAGGGAGGTACCGCAGGGCGACCCCTGGGGATACCGGCACCAGTTTAACATTGCTGACATGGGCTTCGGGTCACGGGGCCCCAGGGTGCATAACGACCGTGCGGGGGAGGTGGGACGGACTCTGAATGTGAAGGACTTTGATCTCTATCGTATTTTCAGCAAAGAGGGAGTGCAGATAGTTCATCTGTCAGGACTGATAGCAGCATTATCACCGGAGACAAGTACCTTCTGCCTTGAGCTTGCAAAGGAGGCGAAAAAACAGGGGACACGCATTTCGTTTGACCTGAATTACCGGGCGTCATTCTGGAAGGGTCGCGAAAAAGAGCTCTCGGGTATATTCAGGGAGATCGCCTCTGTGTCAGATATTCTTGTCGGCAACGAAGAGGACTTCCAGCTCTGTCTGGGCATCGAAGGACCCGAGGCAGGAGGAAAGGACATTGCATCAAAGATTGAGAGCTTCAAGGGGATGATTGACAGGGTCAGGAAAGAGTACCCGGGAACGTCAGTCTATGCCACCACGTTGCGGCAGGTACTGAGCGTCGATGCACACCTCTGGGGAGCCATCATGTGGGAGGGAGGCAAATGGCACGTCATCGAACCCCGCGAGATACATGTCCTTGACCGCATCGGTGGCGGCGACGGCTTCGTGGGAGGATTGCTTTACGGCATCCTGAAGGGGTGGGACCCCGCCAGGTGGGTAGAGTTCGGATGGGCCAGCGGCGCACTGGCGACAACCTTCCTCACTGACTATGCCCAGCCTGCAGATGAGGAGCAGGTGTGGAGCGTCTGGGAAGGCAACGCCAGGGTAAAACGGTGAGCAAAAGGCTTCAGTAATTCATGCCGGCACCGTGCGGTCTTCCGTGACAGGTCAGAAAGCAATATCCGCTGTTAATTCCGGTATCAACAAATCTAAGATTGCTGACCCCGTTGGGCGAGACAATGCTTCTGTCAAAATTGATCAGATGCGTGTTGTTCGTTACAGTTCCCTGTGTGCTGCTTATACCGTGCGGGTCATGGCACGCATTGCACGGAGTCCTCTCGTCCACAATGTGTTTTTTATGCTCCCCGAACGAATTATCGCCAAGAATGGATGTCCTGCTGTGACAACTGTAGCAGAGCGCATAGCTCGATGATGATTCAACAGTAAAGTCTGCTTTCTCATACCGGTATTTCAGAATGGACTGATAAACGGATCCGTGTGGTCCGGCAGGAGCACCTGCACCGTCACTGGCATGACAGTCGGTGCAGTAGAGAATACTGGCCTCAGACCAGGCAGGCCTGATGAGACTGATGCAGTTTGTATTCTTCCCTGCTGCCGTAATGGGATGGTAGGAGGGGTTTGCCTGATCAAACTCCAGGCGCACATTGTTCTGAATGATCTGCCGTACGGTTCTGGCAGGGGGTTTATCAGGACTGTCGGCGTGGCACCGGTAACAGAGTTCATACTGGTATTGGATCGGGTTGACCGGGGTGCCTGCCTGGGTTACTCCCTGAACTCCCATGATG
Organism: uncultured Rikenellaceae bacterium; assembly: GCA_963770745.1. Taxonomy (GTDB): domain Bacteria; phylum Bacteroidota; class Bacteroidia; order Bacteroidales; family VadinHA17; genus SR-FBR-E99. The sequence continues at coordinate 109,077 of CAVYRA010000007.1, forward strand.
TAACCGTTTGCGTAGGGGGCGGTGGCGGAGGCGACTCTTGCTGCATGCGGATTATGGCAGTCTGTGCATTCAACGTGCATCACCGGCGATATTGCATTCTCAACCGGGTCATGCGACAGATTGTATCCGTACACATTATGAAGATAGGATTTCGACAGCTGCGTTAGGATATTGGTCGCTGCTACATTTCCGTTATGGCAGTTAAGGCAGTTACTCTCTTCGGCCAGATAGTTCAATAAACGGGACTTTCCTCCTGCACTGTGTGGACTGTGGCAGTTCTCGCATGCGTTCTCGGCAACAGTGGCATACGGGGTGCGTGGCCACGGATTGGTGCCACTGCCGTTCCATGTGCTTGTTGAGGTATTATGCACTGATGAGGACCAGTAATCCCTTGAGTGACAGTTAATGCAGAGTTGCGAAAACCGTGTAGTGGCAACAAGAAAATCAGGAAATATATTTCTATGGGGGTCATGGCAGGAAGTACACTGGACCTTCCCGTTCTCAAGCGTTACAGGGTAGGAGATCGCGGCGGGATCCCTGAGCTGTCCGTCTGAGGCAGCGACGGCAGAGTTATAAAGGAATGATACCGGATGGTCATCTGACAGATCAGTGGAAAGATTCCCGTGACCCGCAGGCATCCTTAAAATACCAGCCGTCATGTCTATGTCTGAGGTCCTGCTCAGGACATTCCCGAGGGCTATTGTACCGTCATGGCACGAGAGACATAAAACCGATGAACCGTCCGGCTGCCCGGGGGCGGCATCGAGGGTTGAGCTTCCGTAAAGAATATACGGACCTCCGGGGTCCTCTCTGTTCCACAGAGGACTCATAGGCTTGCTGTTATGAGGCGTGTGGCAGAAAATACAAACCTCCGTCTCGGAAGTTGCCCTGACTGCACCCGGACCGCTGACTGACAGGTTATGCACTGTGTTGACAACAGACTGTGGTGAGGCCGGGCAGAACGATCCGAGAAGCAGCACTGTTATCGTCACCCTAATTTTTTGCATTGAGGTCTCCTTTTTTTAACTGAAAAATCTGAATCCTGGCATTGTAGCTATCGGCAATATAGATATAATCATCACTGTCAATGAAGATGCCGGATGGCATCCAGAACTGTTCCCTGCCACGGCCCTGTGATCCGAAGTAATAGAGAAAATTACCTTCCCTGTCAAATATCTGAACCGCATTGAAGAGAGCATCTGCCACGTAAATGTTGCCCCGCGAGTCCACGGCCACTCCCTTTGGGCGGGCAAAGTAGCCCGTGGCATTCCCGTGCTCGCCGAATGAAGAGGCATACTTCCCGTACCTGTCGAAGATCTGTATCCGGAAATTCATCGCGTCAACAATATAGGCCATTCCCGATGCATCAATCCATATGAAGGTGGGGAAATTGAACTCACCCTCCGCGCTGCCCCTTCTACCAATATATCTGACCAGTTCTCCCCGCCGGTCGAGGACGGCTATCCTGTGTGATCCTGTTTCAGACACCCAAATTTCTTCTGTAACAGGCGAATATGCTATTCCGGTCGGCTGGTCCAGCGCGAGGTTGCCGTTAAGAACCCCGAGCTCACTGCCTCCGGCCGAGAGCCGGAACACCTTGTTCTCCCGTGAGTCTGTAAACAACACTTCGTCATCTCCGTCAGCAGTGATACCCACCAGCGATGAGAGGCTCACCCTATTTCTTCTGAGAGCCTTTGGCAGGGAGAGTGTCCCACCGTTGTTCCTGTACACCATCCCGTTACCCTGGTCGAGGATCCAGAAGGATCCGGGATCATATGCCATGATATTGACAGGCTTGCCCGGCTTCAAGGCCTCTCCTCCAAGCACGGTTTTGCCAATCCTCTGAAAAAAACCTGTCGTCCTTTTCTTTTCCCCTGAAGGGAACTGGCCTATATACTGAACGAAGTAGCTGTCATCATCATCCTTTCCCTCCTTAGTCAGTAGCGTCTGGGACGAGAGCGGTGACATAATAACGAGCATGCCCAGGCCAAGGAATAATGCCTTAAGGACAATTGCCGGCCCTCCGTTGTATGTCTCCTCTCTTTTAATCATGGAAGATTGGTCATTTGCTGTAATCAACAGGGTTTAATCTGTCATACTCCTTAATCCCATGACATCCGGTGGCACAGGTCGCTCCGTTTTCCGTCAGCCTGAACTCCATCTTCATCGGCCAGCTGGCAAACTGTATCGTGGTAACCGTCAGCCTGTCTCCCGGTGTGCCGTGAGGATCATGGCACATGCTGCAGCTCCTTCCCTTCTTCCCGTTGGTATGCAAAGCGTGAAGGTTCTGCAGACCGTTCCTGAAGTTAGTGGCATATTCAGTCTCCCGGGCCTCCAGCAGATCGGTGTCGTGGCAGAAGAAGCACAGTTCGAAATTTTCAAGCGTAGCCTCAGCATATTGTTCAGTAGTATAATATCCGGTGAGCAGGGATTGGTTGCCGGAAGAATGAGGATCATGGCACATGATGCAGCCGCCCTGAACAACAGGAAGGTGGATGGTTTTGCTTCTCCGGAGCAGACGGCCTATATTGGTTACGGTTACGCTGTCTCGGGTGATGGTTTTATCATGACACCCGAGGCATAGGGTATTGGCTTCATCCCTTAATAGGGGAGAAGTGACTGATGAGTGGGGGTTATGGCAGTTGCTGCACGCTCTCTCGTCAGTCAGAGGCTGGTGCGTCATCATTGAGGTTTTGCTCTCTTCCCCCACTTCGGTATGACATCCGAAACAGAGGTCAGCGGTCTTCTCCGTCAGCAGATACTTCTCCTCTGAGCCGTGTGGCGCATGACAGATGAGGCAGTATCCCTCCTTAACCGGCGGGTGGGCGCCCTCTTCCTCCGCATAGTCAGTATGGCAGAAATAGCATAAACCCGGGACCTCCTCCGCCAGGGTAAATCCCGGCTTGCCCGAACCCGGATGCTCTTCACCGGTGGGAGAGTGACAAACGTCACAGGTAGTCTCCAGCTGTGGGTGTAAATGTTTCATCTCCGTGAGCGACCCGTGACACTCCAGGCACGACTGCCCGGATGTTTCGTTTGTTACAGAAGGGCCGGGTCCGCCTGCCAGAAGGCTGATAATAATGAAGATTATATGGTTAATCATCCTGTTTCACTTTAGAATTTTCTGACGAGCTCTATATATGTGCCGTAGAAGGTAAAGTTGCTTCTCAGATATTGACGGTTGAAGGCATTGACTCCAAACCTGAGTGTAAGTTGCCTGATAATGGTTGTTACCTCCGCTCTTGCCGTCAGAAGTTCGAGGTCAATATTTCTCCCAGTCTGGCTCAGGTAACCGGCTTCAAAGGTGGCTTTTGAGCGCTGACTGATATTATAGGCCAGTTTTCCTGATAGATTAATATGTTGCTGACTTACTTCGTCATCCAGGATTTTGTAGTCAAACACACTTCCGTTTGCCGAAAGGAGCAACCTGGAACGGATGTTACGGTTAAAGGTTAAAAAATACCGTAATCCCGCATAGGGGATGATGTTGCTTCTGTAATTGTCATATTCGACTCCCGCGGTGGCAAAGCCCACGTCAAGTTTTCCTCCGTAAATATTTTGGCTGAAGTAGTTAAGTGTCAGGAAGTCTGCACCGGCCAGCCTGGTGTAATCCTGAAATGACCCCCTGTAGTAAATCTCAATCAGTCTGTCAAATAAGACAAGACTGGCTGAGACAGCATGATTGTTGGCATCATAGCTGTAATCTCCTGGCTGAAGGGCGCTGTAGTCAACATTGACAGCCTGGTTGTCTGCTATCAGCCCTCCGGGGACACGCTGCAGCTCAATGAAATTATTTCTCGGGATGATGATGTAATCGAGCCCTTGCTGATAGATAACGGTTCCGGTCACATCCTTCACGGTCACGGATGCAGGTTCTACATATGGTCTGTATAGCAAGGCAATTCTTGTATCAGAGAGGATATGCTCTTCATTTGTCACCCTTACGGTAACGGGAGCGCTCTTCATGTCAAACCTGTGTCGGTAGTACCTGTACCCCAGGTTAAGACGGCCTCCCGTCGGAATTTTCTTTGTGTAATTTACTTCTGTTCCTGCTTTCAGGTTTGTCTCATCATAAACTGTCTGCCCGATGGCTGAGTACTCAACGAAGAGTGCGGTGGAAAGGCTCTCGTACAGCTGGTGATACAGGGCTCCGTGAATCCTGTTCCGCGTCAGTGACTGAAAGTCGTCTTCCATCATGTAATAGCTGTAGTCTCCCGTAAATCTCAGGTTCCTGAGAAACTGGAGATGAAATCTTTCAATTATGTCGTTCTTCCTGAAACTGTTGCTCCCCTGCTGATCATACATCGAAACATATGAACTGAGGCTATATCTTTTCTCCTGATCAAAGTAGATGCTGTTGGCCAGTGAAACGCGGTCAATCCTGTTTTTCACCTCATCCTGTCCGGCATAGGTGTAGAGGTAATTATTATGGGAATATATAATCTCACTCTTGTCTCTCTGGCCGAACGATTTGGAGATTCTCCCTTCGAGGTCACTCTGTGCCATCGAAAATGAGCGGCCGGTCTGAAGTTCCAACTGCTCCCATTTCATTTTGCGGAACGAAACATTAACCGGAACAATCTTGTTGTTAAGACTGATTATGCCTCCCCACTGGTTGTTGTTAGATTTGATATTCGTCAGGTATTCGCGGTTGAAATAGCTCTGGTTCAGGCTGGCAAATGCATTGATGGTTACTGGTTTATTGTTGAAGATTGTGGCCCGCAGGTCAAGATTGGTGATGTTTCTCACCTCTGCGCGATCAGGTATCTGCAGGTATTTCTCATTCCTGGTCTCGGGATTGTATTCTCCCGACAGGCTAAGGAGAACCAGGTCGGGATCCCACAGGTAGCTGTTAGAGTTTAATCGTATCCCTCCCAGAAAATAAAGGCTCTGCTGTTTCTCCTCCAGCCCGTTGAAGTCGCTCGACTGATACCGGTACAGACCCGTCAGCCTGACATGACCCGAGAACGACTGCTGGTTCCAGAATCCGTGCGAGGGTGAGGTATTCTGTGCTTCGCTCTTCACCGCAGCTGCGGCAATCACAATTAATGATATGAGAAGTACTTTTCTCAAGTATTGTTGTTTTTACCTTATCAGGTACCTGTCATTGCCTCCGTGCGGATTATGGCACACGGTGCAGTTCATAATGCCGGCTTCATCATGTGCCGGATTCCCTGCAATCATTTTGCTGTCATGGCAATAAAGACACAGGGTACTTCCTTTTCTGTTCAGGAGTTTTGCCTCTTTTGACATGTGCGGGTGATGACATGAGGTACAGTAACCTCCTGCGGCAGGGCCGTGCACAACGGGAAAAACGCTGCTGTAGTCTTCATGGCAGGTATAGCATAACGCAGGTTCGGGCATGATCATTTCACTTTTCGAATTTTCATCATGGCAGCTGGAGCAATAGTTCTCACTGTAGGGATAGTGATAGTAAATGTCATCACGGAGGCTGTCACCGGCTGTGGTGGTAAGAGTCACCGCCAGGGCCGTATCATGGTATGCGTCAGAAAGAATCAGCGAATCCTGCCCGGCTGACGGCACTCCGTCAAAAAGGAATGAGAGGAGATTCCTGCTTATCTTCGGAGAACATGAAAAGATAAGTATGGTTGCCAGGCATAGGGAGATGATATATGATATTCTGACCCGGTTCACCTTGCTTCTGTGTTATTTGGCCGGTTTGACAAAACCGTACACGCTTATCTTATCCGGACCGTACTGGTTGGTGACGAAGATCAGGTACTGAAGGTCGAAGCTCTCGTCTACATATTTGCTGAAGTACTGCAGGTTGTCATAGTCAATGGCGACGCCGGCGGGAAGCCACATGTCACCGGGCCTGCTGTAATGGCCTCCGAAGAACATCAGCAGCTGGCCATCCCTGTCGAAGACCTGAACGTTCTCGAAGGCTGCGTCAGCGATGTACAGGTTATGCTCTCTGTCCACGGCTATGCCCTTCGGTCGTGTCAGCTGTCCGTACCTGTTGCCATAACCGCTCACCGACCTCAGGTACCTGCCATCATGTGAATAGACCTTTATTTTAAAGTCCCCCATGTCTGAGACATATATCTCATCACCGGTTACATCAATGTTGACAGGCTGGTACAGGTATTCCGGATCGCCAGCTTCGGCCTCGGGGAATGACCGTACGAGGTTAAGGCTATCCCTGTTGTATATATAAATCCGCTGATCTGTGACAGAAGAAACAAATACTTTGTCTTCAACGACTGCCACATCAGTAGGCTTGAATCCTTCCTGTCCGCCGAACGCCGAGACATAATTTCCCCCGTCATCAAATACAACTATCTGCCGGCGGTTTCCGTCCGCGACATAGAGAAATCCCTCATCGTCAACATGGCAGTTTATGGGAAACATGAGCTGCCCCTTTCCTCCCGGGATAAAAAGATCCATCTTCTTTTGTTCCAGGTCGATGATTAACAGTCCACCGATGCCTGTATCGCAAACATAAATCCTGGAATTTCTGACGGTGATCCCATAAGGTTTGGTGACAGTCAGCGGTGTGACCTCGCCGAAGAGGAACCTGTTAAATGCAGACTGTTGCCCGGCGATGTCCTGGGAGGAGCTTATTGATGTGAGGTACTGGATCCTGGTTGTATCCGGGGGGGGAGGATAGATCACCAGCCCGTTATCCTGACCGGACCTGGTCAGATCGCTGGTGCATGATGCCAGCAACAGGGCAGTCATCAGGGCCAGGCACCGGGTGGAAATTACTTTATATAACATGCTCGTCGATCTAAGGAATCATGTCAATATTAAAAGAAAGGCGGATTGAACCGCCTGATTTGGAGAAGCAATCTCCGGTCTGCTATTTCCTGTGGCAGACCAGGCATAACTGACTGTTCACATTGCTCAGCCGAAGCAGATGATTGACATTGTATTTATTATGGACGTCGTGGCATGATGCGCATTCCATTTTTCCGGCAAAGAGCATATTCCCGCTTATTGTGCCGCCCAGTCCTGAACTTGTTGTTGTAGGGGGATTGAGTCCGCCGTCAATCGCTGCCAGCGCATCGGTATAATCAAAGGAGATGGGATGCTCTCTGCTGAGGTTGTTTCCCGTGACGCCTCCGATTCTGTATGCCGGCGTTATATATGTTGTGCCGGTGGTGATTCCTCCGAAGTTTTCGAGGGCGACGGTGCCGTCGTGGCAGCTGAGGCAGAGCTTGGAGCTGGCACCGGGGTTTGTGATGGTGGTTCCGCCGTGGGGGTCAAATGTGGGTGACGAGTAGAGAGTGTAGCTTGCCACGCTGGTCACCTGGTGCGTCCATAGCGGGGCACTCGGGACGTTCATGGCATTATGGGTTGTGTGGCACACTCCGCATATCTTGTTATCCATCGGGGCCCAGCTCTTGCCGGAAAAGTCATGGGCGGTGCCGGCAATCTGGCTTATTCCGGGAAACGAAAGAAAACATAATAAAAAGGCGGTGGAAAATCCTCTTAATGCTTTCATAACTAAAGGATTAGGTTATCACTATGTTAAGGCTACTTATTGAAGTAGATGCAAGTTAGAACTAATTTTCAAATATAAAAGTCCTCAGGGAGGTCAATTATACACAGGAGAAGAAGATAATTGATTCTGCAATGGCACTTGAAATCACGAATACTCCCGATACTGTAATGAGAGGGGGTCGGGGGTGTTCTCACGACCTCCCTGCGATCGGTCGGGATCATTGAAATGATAGGCAACAATACTTTTCAATTGCCGATAATTAATGTAATAGTTATATTACTATTAACTTTTCATATGGTTAAATGATAACAGTGGTACGGATTTTGTGCATTTTAATGTGACCCAAGGCCTATGTCAATATAATGTATACCATGAAAAATAAACTGCTTATTTTCATCATTACTCTCTTTTTTATCTCCTGTGAGAGAGATAAAGAGTTGATTATTGAAAATACGGATATCCCGTTGATCAGTAAGGTATTGATTGGTGATGAGATTTATATGGAATATTCATATAATGATGCAAATTTAGTGATAGAAGAAAAAAGCAAATTTCATTACACTAAGACACGTCTATAATTACAATAACCAGTTGATAAAATCTGATTTTTATTGGGATATGCGCATTGCCAGCAGCAGCAGCAGCGTACTTGAAGAGGCAATGAACAGAAAAGAATGGGTCAATCCAGAAAATACACCAAAAAGCTTTTCCCATTTGCTGGAATATGACGATGTGAACCATATAGTACGAAAATCATTTATCCGTCCATCAGGGGAAACAGCGATTTCATGGAATTCCAATATGAAAATGACAGAATAGTCAGATCAACAGGATATTATAATAATTCAATTTCCGACTACACTGACTATCAATATGATGAAGATGGAAATGTAATCAGGCAAACCAGATACACGGTTTCATCAACAGGAGTTCCGGAGTTAAGTACAACCACAGATTATGAATACGATAATATGCACAACCCATATCAATCATTCAGACGATTAATAACTCCCGGTATTTATACCAACCCCAATAATATTACTAAAGAGACATATACACTTAATTTTGACGTTGACCCTTCGATTGAAAAAGTGCAAATAACGGAATACAAATATGTATATAATGCCAATGGCTACCCCATAAAAGTAAACGGTGAAACTGAGTATGTCTATAAATAAGAACAAATGAAATATTTGAAATTCATTGGGTTTCTTATAGCCATCTTTTCTCTTACAAATTGTGAAAAGCAAACTGAACTGGTTAACAAAACGACAGATGCTCAAATTGTGGGATTTGTTACTGAAAAATGTTATTGCTGCTGGGGTTGGGTAATTAAAGTTGGAACAGAAACTATTAAGACCGAACATCTACCAGACCTGACCCCATCCGAGAATACTGTCTTTCCAATAAAGGTAAGGATCACAATAGGTCAGAAAACCATAGACTGTTCTGACAGAACCATTGACAGGGCCGGAATGCCGGATTATTATGAAATAAAAGAATGCACATTAATCAGATAAGCCCCACAGACATATTGCATAATGAAGAAATCAATTTTAAGTTTTCTTTTCATTCAGGCTTTCATCGGAGGATTATTGTTCCTGGGGTCTATAGCATTCCACAGTTGTGAGCCTGAGCCTGATAATGGATGTGATACATGCATTCAAGTATTAAAACCGAATATCTACCTCTATCCGACTGAAACCACTGTTCTGAGCGTGTCTCTGACTTTCCCTGCCGGTGGCAGAGTCACTGCCTCCATCCCGGATTACCGGAACGGCTGGCTGGTAAGTGTTGATACAAACGGGATCATAAACAACAAGTATGAATACCTGTTCTACGAAAGCAATCAACCTGATGTGTGGCAGACAGATGAAGGCTGGATAATAAATGCAGCCGGTTTAGAGCAATTCTTCAATGCAAACCTGTCAGAATACGGATTCATCGGAAGAGAGATAATGGACTTTACAGATTACTGGATTCCCAGGTTAAAAGGGTATGAATATTTTGAGATATACCCGCAGGGAAAGATGATAATTGATTCTGTAATTGCACTTGAAATCACTAAGACTCCCGATGCTGTCTTAAGGCTGTTTTATTTAATCAGGGGCACCAACAGTGCCACAAATAATGAAATAACTGCACCAGCAGATATTACTCCATTTATCAGAGACGGATTCTTTGTTACTGAATGGGGCGTGGTTCTTAAGTAGGGCCGGTTCGGGTTTTCACTTTTCTACTCTTGTTATTGTAGGCGGGGGTGTTCGTCCCGGCAAGCCGGGCCTCACTCTCCCTTAGCTTCCGTCCTCAAATAGAAAACAAAGCACCATGCTGCGCATGGTACATTTACATCTGAAATGGCGGGGGTACCTTCGGTGATCCCTGTACTCCAGTCCTGCAAATAGAAAACAAGCACCATGCTGCGCATGGTTACCCTCTTTCTGCCGTGAGGCTTCAGAAGTGAGCTTCTTAGCCTCCCGCCATAAACAGGGCACCCCCTGGCGGGGGTGCTTATTTTCTGCTTGATCGTGGAGCTGGCGGGAGTCGAACTCTCGTGCCACCAACCCCATCGAATTAACCCCATGAAGAGCATCTGCGTGCTCTATTCCATATCACTCCTCTTGACAAGTTTTTAGCATTTTATTTACAATTTTTGGAATTTTTACAGCACTTTGAAAATTTTGGAAAATTTCTACGAGTCAGGATTTTGGAATCATTTTGTAACTGACCGGATTTCAAAAATCAAGTATTTATAAGAAAAAGATACCTATGTAGCACCCCAGAACCCTAAGAGGGGGGGTATACCGGGTGGTAGATAGTAGTGGATACGTCCGGGGGGTATAATGGACAATATAATAATATGGAAACTATGATAGTAAAATCATAAGATATCACTCATGAATGTCCAGCAGAACTTCTGGAACTGGATAGTAATGATGAATATCCACAATACTATATCGAATGGAATGAGATAAAAGAAATAGCAGAGTCTGTGGATGTCAAATATGACATCATGGACTCTGTTCCTCTTGACTAACAAATATAGAGGGTTATAATTATGACACATAAAACTCAAATACCAATTTCCGGGAACTCAGATTGTCAGTTCATAAAATACCTGACCTCGGAAAAAATATGGGTAGGACTACCGTTTATCAATACTCAGGGACAATTTTTGCGTCTTGGATATCCTTATCTGAAACACGAAAATTGGCTGGCAGACAGCAAGACTGAAGCTGTAAGACTACTGGACATATGGGATTTTGAAGGTATTCTTTATGTAAAAGTTCAGAACTTAAAAACTTTGAAGGTCAGTGTAGTTCTGTGGAATCTTTCTATTCAGGATGGATATTGGTTATGGAGTTTAGCAGATTTGCCAACCATAATGAAATAAAAATGTAGCAAAACATTTTGTCTCGCTACATTTTCTTTAGAAAGAATGCAAAGCACTAACTTTTAATTACCTGTTTAAATCAGGTTGGTTCTTGCATTATAATTCTAATCCGGTCAATTTAATTGCTATTTTAACTCGGACAAACGCATTCACACTCGTGACATACTGGACATTCGTCTGTATCGCAACTGATAATAGTTAATGATAGCATCAAAGCCAACAACAATATATATACCTTTTTCATATTAACTAAATTTGAATGAATGTGGATAAATTTAAGAATCCCAATATCCTATGGTCAAACAGAAGGTAATTATTCGGGTGGTTGCCATATGGATTGGGAAATCCCTGAAATAATATAAAGATGTTTCCAACCGGAAAGAGTTTGCTTTAATGTCAAATTATAATCCGTGTTGTTCTCAATTGTAAGATTATCTTCTTCATGATTGTCTTCAACCACATGAATGGCGGAGTCAGTTAAATACTCCGTATCAATCGATGAAAAGAAATTCAATTGGTTTAGTGCTGCTTGACTCAAGAGTAGAACAGACAAAAACACAAAAGTTAGTATGATTATCCTCTTAACCATTCAATACTCTATTTTGAATCTACAATTATTCTTTCAAAATCATGAATTGGTTTTAATGAAATTTCTGTACCAGTTTCTCCATTTCCTGCATAGTCAAAAGGATTATCGAGGTCTTTTATTAAAAGAAACATATATGATATTAAGAAAGTTATCAGTAAAGTAAGAAAGAGAGAAGCATAAAATGGCTCAATTTTTATAATAAGAAGACCAAATACAGTCAGAAATCCCATTGCTTCAACAATTGCATAGGCAGAACCAACAAATTCAGTATCTCGTATTGTATCTATTCTCATAGTTATTTTGCGGATATTATTTTGCTCATTCTTCATTTTAATTATGTAATTCGCCTGAATTCCCTCTTTATCAAGTGCGATAAAATAATCATTCATTGAACTAAGTTTCTCCAATACAACTTTCATTTTTACTTTCTTATAGAACCAATCCTTCAAAGAACTGATAAAATCCCTTTGAAATTCTATAAATTCTTTCGCTGACACTGAGTCTTTCCCTTTATGAATAGTCAATGCATCATCATAAAGATTTCGCAGCACTGATGCAAGTTCGCTTGGTAACTTTTCACTCTCCTTATAATCCGTGAGGACACCTGATATTAAAAATCCTATAAGGAAGATTGTACCCGCTACCAGACTTGAGAACAGCGCATTTAACTCCATCACTTCAAAACCAAATTTATGCGTACCAAACTTCAGTGCGGTCACTAATATAATTAATGGCAATATTTTCAATGCTATTGACCATTTCTGCAATAATATTCTGATTGATTTCATATATGTATCTTATATACAATTAAAAGCTTTTACAAATTACATTCGACTTCCATCGCTAAAAGACTAATTACAATTTTCTTCAAAATTTACAAGTGAAACCGTGTACTGAGTCCTAACCACTCTCATTTATGTACTGCTACCATTACTACAATAATTAATTTGACAAATACCATAATAATAAGTAATGCTTTTACTTTAGGATTATTCTGCCATTTCTTTAATAGTTGATACTTCATTTCATTTAAATTATTTTTTCTGATACTCAGCCATAATAATTATTCACAGGATGATGGCATCGCTACTTTTTATATTGATTAAGGCAATGTTTATTTATAAGTAGATATTGTCAGTCTTATTCCCTTCCAATTTAATGTGGATATTATCCTGAGGTTCGGCATGAATGTATATTTCACTTCTGGGGATTGCTGCAACCAAATCGAGTCCTGAATGCAAAGCTTCAGACAATATCCCCAAACTGCCTGTAAGAACCCCCACAACTAATTTAAACCCTGTCAAAAAAATAGCAGCAAACACTGAAATAAGTGCTACCCTTTTCTTCTCCTTTACCATAAGAAAAAAGTTAAACAATTATACCTAAAATGACCAATGAGTAATGGTTAGGAAATCTTTGGCGGTTGCCAGACTTTTGAACAATAAGCGTCTGTAATAAGAAGACTATGATTTAGCAAGAAGTCCTTCGAAACTTCAGGTCTTAATTGACTTGTTTGTGGATCAGTATAAAATACTTCATCTCCATATTTATGAGAATGTGAATGTCTAGTGTGTTTTGAAAAATCAGGACAATCACAACACAATTCAATATGGTTATCAGATAACAGATAAGTGTAGACAAAATCAAGCGAAATCAACATGATAATTATTGTTGCTATAAGATAAAGTCTATTTTTTATCTTTTCTTTCATGTGACAAAGGTAGTATATAATGATGAAACGGATGCATGAGTTACAATATTATTATCAGTAATTACATTTCCCGGTTTCCTGAATCGGTGGACATTTAACACTCCCATATGAACAATAAACACAGCAATCACCTTTCAGTGGTTTTAATAAGAGTCCGCAATTAGTACATTCATAAAAGAACTGGCAAGCATCAGTCGGCATAACTTCTTCTTTGCTGAAGCCACATCCCGGACATGTAATTGTTGATTTAAACTGATTCCGCTTAATCATGGTGTTTAACTGCTATTCTTTCTTATTTTTTCTAATATCTCTGTAATCTTATCAGGATATTTACCTTCGAAATATTCAATTATTAAAGGATTTCCTGTAAGAAAGTGGCTTGAGAATTGTATCCAATTGTCAATAGACACCTTCCCATTCATTTTAAAAAGTTTTCGAGAATTTGATTTAATATAATAATCATGCTTCCTATTATAATTAAAATCAGAATCACGTCTTTCAAAGTACTCTTCCTCATTATATGTATAATAGCTCTTCAAAGTGCAAAGCACTGCAAAACAATGCATTAGATGCTAAATAGGTGGAGATTATACTTTATGAAAAGTCCACCGATTTAGACTTCACAGTTTGCAAATAGGTGGACTTATTTGCATAGGGTCGAAAAACAAGAAACCCTGTAAGGTCAATATTTACAGGGTTCTGCATTAATCTGCACAGTATGATCGTGGAGCTGGCGGGAGTGTCAGTCACGGCAGGCCGTGCCTGACCACCCTGAGCTTCAAAGATGCAAGCAAATACAGCCACATGCTTCGCATGTTTTGTTCCGTTTCCGCTGAGAGTCTTCAAAAGCAAGCTTTTTCGCCTCTCATCATAAACAGAACACCCCCTGAAGGGGGTGGCTGTCATTGCTTTCTTAGTGGAGCTGGCGGGAGTCGAACCCGCGTCCAGGCAAGGCGACCATATGCTTTCTACATGCTTATCCTGCCTTGATTGTCGGGAGTGACCAGGTGGCAGACATCCGAATCACTCCTTATCTCCTTTGATTTCACCGTCAGGCCGGAGAGACCATCAGGCTATCCCTGAATTGCGTGCGCTTCCTGATCGGGTTGGTACTGGGCATCACCGCCCGGGAAACGTCTCGTCCCAACACCTGGTGCCGGGATTAAGCATAACCTACTTAGTTCGGTTACGCAGCAAGAGCGTAGTTATTCTCGCCTGTTGTTGTTTTGAGACACAAGTTAAAGAGATGCGTCACCCTACTCTGCATGCTTACATACCACCGCGGCTTGCTGTCAAAACCAGGTCAGCCCCATTTGATACATTACGCAACGCAAAAGTACTCAATATTGCGTTACTGTGACAAATATCTGCTCAAAAACCGGGCCGAATTCTTATCTTCACACCAGTACTCAAAAATTAAGATATGGAAAAGAGAGTGAAGGTGGGAATAATCCGTGAGACGAAGATCCCGCCAGACAGAAGGGTACCGCTTACCCCTGCACAGATAGTCGAACTCAGGGAGAAATACCCGTTCGTGGACTTTTTCGTGCAACCCTCTGACATAAGATGTTACACCGACGAAGAGTATAAATACCTGAAGATACCGCTGCGCGAAGACCTCAGTAACTGTGACATCCTCATGGGGGTGAAGGAGGTTGACAAAAGGGTCTTTATACCCGGGAAAACATATATCTTTTTTGCACATGTGGCCAAGAAACAGGAACACAACCGCGATATGCTCCATGAAATACTGGAAAAAAAGATACGCCTGATTGATTATGAATATCTTACTACGGACAAAGGTCAGCGGGTTGTCGCCTTCGGCCGCTGGGCAGGTATAGTGGGGGCATATAATGCTCTGAGGGCCAGGGGTATCAAAACAAACAGGTTCAAACTGAAACCGGCTTACCAGTGCCTCGACCTGGATGAGATGTGGGCCGGACTGAGGCTTATACTGCTCAAGCCCGGACTGAAGATCCTTGTCACCGGCGAGGGTCGTGTTGCATCAGGTGCCATGGAGACACTCTCAAACTGCCACGGGCTCGAAAGAGTATTGCCGGAGGAGTACCTGACAAAGAAATACGAGTATCCTGTTGTCTGCCAGATCGGCCCGCAGCACTATGTGAAACATGTTGACGGCCGGCCGTTCGATTTCAATAATTTCGTGCAGCATCCCGAGGACTACACTTCCGATTTCCTCAAATACACCAGGATAACGGATGTGCTCATTGCAGCACACTTCTGGGATCCGAAGTCGCCGGTATTCTTCACCAGGGAAGATGTAGAGAAGCCTGACTTCAGAATATCAGTCATAGGTGACATTAGCTGTGACATCGGAGGTCCGATACCAACTACCCTGAGAGCAACCACCATTGCCGATCCGTTCTACAGCTACAACCGAACCTCTCACAGTGAGGAGGATGCCTTCAAACATCCTGACAACATCACGGTGATGTCAATTGACAACCTCCCCGGCGAGCTGCCGAGAGATGCCTCAAGCGACTACGGCAGGCAGCTGATGGAGCATGTGCTGCATGACCTGTTCCTCGAAAATGATTCGCCGATGATCCAGCGCGCCACCATCACCAGGGCGGGCATGCTTGAGCCGCAGTACCGTTATCTCACAGAATGGGTTGCTCCTGAGAGTAAGAGATTATGATGCGTATTGTGATCTGCGGGCCGGCGCATCCCTACCGCGGCGGCATAGCAGCATATAATGAGAGGCTGGCACAGCAGTTCCTGCAGGAGGGGGATGCCGCTGCAATCTATACCTTCAAACTTCAGTACCCCTCTTTCCTATTCCCGGGCAAGACACAGTTTGATGAGGGATATGCCCCCGAGGGTGTGACAATAACACGCGCCATCAACTCGGTCAACCCCCTTAACTGGTTTACCATCGGCCTCCGGCTACGACGTACCCGGCCTGACATACTGGTATTAAGGTATTGGCTTCCCTTCCTGGCTCCGGCACTGGGATTCATTTCCCGGATTGTCAGAACCAACGGGCATACCAGGATTTTGACCATCTTTGACAACGTGGTGCCGCACGAAAAACACTTTGGTGACAGGATGCTGACCGGGTTTTTCATCAGAAGCATCGACGGAGCACTGGTGATGACCAAGGCGGTGGAAAACGACCTGAAGCAGTTCACCACAACCATGCCATGCGTTATATCACCCCATCCTCTCTTTGACAATTACAGCGAGCCTGTCTCCAGAGCGGAGGCGATAGTGAAACTGAAACTTTGTCCTGCTGACAGATATATCCTCTTTTTCGGATTTATCAGGAAGTACAAGGGCCTTGACCTGTTGCTGCAGGCGATGGCTGACCCTGATATCCGAAACCTGGGGGTCAAACTTATAGTTGCAGGTGAGTTTTATGAGGATGAGAAGCCTTATTTTGACCTGATACATGAGCTTGAAATCAGTGACCGGATCATACTCCATTCACACTTCATCAGCGACCAGGAGGTGAGATATTATTTCTCTGCCGCATCGCTGGTGGTGCAGCCATACAGAAGCGCCACGCAGAGCGGCGTGACCCAGGTGGCATATCACTTCAACAAGCCGATGGTTGTCACTGATGTGGGAGGACTAGCCGAGATAGTTCCTGACGGAAAATGCGGTTATGTGGTTGCCCCGGAGCCGGAAGCGATAGCAAAGGCCATAAATGATTTCTTCAGTGATGACGAAGAGCGGTTCAGACCGGGATTGGAAGAGCAGAAGAAATCGTACTCATGGGACAAGCTGACTGATGCATTGCGGACACTGGCACGGCAGACGGGAAAGACGAGGCAGTAGGGAATAGGCAGTAGGCAATAGGGAAATTTTCGATTTCAGATTTTCGATTGTCGATTTAATCAAAATTCGCAAATCGCAAATCGCAAATCGCAAATCGCAAATGCTTCAGCTTTACGGACTTTCGACTTTACAGACTTTCAGTTTAACCTCTCCCTGATGAGGTATCGGTTCCGGTCGGAGGAACGCCTGTTGACAAGCTCAGCCAGGAAACCGGTAAGGAAAAAGAAGGTACCAATAATCATCACCGCCAGTGCAATGTAAAACCAGGGACTGTCAGTAACCAGAGGTGCCCTCAGATCGTGGTAGACAAAGACCAGCTTTCGTATGCCCAGATAGACAGCCATGATGAATCCGGTGATGAACATCAGCGTTCCGAAAGTTCCGAAGAAATGCATCGGGCTCTTTCCGAAGCGCGTGATAAAGCTGATGGTCAGCATATCAAGATAACCCTTCAGGAACCTGTCGAAGCCGTACTTGGTCACCCCGTACTTGCGCGGCTGATGCTGCACTACCTTTTCACCGATATTCTTAAATCCGGCCTCGCGTGCCAGCAATGGTATGTACCTGTGCATCTCGCCATAGACCTCTATGCTTCTTACCACCTCCCCGTCATAGGCCTTCAGACCGCAGTTGAAGTCGTGCAGCCTGATGCCGGAGAATTTTCTGGCGGTATAATTGTAAAGCTTTGAAGTGGTCCGTTTGATGAAGGGATCATACCTCTTTTTCTTCCAGCCGGAGACAATATGATAACCCTCTGTGCGTACCATCCTGACCAGTTCCGGGATCTCTTCAGGGCTGTCCTGAAGATCAGCATCCATCGTAATGACAACTTCTCCTGCCGAGGCATCAAATCCTGTCTGCAGGGCTGCTGCCTTTCCATAATTACGGCGGAACCTGACAGCCCTGATCCTGGAGTTTTTCGCAGTGAGATCCCGTAGCACCTCCCAGGTATTGTCAGAGCTGCCGTCATCAATCACGATCAGCTCATAGTCTATTGAAGAGGAGTTACACACCCTGTCGATCCATTCGGACAACTCGGGCAGCGATTCGGCTTCGTTATAAGCAGGGACTACAACAGAAAGATCCATTATGCTTTTGGTTCTTCTTCCACCTCATCAATGAGAGGATTGCCTTTCTTCATTATGAACAGTGAAACGATCAGTGATAATAGTAATCCGTAGAAGATGCTCATAATGGTTGACATCATTGCCGTGAACCACGGTTTCATCATCTTGGCCTGCATTTCCATTGCCCTTTCGATGCCCTCCTCAGGCATACCCCTTGCAATCATCTTCTCCTCGGCCACTGCCATGGATTTCTCCATCAGTCCCGGATCAATGAAAGCGTAAAGCACATAAATATAAACTGCGGCAATAAGGGCCGCGTATATGCTGATAACAACGCCTGCGCCAACAGATTTTCCGTATGAGATGTATCCGTTATTGTAATGATCACGGTATGAACGAAGCAGAAAAAACAGGACAAGAACGCCGATCAGAAGGCTTGGCCAAATGATCCATGTCTTGAACGTGAGATCAAACATATAGGTCAGCAGCGAGAAACCGACAGTGATAAGACCATATATGATACCATAATTCAGAGTCTCCTTCCAGATTGATCTTTTTTGTTCCATTTCAGACAGTTTTTTGATTATGAAAACAAATATAATCTATTTACTTAAATCCGCGATCCCGGGAAATTAAGATACAATGTTTGGTTCAGGGCTTAAAAGTTTGTATTTTTGTGCGGGGTAAGTCTCATACGACCAGCTCCCTTTGAACTCCCCCAGGGTCGGAAGGCAGCAAGGGTAGAAGGTTGTAGCGGTGCGATGTGAGTAGCTTACCCTTTTTTTTTACCCCTCTCGCAAGAAGTTTATATATTTGCCGGCACTTTGAAGCTTTCATGATACTGAAGATCTATCCGGAGAATCCCAATCCTGACCATGTACGCAGAGTCTCCTTTGTACTTGAGCAGGGCGGTATCGTCATTTACCCCACTGACACCATATATGCCATGGGGTGCGATATCAAAGCCTCGAAGACCATTGAGAAGATAGCACGCTTCAAAGGCCTCAACCCGGGCAATCCCGATATGTCGATGATCTTTGAGTCAATGAGCCAGCTCTCCGAATACACCGTCATTCACGACAATAATCTGTTCAGGCTGCTGAAGCGCAATCTGCCGGGGGCCTTCACTTTCATCGTCCCGGCAAACAACCAGATACCGGCATTATTCAGGCACCGCAAGAAGACGCTGGGGATCCGCATACCCGATAACAGCATCACTCAGGCGATAGTCCGTGACCTGGGGAGGCCACTGGTAACAACCTCCATTCACGATGATGATGAGATCGTCGAATATATAACTGATCCGGAGCTCATTCACGAGAAGTATTATGATTTTGCTGACCTTGTGGTTGACGGCGGCTTCGGCAGCAATGAACCCTCCACTGTGGTTGACTGTACAGGGCCGGAACCTGTCATCCTGAGGCAGGGAATGGGAGTGCTTGAGCTTTAATAAGCAGGCAGTAGGCAATAGGCAGTAGAGGAATTCTCGATTTCAGATTTTCGATTGTCGATTTAATCGCAAATCGCAAATCCTTCAGACTTTAAAGACTTTCGACTTTCTGCCTTCCTATCGTCTTTCTGAAGTGAAGAACTTGTTCAGCTTCTCAAATGCTGACGGGAGGGCGAAGACAACTACCTTGTCACCCGCCTGAATCAGGGTGTCGCCGGTGGCAATATATGACGTATAGTTGCGGATCCCGCCGCCAACAATTGCATCCTTCGGAAAATCGATCAGCTTCAATGGGCCGCCGGTTATCTTAGCACCTTCCGGAACATTGTATTCTATCACCTCAGCCTCGGTGCCGGTCATCATCTTTACCTGCGTGACATGAGGGTTCATGGTGTGGCGGGAGATACGGCTGGCGGTCGCAATCTTCTTGTTGATGATGGTGTCAATCCCCGAGTTTTCAGCAAGATTGATATATTCCATGTTCTCCACCTCGGCGATGGTCTTCATCACACCTATCTTTTTCGCCAGGAGGCATGAGAGAATATTGGTCTCCGAACTGCCCGTCACGGCAACGAAGGCATCCATATGCTGCAGTCCCTCCTCGGCCAGCAGATCGCCGTCCCTGCCGTCGCCGTTGATCACCAGCGTCTCCTCCAGTTGCTCAGCCAGCACACGGCACCTCTCAAGGTTATAGTCGATCAGCTTCACCTGGCAGTCGTGCTGCAGGCTCGACGCAATGTGCCTCCCGATACGACTTCCTCCGAGGATCATTATGCTCTTGGCTTCAACGTTCCGCTTGCCTGAGAACTTCATCATGTCGCCTATTCCGTCACGTGTGGAGATGACAAACACCAGGTCCCCTTCATGAAACTCCTCCTTCCCCCTTGGAATGATAGTACGGTCGTGCCTCTTGATTGCCACTGCCCGGTATTTGATCGATCCGAGGGTGTTGGTCACCTCCTCGAGGCTCTTGTTGATCACCGGAGCATTTTTTTCGAGCTTTTGCACAAAGAGCGACAGCAGGCCGCCGGCAAAATCCATGAACTCCGTGGTGCCAGTCTCCTTCAGAAGGCTTATCACCTCTTTGGCAGCAATGAGCTCGGGGTAGATAAGGTGGTCTACACCCAACTCCCTGAAGAACTCCTTATTGGCACGCTCGAGGTACTCCATGTTGTCAATCCGCGCTATCACCTTACTTGCTCCCAGCCTCTTGGCAAGGATGGCTGCGGTTATGTTGGTGTCTTCGTAGTGAGCTACGGCAATAAAGAGGTCAGCGTGCTTCTTGATTGCCTCCCTGAGTATGTTGATCGATGTTGCCGATCCTTCGTAGGTGAGTACATCAATGGCTGCATCCACTGGTTTGAGACGCTCCACCTCAGAGTCTATAAGGATGATCTCATGTTCGCTCTGCGAAAGCATCTTGGCAAGATGAGTACCTACCTCTCCTGCGCCGGCAATTACAATTCTCATTTTCGTATGGGTAAAAAGCACCGCAAAGTTAGCTAAAAGAAATGTTACCCCGGGTCTGCAACCATAATCTTTAGTCCGCGCGTGTCAGCGTGCTTCCTGACCTCTGCCGGAATTACGCCGTCGATCGGGGGCAACAGCAAAAGCCTGCCGTGCTGCCTTACAGTGAGCTCCTTACCCCGGATGTTGTAGGTGATCACCCTGTCTTGCCGCATCTCCAGCGCTGCCTTAGCGGTGTTACAGGCGACCAGCAGCAGAATTGCCGCAAGGAAAGGCTTAAGCGTCAACTTTTTAATCCTGAGCAGTGATGTCAGGAAGAGTGCAGAGGCGGCCGTCAGCAGCACAGCCTCGGCAGCTGACAGCCCTATCCCTGTCATCACTCCATGGTCCATTGAACCGATGAAGCCGGTAAAGGTCAGGGTAAACCCCGCAAGGTGGTCAAGCAGAATGGCAATGAAAGCGGAGATAGGGGGGAAGGGGGTTGTGGCTATAAGGAGCATGGCGAGCATGAGTACAATGAACGATATGGGGATGACCACTATGTTGGTAAGGAGGAAGAGGAGGGGGAAGATGTTGAACAGCCTCACTGTCAGTGCAAGAGTGCCTGCCTGTGCCACCAGCGAAACAGCCGTCATCTGCCAGAACCAGTCGGCTATCCGGTTCTTTAGCCGTAAGAGCCTGTAAAACGAGCTGTAGAAGATGATGATGAACGCCACGGCAATGTAAGAGAGCTGGAATCCCGCCTCGAAGAGCACGGCAGGGCGGACCACCGTCAGGATGAAGGCCGAGGCCAGGAGGCTGTTCATTGAAGCGGGTGGCCTATGCATCAGTGAGCCTGCCTGAAGGAAGGTAAACATGATGGTAGCCCGCAACACCGAGGGCGACAAGCCCGTGATGAAGGCAAAGCCCCAAAGGGCTGACATGATGATCAGAGCCTTCATTATCATGAGCCTGCCGCGAAGAAAAAAGAGCAACCAGGAGAGTGCAAGGCTTATCATCCCGACATGCAACCCGGA
The DNA here is from genome assembly GCA_963770745.1 of uncultured Rikenellaceae bacterium. GTDB lineage: Bacteria > Bacteroidota > Bacteroidia > Bacteroidales > VadinHA17 > SR-FBR-E99. Next base: position 131,040 of record CAVYRA010000007.1, read on the forward strand.
GACAGCCATTATGTGCATGGCCCCCGACCTGGAGAAGGAGGTGAGGTGCTCCCTGTCAAGCAGCTCCTTGTCACCTATCGTCAGGGCCGTGACCAGGCCCAGTTCTTCCCCGCGCAGTCCTGCTTTACTGAAGGCGGCTATCATCCTGTGGGCCACTATCAGTGAAAGTTCCCTCACATTGCGGCGGCAATCAGGGAGGTATTCAATTATGTCAGCTGTACGGAAGAAGGCCATCTGCCTTACTCCCTGGCCCTCCAGGTAACGGCGGTAGTTGAACTCGCAGGGGTTGCCGTTGTTCTCAACCGGCCTCGGCCTGATGCGCAGCACAAGCCTGTCGCCCGGCTGCCAGGCCCCGGGCAGCGTGTCTCCCATAAACCAGAGCATGATCGAATGTCCGGGAGCGCTCAGAGAGTCACCCTCGCGGGCCATAATGATTTTTGCCCTTAACGACCAGCTGGCATTTTTCTTCTCAGGATAGCCGGAGAGACGCACCGTAACCAGTTGCCGGGTCTCACTGAGCACGCCCGGACGGTTTTGCTCCATGGCGCGGAGCAGAAAGCCCGCTGAGAGCATGAAGGCAACGACAGCCGTACCGAAGATTGTGTCAGAGAAATAGCCTTTGCGAAAGAGGCGGACTGTCATCAGGGCCAGGGAGAGGATGCCGGTGATAAGGACAAAGAGAGTAAGCCGCGGCAGGGCTTCAGCCACGATCACACCTGCGCATAACGGCGCAAAGAGCCTCAGGAAAGGTATCTCCCTGAATTGCACGGGTCCACAGCGTTAGACCCTATAAAGTTAAATCAATTGTTCCGGAATAGCAATGGCCTGAAGCTACTTCCCGGGGGGAAGAACTGTGCGGTAGTCGGCGGTGAACTTTCCCTTGCTTATATCATTCAGCTTGCCCCTGATAAGCCTTCGTCGGAGCGGACTGAGCCTGTCAGGGAACAGAATGCCGTCGAGGTGATCATATTCGTGCAGCACCACCCTGGCCTTGTAACCTGTAAATACCTCGTCGTGGAAGTTCCAGTCCGTGTCATAGTAACGGATACGCAGCTCCGACTCACGGTCAACCTCCTCATGCAAACCGGGCAGGCTGAGGCACCCCTCGTTCATAGGCACTTTTTCACCCTTGCGCTCGACCACCTGCGGGTTGATGAAGGCTTTTTTAAATTCCCTCATCTCAGGATGATCCTCACCCAGGGGCTCGCCGTCGATAACGAATATGCGCCATGACTTCCCTATCTGGGGAGCAGCAAGACCCAGGCCATCAGATTTATACATAGTCTCAAACATATCGGCAATGAATGTGTCAAGGCCGGGCTGGTCCTTCTCTACCTCCCTGGCAATCTTCCTCAGTACCGGGTGACCGTATACGTAAATGGGATAAGTCATCTGTTTCCTCAACTCCTGTTTTTGTTCTCCATGCTCCTGAGCCACGACTGAAGGATTATCGATGCGCTGATGCGGTCAGTCATCCCCTTGTCGCGCCTGCCGCTCTTCTTCACACCCCCGTCAATCATGGCTCTCATAGCCATTTGTGATGTAAAACGCTCATCAGCAAGGTGCAGTGGCGTCTCCGGGAAGAGCTTCCTGAACCGTGCAATGAACGGATCAATGTATTTTACGCTTTCACTGGGTATATTGTTCACGGTGACCGGATATCCGATCACCACATCCGTCACCTTCTCACGCGGTATGTAATCGATGAGAAAAGCCTCGAGCTCGCCGGACGGCACGGTGGCCAGCGGCGAGGCAATGATCCTCATCGGGTCGGTTACTGCCAGCCCGCACCTTTTTCTTCCGTAGTCTATTGCAAGTGCCCTGCTCAAATAATTACTCCTTTACCGGTTCGTGTTTGCGCTGCAAAGTTAGGGTTTTGCGGGACAAAAAAAAGAGAGCCGGGGTCTCCGGCTCTCCGTAGTAAAAGTCTCAAAGCTTTATTCAGTTTTGTTCCCGGCAGGTGCTTCAGCTGATGCTTCAGCAGGTGCTTCAGCAGGACTGAAGTCCATCTGTGAGAAACGCTTGTAGCTGTTATATCTCCATTTGGCGTTCTCTTCAGCCTGTTTGAAGAGGTAATCAGCCTCGCCAGGGAAGTCCTTGAGCAGCGAAGTATAACGCACCTCTGACTTCAGGAAGTCCTGGAACTTACTCCAGTCGGGCTCCTTGGAATCGAGCTGGAACGGGTTCTTGCCCTCTGCCTCGAGGCGCGGGTCGAACCTGTAGAGGTGCCAGTACCCTGCTGTCACTGCATCTTCCGACTGCTGCTGTGTCTTGCCCATACCGTCGCGAAGGCCATGGTTGATACAGGGTGAGTAGGCAATTATGAGTGACGGTCCGGGGTATTCCTCAGCTTCGCGTATAGCCTTGAAGTACTGGTTCTGGCTCGATCCCATGGCGACCTGTGCAACATAGACATAACCGTAGGTCATGGCCATCTGCCCGAGGTCCTTCTTGCGGATCTTCTTGCCTGAAGCAGCGAACTTGGCGACAGCGCCTGCCGGGGTCGCTTTGGATGCCTGGCCACCGGTGTTTGAATAGACCTCTGTGTCAAGCACGAGGACGTTTATGTTCTCACCTGAGGCTAGCACGTGGTCAAGGCCGCCGTAGCCGATATCATATGCCCATCCGTCGCCGCCAAAGACCCAGTATGACTTCTTCACGAGGTACTTTTTCAGATCGAGGATCTCACTGCAAACAGGAGCTTTGTCCTTCTCACAGGCTGCAATAACCTTTTCTGAGACGGCTCTGCTTGTTTTGGCATTTTCCTTTCCTGCTATCCATTCATTGAATGCAGCCACTGTCTCGGGGGCAAGGTCGCTGTTAATGTTTTCCTTCATCAGGCGCTCGAGGCGCTCCCTGATCCTTGTGGCGCCCAGCATAAGACCGAAACCGTACTCTGCGTTGTCTTCAAAGAGTGAGTTCGCCCAGGCCGGACCGTTGCCGTTACTGTTTACGGTGTACGGCATTGATGGAGCCGAACCGCCGTAGATGGATGAACATCCGGTGGCATTTGCGATGACCATACGATCACCGAAGAGCTGCGTGATGGCCTTGATGTAAGGCGTCTCACCGCAACCTGCACAAGCCCCTGAGAATTCAAAGAGAGGCTGGGCAAACTGGGAATTCTTAACATTGGTGTACTTGTCAACGACATTCTCCTTATACCCTACCTTCTCATGCATGTAGGTCCATCTCTCAGCCTGTTCAAGCTGTGACTCGAGAGGCTTCATGATCAGAGCCTTTTCCTTGGAGGGGCATACATCGGCGCAGTTGCCGCATCCGGTGCAGTCATAGACACTCACCTGGATCCTGAACTTATGGCTCTTGGTGTTGCCGATACCCTGCTTGGCTGTTGTCCCCTCCGGTGCAGCTGCCAGCTCTTCATCGGTAAGGAGGAAGGGACGGATGGATGCGTGAGGACATACATACGAGCACTGGTTGCACTGGATGCACTTATCCATCTGCCACTCGGGAACGTTCACCGCAATACCGCGCTTTTCATAAGCTGATGTTCCTGCGGGGAAGGTGCCGTCTTCACGGCCGACGAATGCGCTTACCGGAAGATCATCACCCCTCATGCCGTTAATTACATCAACTACTTCACGGATAAATGCGGGCTTGCTGAGGTCAGCCTTATCAGCGGTTACCTTTAATGAAGCCCACTCTTTGGGTATTTCAACTTTGATAACATCACCACCGCGGTCAATGGCATCATTGTTCATCTTGACAATATTCTCACCCTTCTTGCCGTATGCCTTGATAACGGCATGCTTCATCTCGTCAACTGAAAGTTTGTAGGGGATGACTTCAGATACCTTGAAGAACGCACTCTGCATGATCGTGTTGGTCCTGGAACCAAGCCCAAGGTCTTCTGCTATTTGCGTGGCGTTGATGATGTAGAAGCCGATTTCCTTCTCTGCCAGATACTTCTTCATATGGTCAGGAAGCTTGGTCAGAGTCTCTTCCGGTTCCCAGATGGAGTTCAGAAGGAAGGTGCCGCCTTTCTTCAGTCCCCTGAGCATGTCATACTTATCGAGGTAGGCCGGTACATGGCATGCCACGAAGTCAGGAGTATTGACAAGATAGGGCGAGCGTATCGGCTGATCGCCGAAGCGCAGGTGGGAGGTGGTCACACCGCCTGATTTCTTCGAGTCATAGGCAAAATATGCCTGGCAGTACTTGTCAGTGGTATCACCGATGATCTTGATCGAGGCTTTGTTTGCGCCTACGGTGCCATCGGCGCCGATACCGTAAAACTTTGCAGAATAGGTGCCCTTGTGGCTTACGTTGATCTCGGGGAGAACAGGAAGTGACCTGAAGGTAACATCGTCAACTATCCCCACCGTAAACTGGTTCATGGGCTTCTCCTTCTTCATGTTGTCGAAGACGGAAATTACCTGTGCCGGGGTGGTGTCTTTTGAGCTCAGTCCGTAACGGCCGCCAAGGATCAGCGGGCGTGTGGCCCTGTTATAGAATACCTCGGTGACATCAAGAAAGAGTGGTTCTCCGTTTGCCCCCGGTTCCTTGGTACGGTCAAGCACGGTGATGCTCTTCACGCTCTTCGGGAGTACATTGAAAAGGTACTTTGCCGAGAAGGGCCTGTAAAGATGAACCGAGATGAGACCCAGTTTTTCACCTTTGGTTTCAGCCAGGTAATCGATCACCTCCTTGATGGTCTCGGTCACTGATCCCATCGCAATAATAATGTTTTCAGCATCGGGGGCACCGTAATAGGTGAAAGGCTTGTACTGACGGCCGGTGAGTTTGGATATTTTTTCCATGTACTCATTGACCGTATCGTCAAGGTTGTTGTAGAAAGGATTGGATGCCTCCTTGGCCTGGAAGAAGATGTCAGGGTTCTGGGCTGTGCCTCTTGTAACAGGGTGCTCGGGATTGAGGGCCCTGTCACGGAATGCCTGAAGTGCATCCATGTCGACAAGCTTCTTCAAATCTTCGATGTCGAGCTCCTCGATCTTCTGGATCTCATGTGAAGAGCGGAATCCGTCAAAGAAATGCAGGAAGGGGACCCTTGACTTTATAGCGGAGAGGTGAGCCACCCCGGAAAGATCCATGATCTCCTGGATGCCGCCGCTTGCCAGCAGTGCAAAACCGGTCTGGCGTGTGGCATAGATGTCTCCGTGGTCACCGAAGATAGAAAGAGCATGACCCGCAACGGTACGGGCACTTACGTGGAACACTCCCGGAAGAAGTTCCCCGGAGAGCTTATACATGTTGGGGATCATCAGAAGAAGCCCCTGCGATGCGGTGAAGGTTGAAGTAAGAGCACCCGACTGCAGTGAACCGTGCACTGCTCCTGCAGCGCCGGCCTCGCTTTGCATCTCAACCACCTTAACCTCTTCCCCGAACATGTTCTTCAGTCCGTGGGCTGCCCACTCATCGACATATTCCGCCATGGTGGACGAGGGAGTGATTGGATAGATGCAGGCGACTTCGCTGAACATATAAGCTATGTGCGATGCTGCCTGGTTGCCGTCACAAGTAATGAATTTCTTTTTTGCCATTTCTGATAATAAATAATTAGTGTTCAAATAACCTTTAAAAAACAAACCGCAAGTTTACGGATTTTTTCCGATATTTTTATTCGCTGTTCATCGAAATCAGAAACTCCTCGTTGGAGCGGGTCTGCGTAATGCGGTCACGCAGGAATTCCATTGCTTCCACCGAGTTCATGTCAGTGAGGTAGTTGCGGAGGATCCATATCTTGCTCAGCATATTCCTGTCAAGAAGCAGGTCTTCGCGCCTGGTGCTGGAGGCGGGTATGTCTATTGATGGGAAGATCCTTCTGTTTGACAGCTTACGGTCAAGCTGGAGTTCCATGTTACCCGTCCCCTTGAACTCTTCAAAGATGACGTCATCCATCTTCGAACCGGTGTCGGTGAGGGCAGTTGCTATGATGGTTAATGAACCTCCGTTTTCGATGTTCCTGGCTGCTCCGAAGAACCTCTTTGGCTTATGGAGTGCGTTTGAATCAACGCCGCCGGAGAGAACCTTGCCCGATGCCGGTGCTATGGTGTTGAAAGCCCTGGCGAGACGGGTGATGGAGTCAAGCAGTATGACCACGTCATGGCCGCATTCAACAAGCCTCTTCGCCTTCTCCTGTACTATGGTTGCGATGCGCACGTGCCTCTCGGCAGGCTCGTCAAAGGTCGAGGCGATGACCTCGGCGTTGACGTTACGGGCCATCTCGGTAACCTCCTCGGGACGTTCATCTATGAGCAGGATCATCAGGTAGACCTCCGGATGGAATTTGGCTATGGCATTGGCAATATCCTGAAGCAGGATAGTCTTTCCGGTCTTGGGCTGTGCAACGATAAGGCCTCGCTGTCCCTTACCTATCGGACAGAACATGTCAACGATGCGCACTGACAGGTTGCCTTCACCGGGCCTGCATAAGGTGAATTTCTCATTCGGGAACAGAGGGGTAAGGTAATCAAACGGCACCCTGTCACGTATGAAGTCAGGGGTGCGGCCGTTAATCTCTTCGACCTTTATAAGGGGGAAATATTTCTCGCCCTCGCGTGGAGGACGGATTGTGCCTCGGATGGTGTCACCGGTCTTCAGCCCGAAGAGTTTTATCTGCGACTGTGACACGTATATGTCATCAGGCGAGCTGAGGTAGTTGTAGTCCGGGGAGCGCAGGAAGCCGTATCCGTCCGGCATTATCTCCAGTACGCCGGTGTTGGCAACGATACCTTCGAAATCGTATGCCCTGTCTTTTCTTTCCTCCCTGACGGGCTCGGGCATATTATGATGGCCGTTAGCCGCCTCATCAGTGGCAGGTGGGAGTATCACCGCAGCATCCTGTGTTGCTGCATCTCCGATGATTGGTGTATCACTTCCGGCTTCACTGAACCTGAGCAGATCCTGGTCATTCTCATTGATTTGCTCTTCCGTATATAAATGCTTGTCAGGGTGAACCTGTGCCTGTGGAGGAGTCTGCTGCTGCTGTTGCTGTGGCTGTGGCTGCGGCTGCTGCTGCGGCTGCTGCTGTGGCTGCTGCTGCTGTGGAGTCTGCTGGTTTGCCTGGGCAGGAGATGATGGCATCTGCTGCTGTGGCTGACGTTCATCATCAGGCCTTTGTTGCGGCTGATCATTATTGTATGTACGGGGCCGCTTATTGCGATCCCTCTGCCACTTCTGCGGTTGCTGGGGTCTCTGTTGCTGAGGCTGTCTCTGCTGCTGCGGTCCCTGCTGCGGTCCAGCTTGCTGCTGCGGTCCAGCTTGCTGCTGGCCTTGCTGCTGACCTTGCTGTTGACCTTGCTGCTGCGGTCCTTGCTGCTGCGGTCCCCGTTGCTGCTGCGACTGCTGCGGCTGACTGTGCTGCTGCCCCTGTGGCTGGTTCTGGTGTTGCGGCTGGTTCGGCTTCTGCGATTGCGGCTGCGATGGTTTTTGCTGCCGCGGGTCCTGTGACTGCGGCTGCGATGGTTTTTGCTGCCGCGGGTCCTGTGACTGCGGCTGCCTTGAAGGCTTCGGCCCCCTGGGCTGCTGCTGTTGCTTTGGCTGCTGCGGCCTCGGCCTGTCAGCCTGTTTCTGCTGCTGTCCCGGGCGCTCTTGCTGCCTCTCTGATGGGGCGCTTTCAATTCTGCCCGATTTGCGGGCATCGCTTGCATCTATAGCCTGCTGGTCAAGGATCTTGTATATAAGATCCTGTTTCTTGAGGAGCTCTGCCCTCTTAATTTTGAGCTGCTTCGCTATTTCCCGCAATTCGGGAACAAGCATTTCGCTCAGTTCAAGAATATCATGCATGTTTTGAAAATGTGTAGAAAATTAAGATAAGATTGATTTTTTGGTGAAGTGGGGAATGAAAATGATCCCTCCGACTGGGTATCCGGCTCACGCCGGTATTCCGGTGCAATGTTAAGAATAATATCATTAATTAGCAAATTGCCAGTGCAAAAAATGGGAGATCCACAAAGAAATTTTCACTTACGGTCCTAAAGCCCCAATAAAAGCATGTTTAAGAAAAGAAACTTTTCTCTTGGATTATTGAGATAATTTTAGTACAATTGTAGGCTTTTGCTTAAAAAATCGGCTGGAATCTTTCTAAGAAGTTGTCAATGCGTCAGTTGAAGATTACCAAACAGGTCACCAACCGTGATACTCCGTCTCTTGACAAGTACCTGCAGGAGATAGGTAAGGTTGACCTTATCTCGCCCGAGGAGGAGGTGTCTCTGGCAAGGCGCATCCGGGCCGGTGATCATGACGCCCTGGCAAGGCTGGTAAAAGCCAACCTGAGGTTTGTAGTTTCGGTGGCCAAGCAGTATCAGAACCAGGGGATGACCCTGCCCGACCTTATAAACGAAGGCAACCTGGGTCTCATCAAGGCCGCACAGCGGTTCGACGAGACACGAGGCTTCAAGTTCATATCGTATGCCGTATGGTGGATAAGACAGGCAATCCTGCAGTCGCTGGCTGAACAAGCCCGTATCGTACGGCTCCCCGTTAACAAAATCGGTTCTATCAACCGGATCAACAGGGCATATTCAAAGCTTGAGCAGGAATATGAGAGGGAACCATCGGCACAGGAGATAGCCGACCTGCTTGAGATAGCTCCGGAGGACGTTAAGGAAGCCATACGCACAAACGGCCGTACGCTCAGCATGGACGCCCCGATCAGCTCGGAGGAGGACAATAACATGTACGATGTGATACAGAACGACGAAACGCCGAGTCCCGACCGTAACCTGATCAACGAATCACTTTCCTATGAGATAGAGAAGGCCCTCAATACACTCTCACCTCGTGAGTCAAGGGTGCTGAAGCTTTACTTCGGCATCGGGATGAAGCATCCGTTCACCCTGGAAGAGATAGGGGAGGAGCTGAAGCTCACACGTGAACGGGTGAGACAGATAAAGGAGAAGGCCATAAAACGTATTCAGTTCACCACACGCTGCCGCATACTTAAGTCTTACCTGGGGTGATCGTCTAACCAAATTATTGTCTGTTATGAGCCACCTGGTCGCCCCGTCACTTCTCGCCGCTGATTTTGCAAACCTCGCATCTGAGGTTGAGATGATCAATGAGAGCGTGGCCGACTGGCTGCATCTTGACATTATGGACGGTGTTTTCGTGCCGAACATCTCGTTCGGATTCGCCGTAATTGAGGCAGTGCGCGATTTATCCACCAAACCGCTTGACGTGCACCTGATGATAGTTGACCCTGACAGGTATCTTGAGCGGTTCAGGGACGCCGGGGCATCAAACCTGACTGTCCATTACGAGACCTGCCAGAACCTTCACCGGACGGTGACCGAAATACGCAGGCTGGGAATGCTTGCCGGCGTGACACTCAACCCCCACTCACCTGTCATGCTCCTGAAGGATATCCTCCCTTATATCGACATGGTTCTCCTGATGACGGTTAACCCCGGTTACGGCGGTCAGACCTTCATCCCCGGAAGCATAAACAAGATCGGTGAGCTGAGGAGCATGATTGATGAAGGCGGTTATGATGTGCTCATCGAAGTTGACGGTGGCATCGACCTGCAGAACGCTCCGGTGCTTGTTCATGCCGGAGTAGATGTACTGGTAGCCGGCAGCACGGTCTTCTCGTCTTCTGACCCTGCTGAGGTGATTCGCAGGCTCAGGGAGCCTGTTTAGTGCAGGGCCTGGCTCTCCTCCAGGCGGCTCTCAATCCATGACGCAATCATTCCTCCCTCAGAGGCATCAAACCAGGTGATCTCACTGTCCCTCTTCCACCAGGTGAGTTGTTTCCGGGCATAACGCCTGGTGTTCCTCTTTATCAGGCTGACGGCCTGCTCACGCGTGATGAGCCCGTCGAACAAGCTGAACATCTCCCTGTACCCGACTGTGTTCAGAGCGTTGAGACCCCTGTACCGGACGAGTGACTCTGCCTCTGCCTCTAGCCCCTTTTCAATCATGAGATCGACCCTGTTGTCTATCCTCCTGTAAAGCTCCTCGCGCTCACGAGTAAGACCTGCCTTGACTATCCTGAAATCCCGTTCTTTGGTTGGCGCAGTAAGAAAGGAGGAATAGGGCCTTCCCGTGCTTTCTGTTATCTCGAGGGCACGCATGATCCTTCGCGGATTGTGCAGGTCGACCCTGGCATAATGATCAGGATCAAGCATTTTCAGGGCCATGCGCAGTCCTGCGATGCCTTCTGCCTGGTACAGCTCCAGGTATTTCTGCCTGACTTCCGGGTCAGTATCGGGGATATCATCCATCCCACGACAAACGGCGTCCATATAGAGCATGGAGCCGCCAGTCATCACCGCCACCCGGTTCCCGGCGAAAAGCGATGGGAGCAGGGCCAGCACGTCACGCTCGAAGAGACTGATGCTGTAATAGCCGGTGACAGAGAGGAACCCGATGAAATGGTGTGTTACCTTTGCAAGCTGTTCCGCATCAGGCACGGCAGTGCCTATCTTCATCTCACGGTAGAACTGTCTGGAGTCACATGAGATTATGCTGCAACCCAGCCTGACGGCCAGCTCTGTGGCAAACTCCGTCTTCCCAACGCCGGTAGGACCGGGAAGGACGATCAGTGTATTCTTCATGTGATCAGGGGAGGGAAAGGGTTAATCCTCCTCCTCGTCTGCGTTTTCTATCTTGTCGAACTCCGAGAGGCTTTCCTCATCGTCACCTTCGAAAAAGATCTCGTCATCAACAACTTCCTCGTCCACATCGTCATCATCTTCATCGGTGACTATGAGGTTATTGTATTTCTTGCGTGCAACACCCCCGAAGGTGACCTGTTTGGGTGGCAAACCTTTGGAGTTGGTACATACCGGGTATTCCCTGTCGTCCACTTCCTTTATCTCGCCCACATATTCCACAAAGAGAGCCCGGTCATTGAAAAAGTCAAACACATACAGGAGTTTCTGGTTTTTGCGGTAGATCACCTCCTCCAGAACAGCATTCTCCATGGTGGATGAACCGGCTCCCATGTCAAACAGCGTGAACTCCTCCTCCTTTTCCCAGCTCTCGGTTGCCAGGTAAAATGAAGCTATCTGTGACCTGTCGAACTCCAGCTCTTCCTGCAGGGCATTATGAAAATCAAGCAGAGTCTGGCTGTCGAGGAACTCGAACTCCCGTATAAACGCTTCATCTTCATCTGTTAATACCACAAACCTGTAAACCATACAACTCACTTTTTCAAACTGTGCAATTTAATATTTTTTAATATACGTTTATCGTATCAAACTTTTTTTTAGAACGAACGAAACGGTATCAATATTATCTGCATAGTCCCATAATTCGGGCTGTTGCGATTTGCCAAAGGGAAGCCGGCCGTGCCCTGCCACGCACTGAAGGCTCATTTCGGACGAATCAGGACCATTTTCCGGAGCTTCCCCGTCATCATAAAACCCGTAATGAATAACAGCCATTGGCGGCGTAAGGGAAGATGATTCCTTCAGCATGACAAATCCTCCGTCAGTGAACGGTTCCCTGTTGACCATCATCACGGCCTTATTGTGATCATAATTCACTGAATACTTCTGGTGTGAGCAAAGTGACTCATACCTGTTCCAGTGTTTCAGCAGGCCTGTGACATCGTATCCGTGAGGCAGGTAAAGTTTTGAAACATTGCGGCAACCCAGTCCGAAGTAGGAGAAGATATCGTCTCCGAGAAGTTCAATCTCACCGGGGGTTTCGGTCCCGTCAAGTATCGCAATGCTGGTCCGGTTCCGGCGAATGATGGATGGGATTTTTCTGAAATAGTATTCGAAGTACCTTGATGTATTGTTGCTGCCGGTGGCGATGACCATGTCAAAGCCCTCCAGCCTGTCTGAGGTAAGCTCAATAAAGTTCCTGAATGAGGGTTCAACGGATGTCAGTGTATCAGTCACGGCCTTCATGAGCAGTTCGTCCTTTGTGCTAAGCTTTGCCTGCAGCCTGTTGCCTGTTATCAGCACGCAGATCAGGTCATGGAACCCGACAAGGGGGATGTTCCCGGCCATCACCACTCCCACCTTTACAGGTTGCCGCTCCTCCTGCAGGTCAGGATAAGCCGACAGCCATCGGTGAAGGTTTGGTTCCGTGAGAGTGTCGCCGATGGACGACAGGGCGAGCCTTACATTGTCAGGGGTAAACCAGGGGTTAGTGAGGTGGAGGGTCTCTGTGAGCCCCGCAAACCGTCCGGCATGTCCCGAAGTCACTCCTGCCGCTCCGTCGCGCATGATCTCACCCAGGGCTGCGAAGGCCCGGATCCTCTGGTCAGGGAAAAAAATGCCCGTTTTCATCCGGGCAAAGTTATAAAAATGAGAATGAGAATGCGATTATGAGATCATTTAAGCGCAAAGGATATCGGCACTGTCATATAGACCTTTACGGATTTGCCTCCCTGTTTGCCGGGACTCCATGGCGGCATGCCGGCGATCACCTCAAGGGCTGCCTTATCAAGGAGCGGATCGGCTCCCTTGATGACCTCAGGGTCTTTCACATTTCCCTGCTCGTCTACAATAAATTGTACAAATACCCTCCCCTGGATCCCTTCGGCAGAAGCCTCGGCCGGGTACTTCACGTTCTGGACCAGCCACTGAGTCAATTCCTTGTATGTGGTGTCATTACGGAACACAGGCATCTGGTCAACCAGCTTAAACACCTCATCTGACACTTCAGCCTCCGCACCGGCCGGTGCTTCCTTTACTGCAGGGGTTGCCTCTTTGCGGACTTCACTGCGATCTTTGCAGGAAAACATAAAGAGGAGTGCCACAGCCAGCGGAATTGCCAGGATCATCTTGAGGGAAGCGATGCTTCCCGTTCTTTTCTTTGTCATCATAATTATTCGGTTTTTTAGAAGTGATCTCTTTGAAAAAGTGGTTGACATGAGCGGAACGGGGCATCTGAGGACAGCCGCAAGCAGGAGCTCCTGGTAGGAGCGAGGATCCTCGCCACCGGTGATACATTCACTGTCAGCCTCATACTCATGGACCGCCTGAAGTGACCTGCGCATGAGCCATGCCGCAGGATTAAACCAATGCAGGGAAGTGATTACAGCGGTGACAATGAGATCTGATTGATGCCCCAGCCGGATATGCTTCATCTCATGGTTTATCATTCGCTCCGCATCTTTATCCGCGACTGAACTGCTGATGAAAATATGGCCGAAGGCTGAAAAACAGACGGGATTGGAAGTCCCGATCACAATAACCCTACCCTTGCTTCCGGCTGAGAGAATCAGCTTAACAAGGTTCCCGGAGCCAGTGATCATGAGTGATGCCGATATGAGAACCCCTGCGGGATAAAGCCATGTCAACAATTCAGGAATTAAACCTGTGGTTCCGCGGGGTCCGTCAGGAGTAACCAACATTTCAGGCAGCAGCAGGGAGATAAGGCCGTCCGGCGGCAATATGGTTCCCGGTATACCAATCCTTATGTTCAGCAGAGGTACGACCGCGGAAAACAACATCGATCCAAGGAGGTAGTACCTGTTCCTTCGGTGACGGGTGTCACGCCTCAGGAAGATCTCATAAAAGACCCAGAGAAGCGCAATGCAGATACTGCTCTCAAGAACATATTCAAGAATGCCGTTCATTACTTTCTCTTTTTATCCTTTTCCTCCTTCTTCATCATTTCCATGATCTCCTCAATCTCCGCTACGGTGATGGAATCTTCACGGGCAAAGAAACTGACCATCTTCTGGTACGAGTTTGAAAAATAGTTCTTCACAAAGCTGCTCATCTGCGACTTGCGGTAATCATCCTTTGATATGACAGGATAGTAATGGTGTGTCCTCCCGTATACCCTGTAATTCACAAATCCCTTATCCTGCAGTATTCTTATGATGGTGCTGACGGTTGAATATGCAGGCCTTGGTTCACCGAACTTTTCGAGGATCTCCTTAATAAATCCCCTTCTTAATCTCCATAGGATCTGCATTACCTCCTCTTCAGCCCTTGTCAGCTCCTTTATCTCCATATCCGGTTCCTTTAATAAGCACAATATACAACTAATAAATTAAATATACAACTAAAAACTTAAATATTATTGTCCTGCATATCATTTTGACTGTGCCGTAATCACAAATAAAGAAAAGATGTATCTTAGTTCCTTATTTGAAGCCAGAGGAAGAGTGTGAACAGGTTTACATTATTTTACGAAAACATAAGGGTTGCGTTCAAAGCCATTAAGTCGAACAGGGTGAGGGCTGCGCTGACCATGGCCATCATTGCCTTCGGGATAATGGCGCTGGTAGGCATACTGACAGCCATAGACGGACTGAAAAGCACTCTCACCACCCAGTTCACCATGATGGGGGCAAACACTTTCACCATTACCTCCAGGTCGTTGCGGGTCACAATGGGTGATCAGCATTCCCGGACGAAGAATCATTCTCACATCACCTACCGCGAGGCAATGGAGTTCAAGAAGGTTTTCAATGAGCCTGCGTGGGTGTCTGTGTCGTTCAATGCTTCAGGACTGGCTGAATACAGGTTCAGGAACAACAAGACCAATCCCAATGTTTCAGTTATAGGCTCAGATGAGAACTATCTTACCATAGCCGGAGAGGAGATAGAGTCAGGGCGAAATTTCTCACAGGATGATCTTCTGGGCAGCAGGCACGTTGTCATTATCGGGCAGGAGCTTGTACGCTTTCTCTTTCCCGGGGTTGATCCCGTTGGGAAGGAGATAAGTCTGCCAGGTCTGAAGCTGACCGTCATAGGTGTCATGAAAAGCAAGGGCAGCAGCATGATGGGCAGCGACCGAAAAACAGTTATACCCATCACCACCGCCAGGCAGTATTTCAGCCGGCCCAACATCACATACAACATTGGAGTGATGCCATACAAAGCGGTCAGCCTTGAAATGATGGCGGATGAGGCAGAGGGGATATTCCGCATCGTGCGCAACCTTGACCCGCGCGATGAGTCCGATTTCAATATAGAAAAGAGCGACTCAATCATTGAGATCCTCATGGAGAACATCAAGTTTGTCACTCTTGCAGCCACCATTATCGGTCTCATCACATTGTTTGGTGCAGCGGTGGGATTGATGAACATCATGCTTGTCTCCGTGACCGAACGGACAAGGGAGATTGGCGTACGCAAGGCTCTGGGAGCGAGGAAATCAGTTATCAGGCAGCAGTTCCTCTTTGAATCGGTGATCATTGGCCAGATGGGGGGGCTGTTGGGCATACTGGCCGGCATACTTATCGGCAACCTGGTATCGCTTGGCATGGGTTCAAGCTTCACGATACCCTGGATATGGGTGATAGGAGGTGTTCTGGCATGCTTCATTGTCGGAATAGCATCAGGCTATGTACCTGCTGTCAAGGCATCAGCAGTAGATCCGATAGAAGCGCTGCGCTATGAATGATTAACCGGTTTACGGTTCCGGAACCGATTTGAAAGGGTTATATTTGTCAGGAACATGGAGATAATTCAGGCAGGATCAAATAACATACCGCGGATCACCTACGATCCGGATGAGGATGTGTTGAGCATCACAGGCCGCTCCATTGCAGAGAGGCCGGAGTCAATCTACGATCCGCTCGACGAATGGATCAGGCTGCACCTGAGCAGGTTCACCCAGCTGAGGGTTGTTATATTCCTGGAATACATCAACAGCGGATCCTCGAAGGCCCTCCGTGATGTGCTGCGCATGATAAGCGGTTACCGGGCTCCGCAGTACAGGATCAGGATCACCTGGCTCTACGAGGAGGATGATGAGTCAATGCATGAGCTGGGCGAACACTACCGTGATGCCGCAGGCGTCAACATGGACGTGCAGATGGTCCTGTAAGAACACCTGAAACATGATACCTGAATAAAAAAGGAGAGAGGTCACAGACCTCCCTCTCTTTTATAATATTATGTTACCTGCTGATTACAGCGTTTTGGCCATCATATAAATTAGGTCAACGCATCTGGCGGAGTAACCCCATTCATTGTCGTACCATGCAAGTACCTTGATCATCGTGCCGTTCACCATTGTGCTCTGTGCATCAAATACTGCTGAAGCAGGGTTATGGATAACGTCAACCGATACAATCTCGTCTTCTGTGTATTCGAGAATACCTTTCATGGGACCTTCGGCTGCCTTTTTGACTGCTGCGTTGATCTCCTCTTTGGTTGCGGCCTTCTTCAGGACAACAACGAGGTCAACCAGCGAACCGGTTGGCGTCGGTACCCTGACTGAGATGCCATCAAGTTTGCCCTTCAGGTCAGGAATGACCTTGCCCACTGACTTGGCTGCGCCGGTGGTGGTAGGAATCTGCGAAAGCGCGGCTGACCTGGCCCTGCGCAGGTCCTTGTGCGGCAGATCCAGAATACGCTGGTCATTGGTATATGAGTGAATCGTGGTCATGTAACCGATCTCGATCCCCCAGTTGTCGTTGAGAATCTTCGCTATGGGAGCAAGGCAGTTGGTTGTGCATGATGCATTTGATACGCATGTGTGCTCAGGCTTGAGCATGTCATCATTGACACCTACCACTATCATTGCATCAATTGCGTCTTTCGCGGGCACAGTAAGGATAACCTTCTTTGCGCCGTTCTTCAGGTGATCGCCATATCCGCCCTTGGGGCTCTCCTTGACAACAAAAATGCCGGTCGACTCTATGACGATGTCCGGCTTGCTCTCCCATGGAATTGCTGCAGGGTTCTTCTCTGAATGTACTCTTATCTTATCACCTCGTACGATGATGTTTTGCTCATCATGAGTGACTCCGGGGAAGTGACCCTGGGTGGAGTCATATTTAAGAAGATGAGCCAGTGTTTTTGTATCGGTAAGGTCATTGATGCCAATGATCTCAATATCGGGCCTTTCAAATGCCAGTTTGAATACATTGCGGCCTATCCTTCCGAAACCGTTGATTGCTACTTTAATCTTTGCCATTGTTAATAAGTTAATGTGGTTCTTAAAATGAACGACAAAGGTATAAAATAAAAAGGAGAGGTCAAAGGCGGGTGAAGATTATTCTTGAGGCTGCCGGCGCAATAGCCTGAGCTGACCACCGCGGTCGAGCGGGTCAAGGATCATCCCTATGCGGTAGCTGACGAAAATTGAAGGAAAAAACTGCTTGTTGTCTTCGGAGGCCATAATGGGTATGGTCTTTGCAAATGCATGCATGGAGGCTCCCACCTCAACGGTGTGCGTCAGCCTGTCGTTCTTGCTGTATTCAAAGCTGAACCCACCGCGGGCATAGAGGCCGGGGTAGAGCTTGATTTCGTCGAAGCCCTTGAAGAACGATGCCTTGCTCATTATGTCAAGTGGCTGATGAATGGTCATGTCAAACTTCTGCTCCTCGATGGTGTAGTAATCATCACCTACAAGAATAATAATCTTATAGTAAATAGGCTTTGCGAACAGGAGGGTTGCTCCTCCGCCTCCGAACCAGCTTACCGAAACGCCTCCTAGATCACGTTTCTCAAAGATCTCTTTCTGGTATCCTGCCCCTCCCCCGATGGTCCATGTCGAGTTAAGCTTGCCGAAGACAAAAGTACCCGGGCTCTGGAAATAATAGTTCGAGAGCTTTATCTCCTTGGGGTGTTTGAAGCCTTCAACGCTTCCTTCAAAAAAGTACCTGTGCGATGGTTTTATCTGACGGAGTTCACGATAGATGACTGACCATCCGTTGGAATTGAGGGCGGCGCCAACAGACCGCTCATTGCGCCAGAACATGCGATCCTGGGGATCAATGTCTCCTTGTGCCGCGAGTGGCCCGCAGACAATAAGTATTAATATAACATGCCACAATCTCATAATCACGTTTCAGCAGATTTCAAGACCGGCAGTATGGAGGAAGCGATGTTCAGCCTGCCTGCTCCGTCGTTTCCGTATCGTTGCTGCTGTATGCCGGACATGCTTCACGGTTGCATGAACTGAGCGCAAGCGCAGCAATAAAAGCGAGAACAACTATAAGACTAACTTTTTTCATAATACCTGCCTTTAAGTCTGTGACAAAAATAGCTTTATTTTTAAAACAAGATTTGTGCCACAATATTATTTTGACACACAGTTTTTTTTTAAACCTTAAACGGATTGAATTGTTATTTGAGAAACAGAGAAACAATGAAATCTCGATATTTTAACATAATATTCTTAATGATAGCTTTGCTTTCAATGGAAAAGGAAATGACATCGCAGGAGCGTCCTGCATATAATGATCTGACAGCTGCCGAATCAAAAATAATCATCAGCAAGTCAACGGAATATCCGTTTACGGGTATTTATGAAAAATTCGAAGGGAAGGGTACCTACCTGTGCAAGCAGTGCGGCAACGCCCTTTATCATTCTGATGCCAAGTTCGATGCCAGCTGCGGGTGGCCCAGTTTTGATGAGGAGGTCGCGGGTGCCGTAAAACGTATCAAAGATGCCGACGGGATGCGAACCGAGATTGTGTGCGCATCATGCGAGGGACACCTTGGACACGTCTTCACGGGTGAGCGATTTACTCCAAAGAACACGAGGCATTGTGTCAACTCAGTGTCGCTTGATTTCGTCCCTGCGGTCCTGCCGGCAGGCAAATATGGAACAGCACTGTTCGCCGGCGGTTGCTTCTGGGGCGTTGAATACTTCCTTCAGAAAGAGCCGGGAGTGGTGGCGGTGGTGTCAGGCTACACCGGGGGCCATGTTAAAAATCCCTCTTACAGGGAGGTGTGCACAGGTAATACCGGACACGCTGAAACAGTGAAGGTCACCTATGACCTTCAGAAAAACTCCTACGAGAAGCTCCTGAAGCTCTTCCTCGAAATACATGATCCTACCCAGGTCGGCAGGCAGGGTCCTGACATAGGCGATCAGTACCGCACGGAGATCTTTTACAAGAACAGTGAGCAGAAAAAGGTGGCGGAGAAGCTGCTGGGGATCCTGAAGACCAAGGGCATGAAGGTGGCAACGCAGGTGACGAAAGCCTCGGAGTTCTATCCGGCCGAGGAGTATCATCAGGACTACTATTTCCGCAATGGAAAGGCTCCTTATTGCCACGGGTACACACAGAGGTTTTAGGCAATAGGCAATAGGCAGTAGGCAGTAGCGAGGGGTTGGCCGTAGGCCATAAAGTATTGTAGAATAGTTGGTTATATGCTATATTTATTCCTCGTGGAGGATAAATTATTGTAGCGGAGGAGAAAAAAACCGGCTCTGGGAACAGAACCGGTTTTTTTGGATTTTGGCGGATACCGTTACAGTTTCGGGACTCTTCCTGAGGTCCACGGCGCCCTGATCTCGTCAAGCTTTCCGTTAAGTGCATCAACAGCCGCACCTGCCTTTTGTATTCTGTCGAGCAGCACAGGAAACTCCTTCTTAAGGACCCGGAATTGCTGGTCAGCAATGCCGGAGATATCTCCCGAGCTGCCGTAGAGCGACCTTGACATTGTTGACAGCCTTGCTGACAGCGATACGGGTGAAGGTGGTGTCTCCTCGGTGCTGGCACCTACCGAGATGCCCCTGATGAGATAGGTGATCTCGTTCATCTCATCACTCAGCGCGGCGGCCTCCTGCATCAGCGATGCCGGTGCCTCGGGTGTCTGATGAATCGTCTGCATGATAGTGTTTACTTTACCGTCAAGCTCTGCAGCATAAGATATTGCACCGTAAGCAGTCTTCGCGAAGGCAGTCATCTCCTTTATCCATTTCTCTCTGGCCTCTGTATCCGTGACAGGCATCGTCACGATGTCAAGAGGCTTGCAGACAAAGGGTTCGGGACCGGCAAGCTCCTTCACCTCTCCCTTGGCATATAGGGCCATTGAGACGAAGTATTTGCCAGGCATGACTGAGATCCCTCCGCCACCCCACCTGCCACGTCCGCCGGTTTCGGGTACAGGATTGAACTTCTCTGCTGCCCTGACAGGCTGGTAGCCAGCATGGGTGAAATTCCAGGTTATCCGGCCCACACCCTTTGATGCTGACTTATACAGCTTGCGGATTACGTTACCCTCTTCATCGCTGATGGTAAAGATGAGATAAGGTTTGATCTCCCTCTCTTCAAGACTCAGTTCCTTTGCAGTTGGCTGCGGTATGAGCTCACCTTTCTCGAAGAGCTTCTTATCCTTATCCTTCCTTAAATCGCGATCTGTTTTCGGAACAGTGTCGACGTAGTAGGTTATGGTTGCCCCGAAAGGAGGATTGTCAGCTATGTAATACATCGATCCCTGGTTGTCAAACTCACTGGTCTGAACAAACATTTTTGACTCCCTTACCGGGAAAATGTAACCGGGTTTCCCGATTATCTCCTTTTTATAATTGCGCAGTGGAGTATAATCGTCTATCACGTAGAAGCCCCTCCCGAAAGTAGCTATGACGAGGTCATCCTCACGCTCCTGCAGGGCAATGTCACGCACGGCTATCGTTGGCAATCCCTTGTTGAACTCGGTCCAGCTGGTGCCTCCGTCAAACGAGACGAAAAAGCTGAATTCCGTACCGACGAACAACAGGTCAGGATTGATATGATCCTGCTCAATCGTGTGCACCGGGCCGTTTGCCGGGAGGTTGGCACTTATGGAGGCCCAGCTCTTGCCCTTGTCGCTGCTCTTCAGCACGTAGGGCTTGAAATCGTCACGTTTATGGTTGTTGAATGTGGCATAGACGATATCAGCGTTGAATTTATCGGCCGCGATGTCACTCACATATGTGTATTCAGGAACACCAGGGAAGGTCTTGATCATTCTCCAGTTGCCGCCGCCGTCTTCCGACACCGATATCATGCCGTCATCGCTGCCGGTGTAAAGAAGATCTTTCTGAACCTTTGATTCGCTTAGCGATACCAGTGTTCCCCAGAGCGATGTTGACCTGTTCTTTGCAATGGCATCCACCGACCAGTACTTGTCCATCACCTTGAAGTTCTCCCTGTTCTCGTTTCGGGTCAGGTCAGGAGAGATCTTGTTCCAGTTGCTGCCCTGGTCTTCACTGCGGAAGAGGAAGTTGGCGGCCATATAGATACGCTTATTATTGTGCGGACTGATGAGCAGGGGAGTATCCCAGTTCCACCGGTAGGTCAGTTCGCCCTCACCGGGGTATGGTTTGATGCTTACGCTCTGTCCGCTTTTGCGGTCCCAGCGTGAGGCATTCCCGTACTGTGACTCGGTGTATACGATATTCGGGTCTGTAGGGTCAATCGCCACCCAGAAACCGTCGCCTCCCTGCGTCACAAACCAGTCGTCATTGGTCACCCCGTTGCTTGTGCTGGCCGACGGGCCTCCAAATGAGTTGTTATCCTGGGTGCCGCCGTATATATAATAGAATGGAGACGAGTTGTCTACAGCTACCCTGTAGAACTGGGTTACGGGCAGGTTTGACTTGAAGATGAAGTTTACGCCGTTGTCCCATGTCTCATAGATGCCGCCGTCACCCCCTATATAGAAGTGTTTCGTGTTTTCCGGATCGATCCACATTGCATGGTCATCCACATGCCTCCCTTCGTTGCTGACCCTTGACCAGTTCTTTCCCCCGTCAGTGGTGACCATTGTGTAGGTGTCAAGGCTGAATACCCTGTCGGCATCAACCGGATCACATATGATCTTGTTGTAATACTGGCCGCTGGCATGATAAGAGTTCATCCTCTCCCATGAAGCGCCCCTGTTCACTGACCTGTAGAAGCCGCCTGCATCACCCTGTGCTTCGACGATGATGTACAGGATGTCAGGGTTCACCGGTGAGATTGCGATACCCATACCGCCCAGGTCTCCTGAGGGAAGTCCTTTGGTGATCTTGTCGAATGTCATTCCGCCGTTTGTGGATTTATACACTGAAGACTCCGGGCCGCCGCTGATTTTGAGTCCCACATGCCTGCGCCGCTGCTCGCTGGTGGCGTATATGATGTCAGGATAGCGTGGATCAAGCACCACATTGTTTATGCCTGTGTTATCGCTGATGTTCAGGATCTTTTCCCACGACTTGCCTCCGTTTATGGTTTTGTATAAACCCCTCTCGCCACCGGGTCCCCATACTGATCCCTCGGCAGCCACATAGACAACGTCGCTGTTGCGCGGATCGATGGCTATGCCGCCTATCTGCCTAGATTCCTTCAGTCCCATGTTTTTCCAGCTGGAGCCGGCATCGTCTGACCGATAGACGCCATCACCCCATCCGAGGGCCCGCTGGTGGTTGTTTTCACCCGTCCCGGCCCAGACAACATGATTGTTATTTGGGTCGATCACAATGCAACCAATGGCGTAAGCCCCGTATTTGTCAAATATTGGCTTCCATGTTGTTCCGTTGTTCACGCTTTTCCAGATGTTGCCGGATGCAATTGCAGCATATATCTCCGAATGGTCGGACGGATTAACAGCCAGGTCGGCAATGCGGCCCGAGGCCCAGGCCGGGCCCACTGACCTGAAGGTAATTCCGGAAAAAAGTGAAGATGAGACGGAAGGCTTGATCTGGTTCGAAGATCCCTTTTCCTCCTTTTTAGTCTCCTTCTTCTGCGCTGACAGGCTGAAAGAACCGGCCAGAATAATTACAAGCAGTAGTGTTAGAATTTTTTTCATACAGGTGTGTTTAGGATTTTTTTGGTAAGGCTAAGGTAAGATAAGGAAATTTGTCAGAGGATTTTTTAACGTTATTTAATTATTTTGCTGCGGATTAACATTAAAAGGAATGAACAGCACCTATTTTACCAGGACGACCGTCAGGAAATATGAAGAGAGGGCGATTGAGAGCGCGCTGCTTGAACGGATACTCACAGCGGGCACGCGTGCTTCCACAACAGGCAACATGCAGTTATACAGTATTATAGCGACGCATGACCAGGAGATGAAGAGACGGATGGCGCCGGCCCATTTCAATCAGAAGATGGTGACGGAGGCGCCGGTGGTACTGACTTTCTGTGCTGATTTCAACAGGTTCAATCTCTGGTGCAGGCAGCGCGATGCCGAGCCGGGGTATGACAACTTCCTGTCGTTCATGACTGCTGCCATAGATGCGTTGCTCGTGGCGCAGACCGTGTGCAATGCCGCAGAGGAGGAGGGACTGGGCATCTGTTACCTGGGTACGGCAACATATAATGCCGACCGGCTCATTGAGATACTGGAGCTGCCGGCAGGGGTGGTGCCGGTTACCACCGTTACCATGGGCTGGCCTGCGCTTGTGCCTGATCAGCCTGACAGGCTGCCACTGAAAGCGGTGGTGCATTATGAGAGGTACCACAACTATGATGCGGCAGCCATAGATGATTTGTACAGGGCAAAGGAGGAGCGGGCCGACTCGCAGCAGTTTATTGCTGAGAATGGGAAGAAGACACTCGCGCAGGTCTTCACCGATGTGCGCTACAGGAAGGCAGACAACGAGTACTTCTCTGCGAAATACCTTGAGGTGATCCGCAGGCAGGGATTCCTGAAATGAGGCAATAGGCTGTAGGCAGTAGTAAAATTTTCGATTTCAGATTTTCGATTGCCGATTAATCAATTCGCAAATCGCAAATCGCAAATCCTTGAGACTTTACAGACTTACGACTTTACGGACTTTACAGACTTCTGCCAGCAATTCTTACCTATGCTCAATAAATTGAACCCCCAGCCCGGCGGCGATGACGCTGAGGTCATCAACCACTGCAGGCACGAGCTTTATTCCTGACTCCCTGTTCTGTTCCTCCGCCTCACGTTCGGGGTCACCCGGAATCAACACTCTCGTCTCACCTTTTATTGGTTTTGCATTGCGGAACGTCCTGATCCACTCATCCATGGAGGCCTTGAACTCATCTGCAGGCCTGAAGGCGTCGATGCGCATGGCGCCGAAGAAATGGCCTGTTCCTTCACCCGGCTGGTTCTCCGGCACGGGCAGGTAGGCCACGCTGGGCGGCACAAAGGGCCCGAAGTTGGCACCGCTGAATACCGAACTGAAGATGTCTATGACAGCCGCCATGCAGTAACCCTTATGGCTCCCGTGCAGCCTGTCTCCCCCCAGGGTGAGCATCCCGCCGCCCCGGCGGAGGATGCCCGGATCGTCTGAAGGGTTACCTTCGGCGTCCTGAACAAACCCCAGCGGCACCTTCTCACCCTTCTTCTCCGACACGGCCAGCTTGCCCCGTGCAATGGGGGTGGTGGCGAAATCGGCAACGAAGGGAGGCTCGTGCAGAGCCGGCACTGCCACGGCAAGAGGATTGGTGCCCAGGTAACGGCTCACAGACCAGGTAGGCACCACAAGGGGATTGGCATTGGTGACGCATATGCCTGTCATGTCATGTTCAAGTGCCATCATGGCATAGTACCCGGCAATACCGAAGTGGTTTGAGTTACGGGCTGCCACCCAGCCAGTGCCTGTGACGGCAGCCTTCTCAATAGCCAGCTTCATCGACTTGACCCCCGCAATCATGCCGAAGCACCTGTCACCGTCGATCACGGCGGTAGAAGGGGTCTGATGAACCACCTTCACGTCAGGGGTGACATTTACGCGTCCGCTCTTCCACAGTTCATAATACTCCTTGATCCTTATCATGCCGTGCGATGAGTGCCCGCGAAGCTCGGC
Source organism: uncultured Rikenellaceae bacterium (assembly GCA_963770745.1). Lineage (GTDB taxonomy): Bacteria > Bacteroidota > Bacteroidia > Bacteroidales > VadinHA17 > SR-FBR-E99. The sequence goes on from CAVYRA010000007.1 coordinate 155,427, forward strand.
TGCTATCAGCACTGAGGCTACGGCGCCGGCATCTTCACGGCTGCATCCGATGCGCATGAAGACGTCAGTCGTGAATTCTAGTAGATATTTGTGGTCGTACATAATGGTCAAAAGGATTTTCGATTTGCGAATGTGGTTGCTTACTAACTGCGGAGGGCAAAGGACTGCTGCCTACAATAATTAATCCTCTACGAGGAATAATTTGGTATGTAACCGACAGCGCTACAATAATTTATGCGCTACGCGCAATTAATCACTACTGCCTATTGCCTACTGCCTACTGCCTACTGCCTATTGCCTACTGCCTACTGCCTATTTTCTGACTCTCACCGGATATGGGGGCCGCACCGGCTCCGCCGGCGGGTTCTTTTCCAGCTCCCTGAGTGCCACCTCAATGGCTTTCTCAAGCTGAGGATCCCTTCCCTCAATGACATCGGCAGGCCATTGTTCAACCTCAATATCCGGCTCCACGCCTACATTCTCAACAATGAACCCATCTTCAGTCCAGATAGCCAGGTTTGGTGCCGTCACCATGCCGCCGTCCATCAGCTCGGGAAAGCCGAGTGTCCCCACCAGGCCGCCCCAGGTGCGTTTGCCAACGAGTGTGCCAACCTTGAATTTCCTGAACATCCATGGGAGCATGTCGCCTCCCGACCCGGCTGTCTCGTCGATGATCATGACTTTGGGTCCCTGGATGGAGGCACTGGGGGTCTTCAGATCCCTTCCGTAGCGCATGTTCCAGTAAGACTGCATTGGCCGTTGCAGGAGATCGATGTAATAGTCAGCTATCATTCCGCCTCCGTTGAATCTCTCATCGATTATTATCGCCTGCCTGTTTGCCTGCGGGAAGAAATACCTCTTGAAATATTCGTGTCCCTGATTTGAAGTATTGGGAACATATACGTAGGCCACCCTGCCGTTGGTGGCTTCAGTCACCCTTCGCAGGTTCCTCTCCACCCAGTCACGGTTACGGAGGCTGCTTTCGCTTCCCACCGGAACAACCTTTATCACTCTTGATCCCTCATAACCGGCATTGGGGCCTACGGTAATCTCAACCAGCTTACCGTCAGTATTCTCAAGGAAGCTGTGAATATTCTTGTCACCCGTCAAATCCCTGCCGTCGATTGCGAGAATATATTCACCTTCCTTCACATTCAGTCCTGGTTCCGTCAGGGGTGATTTAAGATCGGGGTTCCAGTTGAGTCCGCCATAGATCTTCTTCAGACGGTAGCGGCTGTTCTCGATGCTGAAATCGGCGCCAAGCAAACCTCCTCCGACTCTCGGAGGCGAGCCCAGCCTGTCTCCGCCGCCCACCCTGTGGTGGCCTACTGCCAGTTCGCTGCACATCCATTGAATCACACGGTTGAGATCACCCCTGCAGGCAAGGTCAGGCAGGAACTGAGAATATTTTACCTTCATCGCGTTCCAGTCGGCACCGTGCATCCCCGGGTCATAGAAGTAATCGCGATTGATCCTCCACGCTTCATCGAAGATCTGCGGCCACTCGGCAGCAGGATCAATCTTAACCGTCAGAGAGGCTGTATTCAAAACCCCCTTCCCGGGCTCCGGCTTCTTCCCGGCTGCAGTGATCCCAAAGGTCTGCCCCTTGTTATACAGCATTTTCTTCCTGTCAGCTGAGACAATGTAGTTGTCAAGCTCCATGACCTCCTCATCTTTCCTGTCCTTGACAGTGTATCTGCGCAGAGTTGAGGAGCCCTGTCTCTGCTGCGGCCTTACGATGTAGAGAATCTCACCCGTAGCTGCCACCCCGAGGCCGGAGTAGTTACCGGCAGGTACGGGAACGTTTACTATCCTGACCTGGATACCGTCGGTTTCGATCTTCAGCTGTTCGGTCTTAACCTCCGGTGCAGGAGCCTTTCCGGAATCCTTTTTCCCGGCTTTCCCGGCGGCAGGGGCGGCTGATTTTTCGGCTTCATCCTTCTCCGCTGTTCCCTTCTCTTCATCGCTCTCTTTGACAAATGGCGATATGATGTCTTTTCTAAGGGTAACGAGGTATATTGAGTTGGTACTCCTCATATCCGCAGATGACAGGTCGAACCAGTTCACAACCGGCCCTGCATCGGTTGAGGCGAAGAAGTACAGGAACTCGCCGTTGGGATCGAAGACGGGTTCAGAGGCATCGCTCAGTCCGTCAGTTACCTGGAATGATTTCTGCTGGTCAACGGAATAGAGCCAGACAACTTTGAAGAAGGTTGGCATCATCCTGGTGTAGGTTATCCACCTTGAATCTGACGACCAGTCGCCGAACATGCCTCTGAACGGTCCCGGGAAGTACAATTCGTCAGAACCTATTTTATTGATTTTCCCTGACTCGATATCCAGTAAGTACAAGTTTCTTGCGTTGTCAGTAAAGCATATTTTTTTGCTGTCGGGCGACCATTCCGGGTAGGCATAGAAGCCTGTTCCGGGAAGGGTGAATGCCTTCGGTTCTCCTTTCCCGTCCTGGGATCTGAGGTGAAGGGTATACTCCCCCGTGGCATCTGAAAAGTACGCTATTGTTTTTCCGTCCGGAGACCAGGCAGGGAATTTTTCATGTGTTCCCGCCGTCTGGGTTATGTTCCTCGCGTCTCCCTTTTCAGCAGGGAGGGTGATGATATCTCCCCTGTAGCCGAAGACTGCGCGCGAACCGGTGGGAGAGATATCAGCGTTTCGGATAAAGCCAGGGCCCTGCACATATCGGGGCCTCAGTTCAAGGAGGTCAGCCGCGATGGCCACAGTCAGTTTCCTCGGAGTGCCTGTACCGGTGTCGAATGAATGAAGGTAGCCTGCCTGTTCGTATACTATCATGCCATTTGCGGCCGAGGCTTTCAGCACCGGGAAATCGTTGTGACTGGTGAGCTGTTGCACTTCTCCTCCGATGACATTATATGAGAAGAGGTTAAACTCGCCGTTCCTGTCGCTCACGAAGTAGATCCGGTCTCCTATCCACATCGGCTCAACGTCATTGCACCCTCCCTCAGGCTGAGGGATCTTCACCACGGAGCGGTCTGCAAATGTGAAGAGCCAGATGGTTGATACGGTGCCTCCCCTGTAATTCTTCCATTGTCCGAAGGCCGGGGAGAGAGGGTTATAAGCCATCCTTCTGCTATCAGGTGAGTAGGTTGCATCATAGGCGTTTGGTATCTCCAGCTTCACGGGGTATCCGCCACTGATGCCAACCGTAAAGAGCTGTGCATATCTTCCGGTGAATGATGATCGCTGTGATGTAAAGAGCACATGGGTTCCGTTGGGTGTGAATCCCCTGACAACATCGTTTCCGGGGTGCCACGTCAGCCTCACCGGCAGGCCACCTTCAACAGGAATGACGAACACGTCAGTGTTGCCGTCGTACTGGGCACTGAAGGCAATCAGTTTCCCGTCAGGAGAGAAGCAGGGGTCAGATTCTTATGCCCTCATCCACCGTCAGTCGCCTGGGGGAGGAGCCGTCAGCATTCATGACCCAGAGGTCTTCCGCATAGATGAAAGCGATGTGCGATGAGCTCGCAGCCGGCTGTGACATCAACCGTGTATCGGATGTGTTGATCGCGGTCAGATCCTGTCCGGCAATCAGCAGCAGGGCAGGGATCAGGAGTGTGACAAATGGGTTTCTTCTCATGGCTATCTGGTTATTTTGTGAGTGTAAAGTGCGTTTGCCTGTGCCTTCGGGGTGATGACAAGATCATTGATGCATACATGATCTGCGACGGTGGCACAGTAAAAGATTGCGTCCGCAATGTCCTCCCCCTTGAGAGGCTCAATGCCGGTATATACTGCCGCTGCCTTAGCGGTGTCTCCCCTGAAACGGACGAGTGAGAACTCCGTCTCAACCATCCCGGGGGCAATGTTGGTAACCTTAATACCGTGCTTCAGGAGATCAATGCGCATTGCTTTGGAGAGGGCGTCGACGGCATGTTTTGTTGCACAGTAGACAGAGCCATTTTCATAGACATCCTTACCTGCAATAGAGGAGATATTTATTATGTGTCCGGCACCCCTCTCAACCATCCCCGGGGAAACAGCGCGGGTGACATAGAGCAGCCCCCTGATGTTGGTGTCGATCATACGGTCCCAGTCATCAGTGTCACCTTCGTCAATGTGGCCGAGCCCGGCAGCCAGCCCTGCGTTGTTGATCAGGATATCTATCGTTTTCCACTCATCAGGCAGGGTGCCGAGATGACTGTCGACATCACTCTTTGACCGGACATCAAAACAGAGAGAGAGAACCTCCGCGCCGAAGCCTGATGCAAGTTGCGCCGAGAGTGCATCAAGCCGCTCCTGTCTCCTTCCTGTGATGATCAGCCGATGAGATGCTGCTGCGAATATCCTTGCTGTTGCTTCACCTATGCCTGATGTTGCACCTGTGATAAGTACCGTTTTTCTCATGGGTTATCTGTTTCAGAGGGGTAAATTTAAACATTATAAAGGGTATCTTTGGTCCGCAATTGCAAAATGATGCCTGAAAAAAATGAACAGAGGGGAGCCCCCCGTGAGCAGGTAGAGGCGATGTTCGACTCAATATCAGGCCATTATGACAGGCTGAACCGTATCCTCTCACTCGGAACCGACAGGCGCTGGCGCCGGAGGGCTGTTAACCTCATCGGTATTCACATCAGGCCGACGGAAATACTTGATGTGGCAACCGGGACGGGAGACCTGGCCATTGAGGCCCTTAGGCTCGGTCCCCGCATGATCACAGGGATAGACATCAGCGGAAAGATGCTTGAAGAGGGCCGGCGGAAGATTTCCAGGATGGGTCAGGGCGAGCAGATCGTGCTGATGAAGGGGGATTCTCAGGCCATTGAATTCAGAGACGGGACATTTGACGTGGCGATGTGCGCCTTCGGGGTAAGGAATTTTGCAGATACCCTCACCGGCCTCAGCGAGATGTGCAGGGTATTAAGACCGGGAGGGATGGTCATGGTTCTGGAGTTCTCAAGGCCCGCATGGTTCCCCCTGAAGCAGATATACGGACTTTACTTCAGACAAGTGCTTCCGCGAATAGGGAGGAGAGTGTCAGGGGACCCCGGCGCTTATACATACCTGCCTGATTCGGTGATGGCATTCCCCGATAATGAACGTTTCCTCAACCTGCTTACCGCGGCGGGATTCAGGGATGTGAAACAGAGAAGACTGACAGGGGGTATAGCCAGTCTTTATTATGGGTTCAGGCTTTGAATCGGGTGATACAACAAATACCGCTTAAAAACGTTTTAATCATTAGGATTATTCGGAAATTGAACAAAAGGATTGCCATATTTCTCTTTCTGTTGTTGCCTGTTGTGCTGACAGCCCAGAAAGCGAAACCAAAAAACGACTCGAATTACGACGAGAGGCTGCTGCATTTCGGTTTCAGCATGGGTACCAACACCATGGATTTTAATATTAAGATGGACGGTGTATCGGGCCTCACTGCCGAGGTGGTATCACTCAAACCCGGATTAAACATACAGATTGTCACCGACTACCGCCCCTCAACCTACCTCGACATAAGGTTCCTTCCGGGCGTTTCATTCGGACAGCGGAACATAAATTTTTATCAGGACGGGGCTCCCTGGGGCGAGACGCAGGTCCTGGAATCATCATTCCTTGAGTTCCCCCTTCTTTTAAAAGCGAAGGGGATGAGGCTCAACAACTCCAGGCCTTATCTGATAGGCGGAATGAACTTCAGGTATGACCTTGCGGGCAAGAAGGAGTATGACGACTCGAGGAACGTTTATATGAGGCTGAGGAGAGCCGACTTCTACTATGAGGTCGGTGCCGGCATAGACTTTTATCTACCCTATTTCAAGCTTACCATTGAGGCCAAAATGTCGAACGGCCTGCGTGACGTACTGGTGCATGAGCCTGATGAGCGTCATCCGGAATATGTCAGCTCAATACAGTCACTGAGGTCCCAGATATGGGTCCTCTCTTTCCATTTTGAATAGAGATGGCTGAGGAGCTGAACCTGGTGCTCCCACCGCAGACAGCCTTTGATGAGGATGCTCTTAGGTATTACCTGGCGAAAAAAACCGGTCGCAGTGATTTTTCGATGCATATAATCAGGCGCTCAGTAGATGCACGCAAACCTGAGATCAAAATCAATCTGACCGTCAGGCTGACCGGTCCTGACGAGACGGAGCAGGTGATACCTGTCCTGAACGTCATGGATGTTACCAGTGCCAGGGAGGTGCTTATTGCCGGCAGCGGTCCGGCAGGCCTTTTTGCGGCGCTGAGCCTGATAGAGGCGGGCCTGAGACCCGTTGTGCTGGAGCGTGGCAGGGAGGTGAAAGAGCGTAAGCGTGATGTGGCAGCCATAAGCACAAAACATCTTGTCGATTCCGACTCAAACTACTGTTTCGGCGAGGGCGGCGCCGGCACCTTCTCCGACGGCAAGCTCTACACAAGATCTAAGAAGAGGGGTGATAACCGCCGCGTACTTGAACTGCTCGTGCTTCACGGGGCTGACCCGGCCATCCTGTACGAGGCTCATCCCCACATCGGCACTGACAGGCTGCCCGGTGTGATAAGGGCGATACGCGAGACCATCATCTCAGCAGGAGGAGAGGTGCTGTTCGGCAGGCGGATAACCGGCATGACAATCGAAAATGGCGACTTCAGGGGAGTGACGGTAAACGGAAATGAGTCTTACAGAGCCGATGATCTCATCCTTGCCACAGGCCATTCGGCAAGGGATGTCTACCGGATGCTGCTTGCCGGGGGAGCGAGGCTGGAATTTAAACCTTTCGCCATGGGGGTAAGGGTTGAGCACCCGCAGGAACTGATAGACCGCATCCAATATCACGGAAAGGCGAGAGGGCAATATCTTCCTGCCGCAGCGTACAGCCTGGTGACCCGGGTCGGCGATCGCGGCGTTTATTCATTCTGCATGTGCCCGGGCGGCTTCATGGTGCCCTCGGCGACCAGTCCCGGTGAGGTTGTGGTGAATGGCATGTCGCCTTCGAGGCGCAATTCACGGTGGGCGAACAGCGGCATTGTCACGGAGATAAGGGAAGAAGATTCCTCCCGGTTTGGGAGCGGGCCGCTCGCCGGACTTGAGTACCAGCTTTTTCTTGAGCAGATGGCTTGGCGCGAGGGAGGCATGACCCAGAGGGCTCCCGCCCAGAGACTGACCGATTTTGTTGACGGAAAGGCCTCTGCATCGCTGCCGGAGGGCTCATATTTTCCCGGGCTGACGGCCTCACCGCTGCACGAGTGGCTGCCACCGGAGATAGCCTTGAAGCTGCGCGACGGGTTCAGGGATTTCGGGAAGAAGATGAAGGGATACCTGACTGGCGAAGCGCTGGTGGCGGCTGTGGAGTCACGAACCTCATCACCGGTGCGTGTAACCCGTGACCCCGCGAATCTGAATGCATTAAATATTAATGGATTATACCCTGCCGGTGAAGGCTCCGGTTATGCCGGCGGCATTGTCTCCTCAGCAGTTGACGGAATGCTTGTTGCCCAGGCAATAGGCAGTAGGCAGTAGGAGAATTTGCGATTTGCGATTTGCGAATTTCGATTTAATCGACAATCGACAATCGACAATCGAAAATTTTTCATCCCTGCTTTCGCCTGGCAAACTCGGAGCAGATGATGGCCGCGGCCATGCTTACGTTCAGTGACTCGATCCCTGCCAGCGGTTTTCCCGGACCGGGGATGGTAATCCTCCTGGTGACATGACCCAGCAGTCCGTCGGAGATGCCTCTTGATTCGTTTCCAAACAGAATCAGCCCTTCACCACCAAGATCACTCTGATACACTGAGCGGCCGTCCATGGTGGCCCCGTAGACCTGGATGCCGTCCGTGACAGCCTTCCCGAGGAACTCATCCAGGGGTCTGTACCATACAGTAACATGCATGAAAGCACCCATGGTTGCCTGTATCACCTTCGGGTTGTAAAAGTCGACACAATCGGGTGAACAGACGATGTTCCCCATCCCGAACCAGGCGGCAATACGTATGATGGTTCCCAGGTTACCCGGGTCCTGAACATACTCGAGGACAGGTGTCAGTCTGCCCGCCAGGAGGCTGTCAGAATACTCTCTTTTGGGCATCGTGGCGACAGCCAGCACATTGTGCGGCGTCCGTAACGAACTGATACGCCTGAGCTCATCATAGGTGACGGTGACAGTCTCGTCAGCGCCTTCCGTCACCCTGCCCGACTCTCCGTCGATCCATTCCGGTTTGCCTGCAAGCAGGTTAACCCTGTTTCCGGCCAGGATGTACTCACGCACAAGTTTATCTCCCTCGATGACAAAAAGTGAATTCTCCTCCCTGACCTTTCTTTTCTGTAGTGAGAGGATCATTTTGACCTGACTCCGGGTGATCATCTTATGCATGGCCGGGGAATTGAAAATAGAGTTTATAATGGTATATTTGCTTGCACATTTTTAGCGGTAAGTTGATCCATCAGAGAACAAATATAAAAATTACTGGTCCCAATCTATTTCTCCTGGTGATCATTATTTTCACGGCAGCTTCCTGCAACCCCACCAAATACGTACCCTCCGGTGAACTGCTTCTGAACAGTAACGAGATTGAACTGAGAGAGAGCAGCATACCTCTTCCCTCTACTGTAAGCAGGAGCGCGATAAGGCCATATATCAGGCAGCAGCCGAACAAGAAGATATTTGGCGTGAGGTTTCACCTCGGTCTCTATAACCTGTCTGATATAGATAAGGTTAAATGGCCCCACGGGTGGCTGCGGAGGATAGGCGAGGAACCCGTGGTGTTTGATCCCACCGCAGCAGAAAGATCTGCCGGGCAGATACAAAGCTACCTCTGGTCGAAGGGGTTTTTCAATGCCACAGTAGAAGACACTCTGGGGGTCCGTAAGGATGAGGCAAAGGTAGTCTATGACATCGAAGCGGGCAGACCCTACACCATTGCTGACATACGTTATGATATCCAGGACACCCTGCTTTCCCCCCTCGTGATGATGGACACATCGAACTGCATCATAAAGAAAGGGATGATCTATGATGTAGACCTTCTGCAGCGCGAGCGGCAGAGGATTGAACGCTACATCAGGGACATAGGGTTTTTCGCATTCTCAACTGAGAATATCTACTACCGCATTGACAGCGCGCTGATGAGCCGGCAGGTCATTGTCTACTATGTTGTTTCGCGGAAGACAACCGTAGACAGCCAGGGCCGGACGGTAGAGCAAAACCACAAAATGTACCGCATAAGGGATGTCTACGTCTTTCCTGATTTTGACCCAAGACTGTCACTGACAGGAGGAGAGTCATACACTGACACCTTTGATACGACCTTCTTCCGCGGGATCCATTTTGTAACTCCGCCGGGTAAGCTGTCAGTCAGACCGGAGGTGCTGACACAGGCGCTGTATATCACTCCGGGATCGCTTTTCAGCGTATTGAACGCCGAACAGACGGAGTCACACCTGGTTGACCTCAGGAACCACAGGCTGGTCAACGTCTCTTATGTTGACGCTGGTAGCGTTACCGGCGAGGGCAGGAACGAGGGTATGCTCGATTGCATCATACAGCTCACCCCGATGAGCCGGCAGTCGTTCACCGTGGAGCTTGAAGGCACCAACTCGGGAGGCAATATTGGTGGTGCCCTGAACCTGATTTACCAGAACAAAAGCCTCCTTGGCGGCGCGGAGCTCTTCAGCATGAAACTGAAGGGGGCCTATGAAACCCTGACCGAATCGACCACCGGATTCAGCAACATCCAGCAGTATGGCATCGAGGGCAGACTGCAGATACCGAAGTTTCTCATGCCTATCCCTGCACCGGAGAACTTTATCAGGAAGCATGATCCCAGGACCGTACTGCAGGCGGGTTACAACTACCAGAAGGTGCCGGTCTATGCACGTTCTGTCGCAAACATAACCCTTGGTTATTCATGGAGCGGGAACAAGTACACGAAATTTGACATCAATCCCCTGTCATTCAATGTGGTCAAGCTGCATTATGTTGACCCGGAGTTCCAGGCAATGATTGACACCACCTCGTACCTTTCCTTCTCCTATCGTGACGTGCGAATAGTTGGCGGGCGGTACAACTATGTCTTCAACAACCAGATGTTAGCCAGATCAAGGGATTACTGGAATATACGCTTAGGTATGGACCTTGCAGGCAACATTCTCTCCACGCTTTACAAGCTTGTAAATGCGAAGACGGCCTCTGACGGCAGCTACCACCTCCTGGGGCAGCCTTTCGCACAGTTCATCAAGGGTGAGGTGGATGCGACATACAATTACAGGATCAATACGGCAAGCAGTATCGTCTACAGGGCTTACGCCGGAGTGGGATGGGCCTTCGGAAACTCGAGGGTCATGCCATTTGAGGAGCAGTTCTTCGGAGGAGGGGCAAATGATATCAGGGCATGGGTGGCCAGAACACTCGGTCCGGGTTCATATGTGATGCCGGAGAGCTCATTCTCCAACCTCACAGCCGACATGAAGCTGGAGGCTAATATTGAATACCGGTTCAAGCTCTTCTGGATACTTGAGGGAGCGACATTCATCGATGCCGGTAACATATGGACCATCAGGCCGGATGAGGACAGGCCGGGGAGCCAGTTCAGGTTCAAATCGTTTCTCGATGAGATCGCTGTCGGGTCAGGTCTTGGCCTGAGGTTTGACATTAAATTTGTGCTGCTGAGAGCCGATTTCGGAATCAAGCTGCGTGATCCCCAGGCTACTGAAGGTACCAAATGGATCCCGTTAAACGGGACCTTTGACCGGAAGTCTGACCTGACAATGGTGATCGGGATAGGGTATCCGTTCTAGGATTGGCGATTGTCCAATGGCGATTGTCGATTTTCGATTTTCGATTGAGGGGTTTGTTTAATCGCAAATCGCAAATCTCTTGACAGGTATTCCTTTTTTACTTAACTTTCATGCTGTCTTGCTGTATTACAGGTGAAGTCACTTAGGAAGGTTTCTGCCGGGCTGTTCGGTTTTGACCGCCGCGAGAGGCGGGGCACATACGTGCTTTCGGCGATGCTTGTCGTGCTGCTGGCGGTGAGATTCACCGCTTTCAGGCCGGGCAGGGTGCCTGATGATATCAGTGCTCTCCCGGACCCGGCGTCAGGCCTTCAGGCCATCGCCGGAGCAGTGCAGTCCAGCCCGGCTCTCTTCGCCTTTGACCCCAACACGGTCTCATATGACGATCTGCTTCTGCTGGGTCTCACTGAAAGGCAGGCGGCAACGCTGGTAAATTACCGCGGCGCCGGGGCACGCTTCAGAAGGCCGGAGGAGATTGCCAGGGTGTACGGGCTCGACTCAGCCACCGCGGCACGGCTTATTCCCTATATTACTATCAAGGATCGCGGGGAGGAGCGTGCCTCCGGGGGCGTGAAAGCCCGTGTGGCTTCAACACCAGTTGCTGGAGAGGGCAGCCGCCGCGCACCCTGGCCTTCCTCCGGAGAGGCAGAAGCCCCGGCGCCGCTGATCGACCTGAATATGAGCAGTGCCGCAGGGCTCGAGAGACTACCGGGCATAGGGCCTGTGCTCGCGGCGAGGATAGTTAAGTACCGGAATCTTCTCGGCGGTTTTGTCGACTGCCGTCAGCTCACGGAGGTGTACGGTCTCGACAGCTCCGTCGTCAGCCTTATCCTCCCTATGGTGACTGTCAGCCTTGACTCGGTGTCTCCGCTGTTGCTTGACAGCGCCTCCTTCGGTGATCTTGCACGTCATCCCTATGTGGGCTATGAAGCCGCGAGGCTGATCAGCAGGTACAGGACTCTCACTGAAGCCCCCCTGACCCTGGGATCGATGGTCAGCGGGAATGTTATCACAGCCGCGCAGGCTGAGCGTCTGGCTCCGTATGTAAGGCCATCTGCGGGTGTTGCCGGCACTGATTATGAATTTATTTCATCAAAAGTTTTGAAATGAATTTCAGAGGTATTAATTTTGCGGCTCGTTTAAACACAAATAATTAGTATGATTATAGTACCGGTAAAAGAAGGCGAGAACATTGACAGGGCCCTTAAGAAATTCAAAAGGAAGTTTGAGAAGACGGGTGTCATCCGTGAGCTCAGGTCACGTCAGGCTTTTATCAAACCCTCGGTTCGCCGCAGGGAAGAGATAAAGAAAGCCGTATATGTTCAGAACATGCAGCAGGAAGAGGAGTAATCCCGCTGCTGCCTGCCATTTTCAAATAACATAAACCAAAAGGTTCCTTTTATGGAGAGAAAGGAATCGTTCCTGAAATACATCCGTACCGAGAAGCGCTATTCACGGCACACCGTTACTTCCTACAAGAACGATCTGGATCAGTTTTACATATGGCTCGGGGATAATAATCCCGGAGCCGATGTTGTTTCCGTCACCTCAGCCGACGTGCGTGGCTGGATGGTCTCACTGTTAGAGGGAGGTGCTGCAACCGGCACCGTCCACCGTAAGATGTCGGCCCTCAGGGCTTTCTTCCGTTATCTCCGCAGGCACGGCATGAGCAGCGCCGATCCGTTGTCGGGTGTAAGGCTCCCGCGGAAGGGCAAACAGCTGCCTGTTTTTGTCGCGGAAGAGTCGCTTGACAGGCTGCTTGACGATTTTAAGTTTGGCGATAATTTTTCAGGTCTTCGCGACAGGACTATCGTGGAATTTTTGTATCTTACAGGCATGAGGAGGTCGGAACTGATTAACCTGCGCGATGAGGATGTGGATCTCTCTTCGGGGCAGGTGAGGGTGACGGGCAAGCGCGGGAAGCAGAGGGTTATTCCCCTTTCCGCCAGTTTCATCAAGTCTATCCGGTTGTATCTTTCAGCGCGGAAGGCGGAGGGCCTCCCGGGCGACTGGTTTTTTGTCACCGCCAGGGGGAACAAAATGTACGACAAGGGTGTTTACAACATAGTGACGAGATATCTCTCTATGGTGACCACGGTTGAGAAGAAGAGCCCGCATGTGCTCAGGCACACCTTTGCCACACATATGCTCAATCACGGGGCCGACCTCAATTCTATCAAGGAGCTGCTTGGCCATGCCAGCCTCTCAGCTACCCAGGTCTACACCCACAACACATTTGAACAGTTAAAAAAAGTATATAAACAGGCTCATCCAAGAGCGTAATCAACAAACAACAGGAGGTACTGCCATGAACATTAAGATTCATTCACTCAGGTTTGATGCAGACAAGAAGTTAATTGACTTTGTTACACAGAAAGTAAACAAATTGTCCAATTTAAGTGATGACATTGTCAATGCAGAGGTGATCATGAAGCTGGACCATGATGAGGAGAGGGAGAACAAGGTCACGGAGATCAAGGTAGAGTATCCGGGAGGACCGCTTTTTGCGCGCAAGCAGAGTAAAACTTTTGAAGAAGCCACCGATATGGTTGTTGCAGCCCTTAAGCGCCAGATAGTCAAACAGAAAAGCAAGTTGCGCGGGGAGTAGTATCACCCTGCCAAAAAAACTTCAGATAATTTTTGAGATTTGAATTTTTAATTCCTACATTTGCAAACCGATTTTTGAGGGTAATTTCTCAGAAATCGGTCGTTCTTTCAAATGCCGATGTAGCTCAGTTGGCCAGAGCAGCTGATTTGTAATCTGCAGGTCGGGGGTTCGAATCCCTTCATCGGCTCATTATGTGATGAGTATGTGTATGTCTAACCAGGCATGCTCTGTTAAGAAGGGGAGATACCAAAGTGGCCAACTGGGGCAGACTGTAAATCTGTTGTCTGAAGACTTCGTAGGTTCGAATCCTGCTCTCCCCACTTTTTAACAGTGTAAGCATCAATGCACTCATGATCCTTATGGGGGTGCCGGTTTAAAGATATAAGCGGGAGTAGCTCAGTTGGTAGAGCATTAGCCTTCCAAGCTAAGGGTCGCGGATTCGAATTCCGTCTCCCGCTCATTATGCCGATGTAGCTCAGGGGTAGAGCACTTCCTTGGTAAGGAAGGGGTCATGAGTTCAACTCTCATCATCGGCTCAAAAGATTTTGGATGTAAATTTAATTTAATAAGCTTTTAGTTATGGCAAAAGAAAAATTTGACAGGTCGAAGCCGCACGTAAATATCGGTACGATAGGGCACGTCGACCACGGCAAGACCACCTTGACAGCTGCTATTACGATGGTTCTCGCTAAGAAAGGTCTCTCGGAAATCAGGGACTTTGACTCAATCGACAATGCTCCCGAGGAAAAAGAGAGGGGTATTACGATCAACACGGCTCACGTAGAGTATTCAACGGCGAACCGTCACTATGCGCACGTTGACTGTCCGGGACACGCTGACTATGTCAAGAACATGGTTACCGGTGCTGCCCAGATGGACGGCGCCATCATCGTTGTTGCCGCAACTGACGGCCCGATGCCCCAGACACGTGAGCATATCCTGCTTGCACGTCAGGTGAACGTGCCGAAGATCGTTGTGTTCCTGAACAAGGTTGACCTGGTTGATGACGAGGAACTGATAGACCTCGTTGAAATGGAAGTTCGTGATCTGCTTACTTTCTACAAGTTCGACGGTGACAATGCTCCCGTTATCCGCGGATCAGCCCTTGGTGCCATGAATGGTGAAGCCAAGTGGGAAGAGAAAGTGATGGAACTGATGGATGCAGTTGATACATACATACCTATTCCTCCGCGTGAGAACGAAAAGCCGTTCCTCATGCCGGTTGAAGACGTATTCTCAATCACGGGCCGCGGTACAGTTGCAACGGGCCGTATCGAAACCGGTATGGTTCATACGGGTGACGAGC
>CAVYRA010000008.1:0-170812 GCA_963770745.1 uncultured Rikenellaceae bacterium
TGTCTGTCAGCATTGAAGCCCCGAACAGGTCAGCCAGCCGTTGAGCCGTGCGGGGATTCATTGGAATGCGGCAGAAGTCGTCATCACTGCCAATAGCCAGGTAATCGGGCAAAACCTCATATTCAAGGGTATGCGCATTTCCGTTTAGATCATTGAACACTCCCCTGAGTGCGATTGTCTCCCTCAGGAACCCGGGAATGTTTCCCGATGCGGCGGCACGAAAGATCTCCTCCTCCCGCTCCTCGCGCGGCAGATCCCTGATACGACTCATGAATGCCGTTCCAGTCTCTGCTAAGGGTATCACGGGCCGGTATGTTGAACGTCCTGATTGGTATGATAACAGTGTCAGCAATCAAGTCAGAATATACGCGGCTGCCAAAGTATCTGTATCCCTTCTGCTCATACTTCGTACCGCTCAGCATGCTGTGAATGAATCCGTTATACTCAACCTGGCGGGTGTGGTATATCTTACCTTCCGGATTGGGTTTGAAGATGAATTCAATCCTTCTGTCGCGTGAAGAGACCCACAGGAGCGAGTCGCGCTGGCTCTCCCTAAGCCTGAACGACCTGGCAATGTTATTCTTCATCATCTTGCTGCGGTACCAGGTGCCTCCCGTCGGTGAGACCAGCGGTTTGCCGTTGTAGATGACCACGCTGTCATTGTATGCCAGGGTGCATAGATACCTGTCTCTGCCCGACTTCAGCCAGTCTGTCAATTTTGGCCCGTAGAGGGCGTCATCATACCCGTAGTTGCTGTCGAGGAAGGCAATACGCTTCACCTCTGCAGGTATCTCTTCATGAGCGTCTATGTAACTGAATATGAACCGCCCGCCGCCGCTGTGGCCGTTGAGGACCAGCTCAGGCTGCCAGGAGGCGAAAACAGAGGTGATGTTATCCGCCATAGCTTTGACCTGGTCGCGGTAATCTGGTGTTGCTGCGGTCCATGCCGGCCAGCTTTTTCGGTTGTTCTCAAGGTATGCTACGACAACCGTGCGGTCACTGATTACCTGCCTCAGAAACCTGGTCTGTGCGCCAATATGCTGGATATCATAGTGCCAGTCGTCGCCCTCACGAAGAGTCTTCCCGAATGTCTGCTCAATGGTGTTGCCGTTGGGGAGGGCATAGAGGACCAGCAGTACGCGGTCACCTTCGCCGAATCCGGAAAGCGGGGCGTTGATCAGGATTCGTGTGCCGGGGGGCGAATCTTCAATGACCATTTGCTGTTCCGCAAATGATTCGGATGATTTGAATCCTGGGAGTAGCTGGGATTTTACCGGGCACTGATAAAATAAAAGTACAGGCAACAATGGAAGGAAGAAATTTCTGACCATCAGGATGATGATTTTTTACGAAATTAAGATAAAAACTTCATCTGATTCCATTGATGTATTCCTCCAGCATGGTGTACCCGGACCGGGCCAGAGTGTTCCTGTCGTCAGTATCAGAGGGGTTCAGGCCACTCTTCTTCTCCCATGTATCCGGCATTCCGTCACCGTCGGTATCAGCCGATACGTCATATGTCCGAAGCGACGGCCAGCCGCCCACGCTGTTCTGCGAATCGATGATGCCCGTGCCGGCTCCGTAGGAGTCGCCATACGCACATCGGCCGGAGCGGGTCTCGCTTATTATCCTGCTGTCATGGCTGTCGCGGCGTGGCAGCGTGGCCCCTGCGTTCCTGAGCACTGACCTGTATGCTGAGCGGGCCTTCTCAGTCTTAACGGGGGCAAACGGGAACGGTGACAATGCCCTTATCGCGGCCACATCGGAGTAGTCCCCCTGTACTCCTCCGGACCAGTTGTCGGCACTGACCCCCCTGTGTCCGACAACATGGTTGCCTTCAATAAACCATTTTCCCAGCGAGTCCGAAGGATCGGCTATCCTCGCCATGACTGATTTCCTGGTTGCAGGTCCGGGCTTGTAGTAATTGTTTATCATGTTCTGCTGCCCAAGTTCACCGCCGTAGGAGCTGTTGAACCCCCAGTTGAAGATGACGTTATTCCTGAAATCGACAATCTCCCTCTCCCTGGTATCAGGGTGATACCTTGCGCCGCAGAATCGCGGCAGGCGACTGGTATGGCTGGCGAGAAGATTATGATGAAAAGAGGCCCCCATTCCGCCCCATATCCCGCCGTAACCATGCTCTCCTTTGGGGTGGCCGGCATCATAGAGGCTTTCCGAGATGATGCACCACTGCAGTGTGAAGTTTTCATTGTCGTAGAACGAAGCAGCCTCGTCAACTGACCAGCTCATGGAGCAATGGTCCACTATTATGTTCTTTTGCCTTATGCATGAGATCGCGTCCATGGGCTCCGCCCCGGGAGTCTCATTGCCGCACCTGAACCTGACATATCTGATGATCACATTGTCAGACTCAATTGAGACAGTCTCTCCGCTGATGCATATGCCGTCGCCTGGTGCCGTCTGTCCTGCGATTGTCACGTCACCCTTTGAGATGTTCAGCCTTCGCTTCAGCTCAATGGTTCCAGAGACCGCAAAGACGATAGTCTTCGGACCAGGCTTGTTCAGTGCCCATCGGAGCGATCCTTCAGCAGGCTTGACCACGGAATCGGTCAGATTCGTGACGGTATAGACTGCGCCTCCCCTGCCGCCGGTGGTAAAACGGCCGAACCCCTCTGCGCCCGGAAAGGCGGGCTGCTGGGCCATAACAGCAGTCGCAGCCGCAAAAAACAGTATGACTGCAGTAAATTTATTCATCTGACTTTGTTTACATTAACCCTCCCGTCAGGAGTAATTGTCTCAACGGTAATGTCAGCATTGCTGTTACCGCGTACATCAACAAGACCAGGTGAATCTTCCGTCCACTCCAGACCGGTTATGCTGACATCCCTGCTGTTCAGGAAGAAGAGGACAGGTTTGTTTTCCGTAACCAGGCGCATATTCCTGACTCTGATGCCCTTTGCATCAATGCAAGCCATCCCGTTTTCAGCAGTCATGTCGATGTTTTCCATGATTATATTCTCGAGGTTGAGCTCCGGCAGTCCCTGCAGGTAGATGGCCTGCTGCGCCCCCCTGCAAGTTATGTTTTTCATGGATATGTTTTTAAATTGGGGCGTCTCTTCGGTGACAGGGGGAATCTCGCCGAGAGTTGTTTCAACGTTCTTCCCTTCGGACAGCATCTCGGAGACCGAGAGGCCGCCGTAATAGAGATTGAATGAGATGGCCTGTGACGGAATATCCGTCATAAGAATGTCATTGAACCAGATATTCTCCACCACACCTCCCCTGCCGCGGTTGCTCTTGAAGCGGATACCCACGTCAGTACCCATAAAGGTGCAGCCGGCCACGGAGACGTTCCTCACCCCTCCTGACATCTCACTCCCTATCGTCACTCCGCCGTGACCGTGATAGACGATGCAGTTCCTGATGACAAGGTTCTCGGTTGGGATGCCTCTCTCTCTTCCATCCTCATTCTTGCCTGATTTGATACAGATTGCATCGTCTCCCACATCGAAACCGCTGTTGTAGAGAAGTACATTCCTGCATGATTCGATGTCAATGCCGTCACCGTTCTGCGAGTACCAGGGGTTCTTAACGGTAATATTCCTGACGGTGAGATCCTCGCACATCAGCGGGTGGAGACACCATGCGGGGGAGTTCTGGAACACCGGCCCATCAAAGAGTATCTTTTTGCAGTTAACGAGACTCACCATAACCGGACGGAGGAAATCCTTCATCCACTCATAGGCTTCTATGCCCCCCTCAAGCGGAGCGGGAACATTCAACTCACTCTGCCCGATGGCTGTCTTGTAGGATTCGGATGGATACCAGGTCTTACCGTCATCGCTGACAGCACCACCGGAATCCAGAAGGTCCTTCCACATTGGCGGGGGGACCTTCTCCCTCTTTACATGCCTCCAGGCGTGGCCGCTGCCGTCCCATATTCCCTTTCCGGTGAAGGCGATGTTTTCAAGATCCCTGCCATATATCGGCGAGATGCACCTTACAGTGTTATATCCCTCAAAACTGGTCTCAATGAGCGGATAAAGACTCTTGTCGGGGCTGAAGACGATGAGAGCTCCCTCATCGGCATGCATGCGTATGTTACTCTTCAGAATTATGGGGCCTGTCAGCCAGATTCCGCGCGGTATGACAACGGTGCCTCCCCCTTTTGAAGTGACAGCCTCTATAGCCTTATGGAAGGGGTCAGTGTTAAGGGTCAGCCCGTCGCCCACAGCTCCGAATTCAGTTATGGTAACAGTATTATTCGGGAACTGAGGTTCTATCACCTGCGGCATATCAAACTCGAGGTCCCTGTAGATCTCTCCGGCAGGTGAGTTTTGGGCCGGGAGAGCTGAAGGTGCAGCGGCGGGTACCACGCTTCCGCTCTTAAGCTCTTTCATGGCACTGAAGACGAGCTGTGCCACAGCCGTGGCTTCTGCAGGCTGGTCAGCAATGAAAGCTGAAAGGAGACCTGTCAGAAGAATCATCGTTAAAATCCTGATTACTCTCATAATATCAATCCGTTGCATTAATCCTGAACCAATCTATGCCGGCGTACCCGGCATCATTTGTAACTCCGTCACGCAAAGCGAAGAAGCCTATTTTTGCGCCTATCCACACTCCCTCGCGGGCCGTAAACGGTTCTCCGACCTCAGTCATTGCCACTCCCCCGATGCCATAGCTGAACCTGCAGACTGCTCCGGGTTCCACTCTTAACCCAAATGATATTTCACCGTCTGTAACCTCTTGGGTAAACAGCACCTCTTCGTCAGCTCCCTTATCTGCCCCGGTGCATCTGACCACTCTGAGCCAGAGCTTGTCTTCGGACCTCTTAAGTGAGATATACTGGTAATCGCGGCCCATCACCACCATCCCGGCCTCCTCCCCATTGAATCTCAGGTTGCACTTCACCGAGGCTGTTGCAGAGAACTCTTCTGCCGGCAGTTTCTGCATGAACAGGTTGGGTACATCCCACAGGTTCCTGATGCTGTCGGCTCTTGGAATGCAGTTCAGCCTGTAGACGCCGTATGCTTCAGAGGGGTATCCCCATGTCATTGAGGGGTTGGCATGCCACTGCCACTGGAGCCCTTTTGTATTGCCATCAAATTCATCATTCGCCGGCATGGCTGCCGCAGGCCATCTCCTTCCAACATCAGGCATTGGATGCAAGGTCACCGGCTCGCCGATGCCGTCGCCGTCAATGTCTTCTCCGATTACAGGCCAGTCGTCGACCCACTTCATCGGCTGCAGATGCACAATACGGCCATAGGCACCCTTGTCCTGGAAGTGGAAGAACCAGTCCTCCCCTTTCCGGGTGGTTACCCAGGCGCCCTGGTGAGGGCCATTGACGGTCGTCGCACCCTGATGAAGAACTACCTTTTTCTCATAGGGACCGAAGATATTTCTTGACCTGAGCACCAGCTGCCATCCGTACGTGACTCCGCCTGCCGGAGCGAAGATATAATACCATCCGTTCCTGCTGTAAAACTTCGGTCCCTCAACGGTGGGGTCGTCATCATGGCCGTCGAACACCATAACGGGGTCACCGTAAGCCGTGGTGCCGTCATTGCTCATCCTGGTAACCATCAGTACGCTCTTCACCCCGGCCCTGCTGCCGGCAAAAGCGTACACAAGGTAAGCTTTGCCGTCGCCATCCCAGAGAGGGGACGGATCAATGAGGCCCTTCCCGCGCATGACTGTCACAGGTTCACTCCACGGTCCTGCCGGGTCAGTTGCCTTCACCATGAAGATGCCATGGTCAGGATCGGGATAGAAGATATAAAACTCACGGTTGTGGATCCTGATGCATGGCGCCCAGACACCTCCTCCGTGCCGGACAGATGAAAAATATTCTTCCGGCTGAAGCCTTTCCAGGGCGTACCCTTTCAGTTCCCATGAAACCAGGTCCGTGGAGTGCAGCACCGGCAGCCCCGGAACACAGTTGAATGATGAGGCAACCATATAATAATCGTCACCTGCTCTGACCACGTCCGGGTCGGAATAATCGGTATGCAGCACCGGGTTGGTGTATGTCAGAACAACACCCTGGCCATCCCTGCTGCTGCAGCTGAATAGCAGTGCTGACGCGATCATCGAAAAAAGGTAAATGGGTCTCATAAGAAGTCCTCCCGGCTAAATTATCCCCGGGACCGGGAAAAACATCCCGGTCCCTGCGGATAACAAAATACTAAACCTAAATCCGACATGCATAAATATCAAGGCTTCCAGCGCGGATCACCTGCAGTGGCAATACCTGCGAAATTCGTATCCAGGAAGGTAAAGATGCCTCCAACAGGATCGGTCCACAGGCTTGTTGAAGCACCGCTGTATGCGGTCATTGTATTCTTGACAGGTCCCGTACCGTCATAAAAATCTGTCGTATAGTAAGATCCGGAAACCGAGAGTGTCATGGAGCCCGGTCTTACGCCGTTGGCCCTGTCAACGGTCTGTCCGAAAATACAGTCACTGATGGTTATCGTACCTGTGGAGGTGTTGCCGCCTGAGCCGAAATCGATGAAGTACCTGGATGAGCTGGCATCCATCGTGGTCTCATTGAAGGTACAGTTGTCAACCATAACGCTCTGGCATCCTGCTCCGTTACCGTAGTTGATAATACCGCCCCTGATCTTGTAAACGGTGGTATTAATGAACTTGATATTGATGAAATTTCCGGTCGCAGCCCCATTCAGAACGCCATAATGACTGTCGAAGGCAAAATCATACATCACACAGTTCAGAAACTCCGTGTTGCCGATAACCTGGCCGGCGGCGTTACCGCGCAGACGTATGGCACTGCGGCCTGAATTCCTGATAATGCAGTTCCTGAACCTGATGGTGCCGATGGCAAAGGCATCGAGTTCCTGGTCAATGAGTCCCCTGTGCTTTGTAATACCGGCATCATCATATGAAGAGCTTATATCAACATTTTCAAATACAAGTGAGTCGGACAGTGTCATGGAAGTCCCGATGTCAAACATATGATTGCCTCCGCCGGTCACCAGGAAGATTTTTGGCAGGTCATGGGGCAGTATTCCCCTTACTTTAGTGCTGGTTCTCACAGTGTCAACTTCGGACAGGCCGTATGATGCACCGTTGACCAGCAGGATCACTCCGCCTGAGGGCAAGGCATCCATGGCTGCCTTGAGATCCTCTCCCGGAGCAACCAGCACATCGCCTTCAATTATGACGTGGGTCCGCCCCCTGACGAAATTGCCGTTCATGAGCCTTACCTCATAGACGCCGTTTGGCAGTCCGGTAACCTGTCTTCCTCCCAGCGCCAGATCTTCGGCACTCAGGGTGAACGGAAGCTGGGTACCGCCGCTGACAAAGAGCAGTGAAGTGATTGTAGCTCCGGGCTCCCATTGAACGATGGATGCGTTCATTGCCGACATATAGGTATCATAACCTTCAAAGAGGTTTTCCGGATCGGTTTTAAACGCCACCATGGACCATTTGGATTCTTCCACACCCTGGAGGGAACTGATGGCTTTTACCCTTGCGGAAAACTGAGTGTCTCCCGCAGGAAGCAAGTAGCTGAATGTGACCTGGTTTTCTTCTGTGGCAGGGACCTCTGCGGAATGGACCAGTGTCCCGGAGGCAGTGGCTCCGTCATATATCTCAACCAGATAATGATCTGTGTTTTTGACGGCGGCCCATGCAACGGTAACCGTTGTAGTATTGCTTATGATGGCACTGATGCCAACCGGAGAAAAGGCCCTGTTGAACTCCAGTTCCTCCACGACCGGATCAATTACTTCTTTGCAGGAACTGAAAAGAAGCACCGAGATCAATCCGGCCAGTAATCCTGTATTTATAATTATCTTTTTCATAGATAACGATTTAGTTGATTTAATAGCCATAATCATTATTCAGTGCGCCGTTGCTGGCATCGATGAATACCTGCCATATCGGCCAGAACTGGTTCTGATCCGGATTATTCGTGTAGAGCGAGTTGATCTTGGTTGTGCCAAGCCTGTCAGTGCTTACGTAGGGGGTATTGAAGGTATAGTCAGCCGACCTGTCTTCAGTTTCTCCCCTGTTCAGTCCGTAGAACTGGAGTGACTCACCATCTGCCGCATAGCGGTAGTAAAGTCTCTCCGGAACGTCTGCATAACTGCCGGTGCGGTTGCTGAGATCAGCCATCTTGTCTAGGGCTTCATCCATCTTCGTTCCCAGGAGGTTCCAGCGTATCAGCGCTGCCTTGCGCTCCATCTCACCGCAGAACTCAAAGGCATGCTCCCGTACAATGGCGTTGAACATCTGTTCCTTTGAAGTGATACCATTGAGGTAAGCATCCACCTTTACCGGCCAGTCTGACGTGGCAAATGCCCTCTGCCGGATCTGCTTCAGGTAGTCTTTGGCAGGTCCGAGATTACCAAGCTCGTTCTGTATCTCGGCTGCCATCAGGAGCACCTCTGCATACCGCATGTAGATCTCATTAAGTCCGTCATCATTTGTTGATGTGACGTACCTCCTCATCCACTCATAGCGCAATTTCCCGAAATACCAGAGTGAGACGCCATTGCCTGTATTGATGGTCTGTCTTGAGATGCCGGCTGTTGCAGTGCCCCAGGAGTAGGGTACGCACGTCACATCTCTTCTTCTGTCTTTAACGTCATAATCATAGAATACAAAAGGCAGCGGACCATAGTCACCGCCTCTTGCCTGGCCTGTATACTGGTCAACGCTGGCATGTCTCACTGCAAAGGTGAATGCCATTCGGCCGCGTCCGTCGGCGAAAGGTATCTCCCAGAGAGACTCACCGCCTGCGACGATATTCTCCTCGCACACCTTCCGCCAGAATCCTTCGAAGCTGCTCTCCAGGGAAGCCATGCCGCTGGTGATCACATCGAGACACTCCTGCATGGCAACCGGATAGAGGGTTGCCACGGAGAGTGCCGGGTCATTACTCTTCCTGACACCGTCAGGATATTGGGAGAAACCTGCTGCAGCCATGCAGATGCGGGCGCGGAAAGCCTTGACGAAAGCCCTGTTTATCCCTTCGGAGGTGGCGGTCCTGGCATTGCCGTTCGGCCATGCAACGAGCTGTGACGCCTCATCCAGATCGGCAATAAGCTGCTTGTAAATATCATCGCGAATGCTCTTTGCTAGATACATTGTCTCTGAGGAGACCGGTTCAAACCTCGCAACTACATCTCCCCAGGCTCTGACGAGGTCAGCATAGTAGAAGGCCCTGAGTGTCAGAGCCTCTCCAAGCAGCTGCCCCATCTCAGTGCCGGGGGCGGGATTGCCATATGTCCTCAGACCCCTGATACATATGTTGGCTCGCTCGATGCCCGAATACATCTGGGCCCATGCGTTGTTGGCAGTGTTCATGTCGGTGTTGATGGCCGAATTGACATATCTTGCCAGGTCTGACCTTGCAGATGCTGCAGTGGAACTGTTGTACCACTCTATGTCAGTGTTGGCGCCGTAATGGGTCAGAAACCTCCCCCTGTATGAGTTGGTTTGACCAATAGGCTCCTTGATCCCGTCTATGGCTGAAGCCGCCAGGGTGGGATTGGAGAATATCAGAGACTCATCAAGCGTTGACTGTGACGGAGCTTCCAGGAAGTCTTCGCACGACACAAGCAGGCCGGCAAACACGATACTGATTATATATAAGAACTTTTTCATATTCATCTCTTTAAATCAGATTAAAAGGTGAGGTTCGCACCAAACAACAGCTGCCTGCTCTTTGGATAAGCCGAATAGTCAAGTCCCGGTGTAAGGACGGTATTTCTCCTTGAAGAGACCTCAGGATCAAACCCTGAATAGTTGGTCAGTACGAAGACATTGTATCCCGAGACATAGAACCTCAGACGCTGTATATGCAGCCTGGAAGTTACGATGTCTGGCAGTGAATAACCCAGTGTCAGCGTGTTGAGCCTCAGGAATGATCCGTCCTCCACTGCCCAGTCGCTGAACACATGCCTGGTCATGAAGGGTGACCACATGGTTGTTGTTGCGTTCATGGCAGTAAGCATGGCAGGGTCATTGACCAGCGTACCCGTGGCAGGGTCAAGATTGGTCCATCTGTTACCTTCCTCCATGACGTCAATCAGGTTGCGGAACGCATAGCGTGAAGTGGTATATTCAATCTTGTTGGCATTATAGATGTCATTACCGTAACTCCAGTTGAACAGAGCCGAAAGGTCAAAACCGTAGAAGTAACCTTCAACATTGAAGCCGCCTGTGTGTTTCGGGTTCGCATTGCCTATCACCGTAACGTCAGCTACGGTCACCATTCCGTCGCCGGTCAGGTCCTTCAGCTTAAGGCTGCCCGGACGTACCGTGCCGACGACGTTTGAGCCATTGGCAACACCTTCATTCAGGGTCCATTGCCCGGCTGCCTGGTCGTAGCCTGAGAAATCTGACACCTCGTAACGCCCGTCATTGATATAACCATACATGGTTCCGACGGATCCGCCCAGGGCGATCCAGTAGTCATTTCCTATCTCGGTTGAAGCCCAGCTGGTGTTCTGCCCGAAGTCGTTCATCACGCCAAGCGAAAGTATCTTGTTCCTGTTAAATCCGATGTTGAACCCGAAGCTGAGGCCATAATTTTTGGCGTTCAGGGCCACCAGATTGAGTTCAAGTTCCAGCCCCTTGTTTTCGGTCTCTCCCATGTTCCTGTACTGAGTGTTGTACCCTGTGCCGGAGACCGGGAATTCTATCAGGAGGTCTTTGGTGTTGTTGCGGTATAGCTCAACGCTTCCGTTGATCCGGTTCCTGAAGAATCCGAAGTCGAGTCCCAGGTTCCGGGTAAAGGTTGTCTCCCACTTCAGGTCAGGGTTGGCCATGGTGGTTGAGGGTGCCCAGAATGATGAGAATCCGTTGATCCATGAGGTAGTGTTGGCCACAAATGTCTGGGCAATCTGGTTGGAGGGGATGTTGTTGTTCCCCGCAGTTCCGTAGCTGAACCTGAGCTTGAGATTATTGAGGGTGTTAGAAATGCCCTTCATGAATTGCTCTTCGGAGATCCTCCAGGCTATTGCTGCAGACGGGAAATATCCCCAGCGGTTGGCCGCGGAGAACTTGCTTGACCCGTCTGCCCTGAATGTGGCTGAGAACAGGTACCTTCCCTTGTAGTCATACATGGCCCTGCCAAAGAATGAGAGCAGCTTGTCATCAGGGTTGTATGTATTGGTATAGCTGTTTGAAAATCCCTGGCTGACCAGCTTATATGCCTCGGCGCCGGTGAAGAATTCAGGGAAACCCCAGACCTGGTTGAACATTGTATTTGTCTTTGTCACAAGCACCTCCTGTCCGGCCAGCAACCTGAGAGTATGGCCGGAATCACCAAAGAGACCGGCAAGATCATAGTTGAGGGTGTTGGTGCTGCGCAGGCCGTCACCTTTTCTTTCATAGGCTTCAAGTGCAGGTTTATTCTGGTACTCGGCTGTCGGGGTGTTCCTGACATAGTATGATGTGAGTCCGTGGAAGCGTTCGTCATTGTTCACATAGCTGTCAAGGCCTGCCTCTGTGCGGAATACGAGTCCGTCAGTGATCTCCCATGCAAAGCTGCCTCCCATATTGAATCTTTTCCTTAGTTGCTGACGGTCATTATCCCTTACGTTGTCCAGGGGATTGGTCATGCTTGCCTCCAGGTCAGTGTCAGCAAAATCACCAATTGAGGTAAAGGGAATGGGCACGAAAAGCATCGTTTGCTTGACCCTGGCATCGTTCGGGGTGGCTCCTCCCTGGTCGGTAGCCCCGGCACCGAATATCTTCAGGTCGGAATAGCGCACCGAAAATGAGAGCTCTACCCTGTCACCAGCCTTGTGATCGAGCTTGAGTGCAAGGTTGTCACGCTGGTACTCCGAAGAGAGCATAATCTCATCGCTCCTTATTCCGGCATAAGTGACGGAATATTTGAACCTGTCACTCCCTCCTGCCACGTTAAGATCATGGCTGAATACATTTCCGATATGCCCGAAGACCTGGTCAAACCAGTTTGTTGAAGGCTGACCGCCGTAGAGGTCAATATCCTGGTAATTGCCGAAATATCTCTGGTATTTTGACAGGTTATTATCCAGGAGGGCATACTCATACTGCCACTTCATGTAGTCCTCCACCGAAATTGAGTTCAGGCGGTTTGCCACCTTCTTGTAGCCATACCAGGCATTGTAGTTTACCCTGGGTTTGCCCTCCTCGCCTCCTTTGGTGGTTATGATGATAACTCCGTTGGCGCCGCGGGCTCCGTAGATGGCTGTTGATGACGCATCCTTCAGAACATCAATCGACTGTATTGTTGAGGGCGGGATATCCGAGATGTTGTTCACCGGGAAACCGTCAACAATGAAGAGCGGTGAATTGCTCTGTGTGATTGAGCCGCCGCCGCGCACACGGATGTTGATCTCCGCGTCAGGCGATCCTTCGGTAGTAACAATGTGAACGCCGGCCATCTTCCCGGTAAGGGCCTCGGTGACCGATGAGACCGGTACGCGTGATAGCTCCTCACCCGAGACGGAGGAGACCGACCCTGTCACATCCCTCTTTGCGACCGTTCCGTAACCTATAACCACCACATCCTCAACGAGGCTGCTCGAGGGAGCAATGGTGACGATTACTGTCGTTCTTCCCTGAACAGGCTCTTCAACCGGATCATATCCCACAAAGGAGAATATGAGTACGGCATTCGGAGGACAGTCGGTCATGGTATAATTACCATTCAGATCTGTAGCCACACCACGGGTGGTGCCTTTGATGACTACATTCAAGCCGATCATAGCTTCTCCGGTCTCGGCATCGGTGACCGTTCCCTTCACAGTTATATTCTGTGAAAGGGCGGTCAGCGAAAAAGCCATCAGGACCAGGATCAGCAAAGCCCTCAGGCCACGGTATCCGTAGCCTGGGGATCTTCTGATTGCATTGGTTGATTTTGTCATAAACAAGTTGATTAGGGTTAAATATTAAAGTATTTAAGATTTTATTTTTTAGTGTGCGGAAACAGTTGCGTTATAAATTTATGCAATTCAAATTCATGATACTACCCATTCACAATTAGTGCACTAATTCCACCAATTATTCTACCTGATTTTTTACTACCTTGGCGGTACGTGTTAAACAAACCTGACCTGGCATTTAAATGAGTGAAGAGATCCTGCGGGCCATGATGGAGTTATTCGCCCTGATAGTCAAGCAGGACGGAGGCATGCTGCAGATTGAAAGGGACTTTGTCTCGGCATTCCTGACCAAGCAGCTGTCGCACAAGAGTGCTGATGAGTTCATGAACCTTTTCCTTGAAAATGCCGGTCCGCTCCAGGTCAGGGGCAAAAAGGGCGATTCGGAGACGGCATCGGTAAAGGATTCCATCAGGATTTTCAACAACTGCAAGAAGATCAACAAGACCCTGACACAGGAACAGAGGGTGATTGTTCTCATGCGCTGCTTCGAGCTTATTGATTCTGACAAGCAGTACACCCCTCAGCGCATGAACATCATCAACACCATTGCCGAGGTGTTTAAGATCTCCCAGGAGGAGTTCAACAGCATAATGCACTTTGTCAGGGAGGAGCAGAGTGAATCTTTCGATGACCCTTCGATGATAGTGATCAGCACCGGACTTACTTCGGGTGCAGGGCTGGCGGATGGGCCTTTTCTCGTCTTCCTGAAAGTCACCAGTGTCAATCTTTATTTCATCAGGTGCTTTGACACGGAGGCCGCCCTTCTCAACGGACTGCCCATGATATCACGCAAGGTGTACACCTTCGCCCCGGGCAGCACCGTACAATCGCCTCCCGCTCCAACGGTCTATTACAGCGACGTCATATCACGGTTCGCATCGGGGCGCGATACCCACCGTATCTCATTTGTTGCGGAGCACCTGAGCTATAGTTTCTCTGACGGCATGAGAGCCATCACTGATGTAAGCTTTGCCGCCAGCGAAGGCAAACTGATTGCCATCATGGGAGCCAGCGGTTCGGGTAAGACCACCCTTCTAAACCTCCTCACAGGGCTGGCCCAACCCGGGTCAGGTGATGTCAGGATAAACGGTATCTCACTCTTTGCCGGTGACAACAGGCTTGACGGGGTCATCGGGTACGTTCCGCAGGATGACCTCCTGGTAGAGGAACTGACCGTTTTCGAGAACCTCTGGTACGCAGCCTCACTGTGCTTTGCCGGGAAGACACGGGAGGAACTCACCGCAGTGGTGAACCAGTCGCTGCATACCCTCGGTCTATATGAGAAGAGAGACTACCGGGTGGGATCACCGCTGAACAAGGTGATCAGCGGCGGGCAGCGAAAGAGGCTGAATATCGCCCTTGAATTAATCCGTGAGCCCTCCGTCCTCTTCCTCGATGAACCCACCTCCGGGCTCTCCTCTGGTGACTCGGAGAACGTGATGGATCTACTTCACGAACTGACCCTCAGGGGGAAGCTGGTGATCACTGTCATCCATCAGCCTTCATCAGAGATTTTCAAAGGCTTTGACAACGTGCTGGTGCTTGACCTCGCGGGCCACCTGGTTTTTTATGGCAACCCTATCGAATCGATTGTTCACTTCAAGACACTGGAGGCGCAGATAAACAGCGGTATAGCCGAGTGTCCCACCTGCGGTACGGTGAACCCCGAGACACTTTTCAATATCCTTGAAACCAGGGTGGTGGATGAGTACGGAAGGTACACTGACAGAAGGAAAGTCTCGCCGGCGGAATGGGCCGAGGCCTTCCGGAAAACCTCTCCCGGCGAGACTGTCCGGGAAGAGGGCACAGAACCATATTCAAGCCTCAGAAGACCCTCATGGCTCAGGCAGACATTCATCTTCCTGTCACGAGACCTGAGAAGCAAACTGGCAAATAACCAATACCTGCTGCTGACCCTCCTCGAAGGACCCGTTCTTGGTCTGATACTTTCATACATAATAAGATACATTGCAGACCCCTCATCGGGAAAATATATTTTCAGGGAGAACGAGAACATCCCGATATTTATATTCATGAGCATCATAGTTGCCCTCTTCCTCGGGCTTACAATAAGCGCCGAGGAGATATTCAGGGACAGGAAGATGCTCAGGAGGGAGCACTTCCTGCATCTGAGCCACAGCAGCTACCTGCTTAGCAAGATATCGGTGCTGGCGGTGATATCTGCACTGCAGGCACTCCTGTTCCTCCTGGTGGCCAGCCCGGTCCTTGGCATCAGAGGACTATTCTTTGCATACTGGCTTGCGCTCTTCACCACTTCCTTCTGTGCCAACATGATAGGACTCAACATATCATCGGCGCTGAACTCGGCCGTTACAATCTACATTGTGATCCCCCTGCTGATGATCCCAATGATGGTGCTCAGCGGAGCAATGTTCCCATTTGACAAGCTGAACAGGAATATTGCCAGTCCCGACAGGGTACCGCTCATCGCCGAACTGATGCCCACACGGTGGACCTATGAAGCGCTGATGGTTAAACAGTTTACTGGAAGCGAGTACGGAAAGAGGGTATATCCCCTGAAAAGGCAGATGAGTGTCTCCGACTTCAACACCGTCTACCGGATCCCACGGGTTGCGGCTGCCCTGGAGATTGTAGCGGGCAGGTTGCTTGGGGAAGGAAGCATCCAATCTGCGGACAGTGAGATGACGTTATTGAAAAACGAGACAACAGCACTGTCGGCGGCAGGCATTATTAAGCCGTTTACCGGGGTTGATTCAATTACTCCGGAGCTATTTACCGCGGCCGTCGGAGAACGCCTTGCCTTTTGGCTTGGAAACGCCGACAGGGAGTACCGGAGACTAAGTAACCTGGCCGATATGAGCCTTGATAACTACATAAGCAACAATAAGGCAGCACTTGACGTTATGTATAATGATTATCATAATGATAAGCTTGAGGAGATCATGAGGAAGGTGTATGAAAAGAACAAGATGCTGGAATACAGGGAAAGGCTCGTGCAGAATGTGGATCTGATATATCTTGATCCCGCCGCCGCAGGGCCGCTCAACTTTCGCACCCATTTCATGGCTCCGGTGAAGAGGTTCATGGGGTATACAATTGATACCTACAGATTTAATATAATCCTCGTGCTCTCTTCACTAATCGTTTTATACATATTGCTCTATACTGAAGCACTCAGACGTCTCATCTCACGTATCGAGAGCCTGAGGTTTCAAAAAAAGGGGGCATCAGACCGGAAATAACCATTTTTCTTAAATTTGAATATTAACATAAACGCCTGATGAGAGGATCAATTTTAAAGCTGCTTCTAGTGATTCTGCTGATATCCGTTTGGTCTTGCAGGAACAGCAATACGAGGCAGGGCGGCCTCGGCTTCCCTATACCCGATTCAGTTCCGGCCGGCGAGGCTGAGAAGCTCAGTGAAGAGGCTGTCGCAGACATCGTTCAGAATATCGCTTCACCGGTCGAGATCGCAGCCATACTGCAGAGCATGGAGGTGCCCTTCTCTGCGGAATACCTGGCGCCAACCCAGGGTGCAGACAGGCTTACAACCAACTTTCAGAAAGCCGTGATGCTCGGAATATACGGGGCCGATCTCGGTTACCTGAACATGTATGAAAAAACAGGCAATTCCGTTGATGTCCTTTCAACCATAAAGAGACTGGCAGACGGACTTCGCGTTGGACAATATTTTGATTTTGAGACTATTAAGCGGCTATCCGTCAGCAAGTCGAACCTTGATTCACTTCTCTTTCTTTCAGTCAGCTCATACAACCAGATTGACAGATATCTCAGGGATAACAACCGGGGATCAATCTCCGCGCTGATGATTGCGGGTGTCTGGATTGAAGGACAGTACCTGGCAACACAGGTTGCGATCAGCAATCCCGACAGGGTCCTCCGTGACCGGATCGGCGAGCAGAAGATCATCCTTGGTGACCTGCTCATGCTGCTCCGGCCCTACCGCGAAAGCGGTGCTGATTACGCTGCGCTTTGCACCATGATGGAGGAGATCAGCAAAACATACCGCGACGTGCGAATAACATACAGACTGGGGGAGCCTGAGACGACTGAACAGGACGGGAGGCTGGTGATGATCCAGCATGAGGAGAGCCTGGTGGAGATGAGTGATGAGCAGCTTGCGGATATAGCCTCTGCTTCAAAGGAGATGAGAAACAATCTAATACACGGCAAATAAGATGAAACGAAGGTTTTTCATTCTGCCCCTCGCACTGCTTCTTCTGCCGTTCCCGGCAAAGAGTCAGGCAGCCACCGACGATCTTGTCAGCAGTTGCGTTCTTGCCGCCGGTGATAACACCACCTACCTGAAGGATTTCCGGGTACAGTTGCCAAAGGCTGCTGCCAATGCCCCTGCACCCGTGTACAAGGCTAACATGTACCTGATGAAAAACATGAAATACCGGTTCTCGGTATGCGATGCACCCGAATCAAACGGAGAGCTCAAAATCACTGTCTATGACCAGGGCAAAGAGCTCGTCTCATCATTCAATAAAACAAGCGGGAAAAAATACAACTCACTTGACTTTGTCTGCAACAAGACAGGACTGTACACGCTGTGGTATGAATTTGTGGGAGGCGAGCAGGGATCAGGTGTCGGGGTCGTCTGCATGATCAGGTGATCATACGGGCCAAACCCTTGATATAAAGAGCATTATCACCATCAGCCAGAAGAGTATCTCAGTCATTATCAACCGACGGGTGAAGGCAAAGAAGTTGGCCATTATGAATGCCACGGGGATTGCAGTAACGGCGTTAAACCTGGCAGAGATGCCCGGCACCAGAAAATAGGCAATAGCGCACACAAAGATCATCCAGCTAAAGAGCTCAAAGGTCTTTCGCGATCTGATTTTATAGGTCGGTTTCTCTCTTAGCATTGATAACAAAGCGGGGATGAAATTCAGCCCTGTGATCACAAGCAGGATCATAAGTGTGCGGGAGTGCAGGTCAGTTGGCTGATTATCAAAGAGATTGTGGCGGATGATATCTGTCAGGTCAGCCAGATTCCCTCCCGTCACAAACCATACAGCATACAGCACTATCCATGGAAGGATGGCCCCGGCAAAGGTGGCCGTCAGTTCCCGCGGGTCAGGGCTCCGGAATATCAGGGCTCCGATGATCACAAGAATGATCATCCATACTGATCCGGCGTAGAACATTCCGGCAGACGAGATTAAAAGCGCAGCGTCAAAAAAATTAAATGCCATGCCGTTGACACGGTAGGCTGAAACCATTCTCCAGAGCCCGGCAAGGATCAGGAGAGCTGCAGGGAGTGCCGGATTAAGAACCATCTCTCCGGGAAACAGCCCGAAGAGTAGTATATAAAACAGAGCCGGGAGATAGCTGCGGCGGGGGATAAAAAATATTTCGGTATTGAACCTGACCATGACGACTGCCACCACGAGCATCAATGCAAATGACAGGATGACGGCGAGCAGCGGCCACCCTTCCAGGGCACGGGTCACAAGGCCCCATAACGGCATGGGTTGATCACCGGAAGTCTGCACCAGCACTGGCGGATTAATGAAATACCCGATCCACAGAGCCAGGGCTGCAATTGTAACGACAAGCACCGGGCCTATTCCTGTTCCCCTGAAAAACCTGATCATATCCTCCCGGGTTTCAGGTCTGAACCGATATCCCTCCTGTAATTCATTCCATCAAAATATATTCCGGACAGACTCCTGTAACTTTTATCAAGGGCCTCCTGCATTGTCGCCCCGCGTGAGGTGACCGCCAGTACCCTCCCGCCCGATGTCACCAGGCGACCGTCAGCTACTTTCGTGCCGGCATGGAACAGTGTGCTTTCCGTGACCGTGTCGGTTCCTTTTATCGCGAACCCCTTTTCGTAACTGTCGGGGTAACCGCCCGCCACCATCATCACGGTAACGGCCGTGTCTGATGAGGTCACCAGGGCACGGCTGTCAAGATCACGACTGGCCACTCCCTCCAGGAGTTCAAACAGGTCGCTTTCAATGCGGGGAAGAATCACCTCGCTCTCGGGATCGCCCAGGCGGGAATTATACTCAATAACATAAGGGTCACCATCCACATTCATCAGTCCGAAGAATATGAATCCTCTATAGTCAATGCCCTCAGCCCTGAGACCCTCCACAGTCGGTCTGATGACTCTCTCCTCAACCTTTGCCATGAAGACGGGTGATGCGAAAGGCACAGGAGATACCGCACCCATTCCTCCCGTATTTTTTCCGGTGTCACCTTCACCTATCCGTTTATAGTCTTTGGCTTCCGGCAGTATCTTGTATGAGATGCCGTCAGTGATAATGAAGGCTGACATCTCTATCCCTTTGAGGTACTGTTCAATCACCACCCTGCTGCCTGCGGCACCGAAGCGGCCGCCCAGCATTGCCTGCAGTTCCTCCAGCGCTTCGTCGAAGTCACTTATTATCAGCACCCCCTTACCCGCTGCAAGCCCGTCTGCCTTGAGAACATAAGGTGGGGCAAGGGTCCGCATGAACCGCGATGCCTCATCAATGTTCCCCGCAGTAAACGTCTCATAGGCAGCAGTCGGGATGTTGTGCCGCTTCATGAATCCCTTGGCAAAATCCTTGCTTCCTTCAAGCATGGCTCCGCTGCGGCGCGGCCCTATCACTGCAACTGACGCAAGTGCCGGGTCATCTTCAATAAAATCCACAATGCCTTCCGCGAGGGGGACTTCCGGACCTACGACCACCATGCCTATGTTATAGGTCAGAACTGCCAATCTGACTGCCGGAAAATCAAGAGGGTCAACAGGAAGGTTTATTGCCAGCGAAGCAGTGCCGGGATTGCCGGGCGCAACATAAATATGCAGCGGCCTGCTGCTCTGCGCCAGCTTCCACGTGATGGCATGCTCCCTTCCCCCTGATCCCAGTATGAGAATATTCATCATTCAGTTTCTTTCCCCTTTCAAAAATAGTATTTAGACTGACATAACTCAAAGGTGAAGTGAATTATCATCAAGAGACCCGAAAGACCAGCCCTCATCAAGAGCCTCCTTAATGAACCTGCCCAGATACACCGGAGAGCTTCCTGCCGCTGTGTCATGCAGCACGATTACGGAACCGGGTCTCATTCTCTGCTTAAGTATTCTGTAGGAGGCTCCCGGTGACATCTTCTTATCGAAGTCATAAGGCATAATATCCCAGAAGACAATCCTCATGCTTCTCTCCAGTATCCTGTACTGTCTTACGCGCAGCCTTCCGTACGGAGGTCTGAAAAGATTGCTGCAGGTGATTTCCCTTCCCCGGAATATGTCTGAGCAGTAAGTCCTGACATCTGTCTTCAGTCCGTTGAGGTGTGTGAAGCCGTGATTTCCTATGGCATGGCCCCCGGCCGCAATTCGGCCAAAGAGGCCCGGCGAGGCGAGAACCTTGCTGCCGGTGCAGAAGAACGTGGCATGCACATCATGATCACTGAGTATGTCAAGTATCAGAGGGGTTGAAACAGGGTCAGGACCGTCATCGAAGGTGAGAAAGAGTCTCTTCCCTGTTCCGTTTATCCTGTAAACGGCTTCCGGGTAGATCACTCCGGCGGGAAATGGTCTGCCGAAGTTCCTGATCATCGAAGCGGGACCTCCCCGTAGTATCTTGAAAGCTCCTCCGAGGCTCTTGCAGCCAGTTCATTCATGCCGAACGCAGTAGCCTTCCTGTAGGTGTCAAGCAGGGCCTGCAGCGAGACGGATACGGTAAAGTCGAGGCCATACGTCTTTTCATCAGGCAGTGACGTAATGAAGGTCAGCGAGGCAAGCGCATTGTCGACAATGGCGGTAAACATCTTCTCCGCATCCTCCCTTCTTCCGGCCATGGCAAGGGCTTCACCAAGATCAATGCTGAAATAATCGTAAGGCATCTTCTCAGGCGGCACCAGGCTGATGCCCTTCTCAGCCGCTGCCAGGCCCCTGACGGTGTCTCCCTCCAGGATAAGCGCCTTTGAGAGCCGGGCGAACTGGCGCCTGAAGACGTCCATGAGCCTCCGGTTGTTCTCATCAAGGTACACATGGGGCTCGCCGGCATTGCCCCATCTGAAGCGGTTCATCATTTTTTCATACATCTCCTCCGTATCTGCCATGCCGGTCTCTCCTCCTGCCGGGGTGTCAATAGTGACGGGACTCACCCTGTAAGCCATGCCCTCCAGCAGGAAAAAATCCTCGAGGCCGATATAGTTGGAAGAAGGTACGGTTACGGCGTAGTAGAGCGGACGCTCCCAGTTGTTACCCGCCATGACATCCATCACCGCCAGGTCATCCTTGATTACCATCGACCCCTTGAAGCGCCAGATCATCGGACTGATGATACGATCAGCATGATAGGACCGCACAGCTCCCGTAGCAATGACATGGGCCGAATCAACGTCAACAATGAAATCCCGCACCGGGATAAAATTGAAGAAGTCTCCCCTGCCTGAAAGATCCACTTTGGCCTTGGGATCATCAGACCCGGCAAATTCCATCACCTTCCTGATAGGTGTGGGCTCCTTTATCATATCCTCAACCGGCAGCTGCACGCGTTCACCCTCCTCGTATTTTTCATAAGGGAGAGTGAAAGGCAGAGGATCGGAATCAAATGCCTTGCGGCTCATTGTCTCAATGTAAAACCCGCTCTGCAGATAGCTCAGGTTAGCCACGCGCACGTCTGTGCGGTAACCTTCCACGTCCTGAATATACCACAGGGGAAATAAATCATTGTCTCCGTATGTCAGCAGAATTGCATTCTCATCAACTGATGAGAGATAATTCGACGCAATATCCCTTGCGGTGTACCTGTCAGACCTGTCATGATCATCATAGTTCTGAAGCAGCATCAGCAGGGGAATGGCTGCCATCAGTACCACAGCAGGCGCGACCGCTGCCGGGTACTCTTTCATGAACTTACGGAGCAGATCGTAAAGGAGCATGACTCCCATGCCAATCCAAATTGTAAAGGCATAGAAGGAGCCGGCATAAGCATAATCGCGCTCTCTCGGCTGGCTGGGGTTCTGGTTCAGATAGGTCACAATGGCCAGGCCTGTCATGATGAACAGGAGTACCACCAGCGACAGGCCTTTTTTGTCACGGCGGTACTGCCAGAAGATACCGGCCAGGCCCGCCAGGAGGGGAAGTAGATAATACCTGTTCCGTGCAGGGTTGTTCAGATTCTCCTTCGGCAGAAGCGACTGATCGCCCAGCCGTGCATTGTCAATAACAGGGATCCCCGAAATCCAGTTGCCGTCCATGACATTGCCGTTTCCCTGTACGTCATTCTGACGGCCGGCAAAGTTCCACATGAAATACCTGCCGTACATCACTCCTACCTGGTACCTGAAGAAGAAGCGCAGGTTCTGTCCGAATGACGGCAGGGCTACCTGCTCACTGCCGCTGCCTGACCTGACGGTGACCTTCCTTCCCCCTACCTTGCCCCAGTATTCGTACTGGCGGATATGTTCCGGATCGATGCTGTACATCCTGGGGAAGAGGGTCATGAACCGCTTGTCGTATTCGTAATCGTTAAGATAGTACGGCACATACCTGCCATCCTTTTTATTATAGCTTCCAACGGATTTTTTGACTCCCGTGACAGGCGCCGAGTAGTAATGTCCGTAGAGGAAAGGTGCACGGCCGTATTGAGTGCGGTTGATATAATATATGAATGAGAATACGTCAGAAGGGTCATTCTGGTTCATGGGCGGATGGGCATTGGCCCTGATTATGATAAGCGCAAAGGATGAGTACCCCAGCATCAGCACCGCCACCACCGTCAGCACCCAGTTAAGAACGACTTTGTTTTTTTTGAGCGAATACCATATACCGAAGACAATGAGACCGACAAAGAGCAGCAGGTAAATATACATCCCCGAGTTGTAGGGCATACCAACGGTGTTCACGAAGAAGAGCTCAAACCATCCAGCCACCTTGGCGACGCCCGGAATGAAAAGGAAGTTCAGGACTCCCAGCATGAGAAAACTAAGGATCACTGCATAGGCCACTCCCCTGCCTGTAACCTGGTATTTCCGGAAGTACCACAGGAGAACGAGAACGGGCAGTGTCAGCAGATTCAGAAGATGCACTCCAATTGAGAGTCCCATCAGATAGAATATGAGGACTATCCACCTGTTTGCATGGGGGCCGTCAGCCTCGTCATACCACCTCAGTATGGCCCAGAAGACGGCGGCGGTGAAGAGAGAGCTGGTGGCGTATACCTCCCCCTCCACGGCTGAAAACCAAAATGTGTCAGAGAATGCGTAGGCAAGCGCACCAAGGGTGCCCGAAGCAAGGATGGCCACAGCCTTTCCTCCGGTAACAGCCAGGCTGTCACCCGTGGCAAGTCTGACAAGCCTTGTCACCGTCCAGAACAGGAAGAGGATGGTGAAGGCACTTGCGAAGGCGGACATAATGTTTACCATCATAGCCACCTTAGAGGTGTCACCGCCCGCAAAGAGTGTAAAGAACCGGCCAAGCAGGAGAAAGAGAGGTGCACCGGGAGGATGCCCCACCTCGAGACGGTAGGAACAGAGTATGAATTCACCGCAGTCCCAGAAGCTCACAGTAGGTTCAATAGTAAGAAGATACACCAGGAGTGAGACGGCAAAGACCGCCCATCCTGTTATGTTGTTCCACATCCGGAATCCTTTTATCATCTCTTTTATGTTATTTGTTCCTTATAATAAAGCGCCACGGTTTGTTCACCCACGGCTCGCCTGCATAGTTAATCCCCACCCTGGGCCCTGCAGTCAGCTCAGGTCGTATGCCTTCGTCCTCAATCCATATCCTGTGTGACGCTGCCAGGTCTTCACGATTAAATGACCCGTCAATCCCCAGTCCCCTGGTTACACGTCCCGGTCCGCTGAAGGCAGTCACACCTCTTACCAGTACCGCCTGGGGGTAATCTGCCGGACCGGTGACAACATTCATCATCCAGTGCATGCCGTAGACAAAATAGAGATAGAGATGCCCCCCCTCAAGGTACATCGGCTCCGTCCTTCCTGTCCTGCCCTTGCTGGCATGACAGGCCCGGTCGTCAACTCCAAGGTAGGCTTCTGTTTCCGTAATCGTATACCTCCCGGGTTTTTCACCTGGTGCCATGACTATAGCCATTCCCGGAAGCAGCTGTGCCACTGTCACCGCATCATTCATGAAGAAATCTCTGTTCAGCCTCGGCATCGGTAGTGGTCAATATTTTACCTTGTCAGGGTATTCCTCCCATTTTCTCAGCACCATGTCACCCTCCGGCTCCAGTCCGCGGTCCATGATGATGCTTCTTTCACTGTTGTCCTGTGCCAGCTCGGTATAGATCCTCTCGTCATCAAACCCGGCAGCGGCGGCGCGGTAGCGGTCAG
The DNA here is from genome assembly GCA_963770745.1 of uncultured Rikenellaceae bacterium. GTDB lineage: Bacteria > Bacteroidota > Bacteroidia > Bacteroidales > VadinHA17 > SR-FBR-E99. Next base: position 24,183 of record CAVYRA010000008.1, read on the forward strand.
AGGCATAGACTATCCTCTTGATTCCTGCCCAGTAAATGGCACCCAGGCACATCGGACAGGGTTCGCAGGATGCATAGATAACACAATCGCTGAGGTCGTGAGTTCCGAGGGCCGCAGCAGCAATCCTGACAGCCTGTATTTCGGCATGCGCCGTTGGATCATGCCCGGCGACGACCCTGTTGCCGGCAGCAGCCAGTACCAGTCCGTGACTGACAACGACAGCCCCGAACGGACCGCCGCCACTGGTGATATTCCCTTCAGCCGTGCTTAGGGCCATCTCAAGGAATTTTCTGTCCTCACTGTTGAGTTTCATGGTGACCGTGTGTGACAATTAACAGCGTGTAAAAATAAGAAAAGAATGCGGCTCCGGTAAATGAACTGAAGGTATCGTCATTTATCATAGAGATAAAAATGACGGAGATGAACAGCATGAACTGATAAGAGGTCTTCCCACTGCATGTCAGCCACGGCATCAGCATCAGGGTGACAGCCGAAAATCATTCCCGGGATGCCGAAGGTAACCCCGAAGGTCAGGTACTGGTTATGGGCTCTCAGCCGGTATTCCATTCCGAGGGGAGTGGCATTTTTCTCATACTCCTCTTTAAAGGCCTTGCCCACATCGCCGGTTCCGACGCCTGTCCACGGGTTTTCGCGGATGATCCCTGAGGCCGCACGGTAGAACTCCGGTCGCTGTGTCAGGGAGTGGCCCGAAGGATTGCCTCCGCGGGCAGCCCTGTCAATCTCCCATGCCAGTTCGTAAGCCCGGGCCCGCGGGCTCCCCTTCTTTGCATAGACCGGGTTAGCGTATCCGCTCTCAATGTTTAAAATGTCAACCTCATCCAGTGCCGCCACGGCAGCGGAATCCTTGGGCAGCCCCATGGAGGTGATATATCGCACCAGCGTGGTACGCAGCTCGTTTCCGGCTTTATCATTGCCGTCATAAGGCAGGGAGCTTCGCCGGTTCCACTCTCTTCGCAGCTCCTCACTGCACACATTCACCCACACCAGGTAGCCGTTTTCAACCAATGTCTCTTCGGGATAGTGGGTGTAGCTGTTGCCTGATGAAGTCACTGTCAGGGGGTCATTCACTTCCGGGTGAAGCGGGTTTCGGAGTGTGCCCCATGCCGATGTCACAAGCATGACTGAAGCGGTTGTCACCGCCGCCGCCGCGGCCATCAGCGAGATGCCCGCCAGCACTGCAGCCATCCTGGAGATGCCCGCCACCACTCTCTTTTTCCCGAGTGCAATGTAAAGGCCCGTGCCTCCGAGGAGAGCCACAAACAGTACGATGCCCGTCACCGATAGCAGCCTGAAGAGAAACAGCGCCATGACCGCGGTGGCGACGGCCAGTACCGTTCTCAGGGCGGTGCCGCCTGTCGTGGGGGTCAGGCTCAGCCATAATGACGTGAAAATGCCAAAGTTCAGCAGTATCGACAGCCGTATTGACGGCACAAAAAGAGCCAGGTCACGGGGATTGTTGATCTCTGCCGGAAGAACACCTGCAAGGGCAAGAAATCCTGCTGAAGCCGAGAAAACACAACCGCCGATGAATGCCAGCAGCACCATTCTCATCTCACGTGGTCCCGCAGGTGTCACCGACCCAAGCACCACCGGAAAGAACAGCAGCGGCAGCTTAAGCCTAAGTTCAGCAAGAGCGCCCGGAAAGTCAGACGTATTCAGGAGCCATGCGAGGTACATGGCGAAGAGCAGCACCAGGTAAATGAGCCCCGGCTGTGTCTTCAGCCGGCTCCGTTTTTCTTCAAAGTCGCCTTCCAGGAGCCAGTTGATGGACATGGCAATTGAAACGGCCGAGAGCAGCCATACCGATACAGGCATCAGAAATGCGGCCAGAAGGAGGCAGACGGAATGTATGGTCCTGTGAAGGTCTCTGCTGAACATCCGGATGATAAAGAAATTAAAAGTACAACATATTGCTCGAAATAAAAATAAGTTGTATTTTTGCAGACCCCAAAATTGGGGTTTTTATTTTGAAAAATCATTAATTAACAAAACCTTAGTACAAAGTGAACACCTTAAGCTACAAGACAGTGTCAGCCAATAAAGCGACTGTTGAGAAAGAGTGGGTACTTGTAGATGCGGAGGGTCAGACACTCGGACGTCTGGCATCTGTCGTTGCCCTGATCCTGAGGGGGAAGCACAAGACAAGCTTCACACCTCATGTTGACTGCGGCGATAACGTTGTTGTTATCAACGCTGAAAAAGTCACGATGACGGGCGCCAAGATGACTGACAAGGAGTACATCAGGCATACCGGTTACCCCGGTGGCCAGAGAATCGTCAAGGCTGACGAGCTGATGAAGAAGCATCCGGTGCGGCTTATTGAATATGCCGTCAAGGGAATGCTTCCGAAAAACAGGCTTGGAAGCGCCATCTTCAGGAACCTTTATGTGTATGAAGGGCCGGCACACAAACAAGAGGCCCAGCAACCCAAACTAATCGATTTAAAAACCATTAAGTAAGAAACATGGAAGTTATTAACGCTATCGGAAGAAGGAAGGCGGCAGTCGCCAGGGTTTACCTCAACGACGGCAAGGGACAGATCACGATCAATGACAGGGAGTATAAGCAGTACTTCCCCAATGAGATCCTGCAGTATGTCATCCTCCAGCCCCTGAACCTTCTCAATGTTGCCGACAAATATGACATCAAAGTCACCCTTGACGGCGGTGGATCGAAAGGTCAGGCAGAGGCGATACGTCTTGGGATTTCCAGGGCCCTGATCAAGATTGATCCGGAGTACAAGCCCAAGCTGAAAGCTGAAGGTTTCACCACCCGCGATCCCCGCGAAGTGGAGAGAAAGAAACCGGGCCAACCCAAGGCACGCAAGAGGTTCCAGTTCAGCAAGCGTTAGGAGTTCAATAGCAATTATTTATAGATGCAGGTTTAGTATCTAAATTGCATTGACTTCCCGCAAGGAACTACTCTGCAATTGACTTCACAGAACGTAAACTTAACAATCAAAATCAAAATGTCAAGAACGAATTTTCAAGAATTACTTGATGCCGGTGTGCACTTCGGGCACCTTAAAAGAAAATGGAACCCGGCCATGGCTCCTTTCATTTTTATGGAGCGCAACGGCATTCATATCATTGACCTCGAAAAAACCGTACTGAGAATTGACGAGGCCGCTGCTGCAATGAAGCAGATAGCAAAATCAGGCCGCAAGGTGCTATTCGTGGCTACTAAAAAGCAGGCGAAAGACATCGTAGCCGAAAAGGTCGGAGCGGTTAACATGCCCTACGTCACCGAGAGGTGGCCGGGAGGAATGCTCACCAACTTCCCTACCATCCGCAAGGCGGTAAAAAAGATGGGATCAATAGACAAAATGGCTGTTGACGGTACATTTGACAACCTCTCAAAGAGAGAGAAGCTGCAGATAACACGCCAGAGAGCCAAACTCGAAAAGAACCTTGGATCCATCTCAGACATGACCCGCCAGCCATCAGCACTTTTCGTGGTTGACGTGGCCAAGGAGCGTATCGCCGTTCATGAGGCAAAAAGACTCGGTATCCCTGTCTTTGCCATGGTTGACACCAACTCCGACCCCTCGGACATCGACTTTATAATACCTGCAAATGATGACGCTGCCAAGTCAATATCACTGGTGATTGACATCATGTGCAAGGCTATTGCCGAAGGGCTCAACGAGCGCAAGGCAGAGAAAGACAAGGACGGCGCCGCTGCAGAAAAAGAGGAGTCTCCCGAAGGAGCACGAAAAGGCAAATTCAGCGCAGTCGATTATGAAGCAGAACAGCCTGTAATTAAAGCTGAAAAGGTGGTAGAAGCTGTGGAAAGCGTTTCAGAAGAGACTGAAACCGAGACCACGGAAGAGGAAGAATAGGAAGATCATTCATTTAACAGATTAAAAACTATGTCAAATATTAGCGCTGCCGATGTCGCCAAACTGAGAAGATTGACGGGCGCCGGCATGATGGACTGTAAAAAAGCCCTCGAGGAAGCTGCAGGCGACTTCGAAAAAGCACAGGAACTGATACGCAAGAGAGGACAGGCTATAGCCAACAAGCGTGCCGACCGCGAAGCCAGCGAGGGTGTTGTACTCGCAAAGACAACGGCAGACGGGAAGACCGGGATGATGATAGCACTCAACTGCGAGACCGATTTCGTGGCAAAGAATGCCGACTTTATCGCACTCGGAAACAAGATCCTTGATGCAGCCCTGAAATCAGGTCCTGCTGACCTCGAAGGATTGAAGAATATGACCGTTGACGGTAAGAAGGCTGCAGAGCTTGTCCTTGAGAAGAGCGGTATCACCGGAGAGAAATTCGAGCTCACCTGGTTCGGCACTCTAAGCGCTCCGGCCGTACAGGCCTATATCCATGCAGGAAACAAGCTTGCCACTATGGTTGGTTTCAGCAAAGCCGGTATTGATGCTCAGGTTTACAAGGATGTAGCCATGCAGGTGGCCGCTATGAATCCTGTCTCGGTTGACAAGGAGGACGTACCTGAAAAGATCCTTGCCCAGGAACTGGAGATAGCAAAGGAACAGGCGCGCCGTGAAGGCAAACCTGCAGAGATGCTTGACAAGATTGCCCAGGGCAAACTGAATAAGTTCTTCAAGGAGGGCACACTCATGAACCAGGAGTTCATAAAGGACAGCAAGATGTCAATCAGGCAGTATCTCGAAAGCAAGGACAAAGCCCTGAAGGCAACGGGATTTGCCCGCTACACGCTGAACGTCTGATAATTAAACCGACAATATGATTAACAGGCAGCGGTGCTCATCACGGGCACCGCTGATTTTTTTTATGCGCCGTTACAATAAAAAACAGTAAATTGTATCACTAAAATACTGTTGCCCTATGAAAAAAAACATTGGTAAAACCGACATGATTGTCAGACTTGTTCTGGCGGCCTTGTTTATTATTATCTATTTTACTGGCGTGGGAAAGATACTCGGACTGATCCTGATTATCCTTGCCATTATCCTGACTCTTACAGCTCTTGCACGAACCTGTCCTCTTTATTACATCTTCAGGACAGACACCCTTGACAAAAAGGTATAACCGGGTTCCGGCCTGGAAGTTTTATATGTAACGACGCTCATTCCGGGCGTCGTTGCATATTTTATATAAGTCAATTGATCGGGGCACATTTTTTGCTAATTTCGGTGCCATCATCCAAATGGTTGTTGCCATGAAATACAAAAGAATACTGCTGAAGCTCAGTGGCGAATCTGCCGGAGGCCCTGACGGGACCGGACTCGATGCCGGAGTGCTGACAAGCTATGCGAGACAGATACATGAAGTGGTCTCTTCCGGATGCCAGGTGGCGGTTGTGATAGGCGGAGGAAACATCTTCCGCGGGCTCGGCAGCACCGGAGAGGGCTATGACCGTGTAAAGGGCGACCAGATGGGCATGCTTGCCACAGTAATTAACAGCATTGCCCTCGAGAGCTTCCTCATCAGGGCCGGTTGCAGCGCCAAGGTGTTCACATCAATACGTATGGAACCCGTGGGTGAGCTGTATATCAGAGACCGGGTCTCTGCTGCCCTCGAATGCGGATGCGTATGCATCCTGGCAGCCGGCACAGGCAACCCCTTCTTCACCACTGACACTGCGGCGGCGCTGCGGGCCGTGGAGCTGAACTGCGACGTGCTGCTCAAAGGTACCCGCGTCGATGGCGTCTATACCGCAGACCCCGAAAAAGACCCGGCAGCTGTCAGGTATGAAGAACTGACATTCGGGGAGGCAATTGAAAAAAAGCTGAAGGTGATGGACCAGACAGCATTCTCAATGTGCAGTGAGAACGGAATGCCCGTTATCGTCTTCGACATGAACAGGGAAGGTAACCTCAAAGCAGTTACCTCAGGTGCTAAGTGCGGCACACTTATTGCTCTCTGAAAGGAATTTTTTTTACATTTGCCCTAACCAGAATAATTATCATCACATGACTGAAGAACTGGAACTTATCAGAGATGAAGCCGAGGAGAGGATGGACAAGGCCATCAAACACCTTGAATACGAGCTTTCGCATCTTCGGGCCGGGCGCGCTAACCCGCTGCTTCTCGACGGTATCAACGTAGACTATTACGGCAACAGCACGCCTCTCTCACAGGTTTCCAATATCAACACCCCTGACGCCAAAAGCATTCTCATCCAGCCCTGGGAGAAAAATATGCTGGGCATCATCGAAAAGGCAATCCTCGCTGCAAATATCGGGATGACCCCGATAAACAACGGAGAGGTCATACGCATCAATGTACCCCCTCTTACAGAAGAGCGCAGGCATCAGCTGGTGAAACAGGTGAAACAGGAGGGAGAGACTGCCAAGATCAGTATCCGGACAAGCCGCAAGTGGTTCCTTGATGAGCTGAAAGCACTGCTGAAGGAGGGGCTTCCCGAGGATGAGGAGAAAACCGGGGATAAATTGGTCCAGGAGTTGACCGACAGACATATTTCGCGTGTCGATAAGATAATGGAGATTAAGGAAAAGGATATAATGACGGTGTAAAAAAAGAGGCTGCCCCTATTGAGACAGCCTCTTTTTTTATCAGCTTCGTGTTCTCAGCAGCCTGCCATCAGCAGCCTGTTCGTCATCAACCTCCCTTCAGCTGTATTTCATCAACTCCCTGTCGTCAGCAGCCTGTCTTCAGTTGTATGGCATCAACTCCCTTTCGTCAGCAGCCTGTCATTTTACAGGTGAAGGTTTGAAAATCATCTCATATTTTTTGGCCGCCTCCACCGCCTGATCCGTAAATGGTTCACTGTAAAACCCGTTGTTGACATATGTCTCAGTCTGAGAGAGGTAGAACGGGCTTCCCGGTATCCCCGAAGTGCCCGTTGGTATCACCGTGAGCGACTTGTCCCAGTCGGCCGTATTGAAAATATGCCGCTCTGAAGCACCGTGGTTCACCCCGAAGTTCTCCCTGAAAGTGTACGGCTCAACAGTATGATAACTGCCCCCCACACTGTAGGTTTTGGAGTTCAGTCGAAGCAGCCTGTCAAGGATCTTCACTGATCCCAGGGGGTGTTCAAGCGTGAAGGAGTGTAGCCTGCCCCACTGCCAGCTCTCACCAAATCCGCCGTACCTTGCAGTCAGGGTATCAACAGCTGAGCTGATGCTCAGGGCAATAATCTCTTCCATCGTCTCCTGTTCAGGAGTGTTTATATTGTCAACCCATTCATCCGGACCCTCGTTTACCATTTTATATATATAGAAATCATGCTGTCTGCCAAGAGCCGATCCGTACAGGTCGGCAAGCTCGTCTTTCATTATATGGCGGGCCAGTTCAATCCTGATGAATTCGAAAAGCGAAGGGGCAATGAGTGATGCATCCATTGAATAATCCCAGCCCTTAAGCTCCTCAATGGCTTTTCGTTCGGCATCATCAGCATCAGCCATCTCACCGGCAGCCTTCAATATCACGGGTGTGAGCATGGCCGCGTAGGCGGAATGGTTGTCAGTAATCATCTTCCTGAAATCCTCTATGCCGAGTATCTCCTTTTCGGAGGCCATCTGCCTTATGCGCATTATGCGGTAAGGCATAGAAAACTCGCCGCTGATAAAAAAGGGATAATCTTCTCCCACTGTTCGCTGGTTTGCTGATGAGACGAATCCCTCTTCCGGGTTGAACGAGGAGGGTAACAGCTCAAATGGCACAAATCCCTTCCACTCGTATTCATCTGTATCTCCCCTGCGCGGCAATAATCCCGTACCTTTTCTGACCGGTACGCCGCCGCCTGTCTGAAGGCCTATGTTGCCGTCAACATCGGCATAAGCGAAGTTCTGGCTTATTGACTGGAAATGGCTCAGGGCGGTTCGGAATTCATCCCACGTCCCGGCCCTGTTGAGCAGGTATACACCCCTTATCTCGTCGCTGTACCGGTATCCTGACCAGCACATCGTCAGCATGACATCATCAATGCCTCTCATACCTGAGATGACAGGACCGTGATGAGTGTACCTGATAACCTTTGTGACTGAAGAATCGTCGCTGATCTTCAGGACCTCCTCCTCATCCCTGAAGGGCAGCCACTCACCGTTATATAAATAGTTATTACCCGTTGAATCGACCGTCTCAACAAACAGGTCAATGTCATCAACACTCAGGTTCGTCATTCCCCATGCAATTCTTTCATTATGCCCGGCTACAACAAAAGGCTCACCAGGGAATATCACCCCTGTCACATTAAGCTCCCCGGGAATCACCTGGTGAACCTGCATCCAGAATCCGGGTATATTTAACCCGAGATGCATGTCGTTTGAGAGGATGGGCTTACCTGTCTCGCTCCTGCGGCCCGAGACCGCCCAGTTGTTGCTTCCCGAAAGGGAGAAAATCCCCAAATTCTCAAGCTCCTTCATAGAACCTATGGCAGATAAAGCCTCCTCCATAAGCTTCTCATCGATCTCGAAGTCAGGGAATACTACCTCATCAACCAGCTTCCAGTCGGCAACCAGTTCCGAAGCCTTCTCCGGTCCGAGCATCTTCCCGAGCTTATAACGGTTTATCTCATCAGACAGGTTTGATGAGGCAAGATCCCATCCGATAAACCCGATAATATTTGTTATATCGATCATGGTCCACGGCTCAGGTTTGTAACCCAGGATCCGGAATTCCGGGGGTAGCTTTTTGCCACTTTCCGCAATCCAGGCATTCACTCCGTCGGCATATGCCTGAAGCACTGCAAGTATTTCCGGGTCCTCCTTCTCAAGGATCATCTGAGATTTCGTCGACATACCGAGTGCCCTCAGAAAATAATCGGTTGAGGTCATATCTCTCTTGAACAGCTCTGATAACCTGCCCTGTGTTGCATGCCTTACCATGTCCATCTGCCACAGTCTCTCCTGTGCTGTTACATAACCGGTTATGAAATAGAGGTCATGAGCATTGGAGGCATAAATATGAGGCACTCCGCGCTCATCACGGATGACCTTGACATCAGCCTTAAGGCCGGAGACCGACTTCTCGCCGTTAAGCTCGGGAAGGGCTGATTTGCGGAGCGAAGAGACAACAATGCCTCCTGCTATCAGCGCAACCGCAATCAAGACGGCTATGACACTCAGAGAAATTTTCAGGATTTTCATCGGCGGTTTGGATTGGATCGTTAAAATTAGTAAATGATGTTTACCTGACAACAGGTTGCGGCGTCACCTTCTGAAAAAAATGCGGCTTCCCTGCGGACAGTTACGGCAGATATCAATCAGGCTCCGGCTCTTCATGACGCTGTTCCTGAAAAAGGTGTATTGTTTGTCATACCATATATCCCTGAATGTCTGGTAATTGAGGTTTCCCATCACATGACCCGCATTCTTGTCATAACAACAGGGCACAACATCGCCGTCGGTTGTGATGACTGCAGTAGTCCACATCCTCAGACACCCCCTCGAAGGAGAGGCTGCCTGCTTCCATTCTCCCTCTGACATTATATACCGTGATCTTCCACCGTCAGAATAATTCCCTTCCCTTCCCGGCACGCTGTGCCCTGGCCTCCCGTTCCCGACCGGCATCCATTCTCCTGCCCTTTTATTTTCAAGCACATGCATACTCTTGATCGTGAAGCCGGCACCAAGTGATGATGCCAGCTCCGCAGCTGCAGTGGCCTCATGCTCATTGCCCCTGTGAAGCAGGAACTGAAGTTCTATCTTCAGTGAAGAACCATTTACCCGGATGGCTCCGGCAAGTCTTCTGATACCCTCCGTCACCAAGGCATGATTGCCTCCTCTCCTGTATATATTGTATGCCTCAGGCGAGACCCCGTCATACGAAATGATGATCTTTCTCAGGCGTGAAGCGGCCAGTCTGAGACACGCTTCCTCTCCCAGGTAATGACCATTGGTGGAGATCACCGGATTCATCTCCCCGAAGAGGTCAACAATATCAAAGAAACGGGGATGCATCATCGGCTCACCCTGGAAATAGAGCCAGGCCGAAAGCGTATGGCCACGCAGCTCATCGGCAATCTTCTCTGCCAGGCTGTAACTGATAAATTTGTTTTTTCTCTGAAGCAGCCCGGCGCCGGTGACACACTCCGGGCAGGAAAGGTTGCAGGTGCTGCTCAGTTCCACGCTTATTGCCGGCGGCAGCGGCAGACTGACCGAAATGCCGGTCGCTCTCTTCAATGCATAAGAGAAAACAGAGTAACTTGCATTCAGATACCTGGCAGGCATGGCAGAGACAAATGAACGATTTTTTTTCTTCAATGTATAGGGTTGGGTGGACTATTCCGGTCATTACTATGAAAAGATGATCCGGATAAAAAACAATTAATAAATTGAACGACCATGAAAACCAAAATCTTTTTTACAGTAATAGCTTCGGCTCTCCTCTTCCTTGTTTCGGCAGGAGACCTGTCAGCAACAGCCGCTCCGGGCAAAACAAAGAAGGAGCAGCAACAGGTGACCGTCATACGTGGAAGGGTTGTTGATGCCGAGACTAAACAACCCCTTGTCTTCGCTGGAATAGCAGTACAGGAAAGCAACGTATCAACCGTGACAAACCTTGATGGTGAGTTCACACTCAAGATTGGCGCAGGCGAGACCGGCAAGCTCGAGATCTCATACGTAGGGTACAAAAACAGGGTGATGGACATCGATGAGATGAAGACCAACGGCCAGCGCAACGTGATTGAACTGGAGACAGCAATGATCCCTATAAAGGAAGTCATAGTAAAACCACTTATCCCCTCTGAGATCATGGAGCAGGTGATAAGCCGCTTCAATGAGAACTACCCGGCAGTATCGAATGACATGACCGCTTTTTACCGCGAGACTATCAGGAAAAACCGCAGTTACATCTCAATAGGCGAAGCCATTGTCGAAGTCTTCAAGGCTCCGTATCAGAATGACCTCAGGTTTGATGCCGTAAGGATATACAAGGGGAGAAAGAGCAATGACGTTGAGAAGATGGATACCGTCCTCTTCAAACTTCAGGGTGGCCCCACAACCACTCTTTATCTCGATGTGGTTAAAAACCCCGAGACCTTCCTCACCAGTGAGGCCATCGAACAGTATGATCTCGAGCTCTCAAGCATTGCTGTCATTGATGACAGGACCAACTACGTGATCAACTTCTACCAGAAGCCTTTTATCACCACCCCGCTCTACCAGGGCCGTCTGTTCATAGACATCGAGACCTATGCAGTGGCGCAGGCTGAATTTGCGTTCAACCTCGAGAACAAGGAACTGGCAACATCGATGTTCATCCGCAAGAAACCCATGGGCATGCAGGTGACACCTGAGGTAACCTCTTACATGGTTCGCTACCGCGAAGTAGACGGCAAATGGTACTTCACACACTCAAGGGCAGAGGTCAAATTCAAGGTCGACTGGAAGAAAAAGCTCTTCAATACAAACTTCACCACGATGTCAGAGCTTGCCATCACGGACCGCACTGATAAAGACGTTGTGAAGTTCACGTCGAGGGAGAGAATCAAGCCGACGGACGTCTTCAGCGAAGAGGTTGCAGCTTTTGCAGATCCCGACTTCTGGGGAGACTATAACGTCATCGAGCCCGACCAGAGCATCGAGGCTGCAATAAGAAGGCTCAGCAGAAAGGTAAAATTCAGCGACAGGACCGAATAAAGAAGGGCCACTGAAGAATGAGCAGTGACAGTGATATCATAGGGAGGATCAGACAGGGCGACAAACAGGAGTTTGAGAAGCTGTTCCGGTCCTCCTATGCTTCACTGGTGCGGTATGCAAAGACAGTGCTCAGAGACCATGACGACGCAGAAGAGATAGTACAGGAACTTTTCTTCAGACTGTGGCAGGACAGGCAGACCCTCACGATTGAAAGCTCTTTGAACGGATATCTCTTTCGCTCGGTGCACAACAGGGCACTGCACTATATCGAACATCAGAAGGTGGTCAGCCGCCACGCCGGCGAGATGACTGCCCGGGCTGAACGGGTCTCCGAACCGGTGACCGAAGCAATATATTACAGTGAACTCCAGGCAAGAGTGGCCAGAGTGCTCGAACGCCTGCCCGAGAGATGCAGGATGATATTCAGGATGAGCCGGTTCGAAGGACTGAAATACAACGAAATAGCTGATAAACTTGCGGTATCGCTCAAGACTGTCGAGGCAGACATGGGAAAAGCCCTCAGGGAATTCAGAAAAGCACTTGCAGAGTAATGAAAAAGAATAAACAAATAGAACAATTGAATGACCGGGAGTGGGCCGATGCAGCAGCATGGCTCTCTGGTGAAAAGAGCTCCGGCGACGAAGCGGCCAGGCTCCTGATCAGTGAAGACGGAGAGATAATGAAAAAATGGAATGATCTGAAGCAATCAGATAACGATTTTATTGATGTTGATAAGGCCTGGGAGAAACTCAATGGCAGAATAGAAGCTGAAACGCCTGTCATCACCATGCAGAGACCTTCATTCTTTCAAACGTTCGCCCGGATTGCCGCGACGGTGGTTATCGTTGCAGGAATCGGCTGGCTATTGTTTGAGGTGGGAGCACCCGGGAGAGTGACGGTAGCTTCAGCTGCCGATGAGAAGAACATCGAACTGCTGCTTGCAGACGGAAGCAAGATCTATCTCAACCGTGACAGCAAACTCACCTACCCGAAAGAGTTCGGTCGCAATAACAGAAAGGTAACACTCCGGGGTGAGGCCTTCTTCGACATAGCCCCCGATGCAACGCGGCCCTTTATTATTGATGCCGGAAAAGCAAGCGTCAGGGTGCTCGGCACCTCATTCAACGTCATGACTGACAACGGCCATAATCAGGTCGAAGTATATGTCTCATCAGGCACGGTTACACTTACCAGCAACGATGGATCACGTAGTGTGACGCTCGAACCCGAATATGTAGGTAAGGTATCTGAAACAGGTTCATCACAGGCACTCAACACCAACGTCAATTACCTCTCATGGCATACTGACCTGCTCGTTTATGACGGCGAGCGGCTGGAGGTAGTCTTCGAAGACCTGAAACGCACGTTCGGTATTGACATCAGGGCAGGTGACCCGGCAATAAATGATTTAAGGCTTACCTCTCCCTTCGAACATCAGCCTCACGATACAATTATTAAACTGATTTGCACTACCTTTAACCTTCGTTCTGTCAGGGAAGAAGGCACATACATGCTCTATCCCGGACAGGCTCAATAAAAGCTGATGCGGCCGACGGGTTCAAGGGTAAAACGAGTGATCCTGGTTGCCGGCCTGTTACTGCTCTCCATGCATTCGTTCACGCAGGAGAACGTTCTTGACAACCCTTTGAAACTGTCAGGGAACAGCACACGGGCTTCCAGGGCACTGAGCGAGGTAAGCACTCTTACCGGCTATCTCTTTACCTATGACACCCGGATAATCAATCCGGAAAGGGCTTTTGTCATCCCGCATTACGAAATGACGGTCAGAGAGATCCTCGATTCGGTTACGGGTGACCCGGCCGTCAGATACTCGGTGATGGGAAGACACATCATCCTATACCGTGATGTGGTGAATCCCCCTGCTGCCGATACTCTCACGGAGCCCCTTCCCGTAACCTTTTTTATCAGCGGGAAGATTACCGATACGCAGAGCTCCGAACCCCTACCCTATGCCACCATTGGAATCAGTCACCGTGGCAGGGGGACGGTGACAAACTTCAATGGCGACTTTATACTACGGATCAGTGAAGAGTGCCTTGACGACACGCTCTCAGTCTCATATGTGGGTTATGTCAACCGTCGGATACCTGTCAGAAGTCTCCCCGGCAACTATATGACAATCAGTATGGACAGGGATTTCATCCCTATCCCTGAGATCATTATCAGGGCCCAGGACCCGCTGCTCATAATAAGAAAGACCATCTCATCAGTCGCCTCCAACTACGGAACCACCCCGGCGCTGCTTACCGGTTTTTACCGTGAAGGAGTCTACCGCAGAAAAGAGCCCCAGGTGTACTCCGAAGCCGTGGTGCAGATCTATAAGAGCCCTTACGCCAGATCATTGCAGAATGATCAGATAAAGGTGCTGCGCAGCAGAAAAATAGAGAACCTGGAGGTAAAGGACACTCTGGCCGTAAGACTCAAGGCAGGACTGAGTGCAACACTGGCGCTCGACGGCATGAGGCATCTGTTCGACTTTCTGGACCCTGAATCTTTCAACTCATATGAGTATCATCTCAGAGATATCGTAACCATTGACGGGCAGACTGCTTTTGTTATTTCCTTCAAACAGAAGGATTGGATCACGGAACCTCTGATGCAGGGCGAAATATACATCAACGTCGATAACTACAGTGTCGTTCTTGCAGAGTTTGGCGTGAATCCTCTCTATATTGACCAGACGGGCGAATCATTTATCAGCAGGATTCCCCGCGAATATTCAATGAGACCTGAATATGTCAGGTACAGGGCTCATTACAGGCATGTTGACGGGAGGTACTACCTGGCACATGTGAGAGGCGATCTCGGGTTTATAGCCAGGGGAAAGAAAAAGCTGTTCAGCAGCCGCTTCAATATCTTCTTTGAGCTTGCAATAACCGATCATCGTATCGGTAACGTGAGCAGGTTTGATCATGAGGACCTTGCGCCGGCATTTTCAATCTTCTCGCTGACCATCGATGGTTATGATGCGGAGTTCTGGCAGGACTTCGATTTCCTTAAGCCTGAGGAGGATCTGATGGAAGCACTTGAAAGACTTAATGTCAGGCTGGGTGAGTTCGGCAGGTGAGCGGCCTTACCGGCGCCCTCCTTTTCGTCTCAGACCACTGGAAAATGCGAATCAACAGGCGGGTGGTCTTTTACTGGCTGTTTGAGACGGAGGCCAAAGGCCTGCTAGTAGCTCTCCAGTATCCTGTAGAGAGCGGTGAGGTCAGGCGTGAGGATGATCTCCGTCCTCCTGTTTTTCTGCCTGGCGTCGGGCGTCTTGTTCGGATCCACAGGCATGTATTCGCTTCGTCCTGATGCCACCAGCCTCTTCGGATTGATATTTGTATCCTGTGTGAGCGCCCTGACTACGGTTGTTGCCCTCTTTACGCTCAAATCCCAGTTGTCAAGGATCTGCTGCCCCGGCGCTGCCCTGTAAGGCACATCATCGGTATGGCCTTCGATGGTGATAGTGACATCAGTGTTCTTCTCAAGGAGAGCTCCCAGCTTGCGAAGTGCAGTGCGGCCGTTGGCGTCAATCTCATAACTGCCCGTCTTGAACAGCAGCTTGTCATCCATCGATACATATACCTGTCCGTTCTTCATCGTCACGGTGAGGCCGTTGTTCTCAAAGCCGAAGAGCGCCTCTGAGACCTTGTCCTTCAATGCCTTGACGGCTTTCTGCTGCGCATCAAGCATTCTCTCCAGCTCTGCCAGCCTGACGTTGCGCCTCTCAAGCTCATAGGTGAGCTCCTCAAGCGCAGCCTTTTTTGTGTCAAGGTTCATCTCCAGATCGCGCATCAGATCCTCCCTTTGCTTAAGCTCCGTCTGGGCCTGCCTCAGCTCGGCCAGCAGCCTCTGTGTCTCCTGGGCCTTGCCGGCGACAAGCTCCTGCTGAGCCCGCTGCAGGTCATCATAGCGCGTGCTGAGCCTGCTGACCTCATCCCTCTTCTGTACCAGTTCGGCCTGAGTCTTTTCATACTCTTGCGTCAGCCTGCCTGTCTCCGCGGTGAGCTGCGCCGACTTCGCCGTAAGCTCCCTGTTCGACATTGAAAGCCATATATTCTCCGCTTTTAGTGAATCACGCTCTGACAGCAGCATCAGACTCCTGTCATTAAGAGAATTATACCTCTTGCCCGTCACACAAGAACTTGCCGCCAGTGCAAACAGCAGGACCGGTAAAAGAATTTTCCGTGAGATCATGACTTGCCTTTTTTTGACATTACCCCTGCTGCGAATTAAACAATAAACTGCTAACCCTGTTGTTAATAGTTGAATGATTAATTAACAATAAGGAATATTTACAACCATCACCGGGTTTTCTGATATTTATGCAAAACTTAAAATATAAGTATCTTTGCCCGGTCATTTAGGACCCTTTTATAAATGCCAGAGACAGAAAAACTGTTAGACAGGATAGATACCCCTGCCGACCTCAGGAAACTTGACAGGCTGGAGCTTGTCAGGCTCAGCAATGAGCTAAGGCAGCATATCATAGACGAGGTCAGCAGTAATCCCGGCCACTTCGGCGCAAGCCTGGGAGTTGTTGAGTTGACTGTTGCCCTGCATTATGTTTACAACACACCTTATGACAAGATAGTGTGGGATGTGGGCCATCAGGCCTACGGGCATAAGATACTCACGGGTCGCAAGGCCCAGTTTCACACTAACCGCAAATACAAAGGCATCAGCGGCTTCCCGCGCATGGCGGAGAGTGAATATGACGCCTTCGGAGTGGGTCACTCCTCCACCTCCATCTCGGCAGCCCTTGGAATAGCCGTCGCGGCACAGGCAAAGGGAGAGAAGCGCAAGGTGGTGGCTGTGATAGGCGACGGTTCCCTGCAGGCAGGACTCGCTTTCGAGGGACTTAACAATGCGGGTAACGAGAAGGCTGACCTTCTGGTAGTACTTAACGACAATAACATATCTATTGATGCCAGCGTGGGAGCCATGAAGGAGTACCTGCTTGACATCACCACAAGCAGGACATACAACAGGTTCAAGGATAAGGTGTGGAGGTTGCTGGGCCGCTCAAAGGGAGTTGGCTCCAAAGCACAGATTATAGCCTCACAGATAGAGAGCAGCATCAAGGGTACCGTACTTGAGCAGAGTAATATGTTCGAGGCCCTGAAATTCAGGTACTTCGGACCCATTGACGGTCATGACGTCATGCATCTTACCAGGGTGTTAGAAGACCTGAAAACTATTCCCGGCCCCAAGATCCTGCATTGCATCACGGTCAAGGGAAAGGGATTCCCGAAGGCGGAGGAGCAGCAGACAATATTCCACGCCCCGGGCCGGTTCGACAAATGTACCGGAGAGCTTATTAAACCGTCTGAGTGCTCAAAACATCCACTCTACCAGGAGGTCTTTGGTCACACGATACTGGAGCTGGCACGCCTTAATGAAAAGATAGTTGGGATAACCCCTGCGATGCCTACCGGATGTTCCCTCAACATAATGATGAAGGAGATGCCCGAAAGGGCTTTTGATGTAGGCATCTGCGAGCAGCATGCCGTGACATTCTCAGCAGGCATGGCCGCTAACGGACTCCTTCCTTTCTGCAATATTTACTCTTCATTCATGCAGCGGGCCTATGATCAGGTGGTTCATGACGTTGCCCTCCAGGGCCTGAAGGTCATTTTCTGCCTCGACCGCGGCGGGCTCGTGGGTACGGACGGTGCCACCCACCACGGCTTCTTCGATCTTGCCTTCATGCGCAACATTCCGGGTATGATCACGGCCGCACCTATGGATGAGGTTGAGCTGCGGAACATGATGTACACCGCACAGCTTGACAGGATAAAGGGTCCGTTCAGCATACGGTATCCGCGCGGGACAGGTGTGATATGCGACTGGAGGCAGCCTTTTTCTGAGATACCCGTGGGACAGGCGAGGCTGATCAGCGAGGGAAAGGATATTGCCATACTCAGTATAGGCCACCCCGGTAACTTTGTCGTTGATGCTGTTGCCTCTTTGCGCGAACAGGATATTTCCGTCATGCATTACGACATGCGTTTTGCTAATCCGCTTGATGAGAAAGTACTTCATGATGTGATGAAGAAATTCAGAAAGATCATTACCGTTGAAGACGGCGTGATCAAGGGTGGGTTTGGCAGTGCCGTGGTTGAGTTTGCCGCTGATCACGGATATACGCCTGAGATAAAACGTCTGGGCATCCCCGACTATTTCGTAGAGCATGGAACCCAGCAGGAGCTGTGGCATGAGTGCGGGTATGATGCGGATGGAATACGAAAAGCTATAGTTCTGGCAGTGGGGAGCAGGCATCAGGCAATAGGCAGTAGGCAGTAGTAGTTTTCGCCGTAGAACCTGCCCCGATAGCCGGCAAGCGTGTAGGACGATCAAGTTTTGTAGAACAGAGGACTATACTCAAATCATTCGCCGTAGGCGATCAAGTTTTGTAGATAAGAAGCCGGATAATGTTCCTTTGCTCGTAAAGCATAAAGTATTGTAAAGCAATTATTTGAATATAATTAACCTGATAATTTCAACCATGAAAAACCTCCTGACAATTGCCATCCTCACATTGACGCTGGCTTCCTGCGGCAACCGCACAACCCCGAAGGAAGAATGGATCTCCCTCTTCAACGGCGAGAACCTCGACGGCTGGGTGATCAAGATCAAGGGATCACCCGTGGGTGAAAACTATAAAAACACCTTCAGGGTCGAGGACAGCATTATGAAGGTCTCATATTTGGAATATGACACTTTCAGGTATGAGTTCGGACATATCTATTACAAGGAGCCCTTCTCCTCGTACAAGCTGCGGGTTGAATACCGCTTCACCGGCGACCAGCTTCCCGGCGGACCCTCGTGGGGTTACCGCAACAGCGGCATCATGTTTCACTGCCAGGATCCGGCGACTATTGGACTTGATCAGGACTGGCCTGTTTGCGTTGAAGTGCAGTTCCTGGGAAGTACCACGGAGCGTGAGACGCCAACAATGAATGTCTGCACACCCCATACACATATCATGATGGGCGATGCCCTAATAACTGAACATTGCACGTCATCATCGTCGAAATACTTTTATGATGATGTATGGGTGACGGCGGAACTCGTTGTCTACGGCGACAGTTTAATTCATCATATAGTAAATGGAGACACCGTTCTGACATATTCAAAACCTCAGATAGGCGGAGATCTGCCGGAGGGATTCAACTTGCCGCAGGGCACACCCTTAAAGGAGGGGTATATAGCATTGCAGTCGGAGTCGCACCCCGTTGAGTTCAGGAAGGTGGAGATTCTCAAAATAAGGCAATAGGTCTTAGGCAATAGGCAGTAGTCCAGCCGGCAGTCGGCAGTCGGCAGTCGGCAGACTTTTCAGGAAGCAGGCTTTATGTAATAGTGGCTTAGGCCGTAGGCCTTTAAGTATTGCAGATTAGGGATTCCCACATAATAACAGGCCGTAGAGTTTACCCCGATTTATCGGCGCCTTATGGTATTGTAGCCTGATCAGTCTTCAGTCATTAGTGGTGTTTGAAAAAAATATCCTAATTTCGCACACTGCCTTCTGCGGTGAGCTGAACACTTTAAGACCCTCATCCCCTGGACCACTAGACTGAGGACTGAAGATTGAAGACTGCAGACTATTTTCGCCCGGATGGCAGGGACGAGCGTCAAAAAACACCCAGTGAGTGTTTTTAGCGAGCAGCCAGACCGCCGGGAAGGCAATTCCGCCATCCGGATGAGGTGAGTAAACAGATTATTGATTGTAAAATAATATTTTTAAAGACGAATAAATAAGAATGAAAATGCCCGGATGGCGGAATTGGTAGACGCGCTGGTCTCAAACACCAGTGGCAGCGATGCTGTGCCGGTTCGATCCCGGCTCCGGGTACTGAAACGGAAGAAACAGATTTTTGGTCTGTTTCTTTTTTTTGCTCCTGTAAAACATAAGTTTTCTGAAATATTCAATCCGGGACTTTGTTTTTATAATCCGTGTTTGAGTTTGTTTATATTCCGAGTTTTGGCGCTTTTTTATTCCGTATTTTGGCATTATACTGTTTCGCACTAAACCGAATCAACATGAAATTGATTTGGACTTTCAAAGCTTCAATCATATAAATTGTTGACTTTGTCATCTCTGTAACTTAACTTTGATATTCAAACAAGTTACGTCTCAGATGTCATGCTTTGAAATCATCTCACCCTTCCTCATTTTGTCATGCCTGAACTTGTTCAGCTGCGGCAATCCAACTGACAGGGGCATCAAGGCACCTGACGTCAGAAACGTAAACCCCTTCGGATATGATTTATCCAATCCCGATAAGACAATAATTCTGCCACCGGTCCTTCTTGAAATCTCGGGAATTACGGTTATCGATTCAACATCCGTAGCCTGTGTACAGGATGAAAACTGGTATGGTCTTCATCTTCGACATGGTGAAGAATGAGATCAGTGACCATTTCATTTTTCACTACCCCGGAGATTACGAGGGAATAGCAAGGGTTGCCGGCTCATTTTATGTCTTAAGAAGCGATGGCACCCTTTTTAAAACCCGGAATGATAAAACTTCTGTCTTTTCACAACAGATCATCACCCCGGTTGGCCCTCCCGCAAATTATGAAGGACTCTGTTACGACCATCGAAATCACAGGCTGTTGATCGTGCCCAAAAACAACCCTGAACGAGGCCCCGCGAATGAGAAGAAACATCCGGTCTACGGACTTGACCTGCGGTCCGGCAAACAACAAGGGGAGGAGGTATTGGAATTTGACCTTCCTGCGATAACCAGGCACGCTTCAGAAAATGGTATTAAAATCCCGGATGAAGCAAAGGAGATTAGTCTGAGAGCTTCTGACATCGGAATCCACCCTCTGACAAATATGTTATATGTTATTTCAGCTGCGAACCGAATGCTGTTTATCTTTGATGAGAACGGAACCGTAAATTATATTGAAGAGCTTAACCCGGATCTGTTCAATATGCCTGAAGGTATTTCCTTCCTTGACAACGGAGATATGCTGATATCAAATGAAGGCAGAACTAATCCTCCCACAATATTGTTATTTAAATATACACGAAAATGAACGCAAGGGCCGACTTTAAAACGTACGGTGCAGATCGTCACCTCTTTTTTTGCATACTGCTTTTCTTCGTTGTTTCAGTCTTACCGTCCCATGGTCAGATTGACACAACTGGTAAAGGGTTGGTGAGCCCGGTTGATACTACCGGTCAGGAGCTGACGGGCCAGATTGATACAGCCGGCAATGTGCTTAATAATCAGATTGATACAACTGACCAGGAGTTGCAGGACCAGAACTCTCCCAGAAGATATTTATCGTTGTTTGAAGAGGAAGATCTTCTGGAAGTCTCGATGCGCTTTGATGTTACCAAATTCGTGAAAAAGGCGGAAAGAGACCAGACTGTAGACGGGATTATGACCATGCACTTCAGTCAGACTGACTCCATGGAAAGTAAGGTTACAATTAAATATCGCGGTCAATCACGTTTCGAGAGATGCAGATACCCGCCGGCACGAATCACTTTTAAGAAACCTCTTTATGAAGTATCTGACTCCGGCAGGATTAAGAGCATGAAGCTGGTCAACCAATGCCAGCAGGGATCAGTATATGGGGATTATGTTATCAGGGAATACCTCGTATACAAACTTTATAATGTTCTCACTGACACAAGTTTCAGGGCCAGATTAATCAGCCTGAATTTTATTGACTCGGAAAATAAAAGGAAAACTATCACCCAATATGGAATATTTATCGAACCGGAAAGGCTTATTGAAAAAAGACTGAATATGCTTGAGGTTAAAAACAAAAGTCTGTCGCAGAGACACATGTATCCGTCAGTGATAAACCGGCTCGCTATATTCAATTATATGGTTTCCAACTGGGACTGGTCCGTACCGGGTCAGCATAATGTCTCGGTATTTATGTCGTCAAAACCTGAACTTGCAGGTCAGGGAATACCAATTCCATTCGATTTTGATCTGACCGGAGTGGTAAATGCCGATTATGCCATCCCTCCACCCGATTTAGGGATAGAAACCAACCGCGATCGAATGTTTTCAGGCATCTGCCGCACCAGGGAGGTATACCAGGGTGAACTGATGGCGTTCCTGGATAAGAAAGAGGAGTTCTACTCCGTAATAACTGATTTCCCATACCTGAGTAAAGCTGAGAAAAGAGATATTATCGTGTTCCTTGATCAGTTCTTCGATCAACTTGAAAAACCAAGGAGTTTAGACAACATGATTGACTACTTCCTTGGGAATTGTAAGGAAATAAAATAATCAGGCTTCATAAAAAATATCCAGGACCGCAATCCTCTCCTTATAGTTCACCCTGCGGATCCTGACTTTTTTGACGTCGAGCCCCGTCATCTCAGCTACATTGGCTATCAGGTCCTTTTTGTTTTGAGGCTTCAGCATCTCCAGGTTATCATACATTATCGGGTGGGTGCTGTACTTGTCCTTTTTGGTAAGGAAATACTCAAGAATAAAAGCAGAGGCTATAATTATTATATTGAAAATCACTACACCCAAAAAAGGAAATTTACCCTTGAGATCGAGCGCGTTCAGGACAGAAATGGCAATGACGGCAAACAGATATGCCATATTCTTTACATCGAAACTTATGGTCCTGAGATTGAGTATGGTGAAAATTGCAAACAGTCCTATTGCCATCTGAAACTCCATGGCAACAATTTTCAGCATGGCACCGATAAAAAAGATTACGATTCCCATCAGAAAATAACCAAACAGGTAATTCGCCTTCCTGGAATACCTGTAATATACAACCCTTAACAGGAGGAACAGAAAAACCAGGTTCATTGCAAACCTCTCCATAATGGCCCAGAATGCGGGGTTATCAAGGCTGAGAAATTCAGTAGTCATAGTCTTCATATTCTTAAAATGATCTTCTAAGTCACTGGCTTAAGGCCTTTTTGTGATTTAGCAGAGTAAATATATGAAATGAAGTGTCTCAAATCAATAATAAGGCAAAAACAAAATCAATGAATATCACTCATCCGGATTTTAATGAACTATTTATGAATTGTTCTGTTCCCCAATAACGAAGATATTTATACTTAAACTTCATTAACGAGATGTCTGTGGATCCGGGCCGGGTTAAGTCTGCCGGCATATTGTCAGTGAAGAAGTATTATCTTTCCGGGGTAGAAATATTTTTCTCTGCCGCTTTAAGGATTTGAATATGAACATAGTACTTTTAAAATGAAGAAAAATCTCCTCTTCCTCACATTCTCCATATTTCTCACTTTGGGTGTATCGGCTGTCTGCCCTTCAGAAGAAAGGGACAGCACCGTCAATGATGGTCCCTATTATTTCTTCTCGAACGATACTTTCAGGGTCATGTGGATTGAAAGCAGCATGCTTCGGGAAGCATATGTGCTGCCCCGCAATAAGAATGAGATAATGATTCCTGCAGATCAGTCCTACAGCTATGCCGAGCTTACAAAGCTGAGCGGGATGAAACCCAATTTCCGCCAGAGGTACAACCGCATTGACAGCATAGCTGCCATCAGCGATGTCCACGGAAATTACGAAACTTACCTCGATCACCTTCTATCAAACGGAATTATAGATAAAAACCTGAACTGGAATTTTGGCAGGGGTCACCTGGTATTCCTCGGTGACGCATTAGACAGGGGAGACAAGGTGACGGAAATCCTCTGGCATCTCATTAAACTTGAAAAACAGGCTGCAAAAGCCGGCGGAATGGTCCATTTCTTACTTGGGAATCATGAATTGATGGTTCTTGCCGGTGACCTCAGTTACATTCATGAAAAATACAGGACAGTAGAAACCATTGCCGGAATGAGCTATGCCGATCTGTATTCCGAAAATTCAGTCCTGGGTAAATGGCTTCGCTCAAAGCCGGTAATGATTACAATAAATAATATCCTTTTCGTTCATGCGGGAGTATCGCCGGAGCTGGTTCAAAAAGGCCTGAAGATCAAACAGGTTAATCAGATCTTTTCGGAAAGGATCGTCGGGAAGGATTTGGATCCTTCCATTGAAGATAAGGAATTATATCTCCTTAGCGGGAACGATAGTCCCGTCTGGTACAGAGGATATTTCGCAGATTCAACTTTAAACATAACCAGTATCGATTCCATTCTGAATTTCTATGGCATGGAGCGTGTCATTGTCGGGCACACGCCGCAAAAAAACATGAGGCTTCACTTCGACAAAAGAGTAATAGGCATCGATACAGGAATAGGATATGGGCAGACGGGAAATATTCTTATTTTCAAGAATGGCCGTTTCTACAAAGGGTCCATTGAAGGCGTGAGGACAGAATTGTGAGACGCACTTCGTACCCCGGTTTCAGACGGTGATACAGGCTGGAATAAAAATCTATATTTGCTGTCATTATGGAAAAGAAAACCAGAATTGCCTCCGTTGACATCATGCGGGGACTGACCCTCGTGCTGATGCTGTTCGTCAATGACCTCAACATGAAAGTGGCGCCCGCATGGCTTGGCCATATGAAGGCTGACTTTGACGGGATGGGGCTTGCCGACTGGGTTTTTCCCGGATTCCTTTTCATCGTGGGGATGGCAATACCCTTCGCCCTTTCAGGAAGGGTAAGCAAGGGAGAACCGAGATCGAAGATATTTCTGCACATAATAGTCCGGACGATTAGTTTGCTCATCATTGGCATATTGATGCTTAACACCGGAAGAGTCAACCCGGAAACGACCGGAATGGGAAAGGATTTGTGGGCACTTCTGATGTATATCTCGGTATTTATGGTCTGGAACGACTATCCTGAAGGAAGGGGAAAAGTGCTGTTCATGATCCTTCGGGCAGTGGGCGTGGCCGCCCTGATCTTCCTGGTAATAATCTTCAGGTCAGGCCCTTCTGATGACCCCGGCTGGCTCATAACCGGGTGGTGGGGAATATTGGGACTGATAGGATGGGGCTACCTCGCAGCATCACTGATCTACCTCGGAACCCGTGATTCAATAGCGGGCACGGCAATTGCCGTCATCTTCTTTCTGATGGTAAATATCCTCGATGCCTCAGGAGTTCTCGGCTTCCTCGATCCGGTAAGGCCGGCACTTGGTATAATTATCCAGGGAAATGTTCCGCTGATAGTGCTGACGGGCATGCTTGCAGGCGTCCTTATAAGAAAACTGAAAGACTCCGGTCATGAACGCATATTAATGCTGTTTGCCACCCTGGGAGTGTTATCCCTCGCTGCCGGATTTATCCTGAGGAATTGGTTCATCATATCAAAAATAATGGCTACTCCCAGCTGGGGAATGATCTGCAGCGGGATAAGCTTCCTGGTCTTTGCCCTGATCTACTGGCTGGCAGATGTGAAGGAATGGAGAAGGTGGGCAGCATTTGTCAGGCCAGCAGGAAAGCATTCCCTTACAACCTACCTCGCACCGGATATCCTCTACCACGCAATATGGATGTCAGCCGTACCGGTGCTGATATACAAACAATCGTCAGAACCGCTTGTGGTCATTATCGGTTCCATCGCCTGGGCGCTTTTAATGGTCGGGCTTACGGCTCTGCTTGCGAAAATCAATATTAAGTTGAAGCTTTAATTATTGGCTGATTATCCAGGGCATAAAAGGTTCTGTTTTGTCCTAAGGAAGTATGAAGGAATCTTCACCTCTCCGGTGGCCACGCCCTCAATACAGCTGCAACATTTGTAACCCCTGTAAATTAACACTTCCGGTCCCGGATAGTTTAACGGCAGGGCGGTCTGGTGTACAGGACAGGCATGAATAATTGAAGCTGGAAGTTTATAAATCCTTTCCAACCCTCTTTTCGTACTCCCTGATGAGTTCCTCCCTCCCCACCGGTTTCCCGTGACCCGGAAGGAAAGTCTCACAACCGGTGTCTATTATCTTCCGCCAGCTCCTGAGAAGGAGGTCAACATCATCGGCAAAGGGAGGGAAGGGGCTGCCGGGCACGGTTCCAATGACTGAATCGCCGGCAATGGCAACAACACCGTCAATAACCACCGTGGCCCCTCCAGGCGAATGACCCGGGGTATGAATTATATACCCGTTGATGCCGAAGCGGTTGAGATCAAAAGTTTCACTGAAAATATGGTCAGCACGGCAGGGTTCATATCTGAACATCGGGGCAACCTTCTTGCCCAGGGAAACAAGTCCCCTTGTGACGGCATGTGTCCCTTCGGGAATGGGAGTGTCACCCGCAGCCAGATACCGGCTCTCAGCCTCCTGCACGACAACCTCGGCGCCGTACTCATGGGCGAGCCATGCAGCATTACCTGCATGATCAAAGTGGGTATGCGTCAGAATAACTGCCTCAGGTACAGTTCCT
Organism: uncultured Rikenellaceae bacterium; assembly: GCA_963770745.1. Taxonomy (GTDB): domain Bacteria; phylum Bacteroidota; class Bacteroidia; order Bacteroidales; family VadinHA17; genus SR-FBR-E99. Next base: position 50,061 of record CAVYRA010000008.1, read on the forward strand.
TTTCTGGCCAGGGCATGCTCAATCCTGCCACGGTCAAACATAATGCCTGTATCAACCAAAACTGACCTGCTGTTGCGGGTCACGACATAGATATTGCACCTGGCAGGCGTCAGCCTTATGACCGAGGAGCCCTTCCCCGTATCTGGGATATTAATCATTACACTAAGATATAAAACTTGGAAGCTTTCTTTATCTCCGTTACCGGTAAACATTTATAACTTTGTGCCATACAGCGAATTATTTCCGAAATGAAACCCATACCAATCTACCAGGTTGATGCATTTGCCAACGGACCATTCACCGGAAACCCGGCCGCAGTGTGCATTCTGACCGAACCTGTCACCGAAGAGATTATGCAAAATATCGCCATGGAGAACAACCTGGCGGAGACTGCTTTCATAACCCGCGGAAGGAACGAGTGGCTGATCAGGTGGTTCACTCCGGCCACTGAGGTTGATCTCTGCGGACATGCCACCCTTGCTTCAGCATACGTTGTGCTTAATATTCTTGAGCCTCAGAGCGATGAGGTTGTTTTCCGGTCACGGGTGATGGGGAACCTTATTGTCAGAAAAAAAGGAGAACAGCTCGAGCTCGATTTTCCGACTGATGAGCTTCACGAATGCACTGTTCCGGAACTTATAAGGGAGAGCATCGGGAAAGCCCCCCTGGAGAGTCACATGGGCAGGAGTGACTACCTGCTGCTTTATGGAAGCGAATCTGACATACTTTCCATGAAGCCCGACTTCAGAAAGCTTGCCCTGGCTGACGGTCGTGGTGTGATAGTTACGGCCCCGGGATCAGATGTTGATTTTGTCTCACGGTTCTTTGCCCCTCAGGCCGGTATAGATGAGGATCCCGTAACCGGCTCCGCCCACACTACCCTGACCCCATTCTGGGCAGCCCGGCTCGGGAAGAATACACTCACTGCCCGGCAGCTCTCAGCCAGGGGCGGGATGCTCGGGTGCACGCTCCTGGATGGCCGTACTCTGATTGCCGGAAGGGCTACCCTCTATCTTAAAGGCGAGATATACGTCTAACTTAGAGTAAAAAGATTAAGTTTGCGGTCGAATTAAAAGAGGATGACAAAGAAAGATGCCGTTCACCCATATGGGGAGAAGCAGGATCAGTTCGACAGGCGATACCTGCGCATGGCTGCCGTATGGTCTGAAAATTCCTATTGCATCAGGAGAAAAGTGGGCGCTCTAATCGTCAAGGACAAGATGATCATCTCGGACGGGTATAACGGAACCCCGGCAGGATTTGAAAATGTCTGCGAGGATGAGAATAATGTGACCAGGCCGTACGTTCTACATGCTGAAGCCAATGCCATCACCAAGGTAGCCAGGTCAAACAACTCGAGCGATAGCGCCACCCTGTATATCACTGACTCTCCGTGCATGGAGTGCGCAAAGCTGATAATACAATCTGGCATCCGGCGTGTCGTCTACAGTAACCAGTACCGCAATCTCGACGGCATAGAGCTTCTTAAAAGGGCTGGCATAGAACTTGTCTATATTGACCTCGGAGAAAAGAAAAATGAAATATAACAGAGCTTACCTTCCGCTGATAATCGGATTTTCAGTTGCCTTAGGCATCCTGATAGGTTTTTACATGCCTCATCCGCAGAACGGACTATATACCAACTTCCCGGCTTCAAAAGACAAGCTGGGCCGGATACTCGACATAATCGAATCCGATTATGTTGACTACCGTGGACCGTAACACCCTTATTGAAGAAGCCATCCCGGTGATGCTGCGTAAGCTCGATCCTCATTCTGTCTATATCCCGGCCACTGACCTGGCACAGGCCAATGAGCCCCTGCAGGGCAACTTCGACGGGATAGGAGTCTCATTCAATATGCTTACTGACACCGTACTGATAATAAGCGCCATATCAGGAGGACCATCGGAGAAGGCCGGAATCATCGCGGGAGACAAGATTATCTTACGTCAATGACTCTCTTATAGCCGGCAAAGGAATTCCGGATGAGAATATTGTCAAAATGCTCAAGGGTCCCCGTGGCACAAAAGTCGACCTGAAGATCGAACGTAAGGGAACAGACACACTGCTCCCTTTCACTATCGTACGTGACAAGATACCCATTTACAGCATTGATGTCTCTTACATGATGTCAGATGAGGTGGGTTACATCAAGATATCCAACTTCGCCCTGACCACCCATGATGAGTTCAAGCAGGGTCTGAGCGAGCTGAAAGACCAGGGTATGAAGAAACTGATCCTGGATCTCAGGGGCAACTCCGGCGGAGTCGATGGATGCCGCCACCATGATTGCCGATGAGTTTCTCCCTGCCGGAAAACTTATAGTCTTCACAATGGGCAAATCAACCCCGAGACAGGATATAAAGGCTACCTCCCGCGGCGATTTTGAAAAGGGCGAGCTGGTTGTGCTGATAGATGAGTGGAGCGCTTCAGCCAGTGAGATCCTTGCAGGTGCCGTGCAGGATAATGACCGCGGAACAATTATCGGACGCCGATCATTCGGCAAAGGCCTTGTCCAGGAACCGGTGGTGTTCCGCGACGGATCCGGAATGCGACTTACCATTGCAAGATACTATACTCCCACAGGCAGGTCAATCCAGAAACCATATGACCAGGGAGTGGACAAATACTATGAGGATCTCGGCAACAGGCTGATGCACGGTGAGTTCGAAGAGGCTGATTCCATTCAGATGGATGACTCCCTCAGATTTACGACCCCCGGAGGGAAAACCGTTTACGGCGGAGGCGGAATAATGCCTGACATCTTCATCGCGATAGACACAACAGGAGTATCTGATTATTTCCTGGCCATAAGAAACTCAGGACTGCTCTACCGTTATGCCATGAAGTACACGGAAGACAACCGGGAGGCAATGAAAAAGTATAAGGACCTCCCCTCTCTTGATAAATGGCTTTCAAGCCAGGATCTTATCTCAAAGTTCGTCAGGTTTGCCGACCAGAACGGTGTTGCGGCCAACCGGCAACAGCTTGCCGTCTCTGAAAAAATCATACATGTTCAGCTGAAGGCGTACATTGCCCGTAATATGCTGGATAACATTGGATTCTATCCTATCTGGCAGGAGATTGACAGGACCCTCCTTGATGCCCTGGAATATATAGAAAGCATCTGATCATACTTTGACTGACAAGGTACCGGGAGAGCACACTGTCATAATCTGCCTGTCAGGTTTCCGGGAGACAATCCGGTTATCATCTACCAGCCAAGTTTCCCGGCAAAGCCGGTGATCAGCTCTGCTGACCTCTCCGTCTCTTCAAGGAATCCCAGGTGCCCGGAATTCTCAAGAATTACCACCTCCGCGTTATGGGGCAGCCTGGTATCACGAATCGCCTTTTCAGGACTGAAATAAAGATCGTGCCTGCCCAGAATCCATAGCAGGGGCACCCTTCCGGTTTCCACCAGCGACTGTCTCGAAGGCCGCGCTATCATTCCGTTCAGCATCGCAATTATCCCTTCCCCGGAAATGCGCGATGCTATCCTTTTCGATCTTCCGAGTTCGGCCGCCAATGATCTGAGGTTCTTCTCCGCGAACATCATCGATATATTCCCCGGGTACATGATGTTCTTCTTTCCGGCTTTTACAACTGCAATCTCCCGGTTTCTCTTTGCGACAGCCTCGGGCGTGTCAGCATGCGGATGGGAAGCGAAGAGGACATAACCGGCCAGAAGCTCCGGAAACATCTCCGCAAAGGCCAATGCAACATACCCTCCGAGCGAGTGGCCGATCAACAGGACCCGTTCTTCACCTGCATCTGAAAGCACCGCCCTGACAGCCCTGGCGAGGAACTCCATTGTGTGAGTATCTCCCCTGACATCAGAATCTCCGTGTCCGGGCAGGTCAACTGCAATAACCCGGAAATCACCGGACAGCCTTTCAGCCAGAGGCTCCCATACCTCAGCCGCCTCAAGATAACCGTGCAAAAGGACCAGGGGCATCCCCCTTCCCTCTGCGCGGTATGACACCTTAATCCCTTCAAATTGTATGGTCATATTCACTGATAATTTGATTACGCACAAAAACTTTATAAATTTACAAGGAAGAAAAGATTTCCATTGATCCCTCTTATAACTCCGAACCCAAAAGTACAACACCGATGAACAAAATCCTTTTCTCGGCCGTCTCAAAGAAATTTGTGATGGCGCTGGCCGGTTTGTTCCTGCTGCTGTTTCTCCCGGTTCACCTGGGCATCAACCTGATGCTTCTGAAAAGTGACCCGGAATCCTTCAACAAAGCCGCCCACTTCATGGCAACCTTTCCCCCGGTGAAGGTTGTGGAGATTCTATTGATCCTCGCAATCGTGGTGCACATTACCTGGGGAATAATGCTCCAGATCCAGAACTGGCTCTCGAGACCCGTCAGGTATGCTGTCAGAAACAAGTCCGAAACCTCCGCTTTTTCGAGGTTCATGATTTGGACCGGAGGAACAGTGCTGATCTTCCTGGTCATCCATTTCTTCAATTTCTATTTCATCAAGCTGGGAATAGTTGAAGGTGATCCGGAGAATTTCTATGCGGCCGCTTACCAGCTCTTTGCCCTCCCCGGCTATGTAATCCTATATTGGGTCTGCTTCCTGCTTCTGGGGTTTCACCTATACCACGCCCTGCAATCGGCTTTTCAGACTCTTGGCCTGGCAAATGAGTTCTGGACCCCTGTCATAAAGGTCATCTCGCTCTTATATTCAATAGTTCTGCCAGCAGGATTTGCAATTATCCCGCTTGTGATCTGGCTTTTCAAATAACCCGAAGAACTGAAAAATCATGATAAATCTGAATGCAAAGATACCCGAGGGTCCGCTTGAAGAGAAATGGACCAGGTACAAGTCAGCCACCAAGCTCGTCAACCCGGCGAACAAGAAGAAGCTTGACATCATAGTCATAGGCACGGGTCTCGCCGGCGCCGGGGCTGCCTCTTCACTTGGCGAGCTCGGCTACAACGTCAAGGTATTCTGTTACCAGGACTCCCCCCGCAGGGCTCACTCCGTTGCAGCCCAGGGCGGCATCAATGCCGCAAAGAATTACAAAAATGACGGTGACAATGTCTACCGTCTCTTTTATGACATGATCAAGGGAGGCGACTTCCGCGCCCGCGAGGGGAACGTTTACCGAATCGCCGAGGTCAGCAACCAGGTCATTGATCATTACACTGCCCTGGGAGTACCCTTTGCCCGTGAATACGGGGGCACACTTGACACGCGCTCTTTTGGCGGAGTGCAGGTGTCGCGTACATTCTACGCCAAGGGGCAGACGGGACAGCAGTGCCTCCTGGGTGCCTATTCGTCGCTCAACAGACAGATCAAAGCCGGTACGGTGAAGATGTTCCCAAGGCGCGATCTGCTCGAGCTGGTTGTCATTGACGGCAAGGCGAGGGGAATCATCACCCGCAACCTCATTACCGGGGAGACAGAGCGCCATTCAGCCCATGCAGTGGTTCTTGCCACCGGCGGGTACGGCACAATATATTACCTCTCCACCCTCGCGGTGAACAGCAACGCCTCGGCTGCCTGGAAGGCTTACAAAAAAGGTGCTGCCTTTGCCAACCCGAGCTTCGTACAGATTCACCCCACAAGCATACCCCAGCTGAACGAGTTCCAGAGCAAGCTGACCCTCATGTCGGAGTCGCTCCGCAACGACGGCCGCATCTGGGTACCTAAAAACAAGGATGACAAAAGGCCGGCAAACGAAATCCCTGAAGAAGATCGCGATTACTATCTTGAACGGCGTTATCCGGCATTCGGGAACCTGGTGCCGCGCGATGTGGCCTCAAGGGCCGCCAAGGAGAGATGCGACGCAGGATACGGAGTCGGCAAGACAGGACTGGCAGTGAACCTCGACTTCCGCGATGCGATCAAAAAGCAGGGGAAAAAGGCCATAGAAGACAAATACGGCAACCTCTTCGAGATGTACAGCGCTATCACCGGGATGAACCCGTATGAAGAGCCTATGCAGATCTACCCTGCAGGCCACTACACGATGGGAGGACTGTGGGTCGATTATGAGCTCATGACAACCGTCCCTGGAATGTTCGCCATCGGAGAGGCCAACTTCTCGGACCACGGCGCAAACCGCCTTGGAGCCAGCTCGCTGATGCAGACTGCAGGCGACGGATACTTCATACTGCCCGTCACTATTTCCAACTTTCTCTCAGGGGAGATCAGAACACCAAAGATCCCGACCACCGGGCCTGAATTCGACGAGGCTGAGAAAACCGCAAGAGAGCGACTCCAGAAGTTTCTCTCCATGAAGGGAAAGCAGACCGCTGCCAGCTTCCACAAGCGGCTGGGCAAGATAATGTGGGATTATTGTGGCATGAAACGCAACGAAGAGGGCCTGGTGAAAGCCAAAGAGATGGTCAGGGAGCTCAGGAAGGAATTCTGGAGCGACCTCCTGGTCCCCGGTGAGGGTGATGACCTCAACCAGCAACTTGAAAAGGCGGGGCGTGTGGCCGATTTCCTCGAGCTTGCGGAACTGATGATAACCGACGCCCTGAACAGGAAGGAGTCGTGCGGGGCCCATTTCCGGGAGGAGAGCCAGACACCTGACGGCGAAGCGCAGAGGATAGACTCGGAATATTCCTATGTCGCCGCCTGGGAATACAACGGCGAGGATGAACCCATCCTGAATAAGGAACCGTTGAAATTCGAGTTCGTGGAACTCAAGGAGAGGAGCTATAAATAACCACAAAAAATCAGTCAGACATGAAACTCAGACTTAAGATATGGAGACAGAAGAATGCGAAGGCAAAAGGTTCCTTTGCATCTTACGATCTTGATGGCGTCTCCCCTGATATGTCGTTCCTCGAGATGCTTGACCTCCTGAACAGCAGGCTGGTGAACGAAGGGAAGGAGCCGGTGGCGTTTGACCACGACTGTCGTGAGGGGATTTGCGGCAGCTGCGGGATGTACATCAACGGTTACCCTCACGGACCTGTCCCGGGACTCACTACCTGCCACCTCTCCATGAGGTATTTCAGGGACGGCGAGACGCTTGTGGTTGAACCGTGGAGGGCCAAAACCTTCCCTGTAATCAAGGACCTGATCGTTGACCGCAGCGCCATGGAAAGGATACAGGTGGCCGGTGGGTTTATCTCGGTCACTGCAGGCGCAGCTCCGGAAGCCAATAACACCCTGGTCCACAAGCATAACAGTGATACGGCATTTGATTCTGCTATCTGCATCGGATGCGGCGCCTGTGTGGCGGCATGCAAGAACGCCTCGGCAATGCTGTTCGTTTCGGCCAGGATCTCGCAGTTTGCCCTCCTGCCCCAGGGGAAACCCGAGGCAAAAGAGAGGGTGAGGGCGATGATCGAAGAGATGGACAGGCAGGGATTCGGAAACTGTTCCAACACCGGCGCATGCGAGGCACAGTGCCCGAAACAGATTAAACTGTTTAACATAGCTCGCCTGAACAGGGAATACTACAAGGCATTGTAAGAACGAAACGGCGACCTCGCGGTCGCCGTTTTCAGAAATTATTTTTCTGGCAACACCTGTCTACCGGCAGGTTTCTTCAATCTCCTCCGCCGTCCTGGGTGCCGTTTTACCCAGCATCCTCGAGCCGGTAGGGGTGATGAGCACATCATCCTCAATCCTGATACCCCCGAAATCAAGGTAGCTCTCCACCTTCCCGAAGTTGATGAACTCCTTGTGCAGTCCTTCGCCCTTCCATTTGGCAACCAGCTCAGGGATGAAATAGATGCCCGGCTCAACCGTGAATACGTGACCCGGCTTATACGGCAGTGCAAAGCGAAGCGACCTTAACCCGAACTGGGTGCTGCGCTTCACCTCATCATTGTAGCCTACATAATTTTCCCCGAGGCTCTCCATGTCGTGGACGTCAAGGCCCATCATGTGACCCAGTCCGTGAGGCATGAAAAGCGCATGGGCACCAGCAGCAACGGCCGCGGCCGGAGCGCCTTTCATCAGGCCGAGTTCTTTTAATCCCGACGCTATTACTTCACATGCACCGAGATGCAGGTCACGGTTTGAGATACCGGGTCCGGCTTTCTTTATCGCTTCAGTGTTAGCCCTTAGCACAATCTCATAAATCTCCCTCTGCCTCTGGCTGAAACGGCCTCCGACCGGCGTGGTACGGGTAAGGTCCGCCGCATAGTGCATGTTTGATTCGGCACCGCAGTCGGTGACCATCATCCGGCCTTCCCGCAAAATATTGATGTGTTTGTGATTGTGCAGGGTCTGTCCGTTGATGCTCAGTATCGTGGGAAATGACGGTCCGCTTCCCCTGGCCCATGCAATACCCTCAATGGTTCCGAATATCTCCTGTTCACTCATCCCGGGCTTGCACATCCGCATGGCCGTGGTCTGCATCTCGCAAGCAATGTCTGCCGCTTTCTCTATCTCATCAACCTCTACCTTCTCCTTGATAGATCTGAGTGAAACCACTGCCCTGATGAGGCTCTCCGACGCTTTTGTGCGCATCTGGCAAGGGTTCTCATGAAGCAGTGCGCCGAGTGTCATCTTGGTCTCGCCTCTGTATGGCGGCAGGAAGTGAACAGGCCTTCCACCGGAAAGAGCCTTGCTAATATAATCGTCAAGCTTCGAATAAGGCAGGTTGTTCTCTACTCCCGCACTGGCTGCCAGCTCCTTCAGAAGGGGCTGTGGCCCCATCCAGACAATATCATCAACATCGAAATCATTTCCGAAGATGCAATCCTCACCGGAATTGAAATCAATCATTCCGGCCAACCCCGGGAGATCAATGCCGAAGAAATAGAGGAAATCACTGTCCTGCCTCCAGTGGTAGGTATTATCCGGATAGTTCATCGGTGATTCGACATTCCCGACAAACAGGGCTATACCATTATTTATCAGAGACTTCAGCCTCTGGCGGCGCTTGATGTAAATTTCTTTTTCAAACATATCAGAAAATTTTTGTATCAGTATGCTAATGTAACAAGAGCAGTTGATATTTTTCAGGATATCAATAAATTTTAATTGCGAAGGGCATTGCCATGTCTCGATAAGAGTGTATATTCGCATGCCAACAGGATCCGTAACGTTATTAACACATGCCCTATCGCCGCCTGCCCAACACTGATTCAGCCCGTCTGAGGGCGCTTAAGAGAGCCGTTGAAATAAGCAAGGACATTCCGCCGTTCAGGCTTGCATTTTCAATGAAGACACTGGTAAAGATCCAGGCTTTTCTCCCCTCATTTGAGAATGCCATCAGTCACCAGCGACAGACCCTTGGCAACCAGTCGGAAAAGATAAAGGCAAACCAGGATACCGCACGTAAGGCAAGATTATATATAACCCACTTTTTAAAGGTCATGAATATGGCCATTTCAAGGGGCGAGATGCCTCCGGAAACAAGGTCATTTTACGGGATCGCCTCAGATGACTCTTCAATACCTTCCCTCACTACCGAGAATGAGCTGGTTGCATGGGGAAAGAGGATCATTGACGGTGAGGAATACAGGATAAGGAAAGGCAGCCCGGCGGTCACAAACCCCTCTGTTGCGGTCGTAAAGGTACGTTATGAGAAGTTCCTGGAGACCCGCAACCATTACAAAACCATTAACCGCAGAGCCTCAGAGTGCGTAAACCGGACATCGGACCTGCGCGGCGAGGCAGATGAGCTCATTGCCTCACTCTGGAATGAGATTGAAGCAAAGTTCGCCTCACTGCCCGAGGAAGAAAAGAGGGCTAATGCTGAAAAATACGGCCTGGTATATGTCTTCCGCCGTAACGAGACCCTCAGAAAGGATCTGTCGCCCACCCTTTTCGAGATGGACCAGGACAATCAATAATCAGGCATTGAAACTCGGAAATACCATACTCAGGGAGCAGCCTCTCTTTCTTGCTCCCATGGAGGACATCACTGACCCCTCATTCCGGTACGTCTGCAAGATGTTCGGGGCTGATTTCATGTATACCGAGTTTATCTCCTCTGACGGATTGATAAGAGATGGCAAGAGCAGCCTGAAGAAACTTGATCTTTTTGACTATGAGCGTCCGATAGGTATACAGCTTTACGGTCATGTCACTGACTCAATGGTTGACGCCGCCCTCAGGGCCGAAGAGGCAGAACCTGACCTGATTGATCTTAACTTCGGTTGTCCGGTCAGGAAGATTGCCGCCCGCGGTGCCGGCGCCGGAATGCTTCAGAATATACCCCTGATGATTGAAATGACATCAGCGATAGTCAGGGCTGTCAAAGTCCCGGTTACGGTAAAGACCAGGCTGGGATGGGATGATAACAGCAAAGTAATAGTTGACGTGGCAGAAAGGCTTCAGGATACCGGTATTCAGGGACTGACAATCCACGGACGCACAAGGGCGCAGATGTACCGCGGTGAGTCCGACTGGACACTTATTGGCGAGGTGAAAGGCAATCCCCGGATCACGATACCCATAATAGGCAACGGGGATGTCAACGGGCCGGAAAGAGCAAAAATGATGTTTGAAAAATACGGCGTTGACGGCATCATGATCGGCAGGGCTACCTTCGGGAGGCCATGGATCTTCAGGGAGATAAGACACTACCTTGATACTGGCGAGCTGCTGCCTGAACCGACCACTGAAGAGAAGGTTGACCTTGCCCTCCTCCACCTCGATAAATCTCTGGAACACAAGGAGGGGAAGGCCTCAATACTTGAGATGCGGCGCCATTTTTCACATTACTTTAAGTATCTGCCCGGCTTTAAGGAGACAAGACTGAGGCTCCTCACCTCTCTTGACGTGGAGGAGATCAGGACTATACTGGGTGAAATAAGGGAAAAATGGGGCAGTTGCAGAAGCAGCCACCTAAAAGGCATCTACGGGGTATGATACGGTGATTTTTGCGTACAGCTTCCGGATATCCTTCCACTTGTAGACGATGGCCATAATTCCTACAAATATAACCGACATTATCACAAGCCCTGCGAAGTCCTTCCAGGGATAAATATCCATCTGCTCATACAGTGCCGGCGTCTGCAATGCAGAATCCTTGTGTGTCAGGAATACAGACAGGAAGACATTATTGGCAGCATGAGCACCTATGGCAAGCTCTATTCCGTCATCAAGCATTGTGAGAACAGCAAACACAAGGCCAAAGAACATGTATTGAGGTATCATCGTCAGAAATCCGTATTCCTTTACCTCTGGGTTCAGTGAATGCATCAGCCCGAACAGCAGTGAAGTAACTGCTATTGGCACCCACCTGTTCCGGGCCAGTAACGCAAAGCCCTGCATCAGGTAGCCCCGGAAGAGGATCTCCTCAAACGCCGCCTGGAAGGGTATCAGAAACACAGAAAGGGCAGCCAGGATCAGCAGGGTGCCCGTAGTATTGTTAAGTGTGAAGTTTCCCGGATCAGTCCTGACCGAATATAACAGCCATAGAGCTGCCATTGCTATCCAGATAAATGCGGAGAACATCATCCTTCCCCATCGAACCCTCCTGCCTCCGTTTATAACAGAACCAAAACTGCGATTATGCAGAGGCCTCATAATCCATACCATCGTGAAAAAAGAAAGGATAAAGGGAACCAGCATAAGAGCCAGCGCTAAATTGAGATCTATTCCCATCAGTTCAAAATCAGGCATCCCTCCTCTTTGCGGTACCGGAGACCCGTCAAGAGTGTAACTGATTATGACAAGGGCAAGAGGAATCGCACCAAGTATATTGGAGGCAAGAAATGGTGCAATAGCTCCGATAAAATAGCGCCAGAATGCGTTCTTGCCGCTGAAGGGGGCTGTCAGGAACGGCCCCTCATCATTAAATGCAGGGGCTGCTGGGGTTTCATTGTTTTCCATAGACATTGTTTTATTAAAACTCTGACCCTGGTCTTGCGGGATAGTCGATTGAATAGTGCAGGCCCAGACTCTCTTTCCTGTTCTTTGCCATTTTTATTACAAGGTAACCTGCTGCAATCAGGTTGCGCAGCTCTATCAGCTGACGCGACAGTGTTGACCTGCGGTACAGGTCCTCCGTCTCCTGGTAGATAATCTCCAGCCTTGTTTTTGCCCGGGCAAGCCTCAGGTCAGACCTGACGATACCTACGTAGTTGCTCATTATCATCTGCATCTCCCGGTAGTTCTGCGTCACGAGGATCATCTCCTCGATGTGGGTGGTACCATGATAGTTCCATGACGGGATCTTCTCCTCATAGCCAAGACCATTTATCCGGGGTGAGGCATCCTCGGCCGCCCGGTGAGCATACACAGCGGCTTCTATGAGCGAGTTGGATGCCAGCCTGTTGGCTCCGTGAAGCCCCGTTGATGACACCTCCCCTATTGCATAAAGCCTGTCTATCGAACTTCTTCCGTTTTTGTCCACCTTCACTCCTCCGCATGTGTAATGTGCAGCCGGAACAACAGGGATCATGTCTTTTGTGATGTCGATTCCCTCAGAAAGACATTTTTCGTGAATGTGGGGGAAGTGTGACCTCAGCTCGTCACTGTTCAGATGAGTGCAGTCGAGCCAAACGTAATCATCTCCCCGTAGTTTCATCTCATTGTCTATGGCCCTTGCGACTACATCGCGCGGGGCAAGGGAGCCACGCACATGATATTTCGCCATGAATTTTTCGCCGGCGCTGTTTTGCAGCTCTGCACCAAAACCCCTCAAAGCTTCGGTGATCAGGAATGAAGGCCTGACATTGGGATTGTAAAGGGAGGTGGGATGAAACTGGATGAACTCCATGTTTTCAAGAACGCCGTTGGCCCTGTGAACCATGGCCAGACCGTCTCCCGTGGCCACAACCGGGTTAGTGGTTGTGAGGTAGATATTTCCGCACCCTCCGGTTGCCAGTACGGTTAACTTCGCCAGGAATGTCGTTACCAGGCTGGTGCTGAGGTCAGCCACATATGCCCCGTAACACTCGATGTTCTTCCAATCCCTCGTGACATATTCCCCAAGGTTGTGCTGCGTGAGAAGATCTATCGCGAAGTGATCTTCATAGATATCGATGTTCCTGTGGCCACGCACCTTTTGAATCAGCACCTTCTCTATCTCCGCACCGGTGGAGTCCTTGTGATGAAGTATCCTGTGCTCGGTATGCCCTCCCTCCATTGCCATATCCAGTTTACCGTCAGCCTTTTTGTCAAAGTCCACCCCCATCTCTATAAGCTCCCTGATTCGCTCGGGAGCTTCGCTTACAACCATCCTGACAACCTCTTCATTGCAGTAGCCCGCCCCGGCAACCATGGTGTCCCTGACATGCTTCTCAAAGTTGTCAGGCTCATACATGACCGCAGCAATGCCTCCCTGGGCATAGTTCGTGCTGCAATCCTCCATACTGGCTTTGGTGATAATGCACACTCTTCCGTGGGCGGCGGCCTTAAGGGCAAATGAAAGACCAGCTATGCCTGATCCTATTACGAGATAATCACACCGAACTTCCATACAGCCATTTTCAGAAACGAAACGTAAAGATACAAATTGATTTCACACATTCCCCGCGATTGTAAAACCGCGGATTTTAATATACTTTTGCCCGGTTAATACGCAGAACCTAAATAATAATATGGCCCAGGAAGATCTGTTTAAAAAACTTGTTGCACACTGCAAGGAGTACGGTTATGTTTTCCCCTCAAGCGAAATTTATGACGGGCTTGGCGCAGTGTATGACTACGGTCAGTACGGAGTTGAGCTGAAAAACAACATAAAAAAGTACTGGTGGGACAGCATGGTTCTGCTGCATGAAAACATAGTAGGACTCGATTCGGCAATATTCATGCATCCGACTATCTGGAAAGCATCCGGACATGTTGACGCCTTCAATGACCCTCTTATTGACAACAGGGACAGCAAGAAGAGATACCGCGCTGATGTTCTTATAGAGGAGCTGCTTGAAAAACTGGACGAGAAAATAGCGAAGGAGGTTGAAAAAGCAAGGAACCGTTTCGGAGAGAAGTTTGACGAAACACTCTACAGGGCTACAAATCCGCGCGTTACTGAGATCAGGGAGAAATATGACCAGCTGCATAAAAGATTTGTTGATGCCATGGCTGGCCCGGACCTCGCAGAGCTCAGGCAGATCATAGTCGATAACGAGATTGTGTGCCCCGTCTCCGGCACAAAAAACTGGACTGATGTCAGGCAATTTAACCTGATGTTCGCCACTGAGATAGGATCGACCTCTGACAGCGCCATGAAGATCTATCTCCGCCCTGAAACGGCCCAGGGTATCTTCGTGAATTTCCTGAACGTGCAGAAGAGCGGCCGCATGAAGATTCCTTTCGGCATAGCACAGACAGGCAAGGCCTTCAGGAACGAGATCGTTGCCCGCCAGTTTATCTTCCGCATGCGCGAGTTTGAGCAGATGGAGATGCAGTTTTTTGTCAGGCCCGGCACCGAACTGGAATGGTTCAGCAAGTGGAAGGAGGCAAGGATGAAGTGGCACCGTGCACTTGGCTTCGGTGATGAAAACTACCGGTTCCATGACCATGACAAGCTGGCTCATTATGCCAATGCCGCTGCCGATATTGAGTATAAATTCCCCTTCGGATTCAAGGAGGTGGAGGGGATCCATTCACGGACCGACTTCGACCTCAGACAGCACCAGGAATACAGCGGGAAAAAGATGCAGTACTTTGATCCGGAAATGAACGAATCTTATATTCCGTTTGTGATCGAAACTTCAATCGGTGTTGACCGGATGTTCCTTCAGGTGATGGCAGCTTCATATTACGAGGAGGACCTTTCCAAAGAGGGTGTTGCTGACAGCAGGGTCGTTCTCCGGCTCCCGTCAGTGCTTGCACCGGTGAAACTGGCAGTGCTCCCGCTGGTAAGGAAGGACGGGCTTCCCGATATCTCGCGAAAGATCATCGATGGCCTGAAGTTCAGCTTCAACTGTCAGTATGATGAGAAGGATTCGATAGGAAAGCGGTACCGCCGGCAGGATGCAATAGGAACACCATACTGCATCACGATTGACTACCAGACTGCAGAGGATGAAACCGTTACCATCAGGTACCGCGACTCGATGCTCCAGGAGCGTGTGCCGATAGCACAGCTGAGATCCATCATCGCTGATAAGGTCAGCATGCAGGAGCAGCTTAAAAAGCTCTGAAATGAGATCCAGGCCGGCTAAGGTTCTGATAATAACCTATTACTGGCCTCCCAGCGGAGGTGCGGGAGTACAGCGCTGGCTCAAATTCACCAAATACCTGCCCGCATCAGGCTGGCTTCCCGTAGTACTCACCGTTTTGCCGGAATATGCGGCATACCCCTATAAGGATGCCTCGCTTTACGGTGAGATACCTCTTGACGCGGAGGTACACAGGACAAAGGCTCTGAATTATTTCGCCCTGTACGGCAGGGACCAGTCGAAAATACCGGGTGCCGGTTTTGCCTCAGGAACTGAAAAGGGACTTAAGCACACAGTCAGCCGGTTCGTCCGGGGCAACCTTTTTATTCCTGACCCCCGCCGGGGATGGAACAGGTATGCCTTCAGTAAAGCCTGCGAGCTTATCAAAACAGGGAATATCACCCATGTGATAACTACCAGCCCGCCACACTCTACACAACTGATCGGGCTAAGACTGAAACGTCGCTTCCCACATATAAAGTGGATTGCGGACCTGAGAGATCCATGGACCGATATTTATTATTATGACATGTTCAGGCAGTCATTGCCGGCCAGGATGCTTGACAGGCATCTTGAGAGAAGCGTGCTGACAAAGGCTGACTCTGTAATTACCGTGGGGCATACCCTTGCCTCTGTACTGGCCACCAAATCAGGGAATCCGGAAAAGAAGATCCATGTGCTGCCAAACGGTTTTGACGAAGAGGATTTTGCTGGAATCAATCCAACCCTGCCCGGGAAATTTACCATCACCTATGTGGGTACCCTTTCACCTGCATATCCCGTTGATGGCTTCATCGATGCCATAACCGAAGTCAGGAGAGGGGGAATGTCTCTGGCACTGAAATTTGTGGGTACCTTCCCGGATCCGATACAGGGGTTGTTTCCTGCCGATGAGGAGGGTCGGAAACCTGAATTCATCCCGTACTGCGAGCATCCGGTTGCAATAAGGCATATGATGGATTCGAGCCTGCTGCTTCTGATCATCCCTGACCACCCTTCCAACAGGTCAATTCTTACAGGCAAGATATTTGAGTACCTGGCAACGGAAAAACCGATCCTGTTCCTGGGCCCTGATGACGGAGATGCAGCTCGTCTGCTCTCTCTCTGCGGCTATCAGGGTATATTCGGATACAATGACGTGCAGGGTATCCGTGATTTCATCATAAAGGTTGCTGAAGGCAAACCGGTAAAGCGCAGCGGTCACCATCTCGAGTATTCACGAAGGGCACTTGCTGTCAAGCTGGGCAACCTGCTCAACGAGGTTCTATAACTTTTTCTTCATTTTTGTCATGAAGGATCCGAAGAGCCCGTTCATGTCATCCGAAAGCCTCAGGAAGTAGACCCCTGCTATAAAGATGAATGTCACCAGGAGGCTTCTTACAATGATATCAGGTATCAGAGTGATCTGAGGTATGAGATAACCTGCACTTGCTGCAGCCAGGCCCACAATTGTCATTTTCAGGTGCGCCATGCTGTAAGGCCACAGGCCAAACCTCGTGCCGACGACAATTACCCCGAGCATATTGTAGATAATATTTGAGACCATCGCGGCAAGGGCGGCACCGGTAATGCCAAACAGGGGAATGAAGATCATGCTGGTTGTCACAAAAAGTGCAATCAGGATAAACATAAGCCAGGTCTGGTACCTGTATAATGCTGATGTGCTGAGAATAACGCCGTTAATTCCTGCTGACACACTTACAAGGTTCCCGAGGCCGACAAGGATTATAACCGCTGCACTGCTGCCGTAAACATCAGGCAGCAGCCGGAAGATGTTCTCAATGTTGACCAGCAGACCGATAAAAATGAGCAGACCGAGTGCATACTGGTTAATGCTGCTCCTTGAGTACATGTCATCAATGGTTTCAAGGTCATCTTTCTTCCATGACTCTGCAAGAAAGGGGATGGATATCTTCGCCACCGATCTTCCCGGCAATAAAATAAGCACGGCAAAATATGAGGCGATTGAATAAATACCCACCTCGCCCTCTCCAAGGTACCTGTTGATGAACAGTTTATCGAATGTCGTAAGTGCAATTGTACTGAAGCCGGTCAGTATTCCGAAAAGGCAGAGAATTATTATCTCACGCCGCAGCTGAGGGGTGACGAACCCCGGCTCAAACTTCAGCGAAATCTCACCCCTGGCAAGCAGGCTGATAAAGATGATGATCAGCAGAATTCCCTGCGAGACAACATAACCGAAAACATAGCCGCTGAAATCGATCAGCCCGAGCCAGAAGAGGCCTATCAGAATAAGGTTAAGGACCCTGAAGAGGAACTCCCTCAGGAAAGTTCCAAGCACAGCGTCATACAGTACTTTGTTATAGTTGTCGAACAGGTTGAACAGCAGGGTGACAAGCAGGAGTGCCGGCAGATAAAAAGAGTACCCGGCAATCAGCGGTGAGCGCTCAAGGTTTGCTGCCTCGAAATGAGGCGAATAGAACTTAAGAAAGATAATGGCAGCGAGAAATCCGGCAAGGGTTATTACAAGCGAGAGAGCCAGGAAACCGTGATGCCTGCCGCGGCTGTCCCTGAACCAGGGAAAAAGCCTGTTGATTACGTTGGTGAAGCCCAGGCTCGAAAACTGGGCCAGCATGGTGGCAAAGGAGAGCAGGAGCTGTACTACGCCAATCTCACCGGTGGAAAAGATCTTCGGTGAAAGCAGGGCAATGTTCACAAAGCCCAGCAGGGCTCCGGTGTAAGACCACGCTGTACCTCGAAGTGTCTGCTTCTGAACTATTCCCATCTCACTCTCTTGTTCCGGCAAATGTATAATAATATACTCATTTGATTTAAGGATCAGTTGGTGTATTTTTGTCGGATGATAACAACCCGGGGTTATTCCCCTATAAAGCCCATCCGATGAAAGTGAGTGCATTGAAACCTGCCCTGCCGCACCTTATTGCCGTGCTTGTCTTCACAGTAATCTCCTTCCTCTATTTTTATCCTGTTCTTGAGGGAAGGAAGATCAATGCGCATGACACTAAGGTATATGAGGGCTCATCAAAGGAGATTAGCGACTACCGCGACCAGTACGGGAAGGAGCCCTTATGGACCAACTCGATGTTCGGGGGGATGCCGGCATATATGATCTCGGCGAAGTACCCGGGAAACCTCTTCAAGCATCTTGATGATTTTCTGAAGTTGTACAGAACGCCGGTTGCCGCCCTCTTTCTCTCGATGTTCGGTTTCTATATCCTGTTGCTATTCTGCAGGGTTAACCCCTGGCTTGCCCTGGGAGGGGCAATAGCTTACGGGTTTGCGTCCTATCTGTTTGTAAGCCTTTCTGCCGGCCATAATACCAAAGCCTACGCGATGGCATACATGGCACCCGTGGTTGGCAGTGTGATATACTCCTTCCGGAAGCATGCCCTGACGGGAGGCATCCTGTTTGCACTGTTCATGTCCCTCGAGCTGATGGCCAACCACTTCCAGATTACCTATTACACAGGAATGATTGTGTTGGTTTTTGGCGTCTTCGAACTTGTTGATGCCATTAAGAAGAAAACACTCCCCTCATTTCTGAAGACCCTGGGAATCCTCGTTGTGGCGGCATTGATTGCCTTCAGCGTCAATTTCGCCTCGCTCTATTCAACATGGGAGTACGGCAAAGAATCGACAAGGGGAAGAAGCGAACTGACAAAAGCCGGAGCTACCAATGATACCGGACTTGACAAGGAATATATAACTCAGTGGAGCTACGGGATCGACGAATCGCTTACCTTCCTGATGCCCAATTTCAGGGGAGGGGCCACTGCACCATTCTCCAACGACTCCGAGACCGTAAAGATCCTTCGTAAAAACAATATGGGACAGGCGCAGGGTCAGCTTTTCAGGTACTGGGGAAAGCAGCCGTCAACCAGCGGACCGGTATATTTCGGGGCCGTGGTGCTGTTCCTCTTTATACTGGGACTCCTGATCGTAAAAGGCAGGGAGAAATGGTGGATCCTTACCGCCGTGCTGCTCTCGCTGTTTCTCTCCTGGGGTAAGAACTTCATGCCGCTTACTTCCCTCTTCATAGATTTCTTCCCGGGATATGACAAATTCAGGGCTGTCTCAATGACACTGGTCATTGCGGGAGTCTGTGTGCCTTTGCTGGCTGTTCTGGCTCTCAATGCCATCATGGAAGGTTCAGTCACTAAAGCCAAGGCCCTCAAGTCTGTACTGACGGCCGCCCTGATAACAGGAGGCCTTGCCTTCATTTTCTTCCTGTTGCCCGGACTCGCCGGGTCATTCCTGCGGCCTGATGAGAATGCATTTCCGGACTCACTGTCGTGGCTGCGAGATGCAATGATAGCGGACCGTAAGACGATGGTGCGTGCCGATGCCCTCAGGTCAGCCCTGCTGATAGCCGGAGGAGCGGCATTACTATGGTTCTTCCTGAAAGAAAAGTTGAAGCTCAGATATTTTCTGATAGGCCTCCCGGTTCTGTTCCTCATAGACCAGATTCCGGTCAGCGCAAGATATCTCGGTGCATCAAATTTCGAGACAAAAAGAGAGGCAGTCAACTCATTTGCTCCCTCCCAGGCTGATAAGGAGATCCTTCAGGACAAGGGAGAATTCCGTGTACTGAACCTTACCGTTTCTACCTTCAACGATGCATCAACATCATATCACCATCAATCAATAGGCGGCTACAGCGGTGTCAAGATGAAGAGATACCAGGAGCTCATTGAATCGAGCCTCACGGATGATATTAATTCGCTTATCACCAGTCTCCGGACTGCCTCCTCATGGGAAGATGCCGAAGGGGTTATGAAAAATCTGAACGCACTCAATATGCTCAATACCAGGTATATCATAATTGATCCCAATGCCCCACCCCTGCTTAATCGGTTTGCGGCCGGCAATGTCTGGCTCGTAGACAAGGTTACTCTTGTTGAAAATGCTGATGCCGAACTCAGCGCAATTAAAACTTCAGATCCTCTGCGTGAAGCTTTTGTTGACAGGCGATTCTCAGGTATGCTGCCTGTCACCGACACAAAGGCATCGGAATCCGACACTGTCTTCCTGGAATCGTATGAACCAAACCTGCTGATCTATAAAGCCAGTCTGGCATCAGAAAGAGTGGCAGTCTTCTCTGAGATATACTATAGATACGGCTGGCAGGCGTACATCGACGATGTACCGGTTGACCACTTCAGGACTGATTATGTTCTGAGGGGCATGTTGTTACCGGCCGGCAGCCACATCGTTACTTTCCGGTTTGAGCCTGCCTCATACAAGACCGGCAACAGGGTTTCACTGGCAGGCTCGGTCATTCTGCTTGCATTGCTTGCCATTGCCGCGTTTCAGGGATTTAAAACCCGGCGAAGGGATGACTGAGGCGGGGATTTGTCTCGTCTGCGGTCAGACTGAATTCACTGACCTGTTTACAGCCAGGGACTACCTTGTTAGCGGCGAAAACTTTGTTATCAGAAGGTGCGGTGCCTGCAGCTTCACCTTTACTGCTGAACCACCGACTGAAAAGGAGATCGACAGGTATTACCTGTCAGAAGATTATATATCTCATTCCGATAAAAGGCAGACTTTTACCGAACGACTGTATCACCTGGCGAGGAGATATATGCTTGGGAGAAAGCAGAAGCTGGTGACCGGCGTCACTCACAGGGATTCCGGCACCCTGCTTGATATCGGAAGCGGCACCGGCTATTTTGCTTCGTTCATGCAGCAGAAGGGATGGAAGGTGACCGGTATTGAACTGAACGAACGGGCCAGGAGTAATTCCGTGACCAGGTTCGGGATCAAGGCCCTTGCCCCTGAAGAGGTCAGGGATATTTCTGACAGCTCGGTTGACTGCATAACATTCTGGCATGTCCTTGAGCACCTCCATGAGCCGGCAATATGGATGAAGGAGGTAAAAAGAATCCTGAAAGATGACGGTAAATGCATTATCGCTCTCCCAAACCTGACCTCTGCCGATGCGCGGTGGTTTGGTGACCGGTGGGCTGCGCTGGATGTGCCAAGGCACCTGTGGCACTTCTCACCCGCGACCCTGACCCGCTTTGCCGGAAACAACGGCTTTACATGCCGGGAAATCAGATCAATGCCCCTGGATGTTTTTTATATCTCTGCACTTAGCTACAGGAACAGCGGATGCCGGCTATCCCTTCTCCGGGGCATATTAACCGGCTCGTTACTGACGATTAGCAACCTCTTCCGAAAAAACAGTGCCAGTTCCCTCATCTATGTAATGTCCGGAGAGACTCTAGATATCACAAGTCGGAGTTTTTGAGCCCAAAAACCGCACAAAACAGGATTTAATACCTGTCAAGCCAGCGGTACTTCCTGGGTGTATCTCCAAATCTTACTGCCATTATGAACTCGTGGGATCCATATGTCGACATCTGGATCTTCTGCAGGGTAAAGTCAAACGAGTAGCCGAAGAAGAGCCTGTCCCTCCTGACTCCCACATTGGCAATTATCGCACTGCCGGTCCTGAAGGTGCCCCCGAGCCATATCCTGTTGTCATATGACCAGGTCAGGCCTATATCAGCCTGCGGCCGCAGCTGTTCTGACATTTTCAGAAGCAGCGAGGGCTGTATAAGTGTTTTGTTGTCAGGCTCAATGTCATAGTTCCCAAAAAGGTAATATGTCCTTTGTATCTTAAGATCCCTGTATGCCTGGCTTCCTGCCTTGATAAACCCTTCCATAAGCTCCTGGGCTGAGAATCCGATCGCGAACTTCCTGTTGAGAAGATACGCCCCAAAGTTGAAGTCCGGAACAAATATTCCCTTCCTGAAGTCAGTGTTCATCCAGGGTTCATCAGGGTCTTCGAACTGTATCTGCCTCTGGTCGATCTTGTAGTGGTAACCAGTGAATGCCAGGCCGAATGAAAGCTGCGTGCCTCCCTGTAACCATATATGATAAGCATATGATGTTGAAAAACCGGTCCGTCGAACGAGTCCGTTTATATCAGAAAAGACAGTGCCCCCAAGCCCAACTTTTCCTTCGGTTTGGGGTTTGAAGGTCTTCTTGTTGAACAGGTTGTCCTTGATGAGGTATTTCTGCTTGAGAACCCGACCCTGCATGCTGAGGGAATATGTCTGTGGAGCTCCCTGGTAGCCGGCCCATTGCTGCCTGGTCGTAAGGTTAATGCTGGTATATCCGTCACTGCCGGCAACGGCAGGATTAATGAGATACTTGTTAAACAGGTACTGGCTGTATATGGGCAGATCCTGCGCATCCATCCGGACTGCAAGCAACAATGCTACAATTATCAACAATGCCTTTTTCACCTTACATGCTCCTCCGTTCCTGTTCATAGTTTACCTGATAATGGTCACATGTCCGACTATTGGCTTCTCTCCGTTATGGAGATCAATGGCGTAATGATATGAATCCATTGGCAATACCTTGCCGTTGGAGGCACGTCCGTCCCAGGGTTCGGGGTACCCTTTCGCAGATTTCCAGACCATTTCACCCCATCTGTTGAGAATGATTACTTCGGCCTCGGAATAGAGGGTAATCCTGGCAATATTCCAGTACTCGTTTATCCCGTCGCCATCAGGGGAGAAGGCATTTGGAATACCCACGCAGATATCATTTACCGGCGCAAGCGTCACTGAGTCTGTCACCGTGCAACCGTTGAAGTCTCTTGCTTCAACCAGGTAGAGTCCTGCTGTCAGGCCGCTGATCTCCTGCATTGTCTGTCCGTTGTTCCAGATGAAGCTGTATGCTCCTTCGCCACCGCTGACACCGGCAAAAATGGTTCCGTCAGCGCTCTCGGGGCAATAGGGGGAGATCATGCTGAAGGATATATCCAGTGGCTCAGGCTGGGTTAGGGAAAATGTTGTATCAGCACTGCAACCGTTGGCATCCCTTATGATGACCTCATGCATGCCGGCGCCCAGGTCGGTGCGTGAGGCACCCGCGTGGCCGTCTGACCAGAGATAGGTCGCCGCACCGGCAGCATTCACAGGTGAAATATCAACCATGCCTGTTGCACCACCGTTGCAGTTAATATTGAAGCTGCCCCCGGCACTGGGCCATATATTGAGAATCATGCTAAGCTGCCCGGGAGACACCAGCGTCATGCTCTCAGTAATCTCGCACATATGCCTGTCTGTGACAGTCACGGTGTATACACCCTCCCTGAGGCTGAAAATTGAATCTGTAGCAGCAGTAAAGCCTCCGGGACCGCTCCATATGAAATCATAAGGTCCTGTACCGGTGAGTGGTATAACCTTGAGCCATCCGTCAGATCTGCCCAGGCAGCTTATATCAAAACCATTATAATCAGACATGTGGGAATCGATGGTCAGGAGCTCCGGCATATTCAGTACTGTATCCGCAGTAATATAGCATCCATAATCGTCTGTCACGGTCACCTGGTAGTCTCCTGCTGTCAGTCCTGAAATATCTTCAGCTCCGGAAGTAAACCCGGAGGGGCCTGTCCATGCAAAGCTATAAGGAGTCTTACCTCCGGTGACGGTCAGGTCTATAGCCCCGTCATTGTACACCGGCGCTGAAAGGCATGTTATCTCTGATACCGCGAGTGAAAGCGCAAGAGGCATGGGTTGAGTCATAATAACCCCCCTGTCGGTGGTGCAGCCATTTGCATCTGTGACATACACCCGGTATGTACCAGCCTTGACAACCTGATCCTCCTGGTTGCTTGACCACCCCGGATTGCTGTCATCTTTCCAGTCGTATGCATAGGTGCCCGGTCCGCTTCCACCGAAGACTGTTATATCAACGGTGCCGTCCTGACCGTTGCAGCTGATATTGAATAACCCGTCGGCAGTCAGTGATTTGACTACATTAATGCCGACAGAGTCAGGCTCCTCAAGCAGATATGAATAATTCTTCTGGCATGAGTTGCCGTCTGTGACGGTAAGCGCGTAGGCTCCCGCTGTAAGATTAGCTATCGAGGGAGTCGTTGCAGTATACCCGTTGGGACCTGTCCATGCATAGTTGTATGCGCCGGAGCCGCCGTCAAACTCGAGTGTAATAAACCCGTCATTCCTTCCGAAGCACGAGATCTCATAGTTACCGTCAGCGCTTGAGGAGACGGTTTCACTCATCAGGTCAATGCCGTCCGGTTCCGTGAGGGTGTCGGTGAAATGGAATTGACATCCCAATCTGTCGGTGACAGTCAGGTGATAGGTGCCAGCAGGTACATTAACCAGAATGCTGTCTGTGGCACTGCCGGTAATCACGCCTCCGTCTGAAGCAGTCCAGAGATAGGTGTACGGAGCCCTGGTATTGACAAACACCGAGTCGGTTCCTGCCATATAATAACTCCTGATGCTGTTAACCCATATCGATCCGTCATTGTAACTGTCACATGAGATATTGTACTCTGAGAATTGCGACTTCTCAAATCTGACAATGGTTTCGGGTGCATCGTAAAGCGTACGGAGCTCTGTCTTCTTGCATCCGTTGGCATCTTCAATAATAAGTAGATATTCCCCGGGTTGAATATTGTTAAGGTATATGGGCGGATCACCGAGCAGTGGCATCGGGCCCTGATAAATCGTATCCGTCATGTTCCGGACGAGGTAGTAGTAGTAAGGCGGAGCCTGACCCTCAGCAAGGGCAAGAGCGATCCTTGCATCCCCTGCCCCGGGACATGAAATGAAATCATCAAAATAAAATGCCACTTCAGTATTCGGTTCAATCAGGTTAAGCCATTCGGAGTTGACGCATCCGAGTTCATCCGTTACCGTTGCGGTATAATAGCCCTGACTTCTCTCTTCAACGATGTACATATTGTACCCTTCATCTTCCCAGTAATCCGGTCCGGTCCATGCTACCCACATCGGATCCATGCCTCTCGCATGTATTATTTCCAGTGAGCCATCCTGGCCTCCGTCGCAGGTGATGGAATCCCTTATCTCAAGCGACTGCAGCGGATGGGCATGCACCTTCACCTCAGATATAACAGCAGGTCCGTACGGGCATCCCGGGCCAGTCACCTTCGGAGTGATATGGAAGAACACCGACTGCATTGTATCGCTTTCGTTGGTGTACGGGAACTGCAGTTGAGTTCCGGGGGCAACGCTGTTGACAGGCGTCCTGTTACCACCAACAACTGTGGTGGGTGCAGTGGCTGAAATTGTGTAATTGAACTCATTAACACCGGAGCGCATTACGGTAGGAGTCAGAAGAATGACGTCAGTAGTACCGCCATAACAGATCTGGGGGGCACTGTTCACAGGGGTAGCCCGTGGTGTCGGATTGACCCATACCTCAACCGTATCATTGATGCCGTAGCACTTCTGGTTGGCGTTGACATCCAGCGTCACCGGTGAAACCACATAGGTGACCATTCTGGCTGTGTCACCGCTATTGGTGAGCGCTTCAGTTATAATATCCGTGACCATCAGGCCGGTTCTGTCCGTGAATCCGGTTATCTCCGGATAGCTGTTGATGGCATCCACATTGAATTCTATCCCCTGGTAAGGAGTGGTTAATGTGGAAAGCTGAATATTGACACTCTCACCGTTGCAAAGCTCATCATCTGCCAGTGTAAGTGCGACTCGTGCCGTTGGTTCCACATGTATTAAAATTGTTACTTCCACGCCGTCATTACAGGTCGGATCGCCGGGTTTGCCCTGTATATACGGCCTGAATGTATAGGTTACCGTCTGGTAGCTGTTTGTTGTGTTGGTCAGCAGGTCTTCGATATTAATTATCTGCCTTGAGCCGTCGGACAGTATTCCGCTTACTCCGGCAGGATATGTAACATCAAGGTCGTACATTACTTCGCCTCTTGAAACAACGAGCGAGTCAATAGTGAAATTGATTGTTGATCCGTTGCAGAAAAGAGTATCGGGGACCGTGACTGAAATCCGCGGTACAGGCTGCACCCAGATGGTCTGATACTGGACAGTGGTGTTGCCGCAGTCATCTGTCAGGGTCCAGGTCCTGGTGATGTAACCTACGGCTGCAATTGTTCCCATATTTGCATCGGAGTCAGCATAGATTGCATCCAGCGATGTGTCGCAGTTGTCAGCCTCGTCAGTGACATCACCGGTGTTTGTAATATCCCTGTCATAGGTGCCGGTAAGATCCCTGCAAATGGTAATGTCGGCCGGGACGGTAAAGGTCGGAGGCGTGTTGTCCTCTACCCGTATGGTCTGTACCTGTATCGTTGTGTTGCCGCAGTCATCCGTAAGGGTCCAGGTCCTGGTGATGATCTCTTCACCCTCGCATGCTCCCGGTGTAACTACATCAGTGAAGGTTGCATCAAGTGAGGTGTCGCAGTTGTCTGCTTCATCGGTTACATCACCGGTTATGGTTACGCTGGCGTCATAGCCGCACGTTGCATCCTTGTAGATCGTGATATCGGCCGGGACGGTAAAGGTCGGAGGCGTGTTGTCCTCTACCCGTATGGTCTGTACCTGTATTGTTGTGTTGCCGCAGTCATCCGTCAGGGTCCAGGTCCTGGTGATGATCTCTTCTCCCTCGCATGCTCCCGGTGTAACTACATCAGTGAAGGTCGCATCAAGCGAGGTGTCGCAGTTGTCTGCTTCATCAGTTACATCACCGGTTATGGTTACGCTGGCGTCATAGCCGCACGTTGCATCCTTGTAGATCGTGATATCGGCCGGGACGGTAAAGGTCGGAGGCGTGTTGTCCTCTACCCGTATGGTCTGTACCTGTATTGTTGTGTTGCCGCAGTCATCCGTCAGGGTCCAGGTCCTGGTGATGATCTCTTCACCCTCACATGCTCCCGGTGTAACTACATCAGTGAAGGTTGCATCAAGCGAAGTGTCGCAGTTGTCTGCTTCATCAGTTACATCACCGGTTATGGTTACGCTGGCGTCATAGCCGCACGTTGCATCCTTGTAGATCGTGATATCGGCCGGGACGGTAAAGGTCGGCGCAGTATTATCCTCTACCCGTATGGTCTGTACCTGTATCGTTGTGTTACCGCAGTCATCCGTCAGGGTCCAGGTCCTGGTGATGATCTCTTCACCCTCGCATGCTCCCGGTGTAATTACATCAGTGAAGGTTGCATCAAGTGAGGTGTCGCAGTTGTCTGCTTCATCAGTTACATCACCGGTTATGGTTACGCTGGCGTCATAGCCGCACGTTGCATCCTTGTAGATCGTGATATCGGCCGGGACGGTAAAGGTCGGCGCAGTGTTGTCCTCTACCCGTGATGGTCTGTACCTGTATCGTTGTGTTGCCGCAGTCATCCGTAAGGGTCCAGGTCCTGGTGATGATCTCTTCGCCCTCACATGCTCCCGGTGCAACTACATCAGTGAAGGTTGCATCAAGTGAGGTGTCGCAGTTATCTGCTTCATCAGTTACATCACCGGTTATGGTTACGCTGGCGTCATAGCCGCACGTTGCATCCTTGTAGATCGTGATATCGGCCGGGACGGTAAAGGTCGGCGCAGTATTATCCTCTACCCGTATGGTCTGTACATGTATGTGTGTTGCCGCAGTCATCCGTCAGGGTCCAGGTCCTGGTGATGATCTCTTCACCCTCGCATGCTCCCGGTGTAACTACATCAGTGAAGGTCGCATCAAGCGAAGTGTCGCAGTTGTCTGCTTCATCAGTTACATCACCGGTTATGGTTACGCTGGCGTCATAGCCGCACGTTGCATCCTTGTAGATCGTGATATCGGCCGGGACGGTAAAGGTCGGCGCAGTATTATCCTCTACCCGTATGGTCTGTACCTGTATCGTTGTGTTACCGCAGTCATCCGTAAGGGTCCAGGTCCTGGTGATGATCTCTTCACCCTCACATGCTCCCGGTGTAACTACATCAGTGAAGGTTGCATCAAGTGAGGTGTCGCAGTTGTCTGCTTCATCAGTTACATCACCGGTTATGGTTACGCTGGCGTCATAGCCGCACGTTGCATCCTTGTAGATCGTGATATCGGCCGGGACGGTAAAGGTCGGAGGCGTGTTGTCCTCTACCCGTGATGGTCTGTACCTGTATCGTTGTGTTGCCGCAGTCATCCGTCAGGGTCCAGGTCCTGGTGATGATCTCTTCACCCTCGCATGCTCCCGGTGCTAACTACATCAGTGAAGGTTGCATCAAGTGAGGTGTCGCAGTTGTCTGCTTCATCAGTTACATCACCGGTTATGGTTACGCTGGCGTCATAGCCGCACGTTGCATCCTTGTAGATCGTGATATCGGCCGGGACGGTAAAGGTCGGCGGCAGTGTTGTCCTCTACCCGTATGGTCTGTACCTGTATCGTTGTGTTGCCGCAGTCATCCGTCAGGGTCCAGGTCCTGGTGATGATCTCTTCACCCTCACATGCTCCCGGTGTAACTACATCAGTGAAGGTTGCATCAAGCGAAGTGTCGCAGTTGTCTGCTTCATCGGTTACATCACCGGTTATGGTTACGCTGGCGTCATAGCCGCACGTTGCATCCTTGTAGATCGTGATATCGGCCGGGACGGTAAAGGTCGGCGGCGTGTTGTCCTCTACCCGTGATGGTCTGTACCTGTATCGTTGTGTTGCCGCAGTCATCCGTAAGGGTCCAGGTCCTGGTGATGATCTCTTCACCCTCACATGCTCCCGGTGCTACTACATCAGTGAAGGTTGCATCAAGCGAGGTGTCGCAGTTGTCTGCTTCATCAGTTACATCACCGGTTATGGTTACGCTGGCGTCATAGCCGCACGTTGCATCCTTGTAGATCGTGATATCGGCCGGGACGGTAAAGGTCGGCGGCAGTGTTATCCTCTACCCGTATGGTCTGTACATGTATTGTTGTGTTACCGCAGTCATCCGTCAGGGTCCAGGTCCTGGTGATGATCTCTTCGCCCTCGCATGCTCCCGGTGCTAACTACATCAGTGAAGGTCGCATCAAGCGAAGTGTCGCAGTTGTCTGCTTCATCAGTTACATCACCGGTTATGGTTACGCTGGCATCATAGCCGCACGTTGCATCCTTGTAGATCGTGATATCGGCCGGGACGGTAAAGGTCGGCGCAGTATTATCCTCTACCCGTATGGTCTGTACCTGTATCGTTGTGTTACCGCAGTCATCCGTAAGGGTCCAGGTCCTGGTGATGATCTCTTCACCCTCACATGCTCCCGGTGTAACTACATCAGTGAAGGTTGCATCAAGCGAAGTGTCGCAGTTGTCTGCTTCATCGGTTACATCACCGGTTATGGTTACGCTGGCGTCATAACCGCACGTTGCATCCTTGTAGATCGTGATATCGGCCGGGACGGTAAAGGTCGGCGCAGTATTATCCTCTACCCGTATGGTCTGTACCTGTATGGTTGTGTTACCGCAGTCATCCGTCAGGGTCCAGGTCCTGGTGATGATCTGCTTCACCCTCACATGCTCCCGGTGCTAACTACATCAGTGAAGGTTGCATCAAGTGAGGTGTCGCAGTTGTCTGCTTCATCAGTTACATCACCGGTTATGGTTACGCTGGCGTCATAGCCGCACGTTGCATCCTTGTAGATCGTGATATCGGCCGGGACGGTAAAGGTCGGCGCAGTGTTATCCTCTACCCGTATGGTCTGTACCTGTATCGTTGTGTTACCGCAGTCATCCGTCAGGGTCCAGGTCCTGGTGATGATCTCTTCACCCTCGCATGCTCCCGGTGTAACTACATCAGTGAAGGTTGCATCAAGTGAGGTGTCGCAGTTGTCTGCTTCATCAGTTACATCACCGGTTATGGTTACGCTGGCGTCATAGCCGCACGTTGCATCCTTGTAGATCGTGATGTCGGCCGGGACGGTAAAGGTCGGAGGCATGTTGTCCTCTACAGTGATTATCTGATCATGGGTTGTTGTGTTGCCATAATCATCGGAAAGGCTCCAGGTTCTTGTAATAATTTGTTCCCCTTCGCATGCTCCTGGTGCGACCACATCAATGAAGGTTGCATCAAGTGATGTGTCGCAGTTGTCTGCCTCATCTGTGACATCACCTGTGATACTCACGCTGGCATCATACCCGCATGTGACATCCTTATAAATAGTTATATCAGCGGGAGCAGTGAATGTCGGAAACTCCGTGTCAATTACAGTTACAAGTTGTTCACAGGTGGACGTGTTTCCGTGAATATCGGTAACAGTCCATGTGACGATAGTGACTCCTGCCGGGAATTGAGCAGGGGCATCATTTGATACGCCTGCCACTCCGCAATTGTCGTCTGTGACAGGTATGCCAAGAACCACTCCTGTGGCATAGCACTCCCCGGCATCAGCAGGAATATCAATAATATCAGCCGGACAGGTGATCGTCGGATCCTGGTCATCGGTGACAATAATATCATACTGGCATGCGGTCGTTACCGTGGATATCTGTAATGGTCCAGATGACCGTGGTCGTTCCTACAGGGAACTGGGCTCCGGCAAGTGTAGCCGTACCGTTGAAGTCGTTGACAACACTCTGTACTCCGCAGTTGTCTCCCGTAGCTGTCGGATCAAGAGCCGCACCTGCAACAGTGTAGTAGCACTGGCCTGCATCAGCCGTGTAGCTCGCTGCCGGGACCGCACAGGTGATCGTCGGATCCTGGTCATCGGTGACAATAATATCATACTGGCACTGCGTGTCATTACCGTGGATATCTGTAATGGTCCAGATGACCGTGGTCGTTCCTACAGGGAACTGTGCTCCGGCAAGTGTAGCCGTACCGTTGAAGTCGTTGACAACACTCTGAACTCCGCAGTTGTCTCCCGTAGCTGTCGGGTCAAGTGCCGTACCTGCAACAGTGTAGTAGCACTGGCCTGCATCAGCCGTGTAGCTCGCTGCCGGGACCGCACAGGTGATCGTCGGATCCTGGTCATCGGTGACTATAATATCATACTGGCATGTGGCATCATTACCGTGGATATCTGTAATGGTCCAGATGACCGTGGTCGTTCCTACAGGGAACTGGGCTCCGGCAAGTGTAGCCGTACCGTTGAAGTCGTTGACAACACTCTGTACTCCGCAGTTGTCTCCCGTAGCTGTCGGATCAAGTGCCGTACCTGCAACAGTGTAGTAGCACTGGCCTGCATCAGCCGTGTAGCTCGCTGCCGGGACCGCACAGGTGATCGTCGGATCCTGGTCATCGGTGACTATAATATCATACTGGCACTGCGTGTCATTACCGTGGATATCTGTAATGGTCCAGATGACCGTGGTCGTTCCTACAGGGAACTGTGCTCCGGCAAGTGTAGCGGTGCCGTTGAAGTCGTTGACAACACTCTGTACTCCGCAGTTGTCTCCCGTAGCTGTCGGATCAAGAGCCGCACCTGCAACAGTGTAGTAGCACTGGCCTGCATCAGCCGTGTAGCTCGCTGCCGGGACCGCACAGGTGATCGTCGGATCCTGGTCATCGGTGACAATAATATCATACTGGCACTGCGTGTCATTACCGTGGATATCTGTAATGGTCCAGATGACCGTGGTCGTTCCTACAGGGAACTGTGCTCCGGCAAGAGTAGCCGTGCCGTTGAAGTCGTTGACAACACTCTGTACTCCGCAGTTGTCTCCCGTAGCTGTCGGGTCAAGTGCCGTACCTGCAACAGTGTAGTAGCACTGGCCTGCATCAGCCGTGTAGCTCGCTGCCGGGACCGCACAGGTGATCGTCGGATCCTGGTCATCGGTGACTATAATATCATACTGGCACTGCGTGTCATTACCGTGGATATCTGTAATGGTCCAGATGACCGTGGTCGTTCCTACAGGGAACTGGGCTCCGGCAAGTGTAGCCGTACCGTTGAAGTCGTTGACAACACTCTGTACTCCGCAGTTGTCTCCCGTAGCTGTCGGGTCAAGTGCCGTACCTGCAACAGTGTAGTAGCACTGGCCTGCATCAGCCGTGTAGCTCGCTGCCGGGACCGCACAGGTGATCGTCGGATCCTGGTCATCGGTGACAATAATATCATACTGGCACTGCGTGTCATTACCGTGGATATCTGTAATGGTCCAGATGACCGTGGTCGTTCCTACAGGGAACTGTGCTCCGGCAAGTGTAGCCGTACCGTTGAAGTCGTTGACTACGCTCTGTACTCCGCAGTTGTCTCCCGTAGCTGTCGGATCAAGTGCCGTACCTGAACAGTGTAGTAGCACTGGCCTGCATCAGCCGTGTAGCTCGCTGCCGGGACCGCACAGGTGATCGTCGGATCCTGGTCATCGGTGACAATAATATCATACTGGCATGTGCGTGTCATTACCGTGGATATCTGTAATGGTCCAGATGACCGTGGTCGTTCCTACAGGGAACTGGGCTCCGGCAAGTGTAGCCGTACCGTTGAAGTCGTTGACAACACTCTGTACTCCGCAGTTGTCTCCCGTAGCTGTCGGGTCAAGTGCCGTACCTGCAACAGTGTAGTAGCACTGGCCTGCATCAGCCGTGTAGCTCGCTGCCGGGACCGCACAGGTGATCGTCGGATCCTGGTCATCGGTGACAATAATATCATACTGGCACTGCGTGTCATTACCGTGGATATCAGTTATGGTCCAGATGACCGTGGTCGTTCCTACAGGGAACTGTGCTCCGGCAAGTGTAGCCGTGCCGTTGAAGTCGTTGACAACACTCTGTACTCCGCAGTTATCTCCCGTAGCTGTCGGATCAAGTGCCGTACCTGCAACAGTGTAGTAGCACTGGCCTGCATCAGCCGTGTAGCTCGCTGCCGGGACCGCACAGGTGATCGTCGGATCCTGGTCATCGGTGACTATAATATCATACTGGCACTGCGTGTCATTACCGTGGATATCTGTAATGGTCCAGATGACCGTGGTCGTTCCTACAGGGAACTGTGCTCCGGCAAGTGTAGCCGTACCGTTGAAGTCGTTGACTACGCTCTGTACTCCGCAGTTGTCTCCCGTAGCTGTCGGGTCAAGAGCCGCACCTGCAACAGTGTAGTAGCACTGGCCTGCATCAGCCGTGTAGCTCGCTGCCGGGACCGCACAGGTGATCGTCGGATCCTGGTCATCGGTGACTATAATATCATACTGGCACTGCGTGTCATTACCGTGGATATCAGTAATGGTCCAGATGACCGTGGTCGTTCCTACAGGGAACTGTGCTCCGGCAAGTGTAGCCGTACCGTTGAAGTCGTTGACTACGCTCTGTACTCCGCAGTTATCTCCCGTAGCTGTCGGGTCAAGTGCCGTACCTGCAACAGTGTAGTAGCACTGGCCTGCATCAGCCGTGTAGCTCGCTGCCGGGACCGCACAGGTGATCGTCGGATCCTGGTCATCGGTGACAATAACATCATACTGGCACTGCGTGTCATTACCGTGGATATCAGTTATGGTCCAGATGACCGTAGTCGTTCCTACAGGGAACTGGGCTCCGGCAAGAGTAGCCGTACCGTTGAAGTCGTTGACTACGCTCTGTACTCCGCAGTTATCTCCCGTAGCTGTCGGGTCAAGTGCCGTACCTGCAACAGTGTAGTAGCACTGGCCTGCATCAGCCGTGTAGCTCGCTGCCGGGACCGCACAGGTGATCGTCGGATCCTGGTCATCGGTGACAATAATATCATACTGGCACTGCGTGTCATTACCGTGGATATCAGTAATGGTCCAGATGACCGTGGTCGTTCCTACAGGGAACTGGGCTCCGGCAAGTGTAGCCGTACCGTTGAAGTCGTTGACAACACTCTGTACTCCGCAGTTGTCTCCCGTAGCTGTCGGGTCAAGAGCCGTACCTGCAACAGTGTAGTAGCACTGGCCTGCATCAGCCGTGTAGCTCGCTGCCGGGACCGCACAGGTGATCGTCGGATCCTGGTCATCGGTGACAATAATATCATACTGGCACTGCGTGTCATTACCGTGGATATCTGTAATGGTCCAGATGACCGTGGTCGTTCCTACAGGGAACTGGGCTCCGGCAAGTGTAGCGGTACCGTTAGAAGTCGTTGACAACACTCTGTACTCCGCAGTTGTCTCCCGTAGCTGTCGGGTCAAGTGCTGTACCTGATACCGTATAGTAGCACTGGCCTGCATCAGCCGTGTAGCTCGCTGCCGGGACCGCACAGGTGATCGTCGGATCCTGGTCATCGGTGACTATAATATCATACTGGCACTGCGTGTCATTACCGTGGATATCTGTAATGGTCCAGATGACCGTAGTCGTTCCTACAGGGAACTGTGCTCCGGCAAGTGTAGCCGTACCGTTGAAGTCGTTGACAACACTCTGTACTCCGCAGTTATCTCCCGTAGCTGTCGGGTCAAGTGCTGTACCTGATACAGTGTAGTAGCACTGGCCTGCATCAGCCGTGTAGCTCGCTGCCGGGACCGCACAGGTGATCGTCGGATCCTGGTCATCGGTGACAATAATATCATACTGGCACTGCGTGTCATTACCGTGGATATCTGTAATGGTCCAGATGACCGTGGTCGTTCCTACAGGGAACTGTGCTCCGGCAAGAGTAGCGGTGCCGTTAAAGTCGTTGACAACACTCTGTACTCCGCAGTTGTCTCCCGTAGCTGTCGGGTCAAGAGCCGCACCTGCAACAGTGTAGTAGCACTGGCCTGCATCAGCCGTGTAGCTTGCTGCCGGGACCGCACAGGTGATCGTCGGATCCTGTGTGTCAACTATAGTAACTGTCTGGTTGCATGTTGCCGTCCTGCCGTTAACATCTGTCACAGTCCAGGTAACCGTGGTCGTTCCTACAGGGAACTGGGCCGGGGCATTATTAGTTACAGTGGCTACTCCGCAGTTATCCGAAGTCGTCGGTGTGCCAAGAGCAACACCCGTGGCATAGCACTGATTATTGTCGGCAGAAACAGCAAGGACATCTGGAGGGCAGGTAATCAGGGGAAAGGTATTATCAATTACAGTAACATCGAAATCGCACTTTGTGAAATTACCTTTTGAATCGGTAAATGTATAACTGACTATTGTTGTCCCCACCGGGAATGTTGATCCGGGAGAATAGTTTCTCTCTGAAAAAGTGACATTCCCTTCACAATAATCAATAGCCGAAGGCTCTGTCCATGTTGCCGTTTGGGTGCAAGTTGTACTGCCGGCACCGGTGTAAACCGTTATGTCCGTCGGGCATCCGCTTATGACAGGGCCAACCACATCAGTAATCACTGTCAGGTTGACATAAGCGTATGTGGTTCCACATCGCCCAACAGTTACTACGGCTCTGTAATTCCATGCGCCCGGGATGGTAACCAGCTCGGTGAAGGTATTCATGTTCGCTGTCCCCGGTATTGGAGACCATTCAGTGTCGGTACTAAGCTTCTTTTCCCACCTGGCAATATATCCGGTGTTGCCAGTCAGAGTGAATGTGGAATTATTACCGACACACGCCGGAGTGCGATCTACAGAAGCCGTGCCGGCAACAGGGGTGTTCGGGTAAATTGTAAGGGAAACCTGGGTTGCCGTGCTCTCACAACCGTTAACAGTCTGGGTAACATAATATGTGAAAACTCCAGTGGTTGTCCGGGCTGTTGCGAAAGGTGTTCCCCACCCAACCATTATTGTGAGGCCGGCGTCTGAATACCATCTTAGGTTTCTGCCTGTTGCTTCAAGGTCAACAATATTTCTCAGGCAGCAATACATGTTTGCAGCCATTGGAGGTTGAGGCTCAGGTGTAACAATTATGTCTTTTGAGATACTGGCATCACATCCGCTTAAATTCAGAGAATATGTTACTGTATGCGTACCTGCTCCAGCTGCCCCGGGATCAAAGGTATTGCCAGAAATCCCTGGTCCTGAAAAAGTTCCTCCAGCAGGAAATCCATCCAATGTAACAGGCAGGTTACAGACTCCCATCGACTCAAGATCTGTCAGGCTATATTCTGCACCCGCTGAAACAAAACTTCCTGGAGTAATAACATTATTATACTCTGTTGCCAACCATCCCGGTGACTTATAGGACAAGGAATACCTAGCCTCATCAATAATGCCATTGAAATATTCACCCCCGCTATAACTTCCCAGGTACACGAACTGTGGTAATGACGTCTGTGTGGTTGCAGTGTTTGATGAGCTTACCTCAACTCCGTCAATATAGAGCCTGTGATCCGTCCCATCATAGGTATATGAGTAATAATGCCAGGTGCCGGCTGAAGGCAAACTGTTACTATACACCACCGGTGCACCTCCCCAATTCCATACCACAACTCTCATGGCACCCCCGACCTCTCTGAATCCAATCTGAACTGCAGAAGGTGTACCTGACCGCTGAAGGACCATCAGGTTCTGAGTTGCAGTTGGTAAACTTGAGTATCTGGCCCAAAGACTAATAGTCTGGTTATAGGCATTTCCACCCATTCCTGTTGTGGTCACAGCCCTAAGATTATCATTGATTCCGTCGAAACTCCGGGCCTCTTCAATCAGCCCGCCGATATTAGCGGATCCATTATTTGTTAAATCATTGTTGTAGGAAGTTGCATCAGTTAGAATATCGTTGCTTACATGCCAGACCCCTTTATAACTACTGATCCAGGTGGCTTCTGTTGACAAGTCTGACGTAACTGCCTGATTGCCATACATCATTCTTATTGTAGTTGTACTGCTTGCAGACAACTGAGGTATCCTAACCCAGGCGACAATTCGACCTGTTACCGGATCGTATGATTCAACCTGGTAATTGAGCTTAGAATTATTCAGGTCAGTAAAAACAATATCATACCCATTAGCACTCTGGACATGGCCCCCGTTGCCAACCGACCTTAACTGACCAAGGGTTAAACTTACAAGTACCGGAAAATCCGTCAGGTCCTCTGATCCGTTAGCCTGGCTTATGGTTAAATCGGTATGATAATCATATCCAAAGGTGACTGAGGGTACTGTAAGGGTAACCAGACTGCTTTGAACGGATGCACCTCTCCCATCAGTAATAATGCAATAATACTCTCCATTATCTCCGGGTGTTCCATTGGTGATCCCTAGGCTTGATGTCGAAGTTCCGGAAAAGTGACCATCATCCGAAAGTAATTCTGAGGGTGACTTGTACCATTGATAGGTCAAAGTACCATATCCTGTTGCGTTTACCATAAAAACCGCAAGGTTCGAGCTGCCCTGGCACAAGATGGCATTTGACGGCTGCGCTACAATAACCGGTCCGGTTTTGCAGATACCATAATGTGTACCGGCAGGCGAAGAAGAAATTCCCGAAGTAAGAGATTCCCGTCTTATAGTTGTACCAGTTACGCCAGCATGAAGGCCATCGATTTCCCAGTCGGCTGTACCGTCCCTTTTTACGATTCTTGAACCGGAGGTTATGGGGTAAGGTCCAAATCCGGTGGCGTCCAGATCCAGGTCGTAATTCGCAGAAGACATTGAATTACGGGCTTGAGCTGTCCAAAAACCTGTTGTATACTGATTTGTTAAGTAGTAATCCCCTGCTTCTGTTAAAGGCAGACCATTATCCCCGGGGTCACCTGAATTAAATCTGACAAGAAGTGATCCGGCTGTAAGATCAGAAAAATTCACCGTTAGTGATTGAGTCTGTGCCAGTGATCCTACTGGAAACAGATATTCCCTGCCTGTCTGACTGACAAACCTTTCAAAATTCCCCGCTATTGTACCGGAAGTGTAAATCAAAGATGCGGGATCACTGTTTGAGAGCAATAAACTATTAGCTTCAGGAACAATATTACCGACAGCCATCGTAAGAGCACCTGTGACATTTATGCTTCCTGTCATTGTTACACCTGCCGGGTTATCGATGGTAAAGTCACGGACAATAGGAGGCAGGCCGTCGCCGGTTACCTGACTGGCAGCACCGTTATAGGTATAATCAGCCCCCGTGCTGAAGGTCCTTGTCCCGAGAACTCTGATGTTGCCACCGGTGGCCCCGGTTGCCGATAAAGTAATACCATAAGGATCACCAAGTATCAATCCGCCGCCTGGGTTTAGTGTAAATGTGCCTGATGCAACATAAGTACCGGAGACATCAATGATGCTTGTGCCCATATTCAGGACTGAGCCATTATATACAGTATAATTTATCCTCGTATTTGAGAATGCCCCTCCGGTCCTGTTAAAGTTCTGCATGCCTGGTCCAGTGAAATTGATATTCCCAACTCCTGATCCGCTTGTAAGAATGTTCCCTCCTGAAAAATTGAAATCCCCAGTCAGATTAATGGTGCATGTAAACCCACCTATGGCCAGATTCAGCCTTCCGCCAGTCTGAGTGTATCCTCCCAGGTTCATGGCATAGCTCCCCGAGGTGGATACACGCAGATATCTGGTGCTGGTACTTGCCATGGTAAACATTCCTCTTACCTCCAGGTTGGAATTTAGATCTATATCACCCGTCTGACCGGCACAATTCCAGGTAAGGTTTCCGAATACCTGACTCAGTCCGGCAGGAATGGTGTTTGTAACCGATAGTATGGCACAGGTGGAATTAGTCAGCCATGTTGCATCCGGGATTGTGCCACCGTTAAGCCTGTGGTTATAAAGCGAATTATTATTGAATCGGATTGCGGCTCCGGGATTTGCAGATGTATTGATGTTGCCATAGTTATCAACGGTTCCGTATACTTCGAGGTCAAATGGCTCAACCCCATTCCCAATGGTAAGATTCCTCGAACCATTTACCCTGATAATTCCTCCTGCCTCAACAATCAGCTGATCCAGCGTCTCTGATGCCGTAACTGTCGCTGTATGACCGTTACGGATCGTGATCACGCCGCTGGCAAGACCCGGGTCAGCAGCAGCGCCAACCCAGGCAGTCCCGTCAAAAACCTGCCAGTTGGCTGCGAGGTTAAACTGAACATTCCCGTTGGTCCTGTAATCTCCTGTTGTCTGTCCAAATAAAGAGACCTCAGAAAGAATTATTAACAATAGGATGGGAATGATTGCCTTTCTGTCTCTTAACATTCTACAGGTGTAATTTGTGGTACCTTCAACTGCTGCCTGATACTTATACTCATGAAATGCACAAATGGTTGCCTAGTAAACGGACATTTTTCGGCTGTAATTGCGTGAAGTTCACATAAAATAAACGTGCCGGGTCTCTTTACCGGCACGTTTTATACACATTATATGATGTTTATTAACACGAAAAGACGCTGAAATCTAAAGAATCAGCATGGCATCACCATAGGTCCCAAACCTGTATTTTTCCTTGACTGCAGTGCGGTAGGCATCAAAAAGAAGATTGTATCCTGCAAAGGCGGAAACCATCATCAGCAGAGTCGAATATGGAAGATGAAAATTGCTCACAAGCATGTCAGGAACCTTGAACTCATATGGGGGGAAAATGAATTTGTTCGTCCATCCGTTGAACGGTTTTACCATCCCGGATGTCGAAACCGAACTTTCCAGCGTCCGGATTACCGTCGTTCCTACTGCACAGATCCTGTTCCGGCGCTCCTTGGCCTTGTTGATGCGAACCGATGCCTCTTCGGAAATCAATATTCTCTCTGAATCAACCTTGTGCTTTGTCAGATCCTCCACATCTACATTACGGAAATTACCCAGTCCCACATGCAGGGTTATCTCTGCAAACTCAACCCCCACTATCTCAAGCCTCTTCAGCAGTTCCCTGCTAAAATGGAGTCCTGCGGTTGGAGCCGCCACCGCTCCCTCAAACTTGGCAAATATCGTCTGATACCTCTCGCCGTCCTCGGGTTCAACCGGCCGGTTGATAAATTTAGGAAGCGGCGTCTCCCCCAGTGAATAGAGGGTCTCCTTGAACTCCTCATATGTTCCGTCAAAGAGAAACCTGAGTGTCCTGCCCCTCGAGGTGGTGTTGTCAATCACCTCCGCCACAAGCAGGTCATCCTCACCGAAATAAAGCTTGTTGCCAATCCTGATCTTCCTTGCCGGATCAACCAGGACATCCCATAGCCTCTGCTCACGATTCAACTCGCGAAGAAGAAAAACTTCTATCTCAGCACCTGTCTTCTCCTTGTTTCCATAGAGCCTTGCGGGAAACACTTT
The DNA here is from genome assembly GCA_963770745.1 of uncultured Rikenellaceae bacterium. GTDB lineage: Bacteria > Bacteroidota > Bacteroidia > Bacteroidales > VadinHA17 > SR-FBR-E99. The sequence goes on from CAVYRA010000008.1 coordinate 89,885, forward strand.
TGTATTGTTGAATACGAGAACGTCACGCTCCCTGAAAAACTCCACAATATCTTTAAATATCTTATGTTCAACCACTCCGGTATCGCGGTGCACAACCATCAAACGCGACTCATCTCTGTTTTTTGAGGGATAAAGTGCTATCAGATCCTGGGGTAATGTGTACTTGAATTGAGATAGTTTCATAATGCAATTATGATTAGTGCAAGAATATTTATACGAATGAATTATCGATTTGTTTCAAATTTTCAAGAATATATTTCAATTCTTCTACTGTCAAGGCATTTTCGACACGAAATTCTCCGATCGCGTTTCGTATTAACCCACGAAGATGCGCTCCGCTTCCCAGGGCAACGCCAAGATCACGGGCGAAGGCCCTGATGTATGTACCCTTGCTGCAGACGATCCGGATCTTTGCCTCGCTCTCCCTGAAATGGAGCAGCTCAATCTCGCGGAAAAAGACCTTAACCTCGTCAAGCCTCTTCTCTATCTTTTTCCTTGCCAGTTCGTAAGCCCTTTTTCCGTCAACAAACTTGGCAGAGAAAAGCGGCGGTTCCTGGTACTGCTCGCCAAGAAAATCCTTAAGCTTTTCAGCAACAAGCCCCGCAGTAATATGCCCCGCAGGATACTCCCCGTCGACCTCGCTCTCAAGATCAAAAGAGGGGGTTGTCTGGCCGAACCTGATTACAGCTGTGTACTCCTTTTCCAGGTCACGGAACTCATCAATCCTCTTTGTGGCCCTGCCAGTGCATACAATCAGCAGCCCTGTGGCCAGAGGGTCAAGTGTACCCGCATGACCCACCTTTAGCTTCTTCAGTCCGCAGTGATGCCGAATGGCAAGCTTAACCTTGTTCACCAGGTCAAAAGAGGTCCAGTAAAGCGGCTTCTGGAGCAGCAAAACCTCACCTTCTTCAAAGTCAGAGCATTTTTTCAACACCTTCAGGCAAACAGTATTAGAGTGAGTCCGACTAAAACACAATACACGGCAAACCATCCCAGCTTACCCTTCCTGACTATGCTAATCATCCATCGGCAGGCTGCGTAACCCGATATAAAAGCTGCAACAGTTGCTATAATCAGGGGGAACAGCACCACATTCACCGCAGCGGTTTCAGTGGTGACGACCTGCACAAAATTTGCCCCGATAATCGGGACTATCACCATCAGGAATGAGAAGCGGGCAAGCTCCTTACTGCTGTTGCCGAGCATCAACCCGGTTGAAATTGTGGATCCTGACCTCGACCAGCCGGGAAGGACCGCCAGCGCCTGCGCAATTCCCATAATGAATGCCCCTCCGTAGGTGATCGGTTTCTCCCTTTTCCTGACGAAATGCCCAACGGTAAGAAACAGCGCGGTGACCAGCAGGAAAGACCCTGTGATATCCATGTCTGCAACAAAAAGCGACTCTACCTTGTCCATGAGGGTAAACCCCACAATTGCCACCGGTATCATTGAAACAATCAGCTTCAGAACATAAACTGTCTCTTCGTTCATGGTGAATTTGAAGACTCCCTTAAGCAAATGAAGAATATCCTTCCAGAAAACTGCAAGTATACTCAGTACCGTTGCTCCGTGCACAGCTACCGAAAAGAGAAAGCTCTCCTCTATGCCGCCAAAAAGATACTTTACGATTTCAAGGTGCCCGTCGCTGCTGACCGGTAAAAACTCGGTCAGCCCCTGTACAAGTCCGAAGATCAGGGCTTCATACCAATTCATTCTCAGTTATCCGGTTACAATTTGTGAAAAAATTACTCCCTGGGTCTCTTCATTATTGCGTAAATCTCAAAAATGAACCCGGCCAGAACAATAAGCGGAGCTAAAGTTATCCTCCGAAAACTGAAAATATCTTCCGAAAATACTTTCGGGTCATCTGATCTTCCTCCGGCCATGAGTATAAATCCAACAATTATTATGGCAAATCCTATGGCCATAAGCTTGTAGTTCTCCCTCCCAAGGGCAAAGCCGGGCTTTTTGTCATCATCCTTTTTAGCGACCATATTTTTTCTAATAATAGAGTTTGTCCTCGTGAATGCCAAGATACCTGTTCACAGCAAAAAAAGTCGAAACAGCATTGATCACCACTCCCGCAAATGCCAGTGCAAGGCACAGAAGCAGGAACAGGTTTATGTTCTCAAAAGTGAACAGGGTAAAAAACTCCTTCTCAATCAGGTACATGAGTCCCATCAGCAGCATGATGGCTATAAGGGCAGCCAGGAATCCAAAGAAGAGACTTTTCAGAAGGAATGGCTTCCTGATGAACGATCTGTTGGCTCCGATCAGCTGCATTGTATTTATGAGAAATCTCTTCGAGTAGATCGACATCCGGATCGTGTTGTTTATTATCGTCAGGGCTATCAGGAACAGCAATGCACTTATCACAAGCAGAAAAGCGCTGATCTTCTTTACGTTGTCATTTATCAGGTTCAAAATCGACTCCTGGTAATAAACCTCATCAACAACCGGGTACTCTGAGATGACCTTCTCCAGCTTGATCACACTGTCAGGATGAGTATAATCGGCAAGGAGATAAACGTCAATTGTTGGCATGAGAGGATTATACCCCAAAAAATCCAGAAAGTCCTCACCGAGTTCCTCGCTCAGCTTGACGGCAGCCTCATCTTTGGAGACATATTCAGTCTGCTTGACATAAGGCTTGGCATCAAGCTCCTTCTGAAGCATCATGATGTCCGCCTCGCGGGCATCCTCCTTCAGCATTATCGTAAACGACAGACTCTCGCGGAAATAGTCTGAAAGCTGGCGGGCATTGATAAGGACCATACCAAGGATTCCAAGCAGAAACAGGACCAGGGAAACGCTAACAACCAGGGTAATGTAAGAACTGCCTAATCTGTACCTGGATATTCCTCCGACTGTTTTTGCCACTGCTGAGACTTTGCGTCAAAAATAGCACACAAACTGCCAATTCCTCCAACCGGCCGGCAATTTTTTTAAACATCAGCGGAATAACAGAAATGCTGCAGAGGGGAGGTCAGGTCTAAATGACAGTCATCCACCCGAACTCATCCGGTTCATCACCGTACTGAATCCCTATCAGCTTATTGAAAAGCTTCAGGGAAACAGGCCCCGGATTGCCGTCTTTGCAGTATTCATAGATCTTGCCTGTATCGGGATCAACAATTTTCGCAATAGGGCTTATAACAGCGGCGGTTCCGCATGCACCCGTCTCCTCAAACTCCTCAAGCTCCTCAACAGGAACACGGCGTCTCTCGGTCTTCATTCCCATTTTTTCAGCTATCGCTATGAGGCTTTTATTGGTAATGGAAGGCAGTATCGACGACGAAAGCGGGGTAATATAAGTGTTGTTCTTTATGCCAAAGAAATTAGCCGGACCGCATTCATCAATGTACTTCTTCTCAATGGCATCGAGAAAGAGTGCATTGCCATATCCCCCGTCGCGTGCTTTCACTATGGCTCTTAGACTGGCGGCGTAGTTGCCCCCTACCTTTATGTTTCCTGTACCCAGTGGTGCAGCACGGTCAACGTCACGACAGATCATCATATTGACCGGCTTCACTCCGCCCTTGAAGTAAGGCCCCACCGGAGTCACGAAAACGAGGAATGTGTACTCTGAAGCAGGCTTCACTCCTACTTCGGCCCCGCTGCCGAAAAGCAACGGTCTTATATACAGTGACGCCCCAGAGCCGTAAGGCGGAACAAACTTCTCATTGAGCCGTACGGCCGTAAATACAGCTTCCCTGAACAGCTCAATCGGTACCGGCTCCATGATCACGCCCTTTGCTGAGGAATCCATCCGCTTTGCATTCTCATCCCAGCGGAATAGCCTGACCTTACCGTCACGCCCCCTGTAAGCCTTGAGACCTTCAAAAGACTCCTGCCCGTAATGAAGACCGGTGGCGGCTATATGGACGCTTATATACTCCGAATCAGTTATTTCAAGCTTGCCCCACTCTCCGTTCCGGAAGACCGATCGGACGTTGTGATCGGTTTTTATATAGCCAAAAGGCAGATTGTTCCAGTCTAAATTTACCATGATTGCCTGCATTAGAATTTTCAAATGTACTCTTTAATACCAAAGTACCAAATGATTTTAAATATTGTTGAGTTTCTCGCCCGCAAAAGACTGGAGTGCATTGAGTTGGTCACGCAGAGGTACCGATCTCAGCTTCCGCGCTGTCTCCGTAAGGAATTGGTTTTCTTCCATTTTTGCGGCCATATTCCTGAACCATGTTTTGGGGTCATCTATCTTCCCGTATGCCATTTCCTCCCTGTAGAGTCTGTCAATCATTGTTATAAAGTCAATCCTGCCGGTGAAATCAAACAAGGCATCATGCAATACCATCCCGGCAAGGCCCTCCTGCTCAGGCCGAAATGCCGAATCCATCAGGCCAGTCACCACCTCAAGTGTCTGTGGTCCGAAACCATAAACTGAAAGTATCTCCCCTGCCCTCTTTCTTGCGGCAGCCTGAGGGTCATTATAATCAAAAACATACCCGTAAAAGATAAACACCGATGCCAGTCTGATGTGAATATAATCCTGATCTTCAAGTTTCTCAGCCCTGGCAAGAAGGTCAGCCTGAAGACATACACCTCGTATGTAATCAACACTGTGGAAGAAGAGATCCGGTGAGGCTATTTCGGAATACTTGGTGAATACATGTTCCTCAACATCAAGTATGCGGATCATCTCAATCTTCGTAAAGAACCTCCGGCTGGGCGAACCATCAGGGTCACTCAGCTCAGGCCTTATGCCTGTTACAAAATACATATCGAGGTCGCCCTTGTACTTTACCGGCATCCTCCCCCGGTAATCACAGATGAAATAGTCTTTTACAAACTCATAGGTGGTACCCGAGATATTTATCTTACCCGGCTCTCCTGATGACTCCATACGGCTTGCCGTATTCACAGTATCGCCCCAGATGTCATAGGTAATCTTCTTGTGCCCGACTACCCCCGCGATTACAGTGCCAGTATGAATTCCAATCCTTATATCCCAGAACCGCGCTGCAGTCTTTGCCGGATCATTCTTCATGAACTGCATGTATTTCTGCATCTCCAGGGCAGCAAGCACCACTTCAACAGGATTGGTCCTGTTCCTTTCTGGTATTCCCCCGGCACACATATAGGCATCACCTATGGTCTTTATCTTTTCAATCCTGTATTTCTCGGCAAGAGAGTCAAAGTGAAAGAAGAAACGGTCAAGTTCATCTATCAGCACCTCCGGATTCATCTCTTCGGCTATCCTGGTGAACCCCTGTATATCTGAAAAAAGCACTGTAACGAAATTATACTTCGTTTTTGCCGCTTTTCCTTTCAGCATTATCTCTTCGGCAGTGCCTTTCGGCAACATGTTTGCCAGAAGATTGTCTGACTTCTCCTTCTCATGCTGCAGCTCTTCCGTCCGTTCAGCAATCAGCTCTTCAAGCCTCTTCTGCCTCTCCATGAAGAGACGGTGTGTGCGAATACGAAGCATCATTCCTGCAAGTACCAGCAAAAGAGGATATATTATCCAGGCCACGGGTGAGAAATACCACGGCGCCTTAACCCTGAAGCTGAAGGCACCCTCTCCGGCTATTTCACCCCCACCGTTGCGATAGCGATACATGAATGTATATCTGCCCCGCCCAAGGTTAGTATACTCCTTGTAACTCCTGTCACTCCAGGCAGTCCATTTTCTGTCAGGACCTTCCATGTAAAACGAATACTCGGTATCCTCCACCTTCTCCATCCTGAATATTATTCCCTCGCGATACTTCAGAACAGTTGTGCCACCCGGGGTGTCAATCGTCTCTCCGGTGCGGTAAGACAAAACAGAAGTTATCCTGTCTCCCTCCGGAACCGCTGCTTTCTCAACTGCCAGCGCAGGGAAAGTGACCAGGACGGCACCCGCAAAAAACAGGGCCCCTGACAAGATGAACCGGCGGAAAAGACTGATACCCATATACGATTGAGATTGCCTGATATATACAAAATTAAACTAATATTTTACTCTTTTGGTATGCCGGCATCGCCTTGTCACGATGCAATGACTATTTTTGCCTTTTCATCAGACCCCACTATGGAACTTGTATTCGCAACAAACAATAAGCATAAAATCAAAGAGATAGGTGATCTCCTGGATAGTAACTTCAAAATTCTGGGATTGGCTGATGTGAATATCTCCGGGGATATCCCGGAGGATGCTGACACGCTCGCTGAAAATGCTCTCTTCAAGGCAAAGTTCGTTCACAAAAGGACCGGCTTGAATGTCTTTGCAGATGACACCGGACTGGAAGTAGACGCCCTTGGCGGTGCGCCGGGTGTATATTCTGCAAGGTATGCAGGTGAAGGAAGGAGCTTTGATGACAATATTAACAAACTGCTGGAGCAGATGGCAGATGCTGAAGACAGAACTGCCAGATTCAGGACGGTCATCGCACTGATTCTTGAAGAAAAAGAATACCTGTTTGAAGGAACGGTTGAAGGAGTGATCACCAGTGAGAGAAGGGGAGACGGAGGCTTCGGATATGACCCTGTGTTCCTTGCAGACGGGTATAACCGGACATTTGCCGAGATCCCCCTCTCTGAAAAGAACATGATATCACACCGGGCCAGGGCTATGAGAAAACTGCTGGCCTTTCTGAAGGAGAGGCAGGGATGACATGGCCAGGTCTATGAGAAACTGCAGGCCTTTCTGAATGACAAAAAGGGGTGAGAGGAAACAGCCAAATCAGAACCTCAGAGTTCAGCCAGAGGGTAAGAGGACGCAACTACATCAGAACCTCAGAGTTCAGCCAGAGGGTAAGAGGACACAACTAAATCAGAACCTCAGGGTTCAGCAGATACGGGTAACAGGAGCATGAAGAGGATCTTTTTATTAACGGTCACTTTTTCGGCATCTCTTCTCCTAAACGGACAGGGTGCCGTAGGATCATGGAATGATCATCTCTCCTACAGCTCATCATACTCACTGGCTGCAGGAGGAGAAAAGATCTATTCTTCTGCAGGAGCATCCCTGCTGGTTTATGACATACGCTCCGGATCATCATCACCTCTCTCGAGAGTGTCCGGGCTGAATGAGACCGCAATAAGTCACGTTGCATGGTGTGATGCCGAAGAGACACTGATCATTGTTTACAGGAATACAGGTGTTGATCTTGTCAGGAAAGGCATTATTACCAACATTCCTGATATAAAGAACAAATACATACCCGGTATCAAGGAGATCTACGGGGTCAATGTCTCCGGCAGCCGTGCCCTGCTGTCTGGAACCTTTGGCATAGTAGTTATTGACGTCCGTGGAAAATATGTGGCTGACACCTGGCGGCCGGGTCCTGACGGCGAAACCAATGAGGTCCATGAAACAGCATTGCTTAATGACCGGGTCTATGCTGCCACATCCCGCGGGATATTTTCAGCTCCGTTAAACCGCTCCGGTCTCTCTTACTTCGGGAACTGGGAGCTTCTTCAAGGCCTTCCCCTTCCGGAATCAAAATATGACAATATTGCTGCTGCCGGAACTGCTCTCTTCCTGAGCAAGCCCGGATCCTCCTCCTCCCCGGATTCGCTGTTCCGCATAGTTCCGGGACAGAGTGCAGGCCTCATAACCACTGCTCCCGGAGGAAGCATCAGATCGCTCGACGGCGACGGCAGTGACCTCTTCATGTCGACAACATCTTCCATAGTCTTTCTATCCTCTCAGGGTACCGTCACCAGGGAAATAACGGGATACGGCTGGGCCTCCGCCAATCCATCGGAGGTAACCCGCTTCCAGCAGAAATTCTGGATTGCCGATGCATCGGCGGGCCTTGTCTCAACCACGGACTACAGCACATTCACCAGCCACACCATCGCGGGCCCTTACACGAACAATGTCGCAGACATCCGCTTTGAGGGAGAAAATTTCTACGTAACCGGAGGAACCGTTGACAATGCCTGGGGCAATGTCTATCGTCCGCTGCAGGTGTTCACCGGCAGAGGCAACACCTGGATCAGCCATATTCTTTACGGAGAAGCTGACAGGGATGCAATGAGGGTGATCGCAGACCCGGATGATGAAAGCCATTTCTATGTCTCATCATGGGGCAATGGCCTCTATGAGTTCCGGGATGGCACAATGACAAAGAATTACAACCAGTATAATTCTCCCCTGTCAAGCATCAGGCCCGGAGAGAATTTTACCCGCATCTGCGGGCTTGCCTTTGACAGGTCAGGCAATCTGTGGATGACACAGTCGGGGGTGCCCGGTAACCTTAAGGCACTCACCCCCGAAGGAAACTGGATTACCACATCTATAAACCTGAATGTTCCTGTTGCCGGAGACATGATCACTGACCGGAATGACTACATATGGGTTATACTTCCACGTGGATACGGACTGCTTGTCTATGACCCTGCAGGGACACCTGAGATAACCTCGGACGACCGGTATCTCAGGCTTCAGGTCGAAGACACCGAAGGCCGTGTTATGAACAATCTCTTTTCAATCACCACAGACCTTGACGGAAACATATGGGTCGGAACCGATATGGGACCGGCAGTCTTCTATAACCCGGCGAGAGTATTCGCAGGCGGGCTGACAGCATCCAGGATCAAGATCCCGAGAAATGACGGCTCCGGGCTGGCTGATTATCTGCTTGGAACGGAAACGGTGACCACCATTGCTATTGACGGGGCCAACAGAAAATGGTTCGGGACGATGAGTTCCGGGGCATACCTGATGTCAGACGACGGCAAGGAGCAGCTTATACACTTCAACAGCACCAATAGCCCAATACTCTCTGACAATGTGGTGAAGATAGCCGTAAACGGGGCCAACGGCGAGGTTTGGTTCGGCACTTCAGAAGGAATCGTCTCATTCCGCGGTGACGCCACCGCGGGAAAGGAAGACTATTCCGGTATATATGCTTTCCCGAATCCTGTCAGGGAGGACTATGAAGGAGTGGTTACCATTACAGGCCTCGTGGAAAACTCGTCGGTGAAGATCACGGATGTCAGCGGCAACCTGGTTTACGAGACCACCTCCCTGGGCGGGCAGGTGACCTGGGACCTGCACAACTACCGGTCTGCACGGGTGGCAACAGGTGTTTACCTGGTCTTCTGCTCCAATGAAGACGGCACCCTTGCCAAAGTAACCAAGATGCTTGTGATCAGGTGATCGGTCCGCAGTAACAAGGCTCTGAATACACTCGATGTGATAAGGTGATCAGTCCGCAGTTATAAGGCTCTGAATACGCTCTATCTGCAGCTTCTTGTTCACCTCCCTGAGACTGCGTGCGGTGGCAGTGAAATACTGGTGCCCGGAGATGAACTTAACCTGCATCCTGTTCCAGTCATTCAGGTTCGTGATCTTATCCTGAGCCTTCAGCTCCTCAAAAAGGGTGTTTGAAACGGGTATGAAATCGCTTCTTCCAAGATAATCGAGGTCGGAATCACAGATGATCTGTTCCAGCAGGTCGGCAGGCTTCGGCGGCAGTTTGGTAGACATTACAATACTGCATATCCTGTTAATCTGTTCTTCGGTATAACCGTATCCGGGAAGAATCTCACGGGCCAGCAGGGTGCCCTGGTACTCATGATCATCATAGGATACCGTATGACCGGCATCATGGAACAGGGCGGCGGTCTTCAGCAACAGAATCTCTTCATCATTGCACCCCTCAGCCCATCCTATCAGCTCCACCTCCGTAACAACATCAACAGTGTGCTTTACATTGTGATAAAAGAGGAAATCAGGCAACTCACTTTCAAGCTTATCCAAAATAACTTCTTGAATATCTGTGAACTGTATTAGTCCAAACTTGATCCAGAACGCTTTATTGGGCTTGACCCCCAGTCCGTCAACGGATAAGGCCGGCAGGAGACCCCTGACCTGGTACATCTGGATGCTGCCGGTATACTTAACGGGCAGTTTACCGATATACTCACAGAAGAAAAACTCCTTTACAAGCTCATAGGTCATTACTGAAATAAGTATTGAATCCTTATCCGAGACAGCCTCTATGCGACTGGCAGTGTTGACGGCGCGCCCCTTGATGTCATATGAAACCTTGTTCTTCCCTGACAGCGAAGCAGTGACAGGGCCCGTGTGAATACCTACCTTCAGATTCCAGATCCTTTCATCAACCCTTTTCACGGCCTCATATTCCTTCATGAAATGTCTCAGCTCTACTGCAGCCATGACAACCTCTACGGGGTTGGTAATGTTCTTTGACGGTATACCTCCGGCACACATGAGGGTGTCACCGATGGTCCTTATTTTTTCCACATGATATTTCCCGATAATCTTGTCGAACTCGAAAAAGATCTCATCAAGCTCATCCATCACTCGTGCAGAGTCCATATCCTCCATAAGTCGTGAAAAGCCATGGATATCGGCAAACAGGACCGTTACCATGTTATATCTGAACGACTTATCCTCCTCTGCCGTCTTAGTACCGGGAAGATCATTCCTTTCAAGGAGCAGCCTGTACCTTTCGTTCATTTCCAGGATCTTCCCCTTCTCACGCTCAAGTTTCTTAACCTGCTCCTCAAGCTCCTTGTTCTGACGGGCAAGCCGGGCGATGCGCAGGAGAAGCTGATCCTTTGATTTGGAATTCATTTTCAGAAATTGACATGTAAAGATATAAATTTAACCAAGCTCTGTTTGAGCCGGCTGTCAGTAAACTTTAATACATTTGGGAAAGTGCCGCAACAGATGCTTGTTAAGACCAAAGCCATACTGATCCATCATGTAAGGTATTCAGACAACTCGCTGATTGCCCATTTTTATACACAGGAATACGGAAGGATCTCCGTTATGGTTAAAGGCATCTCTTCCCGCAGGAGAGGCACCAGGTTCAACTACTTCCAGCCGCTTAACATTTTTAACCTCGAGCTGTATCGTTATGAGAACAGGGAAATCCACAACCTGAAGGAGATGAGCCTGGCCTTCATACCTGAAAAAATCCCCGGTGATATTCACCGAACATCCGTGGCATTGTTTATCAGTGAGATCCTTTACAATGTCATCAGGGAGGAAGACGCGAACAGGATGCTTTATGACTTCATCGAATCTTCGGTGATCACCCTCGACAGTATCACAGCCGGGATAAGCAACTTCCACCTCTGGTTCCTGGTGGCTTTAACGGCATATGCCGGCATCGGACCAACACACACTACAATGCACGATTGCTATTTTGACATGCTGACCGGACAGTTCAACGCACTGCAGCCGATGCACCCTGACATCCTCGAGCCCCGCGACGCAGCCATACTTAACCGACTGTTGCAGATGCCGGCTGAAAAGATTGCCGCATTGCAGCTGACAGGTGAAGAGCGCACAGAGCTGCTGGCCGGCATACTCAAGTATTATAACCTTCACCTTACCGGTATAAGGCAGATACGGTCACTGCAGGTCCTGAAAGATATTTTCAGATGAATTGAGACCGGCTTTGATTATCTTTGGAACAAAGTACGATCAATGCCTTTTATTCCTTCATTCATTAACTGGATAAACACAAAAAGACTTTCCCAGATCGATCTTTTCAGAAAATACCCTGCGGAAAGCCAGGATGAGGTGCTGACCCGGCTTATATCCCGCAGCAGAGAGACAGTCTGGGGGAAGGAACACGGATATGACTCCGTTGCATCGCACCGGCAATTCTGCAATAACGTACCCATCCAGACATATGAGGAGCTGATTCCATGGGTTGAAAAGCTTAGAGCCGGAGAAAAAGACCTCCTCTGGCCCGGAGAGATAAGGTGGTTTGCCAAATCATCAGGTACCACCAGCACCAAAAGCAAATTCATCCCAATAACCAGGGAATCGCTTGAAGCGACACATTTCCGCGGGGCAAAGGACTGCCTGGTACTCTACATCTCGCTAAATCCTGAGACTAAAATATTTCTTGGAAAGGGCCTGACACTGGGGGGAAGCAAACAGATCAGCAACTTCGGCAACAACTCAATCACCGGTGACCTCTCTGCCATCCTGATTGAGAATGCACCCGCCTATTCCGATCTTATTCGTACTCCGCCTGCCCATATAGCACTGATCAGCGATTTCGAGGAGAAGATGAAACTGATCACCGAAAAAACGGTGGATATGAATATAACCAGCATCTCCGGAGTGCCTTCCTGGTACCTGGTCCTGATACGACATGTCCTTAAAACGACGGGAAAGGAAAACCTCCACCAGGTCTGGCCCAATCTCGAGGTCTTCTTCCACGGCGGCATCAGCTTCGCCCCTTACCGTGAGCAGTACAGGAGGCTGCTTCCTGACCCCGCGATGAATTACATGGAGACCTACAATGCTTCCGAGGGCTTCTTCGCTATTCAGGATGACCTCTCGGACAGCTCCATGCTTCTTATGCTTGATTATGGCGTTTACTATGAATTCATTCCTGCAGATGAGGCCGGTTCCGACAACCCTCGTACCTTGTCCATAGGAGAGGTTGAAAAAGGGGTGAATTATGCCATAGTCATTTCAACTGACGGCGGACTCTGGAGATACGCTATCGGCGATACGGTTGAATTCACCAGCCTTTTTCCGCACAAGATAAAAATAACAGGCCGCACCAGGCACTTCATCAATGCATTCGGCGAGGAGGTTATCATTGACAATGCCGAAATGGCCCTTGAGAAGGCATGCCTCGGCACCGGAGCACACATCACCGAATATACGGCCGGACCGGTATACATGGGAGATGACACAAGGGGCGCGCATGAATGGGTAATAGAATTTGACGTGGCCCCGGATGATCCTGATAAATTCATTGAGCTCCTTGATACAACCCTCAAGACACTTAACTCTGACTATGAGGCCAAACGATACAAGGACCTGACACTTGGAAGGCCGATAGTGAGGGCTGTCGCGAAGGGAACTTTCTATAAATGGTTCCGGGAGAGAGACAAGCTCGGCGGTCAGAATAAAATGCCGAGATTGTCAAACAACAGGGAGTATGTTGAAAGCGTCCTGAAAACCGCCGGCCAATGAATCTTTTTATCAACAGACAGAACTACTCCCTCCCTTTTTCATATATTTAAACTCAGATTTAAACCGTCATTTTTATGCATATAGCAATAGCAGGCAACATCGGATCAGGCAAGACAACCCTTGCCGGGCTGCTCTCCAAACACTACGGATGGCAGGCTCATTATGAGGATGTTGACGAAAATCCCTACCTCAATGATTTCTATGAGGACATGCAGAGATGGTCTTTCAACCTCCAGATCTACTTCCTCAACTCGCGCTTCAGCCAGGTACTTGAAATCAAAAAGGCAAAGAACACTATCGTCCAGGACCGAACCATCTACGAAGACGCATATATATTCGCTCCCAACCTTCACTCAATGGGGCTGATGTCAACACGCGACTTTGAAAACTATTTCACCCTCTTCAAACTGATGAGCTCGCTCGTTGAACCTCCCGACCTGCTTCTCTACCTGAGGGCCTCCGTGCCTACACTGGTAAGCCAGATACAAAAACGCGGGCGTGAATATGAAAGCTCAATCAGACTTGACTATCTCAAAAGACTCAATGAACGTTATGAGGCCTGGATAGAATCATACAAATTCGGAAGGCTGCTCATTCTTGAGGCAGACTATTATGACTTCCCCGAAAACAAGGAACACCTCAACGAAGTGATCGACAAGATCAACGCCGAGTTGCACGGGCTTTTCTGATTATTTTTCAGGAAATTATACATTCAAAACCATCCTCAGTTATGGTTTTTTTTCTTAATTCACTATGTAACTCCGGGACGAGGCCTTATTTTTTAATATCCGTTGCAAAATCGGGCGACATTATCTAAATTTGATTGTCATAAGTCGTGTCAATGTCTCTGAATACTAAAAAACAAAATGTAATCATGAAAAGATTTCTGCTACTCTCATTGCTTGTTGCCGCCGCACTCGTCGCAGCAGCACAGACCACAGCTGACAAAACCGTTCCGGTTGACCCTGCCTACCGGATGGGCAAACTTGACAACGGCCTTACCTGGTACATCAGGCATAATACCGAGCCTGCCGGAAGAGCCAGTTATTACATCATCCAGAATGTCGGATCAGTTCTTGAAAAAGACGACCAGAACGGACTGGCTCACTTCCTTGAGCATATGGCCTTCAACGGTACGAAGCGCTTCCCGGGGAAGGGTGTCCTGAACACCCTTGAACGCCATGGCGTGGCTTTCGGCCGGAATATTAACGCTGGAACAAGCTTCGATGAGACCGTCTACAACCTCAGCGATGTACCTGTCGATAAGCCAGGTTTGATCGATACCTGCCTCATGATCCTTGCCGACTGGTCTGACTTCATTACTCTCTCCGATGAGGAGATAAATAAAGAGAGGGGCGTAATCATTGAAGAGTGGAGAACAAGACGAGATGCCTCATGGAGGATGATGACAAAAATGCTCCCGGTGATTTTTGAGGGATCACAGTACGCTGTGAGAGATGTCATCGGTGATACCGCTGTTCTTAAAAACTTCTCTCCTGAAACGTTGCGCGATTTTTACCACGACTGGTACCGGACTGATCTTCAGGCTATTGTTGTGGTAGGTGATGTTGACGTTGATGCAGTCGAAGCAAAGATCAGGGAGATCTTCTCTCCTATACCGGCAGTAGAAAATCCAATCGCCAGACCCGAAAACCTGCTTGTCCCGAAAACAGGCACCCGGTATCTGCTGATTACTGACCCTGAAGCATCACAGACAACAGTAAGCCTTATGATGATAGATAGTCACCCTGACACAGTGGCCAGGGATATGGACTACATCCGTGACGGCTATGTCATTGCACTGATGAACAGTATGATGAGCAACCGTTTCAGCGAGATTGTACAGAAGGGAACACCGCCTTTCATAAGCGGATCACTCAGTTACGGTTCATTCCTCGCAAGGAACTACAATGCCATGACCCTCTCTGCCTTAGTCCGTAATGACGAAGAGAGCAAGGCTTTTGAAGCAGCCCTGACGGAACTTGAAAGAGTGCAGAGGCACGGATTTACTAAAGGCGAAATGGAGCGGGCCAAGGCAACCATGCTTGCCAATTTCGAGAACAGGTACAAGCAAAAGGACAAGATCAGCAATGACAGCTGGGCCTCACGGATACGTGACCATTTCCTTACTGGCGAACCAATCCCTTCACTTGATCTGCAATATGATTTCTACAAGCAGATTCTTCCGCAGATTACCCTTGCCGAGGTGACGGAAAGACTGAAAGGCCTTGTTTCTGACGACAACAGCTTTATTGTTGTCCAGGGGCCTGACGACAGGGATCATCTTTCCGAAACGGAGGCACTGGCTCTGTTCAGCAAAGTGCAAAAGGCTGATATCTCCCCCTATGAAGATATAACTGGCGGGGTCGACCTCATCAGCGAAACCCTCCCCGGAGCAAAGGTGATAAAGGGTGTTGCACTACCCCAGTTCAGCGCTACGGAGTGGACTCTGTCAAACGGTGCAAAAGTAGTTTTCAGGCATGCCGACTATGAAAAGGACAATGTGACGATAACAGGTTATGCCTTCGGAGGCTCCTCAGTTTATCCCGATTCTCTGGTGCCGTCAGTAACCCTCTTCCCGTTGATAATATCAATGTACGGGGCAGGCGAGTTTGACAACGTGGCCCTTACAAAGATGCTGGCCGGCAAGAAAGCCTCCGTCTCCCTTGGTTTGCAGGAGACAATGCAGACAATATCCGGCTCCTCAACACCGAAGGACTTTGAGACAATGATGCAGCTTCTCTACCTGCGGTTCGCAAAGCCGAACTACAACCGGGAAGCCTATGATGCTATCATCGGACGTTATATTGCCGTGGTCACTGCAATGCAGAAAAACCCGAACAAGATAATATCCGACTCCCTTTCAATGAACATGACTGGCTACCATCCCCGCACCTTCATCATGACGCCTGAGACAATGAAACTGATCAGCTATGAAGATGTAAATCACATTTATGAAACGGCATTTGATGACGCATCGGCATTCACATTCATAATTACAGGCAACGTTGAAGAATCGGAGGCGCTCAGTATGGCTGAAAAGTACATCGGCTCACTTCCTTCGAAGAACATGACTGAAACATGGAAAGACAACGGTGTAAGACAACCCGCAGGCACTGTCCGGAAAGAGATCCCTGTTCCTCTGGCCGTTCCAAAGGCCAGAGTGCTCATGAACTATTCGGCTGAGCTCGGGTTCAACCCGAAGAACAACCTGATGTTGGATGTTCTGAGCGCCATACTTGACCTGGTTTATACTGAAAAAGTGCGCGAGGACGAGGGCGGCACTTACGGAGTGAGCACCGGTGCAACATCTTACAAGAGACCTGTGGAAAAGGCTGACCTCATGGTTACGTTTGAATGCGACCCGGCGAGAGCGACAGAACTGAAAGGAATAATCTACCGTGAACTGCAGGAGATTGCCTCCAACGGACCCTCACAGGTGAATCTTGAAAAGGCTGTCAGTAACATGCTCAAAACCCGCGAGGAAGAGAGGCAACATAACAGCTACTGGGCAGGCAAAGTCATGAGTTACTATGTCTATGGCATTGACAACAATGACGAACGGAATTTTGAAGGCATACTTAATAAGCTCACTGTCAAAGATATGAAGAAGCTGGTTAAGAAATATCTTGCCAAAGCTGACCTGCTTGAGATGGTATTTTTGCCGGAGGAGAAGAAATAAAATCACTGATTATCCGGCCCATATCTGAGCTGTGGGTCATTTTGTTGTCGGCAAGGTCGATGTAATCTGCACCCTTTATCTGCCGTGCTATCTCCATACCCTCATCATGGCTGTGGAATTTGTCCTTTGAGGCAACCACAACCAGGGCGGGTACGGCTATCTCCTGCAGGCATGCGCTCATCCGGTAGCCGCTCAGGTGACGGATGGCAGCTCCAATGCGCACCGGCTCGGCCGAGTCAAGGATCCTGCAGTTGATGCGGTACATCTCATAATCCTCGGCAAGATTGATACGGAAACGTCTCAGGTACCATTTGAGAAACGGTTTTAACGGATAATAGACTACCCGGGCAGCCCTGGCAAGAAATAACAGCCATCCCTGAAACGGGAAGGAGATGTTGGGCTCAATGAGGACAATTCTTTCAGGCTTGTTTTCAAGCAACCGGAAAGCCTCTGCAATAGCTGTTGCCCCGAGGGAGTAGCCTGCCATTACATAATCCGATCCGGCAGGAAACCTGATTCCTGCAAAGTGAACGAGGTCAGAAGTTACATCTGCAACTGTAAAAGTGTGATTTACAGTGATCCTGGCACTTCTTTTCTCCCTGGTTTCCAAATAAATAACAGTGTGGTGCCTCGTAAGCTCAATTACCGTCTCCCTGAAATTTTCAATCACGGAGCCCAGCCCCGGAATAAATATAACCGGCGGAGCATCAAGCGGTTCAGGCGGTGTGAAAGTGACGGTAAGAAGCTCAACACCTGTCGGAAGGGCAGAGTATTCGACCCGGCAGGTTGCCCCCGCATGACAAAATTCAGAGTAATCATCCCCCATTTATACTTCTGTTCAGGAAGAAAATAAATTTCACAATGATACGAATATTCTCAGTTTTCAGGACTTTCACCAACGAATGGCTGTCAAATCAGTCAATTCTGTGTAACTTGGTCATGATAACAGTGCAGAAGGAGGCACATTCACCAGTCATGAAAAGAAAAATATCCGTGTCTCTGGTCCTTATCCTGTCAATCATCTCCTGTGAGGGGCCGGAAACAACAGTAACCAATATAGTAGGCCGGGACGGTTCAGTACTCAGAAAGGCAGAAATGAGTTACACCGGCGGAAAACTCACCATGGCGGATTTCAAGGTACCTGTAGACAGCTCGTGGAACCTTGCAGATTCAATGGCAATCTCTGAAAAAGGCGACACAACATGGTTCCTTTTTGCAGAAAAACTGTTCCTTTCTGCCGATGCCATAAATGAAGCCTACCTGGCTGATACGGGAAAAAACAGCTCAGTCACCAGAACCGCCATATTCAGGCGAAAATTCAAATGGTTCACCACCACCTGGTACTTCGCCGAAAAATGTGACCGGAGCCTGCTGCACGGCTATCCGGTCACAGACTATCTTTCACCCGCGGAAATCTCGTTCAGGAACCTCCCCGAAAAGGTAAGTGATGAGTTGGTTGCCGGTCCGGACAGCCTTGAGTACAGAAGCCTTGTAGATTCAATACAGCAGCATACCGAACAGTGGATGATGCGGGCACTTATATCGGAAATAATTGAGGATGCGGGAGCCCTTTGCGAGTCATCCGGAAAAGACTCCCTGACTACAGAAATGCTGAGATCTCATGAACCTGATTTCTACAGGATGGCTGCTGAAGATGCAGATGTGGAAAAGATAGCCACCACGGTTCTGGGAGAAAAGCTATACGAAAAATTCAAACCGGAAATAGACAGTGCCCTTTCTGTTACAGAAATTAAGTTTAACAGGTCATGGCTGTTTGAAGGCTATACCATGCAGATAGTCATGCCAGCTGACCTGAAATCAACAAACGGATATTCAATGAGTGACGGGACTCTTGCCTGGCCCGTAACCGGTAACCATTTCCTGACCGAAGACTATTTCATGTACGCTGAGTCGCGTCACATAAATTACTGGGCAGTCATTGTCACTCTTCTGTTCCCGGTTCTGGTTATATTCACCATGCGGAGACCTGGAAGAAGTTGAACGGAGCTGGTCAGAGTTCTTTTACTGCACAATTGTCATGAAGATCGGATTAATAACTGATATCCACGAAAATGTAACAATGCTGGAGGCTGTTCTGAGAATAGCTGACTCCCTCCGTTGTGATGAGCTTGCCTGCCTTGGCGATATCGCAGGGTATGACCGCAGGTTCTATAACTATCACTTCCGGAGAAGCGCCAGGCAGTGCGTTTCCCTCATAAGGTCAGCATGCCGATGGACGGTGGCCGGCAACCATGACCTGTTTGCGGTAAAGAGACTTCCCTCGTGGTCAAACGGATACAGGTACCCCGAAAACTGGTTTCAGATGTCTCCTTCAGAAAGGAGGAATGCCTCCAACGGACTCGTCTGGTCATTTGACAGCGAAGACCCGAATGACCTGGGTGATGAGGAAATGGATTACCTGAATACAATCCCTGAATATGACATTTTAAAAGTGAACGGCCTGAACCTTCTTCTTTCGCATTACATCTGTCCCGATTTCACCGGCTCAACCACAAGGTATGTCGAAAAACAGCACCATATAAGCGAGCTGTGGAAATTCATGAGCCATCACGGCATACATTTCTCCCTGTCAGGTCATTCACACAAGCCGTTTGCTTACTTCTCCCACCGCAGGGCCTTCTCCTTCCTGCGCGCTATCCATCCCGTCCCGAACGACACAATTTATCTCGGACACGAGATGACGATGATTTTACTGCCTCCTCTCACCGGAGGCAATGGAAGAACTTCATTTTCAGTAATTGATACTGATACCAGGATGTTAAACCTGATGCATGAAAAAGTCACTTAGCGCAAGATTATGAAAGATACCCCTTCAAAAGGTAAAAGAAAACTGTTCCTGCTTAAGATTGACTTGCCCGCCATGGCAGCCGTCATACTTTTTGCCGGGATGATTTTCCTTTATCTGATTCCGGGCTTCGAAAAGGTTATGATGGACCGGAAAAGAAACCTTCTTCATGAAATGACCGCTTCAGCTTACAGCCTGCTGGAACACTACCACTCGCTGGAGAACGGAGGCGCACTTGGGGGAGGGGAAGCCAGGGAACAGGCAAGGGCAGCTATTAACACGATAAGGTATGGCGATGATCTGAAGGATTATTTCTGGATAACCGACAGGCAACCTGTGATGATCGCTCATCCTTACCGGCCTGACCTTGACGGACAGGATCTTACAGACTTTCATGACTCCAGGGGTAAGGCCATCTTTGTTGAATTTGTAAGAGCCGTCGCGGACGACGGTGAGAGCTATGTTGAGTATATGTGGCAATGGAATGATGATTCTACCCGTATTGTTCCCAAACTTTCATATGTCCGACTGTTCGAGCCATGGGGATGGGTTATAGGCACAGGAATTTATATTGAAGATGTCCGGACAGAGATACGTAGGATGGAGTTCAGGGCTCTTGCCATATCCGGCGTTTTTGGCCTTGTCATTTTCGCCCTTTTGTTTGCAATTTCAAGGCAGAGTCACAGGATAGAACAGAAGAGAAGTCTGGCCGAAGAGGAGCTCCATAAATCACGGGAGTTGTACAGAACCCTTGCAGAGGCTGCCTCCGAAGGGGTTATAATATGGTCCGATCAGGGATTGCAGGCCAATAAAACTTTGCTTTCATGGATCGGATACGCCGGTGAGGAGATCATTGACCTCCCCATTTCAGAGATCCTCATCTCACGGGAGATCCTGGATGCCGGCACTCCCGGGAAACTGTATGATGATCTGGCAGCAAGACAATATATTGGGTGTATGTTAAAAACAAGAGACGGCAGTCAGGTCTCCTGCCATGCCGACCTGTCGAGAATCACTCTCGGTGAACGGCAGGGAGTGCTGGTCGTGGTCCGGCCTGCGACAAGCCTGTCATCAGCAACAGACATTCAACTTCCGATGTCACTCCTTGAGAATTCAGGAACAGGATTCTTCCGGATTACCTACGGGAAAAAGCCGAGATTCATTCAGGCCACAATTCCGGCATTGAACATTATCGGGTATTCTGACCTGAAGGAACTTAATCAGCAAAACCCCGATGCTTTATTTGCTGATGCTCACCAGTTCGGACAGATCAGGCATACACTTGAGAACGGCCGCAACATATTGAACCGGGAGGTGCTGATCAGGAGGAAAAACGGCACCGAGGTCCGGGCTCTTGTATCCATAGTTTTTACCGATAACGGAACGGATGAGAAATGGTTCGACGGAAGTGTTGAATACCTTTCAGCCTCCTCTTCAGGACCAGGGCTCCCGCTTTCGGGTAATGATGCATTTGGGGCTTCATACATCACCGGAGCCCCCGTTTCGGCAATAATGAAGCCCCCTCTCACCTGTTCAGAAAATACCCCCGTCACAAGAGCAGTTTCACTCATGAAGGAGACTGCAACCGGAGTCATCGTGGTGGTGAACAGTTCGGGCGAACCCATGGGTGTGGCAGATTCCGGCAGTATAGGCTTCGCGGTATCTGAGGGTACTCCGCCGGACTCCGCAATTTTCAGGTTCATGAAGGCACCGCCCCTCTTTATCAGGGAAGATGCCCGGGTTGCCACTGCCATGGAGAAAATCAGGCACAGCGTCACCGGCTGCCTGCTTGTCTTAACCGCTGACGGCAAACTCACAGGCCTGATCACCAATGAGGAGCTTGCACATGCCTCTTCCATGGCTCCGGGTTTGATCATGAATGAGATTGCCGGTGCAGGCACCGCCAACGGCCTTAAAAGTATTTATCAGAGCAGCCATAAGGCAACCCTCGCAATGGTGCCCGGCCATGCAGACCCCCACACATTGATGGTGCATATCTCTTCCATTGCCGATGCCATATGTGCCAGAGTGGTTGATCTTTGCATTGAGGCTGAAGGCAAACCACCTTGCCGTTTTGCCTTTATCCAGACAGGCAGCGCCGGCCGAAGAGAACAAAGCTTTCTGACAGACCAGGATAATGCCATCATCTTTGAAAACCTCGAGGGAGAAAGGCTGAAAAAAGCGAACGAATACTTCCTCTCACTGGGGAAAAGAATAAATGACATGCTTGACACTGTCGGATTTCACCTCTGCAAAGGAAACAACATGGCAGGTAACCAGAAATGGTGTCAGCCGATCGACCGGTGGAAGGGCTACTTCTCCGACTGGATAAGGATGCCAGGCCCTTCAGAAATTCTTGATGTCAGCATATTTTTCGACTTCAGGTTCTGTTACGGTGACGCCGCGCTGAGCGCTGAACTGAGGGAATATGTAAAAACAAGCCTTCAGACAAGCGACATCTACTTCTACCATTTGTCGACGGCACTGAAACAATTCAACCCCTCACATTCAATCCTCTCCGAAGAGACAACCGATATCAAGAGACTTCTCATGCCGCTCACAGGGGTAATTCGCCTTTATGCCCTGAAACACGGGCTTGAGGGACTTTCAACAGTAGACAGGATACTTGAACTGCATGCAGGAAAACATATCAGCCCGGAGCTTCTCCGTGATGCGCTGAGAGCATGGAAAGACCTTGCATACATTCGTCTTTCGCATCAGGCATCATGCATTAACAACGGCAGGGAGCCGGATAACAGGGTTGATTTCAGGGTCAGGTATGCGGATATGCAATTCCTGGCTGCCAGGGCAATAGACGATATAAATAACCTAGTTCTTAAGGCAGGGAATGATTTTCATTCCGTAACCATTTAGAAACGGTATATCAGGCTCAGAAGCAGGCGAATATTAGTTACATTGTGAGTGTCTGACACCCTGCCGTCATCCTCCATTGTCCCGTAGGCTGCAAGGGTGCTCTCAAGCTCTGCTGCAATGCTCAGTTTGCCATCAGTGAACGTTAACCTCGGAGAAACCCTGAATAGGTGATCTATGTCGTTTCCTCTGCTGTAAGCCATGCCCCTTATGGTCTCCCGCGAACCGATATTCTTGCTGTAGCCTGTAAAAAGTCCGGCGACAACTCTTGTGCCATTTGTGCTCAGGTCGGCCCAGAATCCTGCATTGTTCAGGGTTGTCCATTCCTTGAGTTGAGTAACCGGATCTGTAATTCTCTCCACTGCGTAACCGCCAAGCATCATCATATCACTGGCGTTTTCTCCGTAGATACCCATTACTGAGAGGTTAATTGGCTTCGTTTTCAGTTTCAGAGCGGCAAAAGCGGAGAGGCCCCCCACCCTGGCACTGGTCTCATAATTTGTTGAGGTCCTGATCTCCGGTCTGAGAGTTTTGTAATCAGTACCGGCCCAGGCAGTAAGGTATTCCCCGGCGGGAATCTTCACCTGGACATGTACACCCGGTGTACCGCTGTTTCTCAGATACTTGCTGCTGTTGCCGCCAGGTCCCGGTGATGTAAAGTCGCGCTGCGAATATGCCACCAGTGTAAAACTGACCTTGCCCGGAAAGAAGACCAGCCTGACCTGCGGGTTACGGCTGAATGGAATAAAAGGAGCCCCGGTGTTGAAGCTGACGGTTCCCGGAAAGTTCTCCGCGGGAAACATCGGATGCCAGTACTGTCCGGCAAGCAGGCTTACCTTCTGCCAATCCATCTTTACATAAGCATGACGGAGCCTGAACCCGTTCAGGTCACTCTCACTGGTACCAAAAAACTCGGCTTCAATCGCACCCGATGTCTTTGCTCCGAAAGCATCAGGCCCGGTTATGTCACCGCGTATCCTTGTCTGAATGTTGAGAATATGAAAAGACGGATTGGCATTCAGATCATTCATGTCATTATCATACAGAACATCATCCGGATAGAGGAAAAAGTGCCCTTCCCTCAGTCCGTTGGAAGCGGATGACTGCCTGGAGTCATAAAAAATATCTGTCTTTACAAACCCCGAGAATTTAATGCCATACGTTTTTTCGGCATCCTGCGCACCTGCTTTAAGCACAGGTAAAATAATTGCAACAATCAGAACGGCTGCCCTTTTCATATTAGTTTGTTTTAGTTACTGTTTACTACCTGATTAACGGATAAAGTTAAACACTTGGTTCTCACTTTTTCTTTCTGTCAGGAGGAAAAAGAGTCTTAATTAGACCCTGTTTCACCGGCTCACCTCCGAGGAGCACGCTAAGGTTACTTTCTGCCGTCCGGTTATCCTTCCAAAGTGCAAGAGCCCTTTCATAATATATAAGAGCTGAGTCCTGCATCATCAGGTGGCGGTATGCCGTGGCCTTGTTTGTGTAGCTCACGGAGAGCCTTCTTGGGGTTTCAATCCGGGCAAGCATTATATCGCTGACCCTCTTCCCGGATATTCTTCTGAAGTTAAGTCCGGCAAATGCAGTGTCGTTTTCATCCATTTCTTCTTGCACGCGCATGGCAACCTCCTCTTCAGGGAGTTCTTCCCACTCATTGAGCCACCGGTTATAGACTGTAATGCTGCTGTCACAATAGATGACCGAGAGCTCCAGGAGGGTTTCCTTCTCAGGTTCGGTCAGGGTGCTGTCATACAAGGCCATCAGCAACAGCCCGCTGCACTTGTTGTTACAGATCACACCATTCTCCCATGAGGTCCTGTAACCGGGAACGCTCTTGTAAACCCGGCCGGCAGAATCAAGAAGATGAAACCAGACATAGCTGTCCGTTCCGCCGGCCAGCCTGTCATATTCGGACATATATCTCCGGGCATCTGAAACACGAGGGTCAGCCGACCTGTTTACAGAGCGGTAGTAGAAGAAAGCAAAAATTACCGCAAGCAGTGCGACCGAAATGGTGATCGCCAGAATTTTCCTGGTCCCCGTTGATATAGTGATCAGATTTTGTAAACTCATCAATTGTGAACCTGCTCTGCGAGAAACTTCTTGATCTCAAGAGGAGTGGGTTTGGTAAATTTCGAAACAACAATGTTGACCAATATTGCCAGTGGCGCACCGATCCATGCGAAATACCACACATTCAGCCAGTAGGAGATGAAGGCCTGCCCCGGAAGGCTGCCTCCCCTGAGGCCCACAATGAAATATGTCAGGGCGATGACCGTGACCAGACTTCCGGCAAACAACCCGGCCTTTGCCCCGGCCCTGTTTGACCCGCTCCACCAGATGCCAAGGAGGAACAGTGGAAATATCGTACAGGCGGCCATTGAAAATGCCACGGAAACCAGCTGTGCTATCAGCCCCAGCTTCATGAGAGCCACAACGGTCACAAGTGCTGCCATGAGCACCGTGCCCAGGCGGGCAATCTTCAGCTGCTGCTTCGGTGTAGAGGAGGGATTGATGACCTTTACATAGAGATCATGCGAAAACGCTGAGGCTCCGGCCACAAGAAGGCCTGAAACGGTTGAAAAAGCCGCAGAGACCGCTCCCGCCGCCAGTAAGCCAACTACAAGCGAATTGACACCTCCAAGCTGAGCCGTATAAACCACAATCGCATCCTTGGCCAGTACTCCCACTTCAGGATTTGATGAAAGCAGTTTGCCGAATGTTGCATATGCCGGTGCCGTCCAGTATACTAACGAAATAAAGAACAGACCCCAAACAACCGACCATCGGGCATCGGTTATTTTCGGAACAACATAAAAGCGCTGTATCACGTGCGGGAGTCCTGCAGTACCCACCATCAGCGAAAAACAAATTGCCATCCACTGGAAGAAGGTCGTGCCAGTTGACGGATCCCATGGCATCGCAAATTCAGGGCTCGGTACAATTGAAAAATCATGTCCGTATGCATTCAGCAATGCCGCACCGTCAGATATATTGGGAGCAGGTATACCCTGAACTATGTCTGTTACGGCAGCACCGTAGCCAATCTGGGGCAGGAGCCAGAAATAATCAAACTTGAATGCCAGGATAAATACCGGGAGTAGAAATGATGTCACAATGATTACATATTGTATCTGCATGTTCTTGGTAGCGCCTATCATACCTGAGATAAGCGTATAAAGCAAGACCACCGATGACCCTATGATCACCGCCCATGTGTAGTTCAATCCGAGAATCCATTTGAACATCAGTCCTATGCCACCAAACTGGCCGACACAATAGGCAAATGATATCAGAATTGTGAATATGGCGCTCACAATCCTCAGATCACGCGAGTAGTAACGGTCACCTATAAAATCCGGTGCCGTATATTTCCCGTATTTTCTTATCTGGGCGGCCATAAGTATGAGCAGAAGAACATATCCCCCCGTCCAGCCCACCACATAAGCCAGCCCGTTGTAACCGAAGCCGTACATCATCCCCGCCATACCCAGTACTGAGGCTGCGCTCATCCAGTTTGAGGCGATCGCCATTCCTGATCCTACTTTGGAAATACTTCTCCCGGCAGCATAATAGTCGGCAGGGTCCTTTGCTCGGAAGAATATCCCAACCAAAACAAAAGTCACCAGAATTGTTATCAGGATGATAGCCGGACCTGTCTTGAAACTCCCCTCCAGCTGAGTCAGATTCTGGGCACTCAATGAAATAATCCCTGAAAAGAGAAGAATGAATGTGAAGTATAACTTTTTCATTTTTGTCTGCATATTATCTTATTCAACAATGCCTTCCTTATTTAATCGCCACTCTATCAGTTTGTTGTAAACTATGCACAGCACCACGAAAAGCACCAGCAGAAAGACAGCGGTATAGAAGTAATGGAATGGGAAGCCCAGGAACTTTGAATCAGTGAGTGCCGACTGGTTATGAGTCATATATAATTTCATCAGATCGGGCAAACGGGCAAACGTGGGATCAGTCAGCGAACCGGGATAATCCTTCTGAAGGCTGGCCGCCAGAATGGGGGCCTCAAGACTGACCGTACCGAATCCGGTAAATGGCTCCAGAATCTTAATGACCCCTGCGCTGGCTTCCTGTATGCGGAATTTGAGATCCATATACGGCTGGCCCTTTAAGCTCGCAATATCTGAGTGCATAATTTCAAGTTCCGAAACCTTCTCACTGAGCAAAGGTTTTACAGAATCAGGCACCAAAGTAAATGTGACATTGCTTATTGCCTCGGAGAGAAGCAGCTGATCGGCTGCAGTAACAGTAATCTTTCCCCGTGCCATCAGGAGTGAGCCAAGAAGGTTCTGATAATCTGCCTGATCGCTGTTTCCGTCTGTAACAGCGGCCCACGCTGCTTCAAACAAAGTAAGAGCTTTTTCGGGCACGGGCTTCTCAATCACCCGCAGGAGGATCTGGAAGCCGAATACTGCCACTGCCCAGATGACAAGCATGGTGAAGATGACATTCCTGTTCTTCCTGCCATGATGGTTACGTGGAGTGAAAATACTGAAATTGTACTGATCGCTTGATTCCATAGGTTGTCAGGGTTTATTGTAATCAGATTAAGGTTTGCTAAAATAGAAATTTCTCCGGGAAAGGCTGCCAACAATCTCCGAAAAAAATTAAGGCAGGCCACGGGAACTTTTATCTACAATTTTACACCAGTGGAATTGTAATGAAAAACCGGATCCTTCCTGACTCCGGGTTCGGAAGCCTTCAGGTCTTTAAAGGTTGCCCCGTGAACATCATCAAGCACCACTGCCGTCCGGTAATCCTTCTTTTCACACACAAGTTTTACATTCTCAAAAGTGATACCCTTTGCGTGCCGTATGTAAAAGCCCCATGCCGGCAGTTCTTTGAACATTGAGAACTCAGGATAACTGGCGCCCATCTCAGGTACCTTATCGAGCTCGTCAAGACCCACCTTTGCATAATTCGGGTTCCCTCCCCCGGGGTAATGTATCTCTATGTTTTTCAACGTGATGTTTTCAATCATGGCGTCAGGCATCCCCACAATCGATGAGGGTGAAATGTTTCGTGGCAGGTCCTCGACGGGACCCTCGTAGTTGTACCCGGCATCGGGCTTGGTTGCCGGCACCTCGGCATAGACATTCGAAATGGTCACGCCATTCATCCGCCCCTTCTTTCCTGCACTCCTCTCACCTATCCTCAGGAAAATAACATTACCCGTATTTATAGATCTCAGGCTGTCGACCACAATGTTTTCAACGAAGCCTCCGTCAACGGCCGCAAAGGTAATCGCCGACCTGTAGGTGTCAAACACAAGGTTGTTGATGATGCGGATATTCCTGAATCCGCCGTGCCCCACAGTTCCGAACTTAATCCCATTGGCGCTGGTCCTGACAGTATTGTTGTATATGTAAACATTCTGGCAGACAAAGCTGGCGTTGTGAGACTTAAGACAAATGCCGTCATCGGCGGCATCAAAGTAGGAATTTGACACCACTACGCTGTCACAGTCGACAATGTCAACACCGTCATTGTTCCAGTATGACTTGCTGTCGACGGTGATATTGTCGATAACCAGGTTACGGCACTGGTCGTACTGCTGGTTCCAGCTGCCGGGGTCTTTCAGCAGAATACCTCTGATTACGATGTTGCGGCAGCCCCGGAAGTAGATATTTTGCGGGCGGATGGTCTCGCGCGGCCGGTCATATTTGAGCGGGTCCTTAACCACACCCTTATGTACCATGTCAACAAGGTTGTAAGCCACCTGAAATCCCTGGCCGTCAATCACTCCCTTGCCTGTAATCCCAATATTCTCCTGGCCAAGCGCAAATATCAGGGCTGTCCAGTTATGGTTCATCTCATAGTCAAACGGGTTCAGTGAACCGACCAGGATAGCCCCCTCCTCAAGCTGGATGGTGACATTAGACTTGAGATAGATGGTTCCCGTCAGATACCGGCCCACATAAAAGACCAGCCGGCCGCCGCCATTTTCACTGATATAGTCTATACCCTTCTGTATAGAGCTTGTGTTCAGCGTAGTGCCATTGGACTTCGCTCCGAACATTGATGCATTGTAATCCTTTGCCTGTAGCTGGAGCAGGGCTGCAAGCAGAAATACTGATAAACAGATTGTCCTGGTTTTCATATCATCCGTAATTAATTTAATCCCATAGGTCAGATAGAACCGCACATGATTGACTTCGTCGAGCTCGCTTCGCCCGGTTGAAAATGAATTGATTTCATAAGTGTTTGAGTTCAATCATGCGGGTTTCATATTTTATAATAACTGACCGGTCCGATCATGCCCATAGACTGCAGGGGCTGGATCTTCCTGCCCTCATTCGTCCAGTACTGAGCCGTCGGATTGTCAGTCAGTGATTTCATATAGTTGCCCATTGAGGTGGTGACCTCCACCTCAATCAGGTTTTCGCCCGGCCTGATAAACTTCGTGATGTCCCATATCCTGCGGCCGTACCATTTTACACCGCAACTCTTCCCATTCACTCGCAGTTCACTTGTCCCATAAACCTTTCCAAGGTTAAGAGCGAAGCCACCCGGATTCTCAGTCCTGACTACATTACGGTAAACGACTGTCCCGGAAAAATGGACAAAATCCTCCATCTCCTTCAGGTCGGTAAGGCTGTCCATCACAACCTCCTTCGCCGAGCCGTCGCGGCAATGCCTGAATTCAGTCTTCCATCCGTCGGTTATCAGCCGGGGGTCCGTACCGGACACCGGCATTGGCTGCCATTCCTCAGTAACTTTTTCATGGTCAAAAACAAAAAGTATTGATTCGGCCGGACCGAGGTCCAGGCTGATACCTCCCTTCGCATCAGGATTCGCTTTCAGGCGCATGCCACTCTCCGGATCCCAGACCGAACAATGCTTCCTGCGCGAAACATCAGCTGAAAAGATAACTCTTGTCTTACGCGAATCGTGCAGGTGCGAGTTGATGATGAAGATGTAATCCGACCCGTCATCAGCGCAATACCTGGTCTGCATTACATAGGGATCCGGGTCTTCAATCCTGAGATAAGGCAATATCAGGTACCGTTTCTGTACTGCTCTGTACCACCCTATAAAGTCATTTTCTGGCTTTTTAAGCAACGTAAACCTGTTCGGATAAGCTTTCATCTTTTGAATGATGACAGCTGTCTCCCTGTCGCGGTTCAGGTGGTTAAGCCAGCCCGCAGATTTTGACGGTAATGCTTCGATGCAAAAGATCCGGCCTCCTGACCGCACGAAATGAAGAAGCTTGCGGGCTGTTTCAGGGTTAAGGCTTTCGACCTGAACCATGAAAAGTGTGTGGTATTTTCTCGTACCGTAACGAATATAACCTCCTTCAGTCTCCGCATCAGTCAGAATCCTTTCTGAAACATAGTCGCAGCCGTTGCCGTTCTTTACAATAGCTTCCCAGACCAGGGAGAGGTAGTCAGCGTGCAATACCGAAGGAAACGGTTCATTCTGCATGCCGATGAGGCTCCACATATCAGCTGTGGGAGGAAGTATTGCTATGTCTGCATACATGTCGCAGTTCTGCAGCAAGGCTGATAACCGCCCCTTGTATTCATTCAGAAGATGCAAATGCGGCCACCAGTTGTTCTTCTCATGATACCAGGCACCATACCTTATCCAGCCGGGGTACGGAGCCTCGGGCGGAGAGTAATTGTACCCGTGGAAAACGGAGTGGGTTATTCCTGATATTATACTCTGGTCACTTCCGATCTTCAGGTTCTCAAGCGAGGTGTTGAAGACAGTGTATGTGTCAGTCATCTCCTCGCAGCTTACCACCCTTTTTCCACTTAGATGGGCCGCGGAGGAGACATATTTATTGATCATGGTATATGCCCTGCCCCTCCGGTAATCACTCTCCGGCATCTCCTCCCCTATGCGGTGCTTAAGCCAGTTCATCGTCCATGACTCTCCCTCGGGGATGTCAACGGACATGCTGCTCTCAAGCGGGAAGAAACCGCGTCCGTATGCCTGCATGCGAGATCTGACACCCAGGCCACTGCACCAGGCAGCAAATGTTCCGATAAATCTCTCTTCCAGCAACTCTGCCTTTGTGGTCTCGAAATCATACCTCATCCTCTGTACCGTCTCCTCAAAAGCCTGACCCACTGTAACACCATACCCCTGGTCCGTCACATTGCCCATAGCCCCGGTCCGGAACAACACGAAAGGAAGGAAGGGGAAGATATCATATCCCCTCCTCACGACAAATTCGCTTCTCATGTCAGCGGTCCAGTTGGCTCCCTCAAGCTCCATGCTGTCGGTGAACAGGGCGCGGAGGTGTTGCGATATCGGACCCGTACCGGCTTCAACAGTCTCGGACATCCGCTCAAGATACCTTCTTACTGCCGCCTCGCTGAAATGATCAAGCACAGGCCCGCTGGCTCCCGGAGCGCCGTTGATGACCTCCATGAAGCCGGTGATCTCAACAAGTGCATACAGGGCATGATTGCCCTCCGGTATGAAGAGATTGATAAATTCACTGTCTGTTTTGTCTGAGAGGTCGATTATCTGACCGGCGTCTGTCAACGGATCCGGTACCAGCGATAGCGAGAGAAGCCTGCCGGTGCGCCCTTGCCAGGGAGAACTGACAGCAGGGTCAGCCTCCGTAATGATCTCATCCCTTGAGATGGAAAAGTCTGTAGGACCAGTGAGCTTTTTGACGGTCACAGCCACGATACGCGACCGCTCCTCTTCACTGATATCCTCTGACCCGAAGGGCCACCCTGATCCTACGATCAGGTCACAGGTCATCCCCAGCGACTTCGCCTCGTCAAACACAACACGGAGCATCCCCGTCCACTCGTCACTCAGCCACGTGAGTGACGGAATCCCAGGCTCATCACCATCAAACCGTGACGGGAACTTAACCGGGTTGATCTCAACGCCGCCTATCCCTGCTGACCTGAGCAGCCGTAGCTCCCTCACCAGTTCGCCGGCCTCCACCTTATTGCCGTTCCACCACCATCTTACGAAGGGGCGGTAGTTTGATCCGGGGTCCCTGAACAGCTCGTAAAGACCGCTCATGCCGGCCATGGTTTCGCTCCCTGCCGATGTAACGGCGAATAGGTTCAGACGGCCCGCCGCCATCCAACCGGCGGCAGCAATAGCACCACCCGATATAAATTTTCTGCGCCTCATCTTATATCGAACGGGAATTCTTCAAGAATATCCCAGCTGCGTCCGTTATGTCTTAACAGACAAATACTTCGTACTTCGAATGATGACGCGAACTCTTCATCCATTACCTCCTGCCAGGCATCGCTGAATGCAGCTTTGGCAAGGTCTCTCGTAGCCACGGTTATATGGGGCTGCAGATCATTCATTATCTCATCCGGGCCAAATCCCAAATCTGTCAGCAACACCTCCCTGAGACGCCCGTGCAACGACTTTACCGGGCCGGGCTCCACGATCTTTATGAAAATCACTCTCGGGACAAAAGCGCCGTAACCGTTCAGTTCCACAGTGAAGGGCTTCTCTTTAACGGCAAATAGTGCGAGGGCATCGCACATTCCCCGTTCCTCTGAAGGTATCCTTTTAAAAGGCCTCTGGAGGGTTATGTGAGCAGGTGATTTCAGAGCATGTCCGGCCCCGTACTGATCCCTCATACGTTCCTTGACCACCCTGATCTCATCACGTAAAGAGCCGTGAGGAACAATGGCAATGAAATAGAGTCCCCTTTTGTTATCCGAAATATCTTTCACCTGGTGATCATCTGACTGTTCCCCTGGCGGCAAAATCTCAGCATAAGGTATCCGGCCACACCAGACACAAGTGATCCGGCAAGGATCCCTATCCTGGCCGAATCCATCAATATGTAGGCCTCGGCAAACGCAAGGTTGGCTATAAACATTGACATCGTAAAGCCCACTCCCGCAAGCATGGCAATGCCGATAATCTGCCCGAATGATACACTTTCAGGAAGTAAGGCAAATTTAAACCTGATACCGACGTACGAGAACAATGTAATACCCAATGTCTTGCCAAGGAAAAGACTGATGGCCAGACTTGTTATAAGGGGCACATCAGGCTGCATTCCTGCAGTGAAGGTAACACCTGCATTGAAAAAGGCAAAGAGGGGAATTATCAGATATGCTACCCAGCTCTGCAGCACATGCTCAATATGCTGCAATGGCGACTGTACGTTCTCAACCCACTCTTCAATATCATCAATCTGCTCAATCTGATCGGAGGTCAAAAGGGGTGTATGTACCATGGAGGTTTCCTTAAACTCATCCGCAATATCACTTAGCTTAAGGGTGAATGTCTTCACGTCAGTCTTCTGTCTGAGGGGTACGGTGAAGGCCAGCAATACGCCTGCAATGGTGGGGTGAATGCCTGACTTCAGGAAAAAATACCAGACAACAATGCCGCAAAGAAGATGAAGATACTTCGGGAAGATGTTCATCAGGTTAAGTACCACCAGGATAACCATGGGTATTGCGCCCCAGGCCAGCATAATCCAGTCGATTGAAGAACTGTAGAAAAGTGCTATCACAAGTACCGCACCCAGGTCATCGATGATGGCAAAGGCAGCCAGAAAAACTTTCAACCCTACCGGCACCCTATTGCCGAGAAGCTTAAGAATTGCAAGGGAAAAGGCAATGTCTGTAGCCATGGGAATACCCCATCCCTGGGATGCCAGGGGATTGTTGTTCAGAACCAGATAAAAAACAATTGGTACACTGATTCCTCCCAGGGCTGCAAACAAAGGCAGTGCCGCCTTTGAACGGGTGTTAAGCTCACCGATCATCAACTCCCTCTTGATCTCAAGCCCGATCATGAAGAAAAAGATTGCCATAAGACCATCATTAACCCATAGGATCAAAGGTTTTTTCAGGCTGAAGTTGCCGGCATCAATGCCCACAACCGTTGTTTTCAGGGTTTCATACAGGTCACTAAGCTGTGAGTTGGCGAATATCAGCGCAACAATTGTTGCACCGAAAAGCAGTATTCCACCAAGACTCTGTGCCCGGTCAAACTTTTGAAATGTTGTGACTATTAAGCTTTTCATATTAACATGCCGCCCGGAAGGGGCAATCACTCCGGGTATCAGGTTTGGTGATCTAAATATACAATTTTTAAAAATCGGGATCCGGCAAAAGAAATTGTTTTTGAAATGGGTTACTCAAACCATGTCTTTATGAAGACCGCCCGGTCATGCTGCAGATCCGTTGCCCTGTATGAGACGGAAGCGTCATTCTCAATCGTGTACACCCAATATCCTGAAACGATTCCGGGACTGTAGAAAGTCCTTCTCAGGTACAACCTGTCGCCTTCGGCAAATTCACACTTTCTGCCGTAAGCGGATATCTTGCCGTAAAGCTCTTCCATTGAGGTCTTGATCCAGATCATATTGGGACCGTCATAATTCTCAGGACCGGTCTGACGGTGTTCAACGAATTCACCCACATACTTGCGGGTTATGATAAGTTCGTCCTCTCCGGGAGTGACCGAAGTTTTCCTGAGTGAACTGCAGGAGACGGTCAGAACCATTAATATCAGAAACATTAGCTTTTTCATGCGAACCGTTGATATTCCGACTTAAGCCGTCGCGTCCCGGCAACATGGGAAAGCGCCATATAAAATTACGTAATTTCCCGGACCCGGGTAAAACCTGATGAGATTTTTGTACATATTTGTATAAGCTTTTTCAGAATTATGGATTGACCCCGGAATAATATGGTTCATTAAGAATATTTATCTTATGAAAAAGAGCGAATTTCTTACCATCCCAAACATTATCTCCTCCTACCGGCTTCTTGTTGATCCGCTTATCCTCTATTTCATAATTGCGGACAAGGAGAAACTGTTCGCGATTTTTCTGATTATCAACCTGCTTTCTGATGCCCTCGACGGCTTCCTGGCCCGCAAATTAAAGCAGGAGACCGAAATCGGGGCTAGGCTTGATGCATTTGCCGATAACTTTACTTACGTTCTTGCCTTTATCGGCATCTTCGTTTTCAGGATGGAAGAAATCAGGCCTCACATGGTTAGCTTCATCGTCATGATCAGCATGCTGGTCTCCACTGTTATCGTTTCTCTTATCAAGTTCAGGAAGTTCCCAACCTACCATCTCTACACTACAAAGGCCGGGGGTTACATTGAGGGAGGTTTTTTTATCTGCCTCTTCACAATCGGCTTCATAACACCCTGGTATTACCTGGTTGTGGCATGGGCTGTGATGGGAGCAATAGAATGCATCGTCATAAACCTGCTGATTCCCGAAATGCGGTCCGACATAAAAGGGCTTTACTGGGTGATAAAAGAGCGAACTGCCCAAAAGAAGATTCCTGAATGATCTTTCACTCATCATTTGAAAATGCATATCTCTGGCTGCCCCTGATCGGATTTCTGGCAGGACTGATAAGTACCATGATCGGTGGCGGAGGCGGAGGTTTCTTCTTTATCCCGGTGCTTGTGTTCCTGTTCGGGGTGCCTGCACATGTCGCAGTCACAACTTCACTCGCAGCAACACTTCCGGTATGCCTGGTAGGATCAATAAGCTGCTACCGGAAAGGACTTGTTGATCTCCGCCTGGGTCTGCTGATGTCAGCAGGAGGTATACTTGGTGCCCTTGGAGGAGCATCCTTTACAAGCCTTATCACACATCAGCAGTTGATCATTCTTTATGGTGCGTACTCAGTAATTTTATCCTTCGTTGTGCTTAAAGGTATACAGAGGGAGAAGAAGGACAAGACCAACGGTGTTGACAGGGTTGAAGACACAAAACTGCAAAGGTTTGCCAAAGGCACCTCGTACGGATTTCTGGCAGGAGTGATAACCGCCTCCTCGGGTGCTACGGGTGCCACTCCGGTGCAGGCAGGTTTGTTCGCAATGCGGAAGCCGGTAAAAGTTGTGATCGGAACATCCCTGATGGTCGTCCTGGTTAATACAGCATCCGCCCTTGGCGCTCACTTTCTCGTAGGAAATATTGACCTTACCCTCGTGGGTTTCCTTACGGCAGGAACAATTGCCGGAGCCATGATTGGCCCTAAAGTGATAAAAGGTGCAAAGCTGGAGCACATTGATGGTCCTATTCGCTTCTGGTTCGCCATAGGTATGATCCTGTTTGGAATAGCTATTATTATCAGCGCATTTACAATAACATCCTCAGTGCCACTCCCGTGAAATCAGTCTGGGTCATATATCTTGTCATTGTGATTTATTACCTCCTGGGAACAGCAGGAATTTACTTCATCAACCGCAAAAAAGATCATGAAACCAGACATAAAGCCTGGATAAAGCATTTTACCTATTTCATTCTGATCAGCCTCATCTTTTTCAGCATCGCCATTGAAGTGACCGTGTTCCGCTATATTGCAGCTGTTATTATTATTGCCGGATTTTTTGAGCTGGCAAAACTCTTTGTTAAATCGGGATACAGTCATACCATCTTCTTTGTGGCATCGCTGGCGGTTTTTGCTGTTCTGTCTGCCGGTTTTTTCTTCTTTACCCGGATGGGGCATGGCCTGATACTTTTTGCCTTTTTAATCCTGTGCATCTTTGACGGCTTCAGCCAGGTAACAGGTCAGCTGCTGGGTAAGAGGAAACTCTTTCCGGAAATAAGCCCAAACAAAACGGTAGAAGGATTAATCGGTGGAGCCACATTTGCTATACTCAGCGGCCTGGTCTTCAGAGAGCTCATCCCTGAGATCCCGGCACCCCGGATTCTTCTGCTGGGAGCAGTTGTCGTTATGTTTGCTTTTGCAGGCGATACGGCCAAATCTGTCTATAAGAGAAAATACCATGTAAAGGACTTCTCCAAAATGATTCCCGGCCACGGAGGGATCCTCGACAGGTTTGACAGTCTTATTGCCGGAGGAGCAGGCGTGGCACTTCTGGGATGGCTGACCGGATTTTAGCCCCGGATAATACCCATCGTGTCAGCCGAAACGCTGGCTTCCTGCCCGATTTTAAAATAGTGTTTCCCCTCCGGATTATAAATAATATTCAATGCGCCAGGTAACACTCCGACTTCAAAATGTTGTGCAAAATACAGCTCCCCGTCAATATGAAACGGCATTCTGTCCGGGAACTCCAGTACCAGTCTGTCAGTCTGGTAATAATTGACGCGCTTGTCATTAATATGCGTTCCGGCCGGTACCTTTAACAGGATCTTAAGTCTCTGAAACAGGGTCAGCCTTTTTATGGCACAGACGTCAAGAAGGCTGTCATTGGCAAGAGCTTTGGGTGTGAGATAAAAAGCTCCCGCGAATCTCCTGCCATTTGCTACTGTATTCATGAAACAGTCAGTCTCGTAAGTCGATCCGTTACAGATCATCGTCATCCTTTTCTCACGATAGCCAAGGAGGGTTTTTAATATGTGCCATATATATTTAGCCTTGCCTCCGGGCTTAACCTCGCCTGATGCAGTATAATTCTCCGACGCCACCTGTGCGTCAAACCCCAGTCCCAATCCGTTCAATATGATCTTACCGTTGCAGATACCAACATCCATTGACATCACGTTCACCCTGAAAAACATAGCCCAGTCCTCCTCCTGGAAGCGGTCGGGAAAGCCTGTTACCTGTATAAAATCATTACCCGTTCCTCCGGCTATAAGGCCTGTGACAATGTCTTTACGATGAATGAGCGGAACAGCAATTTCATTCATAGTACCATCACCGCCCACGCCGATGATGCAGTTGTAACCGCTGGCCGCATACTGCTCAGCCAGTTCGGTGGCATGGCCCTTTCTCTCCGTGAAGACAATTTCAGCATCAAGGTGATGGAGGGCGATCATCTGCCTGATCTTATCGACCAGGGTCATTGCATAGCCGTTACCGGCAACAGGGTTGACAATAAAAACCCATCTCTTTTTATTTTCCATGGTGGCCTTTGGTAATTGGTGTCTTTCAGGGTTAATCTTATGTTCCATTAAAACATCACATAAATGGTGACAATTATTGTGTGCGCGACAGAAAAGAGCCAATTAGAAGTTCAACAGCTATATCCCTTAAATGAATGTTTCTTTCAGATATCCCTTATAACGAGGGTGCAGATCGAATGCGGAAGGCTGACGGTAACAGCAGCCCTGTTCCCGATATAAAGCCTGTAGCTTATCTCTTCATCCGTCGGATTCATTACCACAAGGGCTATTGTGCCGTCAGTGTTGATGAAGGCTGTGGTCAACAACTGGGCCCTGCTTGATGAGCTGATGATTCTTTCTGCTCCCGGTCTTATGAATTTGGAAAAATGACCGATATAATAATACGAGTTCATGTAATGCAGGCTGCCTTCACTGACCCTGGCATGGACAGGCGCAAAGCAGAAATTGCCAACATGATTGGGGCCTCCGGTCTCATCAAGCAGAATATTCCAGTCAGTCCATGCCACAGCTCCGTTGTTGAAGTCATGGATCATATTCTCTCCGTAAAATTCTCCCCACTGCCACTGGTCTATTGTCTCCCAGCTGAAGGGGTAATTACAGGCCTCGGTAAGCAGCAGGTTCGTTTCCGGAAATGCTTCAGCCACCCTCTTGACATTTTCATATTGTCTTCCGCCGGTCCAAACCTCATACCAGTGAAAGCCTATACCCCAGACATACTTCGCTGCCTCCGGGTCACTCAGAATACCAGCTGCCCTGTGATAAATCAGGTCACGGTTATGGTCCCAGGCAATGAGCTTCTTGCCAGCCATATTGTTTTTGTGAAGTGTCGGACCCAGGTAATTCTTTATAAAATCCCTCTCCTCCTCTGCTGTATAAATGCAGCTCTCCCAGGTCTGCCTTGCCATAGGTTCATTCTGTACTGACAGACCCCAGACGGGCACTTCGCTCTGTTCAAGAGCCTGGATATATTTAACATAATAATCAGCCCACGACTGGTAAAATTCCGGCAGCAGCGTGCCTCCGTGCAGCATGTCGTTATTGTCCTTCATCCATGCCGGAGGGCTCCATGGACTGATAAATAGGGGAAGGGTTCCCCCGGCCTCCTCCATGGCTTTTTTGATAAGTGGTATCTTGTACCTCTCGTCGTGAGCTATGCTGAATGTCACCAGCTCCTTGTCGCCTTCCTCAACATAGGTGTACATGTCACTGGAAAAATCGCAACTGTTCATATTGGTTCTGCCAAATGAATAACCAATACCGGCTGTAGGGTCAAAATAGGCTGTGATGACCTCATCCTGAACTGCAGGTGGCAGCTTTGCCCATGTCTCGGCAGAGGCATCGGTGAAGGCTCCTCCTATCCCCAGAAAGGTCTGGAACCTTTGTGCCGGATCAAGGAAAAGCGAGGGCTGCGTCTCCAGTGGCTGATCAAAGCCGGTGAAAGTCAGTGTGTCAGTTGCCGAAAGCCTCAGGTCAGTACCTCCGGCGGTTGTATATACCACAGCCATTTTACCGGCGGCATTGAATGCCGGTTCCGCCGCAACGGCAGTTGATGATTTATCCGTGCCCCTGTTGCCTGTGCATGCAGCCAACAATATCATACCAGTCAGAATATACCAATTTCTCATAGTGAAATTTTATTTCCGTATAAATTAATGCCTTACCAGGTAACTGAAGGAGCTGTTTACTGCACTACCGGAATACTATCCTGCTGCTGCTGCCCCCACTCCACCTTGGTTGACCGGAAGTAGCTTATTCCCATGGCTTCCATACGCACACCGTGAGAAGCAAGCCGTACCCTGTACTCATCCCAGCTGCGCTGCCCGGCAGGGGTCCACCCGATCTCGGCATAACCCAGGAGCCTGGGAAAGAGGAGGTATTCGGCTTCCTTACGGTTTGAAACGGTCTCGGACCATAACGGGGCCTCGATACCGATGATATTCTCCCTTTTTATTTCAGGAACCAGTGCGGCAGGATCCCAGTTGTAACCGTGATCGACCTCTATGAACCCCGCCCAGTTCAGCCCGTAGATGCTGGTCGAATCATACTTCATATCGAGATAAGCATATTTGGCCGGCGACATCAGTACTTTTGCGCCCTGGTTCACCCCTTTGATGGCATTGTCAGCCATCGCCCAGAACTGCACAACAGAGCCGGGCTTCAGTGTAGCAAGTGCAATTTCGTCCCATCCGATCACCAGCTTGCCGTGAGCAGTGACAATATCCTGTACCCTGTTGATGAAGGGAATATAATCTTCAAGCTTCGTGACATGAGACTCGTCCCCTCCGATGTGAAGATAGGGTCCGGGTGTCAGTTCGGAGAGCTCTCGGAATACATCATCGATGAACTTGTATGTTATTTCAGATTTCGTGTCCAGGGTGCTGAACCCGACATTGATGCCTGTATACAGCTCCGTTGCCTTCCGGTTTATATTCAACACGGGATAGGAAGCCAGTGCGGCGTTGGTGTGGCCCGGCATATCAATCTCGGGGATTATTGTTACATACCTCCCGGCAGCATATTTGACCATATCAGCATACTGTTCCCGGGTATAATAACCTCCCTCACCACCCCCAACCTGGGTGCTTCCTCCATGGATGGCAAGATTGGGCCATGAGCTTATTTCTATTCTCCAGCCCTGGTCGTCTGAGAGGTGAAGGTGCAGGACATTCATC
Organism: uncultured Rikenellaceae bacterium; assembly: GCA_963770745.1. Taxonomy (GTDB): domain Bacteria; phylum Bacteroidota; class Bacteroidia; order Bacteroidales; family VadinHA17; genus SR-FBR-E99. Next base: position 129,674 of record CAVYRA010000008.1, read on the forward strand.
TTGTATGCTGCCATCTGGTCAATAAAGATCTTTATATCCTCCACCCCGAAGAAGTGGCGTGCGACATCACGCATGGCACCGCGGTATGAATAGTCAGGATAATCACGGATCGTTCCGGTGGGAATCTCCCATGGGCCGTCCTGCAGCGTGGTCATCTCAACTCGTGCCGGCAGAAGCTGCCTCAGGGTCTGTACCCCGTAAAACAAACCTGCCGGTTTCTTTGCGGAGATCTTCAATAATTTATTGGTGACAACCAGTTCGTACCCTTCATCACCCAGCTCTGCATCTTCCTCTGTGAGAACAAGAAGGATATCTCCCTTGCCCGGCTTACTGCCGTCAGAGATAACTTTCAGGTCGAGGCCGGTTGACGGATTCAGCTTGTCAGCCAGAAACTGCCCTGTACGGATGAGTTCTTCCGACCCCTCAGGAACATAAATGTCGCTGTTACCGGTCAGGCTGAATGTTTCGCCTGTCGCTGTTATTGAAACCGGTTTCGGGATAATGTTCGCCTTTGTCATATCTGTCGGGGTTGTGGAGCAGGCTGTCATACCCAGTATTACCAGGAATGAAAGTGCTGCCGTGAGGAGGTTTGTTTTTTTCATGGGTGCATATTTTATTTTATAGTTCTGATCATGTTTATCAGGGATTAAATATATCCATTTTTGGAAGACAGTTGGCAGGAACATTAAGATAGGCAATGTTTCATGCACCGGATGAAGTTATTAAAACCCTATCATAACAGCCGCCCCGAATGCCGCCATTTTTATGCATGCTCTAATTCCATCAGCTCCCTGCAGAGTTCCGGATTATTATTAAATTTGTTGACACTGCTATGAAAGTTGTTGAACCAAAGGATTTCGAAGGGCTCTCTTTCCTTTTCAGGGGTGAAACAGGGCGCCGTTTGGCCGCACTGACCATGAGGCTGCTGGCAATTGATAAAATCAATTGTGTATATAATAATTCCGGAGCCTTCACCGGGGCTGAATTCACCTCGAGGTTGCTTGATGACCTCGGGGTAAACTATGTTGTCGGAAACGCCGAACGGTTGAACAGCCTGCCGGAGGGGCCCTTCATCACAGTGTCAAACCACCCCTACGGCGGCCTCGACGGAATAATGACGATAGACCTGTTTGCAAGACTGCGCCCCGATTACAAATTCATGGTCAACAGGATGCTATCCATGGTAAAGACTCTGAATGACAATTTTATTTCCGTGGTACCGACAGGCAATAAAATGACAGGCATAAAAGCAGCCAGCATCAGGGGGGTGCGCGAAACACTTGAACATATCCGCAATGGTCACCCTGCCGGTTTTTTCCCCTCGGGAGCCGTCTCCGACTACAGCCTGAAGGACATGCGTGTCAGGGACCGGAAGTGGCAGGCAGGCATACTGCACATAATACACTCGGTGAAAGTCCCTGTCATTCCAATCCGGTTCTTCGACAAAAACTCTCCCTATTTCTATTTCCTGGGGTTGATCAACTGGAGGATCCGCCTTCTCAGACTTCCGTCGGAAGTGTTCAATAAAAAAGACCAGGAGCCACGTATCGGCATCGGTCAGATAGTAACCGTTGAAGAGCAACAGCAATTCCGTGATGCTGAGACTCTTGGATCCTTCCTGAGAAAGATGGTTTACGAGATGCCACTTCCCGGAAATTTTGTCCCCCGAAAAATGATCAATCACCAGCTACACCAATCCACCTGATATGCCTGAGGAAAAAAAGGAAGCCCAAACAAGGAGGGCGCTAAAAACCAGCGAGGTCCTGAATTCTGTTTTCGGTGACAGGTCACGCACAAACCTGCTTAAAAAATACGAACAGCAGGCTATTGCCTGGCTCGTGCAGCGCATTCCCCGGCGGATCACCTCGAACTTCCTTACCGGAGTGGGTTTTTTCGGTTACATAGTTGTGTTCGCAAGTTTTGTGCTGGCCAGCTATTATGGCAGAGTCTGGCTGCTTCTCGGTCTGCCGGGGTTCATTATAAACTGGTTCGGAGATTCCCTTGACGGAAGGCTGGCCTATTACCGGAAAAAACCAAGGAAACAGTATGGCTTTACCCTTGACATAACCATCGACTGGCTGAGTATCATACTCATCGGGCTGGGTTACATCATCTATGCCGAGGGTGTCTGGGAGGTGTTCGGTTATGGCTTCGTTGCTATGTATGCATGGGAAATTATTCTTGCCCTGATCAGGTACAGGATCACGGGGAAATATTCAATTGACTCCGGGAAGCTGGGCCCCACGGAAGTAAGAATAGTGATCGGCACCATAATGGTGGCAGAGGTCCTGCTGCCCGGATCCATCCTGTTCTCGGCAGTCCTTCTTGTCACAGCCATCTTCGTTGTCAATATCATTGATACCCGGAAATTGCTTCGCGTTGCCGATGAGATTGACAAAAGTGAAGCGCAATCAAAATCATAGACTATATTTGTTTACATCCAAACTGACCGTCATGGGGGAAATTACCGTAAAAGAAGTAGTCACGCGGAAAGATCTGCGTGATTTCATCTTTCTGCCTGAAAAGGTTCACCGCAATGAGCCTGATTGGCTGCCGCCAATCTACATGGATGAGTGGGAGTTATATGACAGGAAGAAGAACAAATCTTTCGGTTACGCCGATGCCCTGCTCCTGCTTGCCAGCCGGGACGGCAGACCGGCCGGAAGGATCATGGGACTCATAAACAGGAGATACAATGATATTCACAATGAGCAGCATGGCCGCTTCTGTTTTATGGAATGCTATGATGACCGTGATGTGTTCCATGCACTCATAAGCAGGGTTGAAGAGTGGGCCAGGCAAAACGGAATGACCACAATGATAGGCCCGCTCGGCTTCTCCGACAAGGATCCTCAGGGGTTTCAGATCGAAGGGTTTGAATACCCTCAGTTTATCACCAGCGCAAACAACTCTCCCTATATGGTCAGCCTGATAGAAAATGAGGGTTATGCAAAGAAGGTTGACCTGGTCAATTACCTCGGTGATATGCCGAAAGAGTTCCCGGAAGTATATGAAAGGGTGCTGGAAAGGATCAACAGAACCGGGGAATTTACAATCACCGAATTCCCCACCAAAAAGAAACTCAAACCGTATATTCTGCGTGTCCTTGAGCTTATGAATGAAACATTTTCGGAGATTTACGGCTTCGTTCCCCTCACTGACAGGGAAAAATCGGATTTTGCGGCACGATACATGCCGATCCTCGATCCGAAATTCATCAAGGTGGTTGAGAAGGATGGCCAGCTGATCGGGTTTGCCATAGGATTGCCTGACCTGAGTGCCGGCATAAAAGCATGCCGTGGCCGGCTCCTCCCCTTCGGTATCCTGAAGGTGCTCAGGGAATCAAAAAGATCAAGGAAGCTGATAATGATGCTTGGCGGCGTGAAGAAGGAATTCAGGGGCAAGGGTATTGATGTGCTTATGGGAGTTAAAATACTCCAGGATGGCATAAACAGCAGGATGGAAAGCCTCGACAGCCACCTCGTGCTTGAGGATAACCTGAGGATGAGAGGGGAATACGAAAGGATCGGTTGTAAAGTCGTCAAGAAATTCAGGATCTACCAGAAGGACCTGTAACCGTCAGTCTTCAGTCGTATGAGGCAATAGGCAGTAGGCATTAGGCAGTAGTCCAGTCGGCAGTCATCAGTCCGCAGTCCTGCAAGGGAGTAGGCAGTAGGCAATAGGCAGTAGTAAAGAATTTGCGAATGCCGATTTGAGAAACTTGATTAAATCGACAATCGAAAATCTGAAATCGAAAATTCTTCTGACTTTTATTCCCAGGTAATAACGGAAATACGCTTCTTCCCGTCCATCTTGACGCTCAGATTGTTTGTGAACTGAACATGCGTGACATATTGCCCCTTTCTGATGACCTTCTGTTCCTTCAGGATATCCCAGTTCAATACGGAACCCTTCTGACTATGCTGAATTGAAAAATATCCCACATTCATAGATGTGACATTGTGGAAGAAGTGAGAGCCTGATGAAGCGTCAAGGGGGAAATCCTCCAGGCTGGTCTCGATAATTATTTTTGCATTGCATATCTGCGGCCACGTAACAGGAATGCCAATCCACCTGTCCCGCGTTCCCCATCGGCCTGGTCCCAGCAAAATATACTGCCTGCCGCTTCTGATCATCTCAGTGTTGAACTTATCTATCTCGGCTGCAATTTCCAGGGTTTTGGTTTTGTCAAAGAGATCCCTGTCAACATAAATCACATCCTGAATATTGCCAATCATGCCATTCCCCATACTCTTTTCAGTAAACAGCAGGATGTGCGATCTGTCGATCTCATCCATGTTTACTTCATAGTCAAGCGTGGCTCCTATTATGGGCTTTATCTGCAGCAGGTAGAACGAAGCCTTGTAATCGCTGTCCCTGGTCAGGTCAACGGCAAACTCGATCTCAACGGGAGTGCCAAGGGCTTCCTTAACAATATCCAATATCTCCGTCAGTGACTTAGCCAGAGGAATGTAATCATACTTCAGAATATCGGCAAAGTTGATGATGCGCGGACCGGGTCTGTCTATTCCGGGAAAGATAGTCTTGCTCTCAGCTGAATAAACTGACGCGCAGTGCCTTATCACTCCGTGACGTTCCGCGTCCTCTATGCTTAAACGAACCAGTCCTGCAGTGTCGCCTTCCAACAGGTTGAACTCCTTCTTCCCGAGGTCAACGGCATAAAGTTCAACCTGGGAGTTAAGGTACTGATCCTTGGGGGAATTATTTTCCAGGTTGGGGTATTTAGGCGAAAACCTGAATGCTTTTTCGCCTTCAACAACGTAGGTCCCCAGTCCCACGGCAAGAACGGCAAACCCATCCTCAGGCTGCATGTGCCCGTAAGGGTAATAATTGTACGACTGACTGACTCCGCTGATGTGCGGATAATAGGTGTTTTCATATTGGTCACCCACTACCTCCTGGATAATGACAGCCATCTTCTCCTCTTCAATCTTGTAGTTGATGGCGCTGATATAGCCGCGGGCCGTCTCAGAGTAAATGGAGGCATAGACCAGCTTGATGGCATCCATAAGCTGCGTGAGCCTGACTTCGGTGTCCTCGTTGATATTTGGCAGAAGATAGGTCTCAAAAATTCCTGCAAAGGGCTGCATCAGCGAATCCTCAAAGAGACCTGATGAACGGACTGCCAGAGGTTTTGTGATTCTCCCGAGGATAATGCGGAGCTTGTCAATCAGCTGTTGAGAAAGCTCACCTCTGATGAACAGTTCTTTAATAGTCTCGTAGTTGGTTTCAGAATAAATCCTGCTTCTCAGCTTGTTATTGTCCAGGAAATCCTCAAACTCATTGGTGCCGATTATAAAGGTTCTCGGAGCCTTGATATTGATGCCGGGAACATAATTTGAAATGTCGAAATTGTAAATCAGGGTATGAATAAAAGCCAGTCCCCTTCCCTTGCCACCCAGCGCTCCCGGAGACAACTGTATGATATTGCTCTCCTCGAGAATCAGGGTCTCGTCAAATTCAACAATTTTGCCTTTGTTCTTCTCATATTTGAGCCTCTTGACCACATCAACCAGGTAGTCTCTCAGCGATTCGGCATTCTTGAAATCGCTTATTCTCTTGGGGGCAATCTCCCTGGCAAGCTGAATTTCACCGCGGGCAGTGAGCCAGAGTGAAAAATGATTCTTGCGGGCGTGGTACAGCAAGGTCTCCGTCGGGATCGACTGAAGCTGGCTCTCAAACTCGTTCATGTTTTTGGCAGTACCGATGGTCTTCCCGGTTTCATCCTTGTAGATGAAATCGCCAAACCCCAGATGGAAACTGATGAAGTTCCTTATATCCTGGGCAAGGGTATCAGAGTTCTTGTATATGAATACGCAGTTGAGCTCCTTTGCCTGTTTCTCATTTTCCCTGTCAGACGACTGAATAATAGTGGGAAGATCAGGAATCTCTGACTTGATGGCCCTGACCAGCTCAAATCCCGCATTCTCATCAAATGCCCCGTCCTTCTGAAACTTCACATCGGTTATCAGGCAAAGAAAGAATTCGGTGTACTTTTTAAATATCCTGATGGCATCTTCATAATTTGACGCCATCAGAATTTTCGGACGTACCCTCAGCCGCAGGACCTTGTACAGTTCATCCATGGTGCTTACATCCTCAATGATGCGCCTGGTCTGCTCCATCACGCAGTGGTAAAGAAGCGGGATATATCTCGAGTAATATTTTGCCGAGTCTTCAACCAGCAATATTATGCGACTGTAGCCCACCTTCGTGTCGTTTTCAACATTCACATAGTCCTCGAGCTGCTTCACCATTGCAAAAAAGATCCGCGAATCTCCGTTCCATACAAATACATTGTCGATAAGACTGGTTCGCTTCTGTTCGCCCTGGAAGAAGCTGATGTACTGATTGTTGTTAAGCAGGAGATATATAGGGATGTACTGGTACAGCGACTTAAGCTTCTTCGCAATCTCCATAGGGGCCTTCTTGTCAACACCCACCATAATGATTATCAGGTCAAAGTGCTTCAGGTAGAGCTTCTCCAGGGCCTCTTCAAATGATGAAACACCGGTGATACGGGGTATGGTGGTCAGATTCAGCTGGTAGTATACGCCCAGGATGTAATCTGAGAATTTGCCTTCACGTTCAAGGCTGTATGCATCATATAGATTGGATATGATCAATATCTCCTTGACCTTGAATTTCATGAGATCATGAAATATGTCACGGTCATAATTGTTCTTCTCGAGGAAATTCTGAAGCAGTTTGCGCTTATTCAGCAGAAAATCCTTGGCAGCCTCGAACTTCTGCTTTAGCTCCTCATCCGTTCTGTACTTCCTGATGGCAACCTCTCCCTGCCTGGAGTTCAGATAGTTGCAGATCAGCGACGAGATATTGTTGATCAGATCCCTCTCCTCCTTCATGAAGGGGCCCTCATGCATATCCGGGAAGTCTTTGGTATAATATACCTCGATCTCCCCTATTTTATCATCGATCGTCAGAAACGGCTGACGCTGCCTCCACTTGGTCACCATGAAGCCCGGCGATGTATATTCCTGCCCGTCATAGCTGATCCTGGCCACAGTGTGTTCTGGATACTGCCAGGCATCAGGCATGATGTAGGCTATCTGCTTCAACGCATTCTCAAGTGATTTTTCAGCCTGCAGAATTGAGGTTGTCTGATTGATGCATGACAATTCCTTAAGGCGCTCCGTCTTTTCATACATGATCTTCTTCATGCCCATCTCCGTGGCAATGACGGTATCAAGGCCGGAGATCAGGTTGATGAATCCCGAGATCAGGAGCGCCAGGGTCTCCACATATTGCCTTTCCTCCTCATGGAATGGCTCTTCATCCCCGGCAGTGCTGTCACCGGAATAGTACACCTCTACTGATCCGGTTCTTGCAGAGATGGTCTTGAAATTTGCATAAAGAAGTACCGGGGTCTCAGTGAGACCTTCCGAGGAATACTCCTCCTCATTATATTTAATGCGGCATTTGATTTCTTCCGGTGAGCGGAACGCCCCGGGAATGATATCCACTATCTCCCTCAGTGTGGTGTCAATCGAAAGCCCGTTCCTCAGTCGCTTTGAGATCTCATTTATTGATGCAAAGATCCTGGTGTTTCCATTCGTGCCGCCCGACACAACCTCTTCCCTGTCGGCTGGATTTCTGATTTCATTGCCCTTGATAATGTTCAAAAACCCGGTGATGAGGTTTGCCAGATTGCTCAGAAGCACGCTCTCCGATTTCAGATAAGCTTTGTCATCGGTAACCGGAAACCCCTCAAGATAGTAGAATTCTATCTTGCCCGATTTGTTGTCTATGGTGGTAAATTCCTCCTTAAGGCTCCATTTATGATCTTCAAAGCTCTTGTCGGAACTGAGGTATTCCTTGCCGCCATATACAATCCTTGCAACAGCATAGTCAGGGTAATGCCATGACCTGGGCATGTTCCTGCATATCTGCGTCAGGGTCTCATTAATATTCTTTTCCTCACTCAGTTTCCTCGTCTGTTCAAGCCTCAGCGCGGTTTCTTCCTCGATTTCTTCCGGCCGGCCGGCCGCCAGCTGAGAATTCAGAAAATTCGCCAATATTGTGGCAATGTTCTCAAGCAACTGCCTCTCCTCATGCAGGAAGGGTCCTTCATCGGCCCTGGGGAACTGCTTGGTGTAGAAGACGTCAATGGCTCCCCATTTTTTATCGTAAGTTTCAAATATCTGCTTCTGAATCCAGCGTGACTCCCTGAAATCATCAGGGCGGTATTCCCTTCCATCATACTTGATACGGGCATAGGAGTACTCCGAAAACTGCCATGCCTTAGGAATTTCCTTAACAATTTCAAGCAGTGTGTTTTCAATACTGCCCTTTTTGCTGATTATCTTGTTGATTGTATAAATAATGGATAAACCCTTCTGACTCTGTATTTTCTCTGCCAGAAGCTTCTGCATCTCCTTCTGCCATCCGGATATATTTTCCATTCTCTTTTCAGTTCAGTAAGGATCGGGATTTGTAACCCGATGCAATTTGTTTTGAAAGTTAATAATAACCCGATTATTTTTTTATGCCTGGCGGAAAATATGGAAATTTAATTATATAAATTTGTTTCTTAACATCCAACAATCCCTAAAAACCAATTACTATGTCGAACCCAGTTGAAGAATTCATGGCGAAAATCATTGCCAAAAATCCCGGTGAAGTTGAATTTCACCAGGCAGTAAAAGAGGTAACAGAGTCCCTTATGCCTTTCATCCTCGAAAATCCGAAGTACCGCTCTGCAAAAATCCTGGAGAGGATGGCAGAGCCGGAAAGAATTATAATCTTCAGAGTCCCGTGGATGGACGATAAGGGAGAAATTCAGGTCAACCGGGGTTACAGAATAGAGATGAACAGCGCAATTGGTCCCTATAAAGGCGGTTTGCGCTTTCACCCCACAGTAAACCTGGGTATCCTGAAATTCCTTGCTTTTGAGCAGGTCCTCAAAAACAGCCTTACAACCCTGCCTATGGGTGGCGGTAAGGGTGGTTCCGATTTTGATCCGAAGGAAAAGTCCGACAACGAAGTGATGCGCTTCTGCCAGTCGTTTATGAGCGAACTCTTCAGGCATGTCGGGGCAAATACTGACGTCCCGGCCGGCGATATTGGCGTCGGAGGGAGGGAGATCGGCTTCATGTTCGGACAGTACAAGAGACTGCGGAATGAGTTTACCGGCGTACTTACCGGAAAAGGACTAGACTGGGGGGGCAGCCTGATAAGGCTCGAGGCAACAGGATACGGACAGGTTTACTTTGCCGAAGAGATGCTTAATACCAGGGGCGACAGCCTTAAGAACAAAATCTGCTCCGTATCAGGCTCAGGCAATGTGGCACAGTTCGCAACTGAGAAGGCAATACAGATGGGCGCCAAAGTGGTCACAATGTCAGACTCCAATGGCTATATCCATGATCCCGACGGGATTGATGAAGAAAAACTCACCTTTATCAAGAACCTGAAGAATGTCAAGAGAGGCAGGATCAAGGAGTATGCCGATAAATACAAATGCCAGTACGTTGAGGGTAAATCAACACCATGGGAGGTGCCATGCCAGGTTGCGCTGCCCTCAGCGACACAGAATGAAATCACGGGTGCTGATGCGGAAATGCTCGTTAAAAACGGATGCTTTGTCGTCTCTGAAGGAGCCAACATGCCATCGACCCCTGACGCCGTAAATGTCTTTCTCCATCACAAGATCCTGTTCGGCCCCGGAAAAGCCGCAAATGCAGGAGGCGTAGCCACCTCAGGACTGGAAATGACGCAGAATTCAATGCGCCTGTCATGGTCACGTGAAGAGGTTGATACCAGGCTGCACCGAATCATGAAAGATATCCATGCAACCTGCGTTAAATACGGTACCGGGAAAGACGGTTATATCAACTACGTCAACGGCGCCAATATCGGCGGCTTTGTCAAAGTTGCCGAAGCCATGCTTGCACAGGGCCTTGTTTAAGCCCTGACACTTGCCTGTACCTGACCCTTGTTGAAAGGACCAGGTACAGGCATTTTCATCTTACTAAAATCAGAAAATGTACAAGCTCAGGAAAAACATTTTCAGGGAAACCTCTTTTGAGCTTCTGATGCAGAAAAGGGTTCAGTATGTCCTTCTGATCTGCAGCAGATATGACGCGTTCATAATGGAGGAAGACGGGAAAATCGACGAAAAGGTTTTCAATGATTATGTGTCGTTCAACCTGCGCTATCCCCCGCGGTTCGTCCATGTGACATCCGCCCGGGAAGCAATGGAGGCACTGGGCACAAAGCATATTGACCTGGTCATAAACATGCTGAGTATCAGCGACCAGGATCCGTTCGAGCTCTCCCTGGATATAAAAAGGAATTATCCTGATAAACCTGTCGTAATACTGGCTCCCGACTCACGTGAGATTAACCTCAGGCTTAAAAGCGAGGATCTCTCGGATATCGATTATGTTTTTACCTGGCCGGGCAACACGGATATCCTGCTGCCGATTATCAGCCTGGTGGAGGATAAACTAAATGTTGACGAAGACAGTAAGTACGAAGGAGTACAGTCGATTCTGCTGGTTGAAAGCTCATATAAAATGGCTTCCTTCTCCCTTCGACACCTCTATTCAATCATCCTGGAACAGTCACGCGAATATATGACCGAAGGCCTCAACGAACATCAGAAAATGATGCAGATGAGGGGAAGGCCAAAGATACTGCTTGCTGCAAGCTTTGAAGAAGCACGACAGCTGTTCGGAAAGCATAAAGCACGGCTCCTGGGTGTCATCGCGGATATCGACCCGGCGAACGGACCTCCCGAAGACAAAGACATTGCGACGGACTTCTGCGGAGAGATAAAAAAGTATGACCCCAACCTTACCATAATAATACAATCATCAAATCGTGAGGACGAGACGTTTGCCGGAGAATACGGAGATGCATTCCTCTACAGCAACTCCAGCTCAATTTCCTCCGATCTCAAATCTCTTCTTAAAAAACACTGCTCTTTCGGAGATTTTATTTTCACAGACCCCGATACAGGACTGGAAATTGCCAGGATTTCAGATCTGCAGAATTTTCAGCGCAGGCTGTTTGATATACCTGATAACTCCTTTCGCTATCACCTTTCAAGAAATCATCTTTCAAAATGGCTTTACGCCCGCGCACTCTTTTCACTTGCTGAGTTCATCAAAGAGGTAAGCATTGACGACTTTGCCAGCATCGACCAGGCCCGCCGCTTTATCTTTGATACCATTGCCAATTTCAGACTTAACAAGGGACATGGCATTATAGCAGATTTTTACCGCGAGCACTTTGACGAGTACCTTACTTTCACAAGGATCGGCGAGGGTTCAATGGGAGGGAAAGCCCGGGGACTGGCTTTCCTGGATTACCTGGTAAAACAAAACGAGTATTTTGAAAGCCTTGAAGATACAGTGGTTTCGATACCCCGGACGGTTGTCCTCAGCACAGATGTGTTTGATGAATTCATCTCCCGCAACAACCTTTACGGGATCGGCCTGTCCGACAGAAGCGACAGGGAAATACTTGATGCCTTCCTCAGGGCAACCCTCCCTGTCAGAATTCATAAGGACCTGTTCGTTTTCATCTCAATTATAAACGGCCCGGTGGCCATACGCTCATCAAGCCTGCTTGAAGATTCTCATTTCCAGCCATTCGCCGGAGTCTATTCTACCTATATGATCCCGAAAACCGGTGATGACGCCGTCATGCTTGAGCTGCTCGGCACCGCGATTAAAAGCGTATATGCCTCGGTCTTCTACAAGGGCAGCAAAGATTATATGAAGGCAACGGCAAACCTCATCGAGGAAGAAAAAATGGGGATCGTCCTTCAGGAGGTCTGCGGACAGCAGTATGGAAACCGTTTCTATCCGACTGTTTCCGGAGTTGCCAGGTCCATAAACTTTTACCCTATCGAACCCGAAAAATCTGAAGACGGGTTTGTCAGCCTGGCCTTCGGTCTGGGAAAATACATTGTTGACGGTGGTATCTCCCTCAGGTTTTCGCCCAGACACCCCAGGAAGATCATCCAGCTGTCTGATACAAAGATGGCGCTGCGGGAGACCCAGCAGGAGTTTTACGCTCTCGATCTCGACCCGGCAAGCTTTGTGCCCAGCACTGATGACACCGTGAACCTGCTCAGGCTGAAGATCAGCGATGCCGAAAATGACGGTTCGCTGAAATTCGTGGCATCAACTTACGATTACCAGGACGACATCATCAGGGACGAATCGGTTGAGGGCGGGAAAAAGGTGATTACCTTCTCAAACATCCTGAAATATGACCTCCTGCCGCTTCCCGAGATCCTTAAGACGATTCTTCAGATCGGCCAGCAGCAACTGAATAACCCGGTCGAAATAGAATTTGCAGTAAACATTGACCCGGCACAGAAAAAAGCCCATCATTTTCAACCTGCTGCAGATAAGGCCGATAGTCGAAAATTATGAAACTGTTAAATTCAGGCTTGATAAGATCGGCCAGGAGGAAACAATAATCTCGTCAGAATCAGCCCTCGGCAACGGGACCGTTGAAGGAATTTTTGATCTGGTCTATGTGCGCACCGAGAACTTCGACGCTTCAAAAAACCTGGAAGTTGCAACGAAACTCAACGAGCTGAATGACAGGTTCCTGAAAGAGGATAAACATTATGTCCTTGTCGGACCCGGCAGATGGGGATCAAGCGACCCCTGGCTCGGGATACCCATCAAATGGCCGCAGATCTCCGCATCAAGGCTCATCATAGAATCGGGACTTGAGAACTATCGCATCGATCCGAGCCAGGGCACACACTTTTTTCAGAATCTTACAGCTTTCAGGGTGGGTTACTTTACTGTTAACCCGTTCATGAGCGACGGATTTGTTGATTATGACTTCCTCTCCGGGATGGATGCCGTTTATGAGGACACCTTTATCCGGCATGTCAGATTCCCGGAGCCGTTAACCATCAGGATCGACGGCCGGAAAAAACTCGGAGTAGTGATGAAACCGTCAAAACCTGCGAACGGCTAATGTAGAAAGGTCACATCGCCCACGCTGTCAAAATACTCACCGTCAGCATACCGGCCGTGTACCTTCCATACATAGACTCCCTGGGGTGCCAGGTTGCCGTTGCCGAAATACCCGTCCCAACCCTTTTTCAGGTCATAACTCTCATAAATGAGTGCCCCCCATCTGTTGAAGATCTGCAGCCTGTACTCAATGACATTCTCAAAGAAGGGCCGGAAGACATTATCCATTCCGGGATAAACCCCTTCATCCCACTCCCCGCCGGTAGGCCCCGTTTCGTTCCATTTGAAAGCATTGGGGAACTTTATCTCTCCGGTTTTCCATTCAACCACTACCGGTGTTACCATGACGGCGGTATCAACGCATCCCTCACTGGTGGTTACCTTCAGCGAAACAGTATACGATCCCTCCTGTTCATATTTGTGATAAGGATTCTCCTCGGTTGAGGTCTCACCGTCACCAAACATCCATAACCAGCTGTCGGCAAAATATGAGTAGCTGTAAAAAATTACAATCTGTTCATTGTTCACAACATTTACCGGGTAGGCGTCAAAGATGGCAGAAGGATTCTGGAACACTCGTATAATGCCGTTTTTGACCGATTCACCCGCAAGATTTTTGACCGTCAGCTTTATCACATAATCACCCGGCACGTAATAGGTGTGCACCGGCTCCTTTTCAGCAGAGTACTGTCTGTCGCCAAAGTCCCAGGTATAACTCTCGCCGTGCTTGCTCTTGTTTTTAAACTTTACCGTCAGCGGTGCGCATCCGGAAGCAAGGCCTTCAAAATCGGCCACAGGTGGCGGAGGCAGGATCACCGTTATCCGGACTGACTCACTGGCGGCACAGCCCCAGCTGTGAGGTGGCATTGAATAGGTGATTAAATGTGTTCCTAACCCGGCCTCTGCCGGATTGAAGATGTTGCCTGTCATTCCTGTGCCCGTCCATGTTCCCCCTGTGGGATAAGCGGTTACGGGCACCGCCGGCCCGTTGAGGAATTGTGTTCCGGGGCCCACAATAATAATGTTCGGAAGGGGCATGACGGTGATGACCGTGCTGTCATTATCACTGCAGTCTGTATTGAAAATGTTATAGCGTACCAAATGGTCACCTGCACCCGCAAGTGCCGGGATGAACTGATTACCCACCACCCCGGGCCCTGACCAGGTACCCCCGAGATCATGAGCCGTGAGAGTGACGGCACCACTGTCTTCACAAAGTGTGTCAACCGGTGTTATTGTGGCATCAGGGGTGGCAACGGTAATGATAGTCGCGTCAGAGTCCGTGCATCCGTTGGCATCGGTTATGGAGTATGTTATGACATGATTGCCGGTATTGGCCACGGCAGGGTAAAAGATATCGCCGGCAACCCCCGTACCTGACCATATTCCTCCCGGATCGCGGGCCTGCAGAACCACTACAGGGTCGGTGGAACAAACCAGTCCTGTGGTAAGTATTGTGGCATCCGGAACGGGAGCAACGGTGATAACAGTCTCATCCGCATCGCGGCAGCCGTCAGCATTGACAATTTCATACCTGATTGTGTGGTTGCCGGGCCCGGCAATTACAGGGTCGAAGATATTTCCTGAAACTCCTGCACCAGTCCACCTTCCTCCCGGGTCATGGGCTGTAAGTGTTACGGGGGGAGCATTTGCACACATGGCGTCAACCGGTGTTATGGTCGCATCAGGGTAGGGTACTATCAGAATGATTGCAGTTGTCACCACGGGCGGATGATCTCCGTTCAGACGGTCTCGCGGCCCGCCCGGGATTGTTGGGTCATCATATGGATTGCAGTAGTTCCAGTTCCGGAGGGTCACTTCAAAATACTGCCCTATAAGCTTGTCTGCAGCTACGTAAATCACATCAGACCACACCCCTGATCCTGTGACCGGACCGGTAAGCGTGATGACATCATCAGTGAAAGGGAAGGTTCTTGATCTGCCGTCAACGGTGACAGGCGCACCTGTCATCGTGATATCCGTCCCGTATATCCACTGTATCCACCTGGTACTGACGTTGGGATTATCTCTTTCCTGGGGAGGGACACAGTTGAACTGGGTCAGGTCCTGAAAACGGACGTTGGCACTGTTCCCGAAACAGATTGGATAGATCTCGGGGCTGATGTGCATATGTCCCCCGTTGTGATCATCATCATCCCAGACCGTTACTATCTGTTCCTGCGAAGAGGATGTGCAGAGCACCCCGTTTACGATCAGGGTGGCCTGCGGATGATAATTGCATATGCTTCCGGCAGAGGTATAGGTCACGATCGCCGTGGCTTCAAACACCCCGGGTGCGGTCCGGATGGCAGGTACCGTTTCAACCACACCGTTATTCCAGTCAAATCTTATGTGTACAGGGGAACCGCCATCATTGACACCGGTGTAACTGACATTCCAGGTGGCGGTGACAGGTGAACACAGCTTGTCAGGCGTGATGTTGTTTGCCTTTGAAAAAATAGTGCAGTCCTGACCGTACAGGCTGTGAGTAAATAAAATAATAATATAAAGGATCCATTTGTTCATGAACCTGAGACTAACTCCCCCTCGCCGGGTCGTATTGCAACATATTAAACGGGGATATTGCCCTGTTGGTTACATTATCGTAACCCTATTTAAGGCGAAATGAAACCCGGAGCAGCGCCTGCAGCAACTGCATCCTCGGTTCAATTGACGGAGGCGGTAATGGCAGGGTATTCGAAATCAAGGAATTTACAGCTGACAAACTGACTCTGTATGTGCCTAACGCAGCATGGGGAACCGGCTGGTTATGGGTGTTCAAGCCTGCTCCGTAGTCTTTGATATTTTTTAAGAAGAATAAACTTTATAAGTACCAGGTCAAAAGCCGGGTACTTTTTTATTATCCCCTCCGGAGAATATAAAAATGACTTATTTTGCAGCTTCACGGGGGAACCATGAAAACATGAACGATTCAGATTACATCATCTTTGACTTTGACGGTACGATAGCCGACACATTTGACCTGGCACTTGAGATCTACAACAGAATTGCACCCGAGTACAACTGCAGGCCTGCAGGCCCCGAAGATCATGAGCTGATACGCTTAAAAAAGCCCCAGGAACTGCTCAAAATCTACGGCGTCTCCAGGCTGAAACTGCTTTCACTGCTGCTTCGGGTCCGAAAGGAACTAAGCCGGCATATCCCTGAAATAAAACTGGTGAGCGGCATGGAAGCCGCCCTCCGGGAAATCCGTAACTCAGGTTACAGGATGGGTATCCTGACCTCCAACTCAGTGAGCAATGTCAGTAAGTTTGTGGATATTAATAATTTATCCGGCCTCTTTGACTTTATTTATAGCGGCAAGAGCCTCTTTGGGAAAGAGAATGTTATAAGGCGAATGCTCGTTCATGAAAATCTCTCTGTTGACAGGGTCATCTATGTGGGAGATGAAACGCGGGATATTGAAGCCTCAAAAAAAGCAGGGATCCCGGTTGTGGCAGTATCATGGGGGCTTCACCGAAGGGAGGTTCTGGTCACCATGTCACCTGACCAGATTGCAGATGACCCCGAGCAGCTCCAGGGCTGCCTTCTGCGCATTTTCAACGGAAGACCCTAAATCATAAAATCAGGTTAATGTTTCGGGAAATGTACTGTTTCTTCCGAAATCCCGTTACATTTGCACGCGCCAATGAAAAACCTGCTGTTCATCTTATTGTTGTTCTTCCCTTTTCCTTTCACAGGAATATATGCTATTGTTGAGGATCCGGACACCATCCAGTACAGATCTTCAGACAGGTTAATGTATTTACAACCGGCAGACAGTTCTGGTTTTCCTCCGTCGAACCTGCTTAAAACAGCCCTGGCGGGTTATGAAATACTTGTTAAAGACAAATCAATAAGCCGTCCTGATATTATCACCATAATTGATTTTAGTCTTCAGTCTGACAAGGAAAGGCTCTGGGTGCTCGATCTCAAACAGGGAAAGGTTCTCTTCCATTGTCTTGTTTCTCACGGTCGTAATTCCGGTGAACTCAAGGCTGAAAAATTTTCCAATAAACCGGGTTCGTATGAAAGCAGTCCTGGTTTTTATGCTACCGGTGAGTCATATATCGGCAAACACGGTTTATCTCTCACACTCGATGGCCTGGAGTCAGGTATTAATGACAAGGCCCGGGCGCGCGCCATCGTTATCCACGGAGCAGATTACGTTTCTGATGAATTTATCCAAAGCCATGGCAGACTGGGGCGCAGCCTGGGCTGTCCTGCTGTTCCTGTTGACCTGAGTGAGCATATTATCAAAACCATCAAGGGGGGCTCATGCCTGTTTATTTATGCTCCTCAGCCAAGCTATACTTCCAATTCACCTGTCCTCAACAGAATTGGTTCTAGTACAAAGATATAGCCCTGGCTATCATACCTTCCGGCTTTTTATTCAAGGCTTCCAGCACCCTCCCGTCGTTTTGATAAACATCGTTCCGGAACTGTATCCGGTCTTTACTGTCCGTCCAGGCCGTGAGGTAGACCACCATCACAGCAACCGGCACCTTCAGAAGTACCGTCTGTTCCTTTGTCTGTTGCATGGCAATGCGGATTTTGTCAGGAGACCATTCCGGGGCATCTGACAACAGCAGAACAGCCAGATCAAACGGATCTTCCACCCTTATACAGCCTGAACTGACAGCCCTTGCATCACGTCCAAAAGAATTCTTCGACGGGGTATCATGGATATATACATTGTAATTATTGGGGAACATAAACTTGACCCTTCCGAGTGCATTCTGGGGCCCGGGATCCTGACGGACCATGTAGGGAAAATTGCTGACTGAAATCGCTGACCAGTCGATGTCACTGTAAGCCAGTTCCGTCCCGTTATTTCTGAGCAGCTTCATCTTCATTTTAATAAGATAATCAGGGCCCTTGAGTAACTGGGGGATCACATCATGTTGCATGATTGTTTTGGGGACAGTCCAGTTGGGACTGAATACAATGTACGTCATGCTTTCGTTGAAAACAGGTGTCCTCCGGGTTTCCTTGCCAACGATTGCTTTCATCGAAATAAGGGTATCCCCTCCCTTTATCATATCGAGCCTGAAATTGGCAATATTTACAATAATGTGTTTCTCTTCACCCTGTGGCCGAAGCCACCTGAATCTTTCCATATTAACCTTCAGCTGGCCGATAAGTTTTAAGGGCAGGCAGTTTAAATATTCAAGAGTTGTCTTCCCTATCACGCCATCAGTGTTCAAACCCCAGTCATCCTGAAATACCTTTAGCTGTTTTTCCAGCTCTTCGTCAATGATATTTGAGGTGCTGTCTGATAAAGCATATCTCAGCTTTATCAGCCTTTCTCTGACCATCGGAACTATCCGACTCGTATCACCGGGTCTGACAGGTTTGTCCAAAAGAATGACCGGCCATAGCTGCTCATCCAGCTTGATAAAAAAAGCAAGCTCGTCTTTCATCATCCAATATGCTCTGTACCCCGGAGCAAGCATATTAAGCTCAGTTGCCACTGCATTTCCTGTCAGTGCTTCTTCAAGCTTCAGGTCCATCCGTAATTCCGGATCCTTACGCTGCATTTTCCAGTTTGCGCCTTCCTTTGCAGGATCTACTTTCCCGTAGTAAAGATGCGAGCCCAGCAACATGAAAGCATCGGTAAGCAACAGATCCAGTTTCATAATATCAGTTGTATCCACTGTTGTATGAGACATCATTTTTCCCAGATACTCCTCAATCAGATACAGGTGATAGTCATCAGGCTGCAGGCCCTGCTGGCCAACATGGCGGATATAATTAATCAGATCAAATCCGTTGTTGCTAAAACTGTTCAGGGTAAACCAGGCGGGATCATAAAATCTGTTCACATAAAAGAGGTGAAGCTCCTTACCACATAGAAGGACCTCATTGTCAACCTTATAGTCTGATCCGTCCGTCTTATCATCAATAAATTTTCGTATGGATTCGGAAGTCTCACCAAAACCGGATGAGAATGTGGCTAACAGCAAAATCACTGTAATAGTTATTCTATTCATTTTATGATTTCCCTCATAACATCATTTATGAAATAACTTACTAAAGGTAAGGACCGCTAAGTGTTAAATTATTATACAATTGTGAAAATGATTTACATCATTCAACCTCAGATTACGGTCAGTGCACCTTTCAGCATTCCATGAAGTTGCGGTAATTGCCAATCAATGAGTACAGTGGTCAGAATTATGTAAATCTGCTCCGGAATTGTGTAAAGATAACCGGCGGCGCAGGGTCTACCTTTACGCCATAAAGGCGCATCGAAGCGCGTTTCAAATACTATTATAATAATATGAAAACAATGAAAAAAATCACACTGGTAATTGCCCTGGCCGCTATTACAATGTTTGCCATAGGTCAGACCAATGAAGAAGTAACAAAAATGCTTTCGAATCCTGAAGCAAAATTGCTGATCATGGATCAGATTTCAAATGATGTTACGATGGCTAAGGAAATGTCGTTAAAAATTATGGATGCATGCAAGGCAGACACGGCAATCAGGCATAACATGATGTCAGGAATGATGAATGCATGCATGGCCGACACGACAATGAGGCATCATATGGTATCAAAAATGATGGAATCATGCAAGGCAGATTCTACCATGAGGAACTGCATGATGGCAGGGATGATGGATGCATGTAAATCTGACTCCACTATGATGAAGTCCATGAAAAGGCACATGATGGGCAAACCTGAAATGAAGGAACGCAAGGATCAGATGATGATAGAAGCTCAGAAATCAAAAGCAGTGGAGGGACTCGACAAGACGACACTCACTGAAATTAAGAAAAAACCGTAATCTGACAGACCTTACGTAATTTCTGAGATTACTGGTATTTTATTCTTCCCGGTTTTGTAATCTCGAAATCCCTGAATCCAAAATCAGTTGTACTTATTGAATTCAGCCTGAGGACATTGTGTCCAATGCCGGGGATTAATGGGTAAAATGAAATGGAAACCTGGAATGTATTGATAACCAGGTTTTCATTTTTAATTAATACTCCAAGCCCCAGCTGGGAGTATACTCTGCTGTGTTTGAACCCGCCGGCATCATCTCCGATCATCCCGAAAGAACAATTGAGATAGGGACCAAAATGGAATCCGAGAATGGTCCACGGAGCGTAAGATTGTGACTGCAAAGTAACCAGCAGGCGTTTTGTGCCTGAGAGTACGGGACTTTTAAATCCATCCAGTCCGTAGCCGTCATTCAGTGTTAAACTGTCGTAAGGCAGCCAGTTTATGCCAATAGTCATCTGCGGTTTTACAAATTGCCTGAACTTCCATTTCCCTATATCAAATAAAACCGTGGAGTAGCTTAAACCTGCGGTTAATATTCCCTGTTCAGCATGTGATTCATTAAAAAATGTACCATATTCCAGGTTTGAACTCAGGTAACCCCACTTATAATAATTGCCTGAAGAAAAGCGCATGCCCAGGTAGAGCCGCCTGGAATGTTCCTTTACCTGGTATCCTGCGGTAAGGCTGTAGACTTTCCCAACAGGCACATCTTCAATAATTCCATATTTGAAGATATATGTATCCTGGACGTATCTCCGTGAAGCGATGGCTATGCCACCCAGATAAAAATCTTCATCAGAATAAACATGGAAAGGATCATTCCCTGTAAGCGGTTTCTCAGAATAATGAATCCGCAGGTATCGTGCCGTAAAAATCAAATTTGTTATAAGCTCCCTGTCCCCGCTGTTTTTAAAGATCTGCAGGGCTTTCCCAACCCATACATCCTGGGTATTGTATTTTAACTTATAGGGAATAAAGGCCGGATCTATTACATTCAGAGTGTCCTCCCTGACCTGAGAAACAAGGCTCACACCTGCTGCCCATTTCGCCAGCGGAGAGAAAAACGGACGGTCTGCAGACAAACCCCGGCTGAAGTTACCGCTGTCGTCAAAACTGTAATGAAGCCTTGTATTTATGTAGGTGTTCCGGATGTTAGGGATAAAATAATCTGTATTGAAAGAATTTATTCCGGTATGGAAATTTCTTGAAAAGGAATTCCCGAACTCATGACCCAAACCCATAAAATTATTATCGGAAAGGCCGACAAAGACTTTGACAGGCGAGACGGCTCCATCCGGCATGATACTCCATCTGTCAAGTTCACGGATAAAGACATCTACGGAATCGGAATTTGTGCCGGCGGGAATAATTGAAAATGCAACATCATGAACATATTTCTGTGCCCTGATCAGGCGCTCCGATTCAATCACCAGAATGGAATTGAATGGTTGATTCCTATGGAAAAGCAACAGGTTCCGGATGGTAATACCACGTGTTTTAATATGCATTCCGTTGCCAGCCTTTCGCAGGAAATTATGGTCCGGAACTATCGTATCAGTTATCGAGTAACCAAAGGGATCAAAAGTAACAACCTCTATATTCCTGATAATTTTACCCTCGAAGGTGTCGTATGGCTTTTGAATCAGGTTTTTATATGTTTTCTTCCTGACGGCCTTATTTTTGGTTACCTGGGTGGCTGGTCTGAAGATCGACCTGTAAATAAATGTTTTAAACCTGTTTTGCCGGGAATATGCTTCAATGTTCTTATAAAGAGTGGTTGAATCTGGTTTGGCAGGCGTTTCCTGGGCAAACGCAGGATCACTTATTAAAAATGAAATAATAAAAGGCAAAAGAATATTTTTCAGGTATGCCTTCATTTGCCATTCTTAATGATTTAAAACCGGGTAATCATTTTTACTTATTATCAGTTTCTTTCTGCGCCTTCGCCTTTTCGTCAAGGGAATCCTTTTCCAGTTTTTGTGCTGCTCTTTCCTTCCTGTTGAAATAACCTTTAAGAAGGAAATTCTCCTTCGCTGCATTCATATTCTCATCCAGGCCCTTGCTGCTTTTCCTGAGATTAACGATTGTCCTGTCAAGGTTATCTGCAATTGTTGAATCCTGAATCAATCTCCCGAGAGTTCCGTTTCCGCTGTTTATATTAATCATGATTTCAGCCAGCTGGCCTGTAATAATTGCAGCATTATCTGCAGTTATTTGCGTGCTTTCCATTATTGCATCCGCTTCAATGGGTTCTTTTGATCCGATGAAAGCCCCGTCTTTTACCAGTGAAGCATCTTCGCTGCCCTGGGTAATGATTAATATGCGGTCGCCAATTACCCCTGCTGAACCGATGCCGGCTTCACAATCATCTTTTATGAATTGCTGAACGCTTCTTTTTATCATCATATCAACCCGTACAGTAGTATCATTGATAATCCTTATTCTATCGACGGTTCCGACATTGATCCCTGAATAACGGATATTGCTTCCGGCTTCCAGCCCGCTTACATTATGGAAAGTTGTACTTATTTTGAAAACAGGATCGAATAAATGTTCCTGCTTCCCTATTATGAAAATGGCGATGACAAAAATCAACAACCCTCCTATGATAAACAGTCCTAACCTTATCTTGAAATTTTGAGTGTGCTTTTCCATGTTGTTTTCATTTAAAAAATGATTTTATTGATGTGTCAGCTGACTTTTCAAATTCAGCCAGTTCTCCCTCCTTATACACTTCGCCGTTGAGAAGCATGATGACCCTGTCTGCAGTGGTACGGGCACATTCAATGTCATGTGTGATGATGATCGAAGAGGTCTTATACTTCTTCTGAACTTCATTGATAAGCGTGCTTATCTCATCTGACGTGACCGGATCAAGCCCTGTTGTCGGTTCGTCATACAACATTATCCTTGGCCCAACAACAAGGGTTCGTGCCAGGCTGATCCGCTTCCGCATTCCACCTGACAACTGAGACGGCATTTTATCAAGGGTGTCAGGTAAACCTACATTTTCAAGAACTTCTTCCACCTTTTCATTTATCTCCTTCTGTTTGAGATCCCTGTTTATCCTTCGCAACGGAAATTCCAGGTTTTGTCTTACGGTCATGGAATCATACAACGCGCCACTCTGAAAAAGAAAACCGATCTTCTTTCTCAATTCTCCTAAACCCTGGCGGTTAAGGGTGCTCACATCTTCTCCAAAAACCTTGATTGTTCCTTCATCAGGATCCAGTAAACGCACAATGCATTTTATCAGGACTGATTTTCCTGAGCCTGATTTCCCGAGCACAACCAGGTTCTCACCGTTATAAAGATTCAGGGAAACATCCATCAGGACATCCTCTGTGCCAAACCCTTTCCTGAGATTATTTACTTCAATAACCTGCTCAGGACTTTCTGCTCCGGCAGAACCAACTGTTGCTATTGGAGTTGCACTCATATCATATCGGTTATTTGCACTGCAATTAAATCTATGATTATCACAAGCAATGAGGCCAGTACCACAGCTGAGTTCGCAGCGATACCCACACTTTCCGTACCACGCCCTGCCGTATATCCTTTATAGCATCCGACTAACCCTATCACTGCGCCAAAAAAGAAGGTTTTGATAAGTGCCGGCATCAAATCATTAAATCCGATATGGCCGAATGCCTGTGAAACAAACAGGACAAAAGTTACCTCTCCCTTAATGTTTGCTCCGGCCCAGCATCCCAGTATGCCCAGCGCATCGGCATATAATACCAGTAAGGGTATCATCAGCGTAGCTGCCAGTACCCTCGTTACAACTAAAAATTTTATCGGATTGACAGATGATACTTCCATGGCATCAATCTGCTCCGACACTCTCATTGAGCCCAGCTCTGCACCCATGCCTGAGCTGATTTTCCCGGCACATATCAGGGCAGTGATAACCGGTCCCATTTCTCTTATCAGAGATATTGCAACCATGCCCGGAAGCATGCTGACTGCCCCGAAACTAAGAAGAGCAGGCCGCATCTGAATGGTAAGCACTATGCCAATAATTAATCCTGTTACCGAAATAAGAGGCAACGTTTTATTCCCGATTTGAAAACACTGAGCGCAGGAACTCTTTGAATTCAAAGTTGCGCGAAAATGTTTCCTTTGTGACTCTTGCTACAAATAAGAATCCATCGGCAATTTTTGTAAGAAAGTTGCCGGCCTCAACGGTCCGCTCAATAGTTTTGTCTACGATCCTTATTGATTGTTCCGTTGCAACTTTTTTTACTTTAGTAACAGGAATAATTATTTTCATTTTTAGACTCTGTTCTCATCTGACCATGGTTAAAGATCCAGGATAAGCTTGTACAGTTCCTCCTTCGTCTTACCCAGTTTTATCTGCAGTTTCCCAAGCATCTCGTCCTTTTTACCCTCTGCAAACATTAAATCATTGTCTGTCAGCATGGCAAATTTTTGTTTGAGCTTGCCTTTTTGCTCATTCCAATTTCCCTTAAGTTCTGTTTTAATCATCTTGTTGTTTTTTAAATTGTATAAGATTCCACATTACAAAGGTTGTTCCGTTGCACCAGAAAGCGTTACATAACGTTGAAAATAAGTTACATCATTCACACTTTTGACCTGACATACCGTGCAAGACAGTGATTTTGACATACCTTCGTAATACCTGTTCTTAAGAGATAAATTTTAAGAACGGGAGGGCATGCAGAAACATTTATTAAAAAATTCTTTAACCCGTTGCTTACTATTTATCACCGGAATTTTCTGGCCTTTTACGTTTGCTTCATCACAGGATTATTTTCAGCAGGAGGTGAATTATGAAATTCAGGTGACTTTAGATGACAGCAGTCATGAATTGAATGGATTCGAATCGGTTGAATACATCAATAACTCTCCCGACACTCTCCGTTTTCTCTATTTTCATCTCTGGCCGAATGCATATTCAAATAACAACACTGCATTGGCCAGGGAGATTTTTGCGAGGGACGGGAAGGCAAAACTGTTCAATGATCCGGAGTTAAAGGGGTTTATCGATTCACTGGCTTTTAAGGTTGACGGCCTTGACGTCCGATGGGATTTGTTATCAGAGACACCTGATATATGCAAAATCATTCTTAATGAGCCTCTTAAGCAGGGTGATACAATACTGATAACCACTCCGTTTCACGTTAAAATTCCCAAAGGAGTAACATCGCGGTTAGGGCATATCGGCGAATCATACCAGATCACCCAGTGGTATCCCAAACCTGCAGTATATGACAGTCGTGGCTGGCATCAGATGCCATACCTCGATCAGGGCGAGTTCTATTCGGAATTCGGCAGGTACGATGTAAGCATTACTCTTCCGGCAAATTATGTTGTGGGAGCAACGGGAAACCTGCAGAATGATGAGGAAAAAGAATGGCTGGATAGACTTTCTGCAGAGTTCTCCCTGATGAGAATGCAAGGCTACGGAGAAGCTGATTTCCCTTTATCTTCGGCTCAACTGAAGACCCTGCGCTATACTGAGGAAAACGTACATGATTTCGCATGGTTTGCTGATAAGAGGTTTCATGTGCTTAAAGGCACGTGTAAAGCTTCCGGAATCTGCCAGGGAAGTAGTTACATGGGTGATGTTTACTGACCAGGAAGCACTGTTGTGGATGAACGCTATTTCATATCTTAATAATGCGATAGAGAGGTTTTCAGAATGGATCGGGGATTATCCCTATGACAGTTTTACTGCAGTCCAGAGTGCACTTAATGCAGGTGCAGGGATGGAATATCCGGGGCTTACCGTAATTGGTCTTACAAAGAATCCCTGGCGTCTGGAGGAAGTAATAATCCATGAAATTTGCCATAGCTGGTTTTACAGTGCAGTCGGATCTGATGAACGGGCTTTCCCCTTCATGGATGAGGGTATCGCAAGTGCATACGAATCAAGATACATGGAAGAAAGATATCCCGAAAAGAAACTATGGGAGGTCGTCTTCGGAAACCGCAAACTGGCCAGGCTGTTCCAGATACTTGATATGCCGGTACAACGAATGCAGGAGATAGAATGGCTTGTCCCAGCCCGCCTGAACCTGGAACAACCTGTAAATCTTGGATCCGCTGATTACAGCTATGAGAATTACAGCAGCATCATCTATAACAAAGCTGCAACTGGCTTTAACTGGCTCAGGGCTTATCTGGGATGATTCTCAATTTGATTCACTTATGCGTGATTATTACCGGATATGGAAACACAAACATCCCGGGCCGGATGATCTCCGCGAAGTGTTTGAATCACACTCGGATAAGGATCTCTCATGGTTTTTTGATGAGTTCCTCTGCACAACAGAACGGCTCGATTATAAAATCGTCCGTCTTGAAAACCGGAAGCTGCTCATTAAGAACAAGGGTGAATTGATTGCTCCTCTTTTAATAGCAGGATTGTCCGGAGACTCAGTCATCTCAGAACAGTGGGAAGAGGGATTTGCAGGAAAAAAGTGGATCAACATGCCACCGGGTAATTATTCTGAGATAAGAATCGACCCTGACCATCAAATGACTGAACTGTTCAGGCTCAATAACAACATACGGAAATCAGGTATTTGCCGCAAAACTGATCCGGTTCAATTACGGTTCCTGTATACTGTTGATGACCCTGACAGCCGGTCATTGATATATTTTCCTGTTTTAGACTGGAACAGCGCCGATGGCTTTATGGCAGGTGTTGTATTAAATAACGGGACGCTGATTCCAAAGACGGTTGAATATTTGGTCATTCCCTCTGTATACCTTCCGTAACCAGAGATTTACCGGTTACGGGAAAATCTCATTCAACATAATTCCTTTTGACAGTTTCATCAGGATGGCAACATTTTCTGTCGAGGGAGAACAATTCGGTGCACCCGGAAATCAAAAATATCAAAAGGTCAGGATAGGATCAGACCTCGGTTTCAGATCCGGCAAAATGATAAGCCATGTCAGTCACGGAATTTCCGGGTATTATATTGCTGCATCAGACCTTTCAGTGATGGAGCCGGCCGGGGAAGCAAAAATGCGCTCATATCTGCAGGCCGGATACGCGGTGGAAAGAAGAAGCATGGTCAATCCTTTCAAAATGCTGCTTTCATTTGAAGCAGGCAGGTCGTATCAGAAGACATCACTGGAGTTCAACTACAGGCTAAGCTATAATGGCAAGAACAACGGGCTCGACAGCAGGTTTTTTGCAGGGTCCATGTTACAAAACAGTAATCCCGATCCGGTTTATGGTTTTGCAGCAGGCGGAAGAAGCGGCAGGGAACAGTATTTATACCAGGGATTCTTCCCTGATCGGTTCGGCACCTTCCCTGAAACCTTCTGGTCAAGGCAGATGACTCTGTCTGAAGGTGGATTAATATCGCCGGTAAATGACAGTCTCGGATACAGCCGCTGGATTTGTTCACTCTCACTGGCCAGCAGCCTGCCGGGGAAAGCATCACTGATTCCCGTCAAACCCTTCGTTAACCTGTTGCTGAATGATCATGGCAGCGGAACAGATAACAAATCCCACCTTTTCTGTGAAGCAGGGCTAAAGGCAGGCATATGGGACCTGTTCGAGATCTATTTCCCCCTGCTGGTGTCTGATAACATTGATGAAATTACCGGATCTTTAAGAAACAGAATCCGCTTTGTTTTCAGGCTTGATGCGCTGATCTCCTCATTCTGAGCCTGCAGTTTCAGCGCTAACTGTTGTGATACGGCAATAGAAGCGGTTTTTATGCACCACAATTAGCCCAATGGTTCGTAATCTATCTCGAGAAAGTCGCTGACTTCCGGTATCCATATGGTCCGGACAAATGCAACATGATCTGGATGCTGATTGTAATCCTCATATGCCTTTGCCGTTGCGAACTCCATTGACAAACCGTAATCATAATTATTTTTCCTGCTTATCTGCTTCAGGAGTTCAAAATTCTCCACTCCGGGAATAGCTGACAGTTTGCCTATAGCATCCAGAAACAATTTTTCTTCAGGAGAACTTATGGGATGTACCAATTTAAAAACCACTGTGTGTCGTATCATACCTGGAACTTTTTATATTCTGAAGGTTGCCTTCCGGCCACTAAAGTAAATAATAATCATCTCATTGAAATACCGTTCGCGGAGTTAACTGAGAGATGCAGATACCGGGTTGATTATTTTACCTTAAATTTGTGTTTCCGGGAAAAATTCGTACCGGGAATTGTTACATCGTCGACAAAACCTGAATAATGAAAATCACAGTAAACAACGCTCTGCTTGAGCTGCACAGCGGAGCCAGGGTAAAAGATGCAATTATGAGTTTTTTTACGCAATCAGGGCGAAAAGTGCCTAAAAGATTGCCCATTGTCGAAGATCGTTTTGGGAATCGGGTTGCCCACGATGGTGAGCTTACGGAAGGGAACGCCCTTTTCATCGTCCCAGGGCACAAAAAGAGGTCTTCGTCTCTGAAAATTGATCGGTACTTTGATGGCCATCGGACTCCTTTCTGCCTGCAGCAGCCAGAAGCATGCGGGAACCTCCGCCATCATTGAGAAGCAGGCCGGCAGCACCCCTGCCGCGGAACGACAAGCAGTGCATTTTTGCCGTGAATGATATGCATGCGGCAATCGATAATTTTCCAAAGCTTGCATTTATAGTTGACAGCCTGAAAGCCATCTGCCCCGATATGCTCCTGGTGGCTGCCGGGGACAACCAGACGGGCAACCCGATAAACGATCAGTATCCGGAAAAGGGATGGCCGATGATTGACCTGATGAATGCAACAGGTTTTGACATCAGCGCACTCGGCAACCACGAGTTCGATACCGGCCAGGAAGGATTAAAAAACCTCGCAGACAAGGCCGGCTTCAGTTTTATATGCGCCAATGTTTCATCCGGCGGTCAGTACGACGTTAAGATGAGCCCCTACAAAATAATCACCCTGCCCAACGGGCTCAGGCTTGCTTTTCTCGGGCTGCTGCAACTGGGCCAGAACGGCATCCCGGACAGCCATCCCGACAATGTAAAAGGATTTGCCTTCCGTTCTCCGTTTGAGACAGCGCCTGAGTACCTGTGGCTGACAGACAGCAGTGATATTTTCATTGCCCTTACGCATATCGGTTTCGAAGAAGATGTAAAACTGGCTGAAACCATGCCGCCTGGTATCGATCTGATCATCGGAGGGCACTCTCATACAAGGGTTGAGAAGGAACAGATCCATAACGGAATCATGATCACCCAGGCTGAAAACAAACTAAAGTACGGCACCCTGATCAGGATGACGGTCAGCGGCGACGGTACCATGCAGAGAAACATGCAGCTGATCGACATCAGGAATTCGAAGAGCGAGAAACCGGCCATCCGTGCCATGGTTGACAAATACAATGACAATCCCGTTCTGAACGAGGTGATTGCATCGGCTGCCGACGACTTCTCCACTTACGAAGAGCTGGGTTACCTGATGGCTGATGCGCAGCGCGAGGCTGCCGGAGCTGACATCGCCCTGATGAATCCGGGTGGTGTCCGTATTGATCGGCTCGATAAAGGTCCGATAACAATCAAGAATGTTTATCAGCTCGATCCCTTCGGAAATGAGCTGGTTGTCACAAAACTGACCGGTGAGGAGATTTACTCTCTTATGCGCGCCGCATGGCCTGTAGATGACAGATCACCTCTCTATCCTTCAGGGATCACAACGCAGCTGAAGCTTAATGCTGAAGGCAATCCTGATGAAATCATAATTCTGACCGACGACGGGACCCCTCTCGACAGGAACAGCGTCTACTCTGTTGCCATGAACAATTACATGACCCAGGTTTACAAATATGGGCACAGTGATCCGGGACAGTCTCTCTTCTTTACAACGGCTGATGCCCTGATCAGTTACCTGAAAAAACACAACACTGTCAGAAGCTACCGTGGAGAGAAAAGGGTTCAGATCAAGGGGGAATAGACGTATACAGACGGCCTGATTGTGACTTAAAGTCTAAATATTCACCTGACACCAGGTACTCCGGCCACCCCCGGTAACCAATGGAATCTGCCTGTGCCTTCAGGGCTGTCCTGACAAAATAATTTATCCAGTCTGTGATTTAGAGTGAGCGCTGTCATAAACTGAAAGCAGAATTCTTATGTCTGTATACCCGTGATTGCCAGGGAGCGAATTTTACAATTCATCAATTTTAGAGGCCATGATAAAATCATTCTCCGATAATCCGTTAATGGCATGTGTCCATAATTCAATAATAACCTTCCCATAGTAAACATGCATTACGGGATGATGACCTTCTTCTTCAGCCAAATCAGCCACTTTATTTACAAACTCCAACGTATGATTGTATTCTACAAATAAAAAATCCTTTGAAATTTTATTAATATTTGTAACCTTCCAATCGTCTTTTATATGTTTTTTATATTCGGCAACCTGCTGCTGATCCAAAGGTGGAATGCCTCCTTCACATGGTATACATTTTTTCTTGCTTAAGTCCATAGTCTTCTTAAAGTTAAAAATTCTCCTATTTATATTTTGCCATAGTCACCTCAAAAAAAAAATTTCTTAACCGGAACAAATTTTTCATTTCAGCCTTACAATCTTAATGTTAAATGCCCCGTTGCCGGTGGCGCCATAAATTCGTAACCACAGAGGCAAATACATCTCTGTCCCTCTTGCTGAACTTATATCGCCAAGATCAAGAATACTCTCATCGCGCCAGCCAAATGATTTTAATACTTCTTTCACGCTCTCCTTTGATTCAGGATTGTTTCCGCAGATGAAAGTTGTATGATCACCTCCTTCCAACATGACAGGATTTACCATCAGTCCGTTCCACATTGTATTCAGTGCTTTTACAACTCTTACATCAGGGAAGGTTTTCTGAATTTCTTCTCCCAGTGAATTTGTATTTGACAGTTCAGGCAACAGGCTTGGTGGCATGCCTTTACTAAAATCCAGCGGATTTGCAATATCGATCAGGATTTTCCCATTTAAATTCTTTACATCTGCGGTTTTTAAGGCCGCAATCGATCTGGCACCCATTGTGGCGTTGAGGATTATTTCACCGAAGAGGGCAGCCTCCCGAAATGTACCCAGTTTAACTTCACTGTTAGCCGAATGCCATTCGCTGAATGGAGGGTTTCCATAACCATCCCTGGCAGTATCCGCCAGTTTCTCTGACACATTTCGTGTTCCCATCATTACCTCATGTCCAAGGGTAATGAATTTAGAAGCGTAGGCCTGGCCAACACCTCCGGTTCCCAAGATTGCAATCCTTTTCATTATTCTTAGATTTTATAGTTGTTAATACCCGGATCAATATGACAAATCGAATACAACATATAACACCCGGCGTATGAATATGTTTGAAGAAGGAGGTATTGCAGCAACCCACGGGCCTGAACCGACCGTTAAAAACTGATCTGCTGGCCCGCAACTGGCACCAAAGAAAAACCACTTACACGATTTTCATGTAAGTGGTTGAATTTCTTTGCTCCCCAACAAGTTGTCAGGATTAATCGACAACCTGCAACTCGGTCAACATGCTGAAGATTATTGGACCAGCAACTAACTCAGCGTAGGGTGTTCCCTCCGGGCCGGCTTCTTGCTGAAATGCATTTACACGGCAATCTGCAAAGAATTTGGTCCCGTCAAATCTGTTTCGATATATTTATAATATTGAATGAACGGTTTGAAAAGTTCTGAGGGTTCCGCTATTTCAATTCTCTGCCCCATGATGAAAATTTTACATCAACTTTTAATTGTATTTGCCCTCAAGGCTGATTACAATAAAATATTTAAAATAAGGCTGGGTATCATCAGTAATAAACATTAATCCTTCAGAACCGGCAGCAAGATATTACTTGCATTATTTACATCATGAAAAATACGGATGGTTGCCTTTTGAAAATCACTTTCCTTTGCTTCATAAATATTGACAAATGTCTGAGGATTTCTGTCGACTAAAGGGAACCAGGTGCTCTGTATCTGGATCATGATGCGATGGCCTCTTTTAAATGTGTGTGCAACATCACCAACATCAAATTTTACCCTGTCAATTTTGTCTGGCACGAAAGGTTCCGGATTTTCAAAACTGTTTCTGTACCGCCCCCTGAATACTTCCCCATGGACCAGCATTTCATAACCCCCCATCGGGTAAACCCGTACAGGATCTTTGTCAGCATAGATATCCTGTTTATTATAAGATAAGCTGTCTGGAAATACATCAATCAGTTTGACAATAAAATCAGCATCCGTTGATGAAACAGAGACAAACAGATCTGCTGTTACAACTCCGGTTACAGTTACATCTTCATCAAGTACAGCTGTTTTAAAAGCGAGCACATCAGGTCTGTATTCTGCAAAGCGCTGATCATCGGTCATGTATTCTCTTGTTCTTGTGAAGTTGATGCCCTCGGTGTACGGCACAGGTTTCGCGGGATCACTTATGTATTCGCTTGAACTTGCTGATTTTGCCGGCGGATTCCACTGCAGTCTCCCTTTATCGTGCAAAAACAGTTCCATATCTTCTTTCCCGGAAGGAGGCCATTGGTCAAATTGTCTCCAGACATTTTTTCCGGTTAGGAATATATTGGCTTCGGCAATCTGTGAAACATTTCCGGTTCCCTTAAGAAAGTAATTGAAGAAGGGGATCTCCATATTCTGTTGATACCACAGAGAGGTATTGCTTCCAAAATCAATATTGCCAAGGTGAGTACCGTCATTATTGGCCCATTGAACATGGTACCATGGTCCCATTACCAGCTTATTGAAGATTTTACCCGGATTATTTTCTTCAGCAGCTTTATATGAATTCCATGCTCCCCAGTGATCCTCTGCATCAAACAGGCCTCCAACCCACAGAAGGGCAGGCTTCAGGTTCTTGGTTGCATTCCTCGCATCTCTTGCTTTCCACCACTCGTCATAGTTTGGATGCGCATACAGATCCTTCCAGAAAGGCACGCTGTCGCCCACCAATTCTGAAAAGGCAGGCAGGGGGCCTGTTTCCATGTAGAATTTATAACTGTCGCGAATCAGATTATCAATTGTACGTGGCTTTAAAGTAGTCGGATGAGGACGTGGCAGACCGAAGCCGGAGCCCAGTGCAGAGTAAAAACTGAAGGCATCCAGAATAAACAATGCTCCGTTGTGGTGAAAGTCATCACCTATAAACCAATTGGTCACAGGCGCCTGCGGACTTACTGCAACCAGTGCCGGATGATTGCTGGCTGCAGCCATGGTGGCGTAAAAGCCCGGATAGGAGATCCCGTATACTCCTACCTTACCGTTATTATGAGGAATATTTTTTACAAGCCAGTCAATGGCATCATAAGCATCACTGGCTTCGTCAATGTCTCTTTTGGTTTTTTTGTCAGGATTAAATGGCCTGACATCAACAAATTCACCCTCGCTCATATATTTGCCGCGAACATCCTGGAAAACTAAAACATACCCTTCCTTACAGTAATCTTTCAAATAGTTATGCCAGAATGGTGACCAGTTTTCTTCGCCATATGGCTCGCAGGAATACGGAGTTCTCGTCAATAATATGGGATGATCTTCCGACCTGTCTCTGGGCATATAGATGGAAGTAAACAGTCTTATACCATCTCTCATGGGTATTAACTGTTCCATCTTGGTATAATTGTTTACGATCCAGATACTGTCGGCATTCTGGCCGATCAGATTTAGACACAAAAGACTAATAACTATTGGAAAGAGAAGCTTTTTCATTTTCCTTAGTATTAATTGTCATTCATTAATTTAATTATGATAAAGTTATGAAAGAGAATAAGGCAAGTCAAATAAAATCCCACCGTCTATGGCTCTTCAAACCCAATGTGTCTCAACCCCTCAAATTGCCTGGCTCCCCAGCCAGGACTTTAACCAAGTCGACAGTTAAGAAAATTGATCGGTATAAATCCGCAACGGCTAAATGTTTACCCGGTAGCTGGTACTGCGGCCGCCCCCGGTAACCATCACCGCTTCTCTTGCAGCAAGATATTGTAGATCCCGGGTAGCCGTAGCTTTTGATACCTTGCATATACCGGCATATTTCCGTGCATTCATCCCACCCTGGAAACCTTTTGCACCTTCGTCCAGCATTCTCTTTAATGCGGTTAATTGTCTCGCGTTAAGCTGATTAATAAACCTGTCAAAGAACTTGACTTTCTTTAAGGTGAACTCTATTTCTGCCTCTGCCTCTGACTGTGCCCTGAGGACTGTCCGGACGAAATAATGAATCCAGTTTGTTATTTCGAGTGAGCGTTGAGCCTTTTTCAATTCTGAATAGTATTCTTTTCGGCCGGTCTCTATAACCTTTGAAAGACTTAGCAGTAGCGGACGGCCGATTCCCTGTGCCAGGGCCTTTTCAGCTATAGCCCTGCCAATTCTTCCGTTCCCGTCTTCAAAAGGATGGATTGATTCAAACCAGAGATGAGCGATTGCTGAACGGACGGGGGCTTTTAATATCTCTCTTTCAGCTCCGGGTGCGGAGTCGTTAAACCATTTGATGAACCGCGTCATTTCAAGGGGCACTTTACCTGAGGGCGGGGCTTCAAAATGTATCCTGGCCTGGCCTATTGCCCCTGAAATAACCTGCATGGGTTCTGATACGATAATGTCAATCAGTGTCTCCTGCTGAAGTTTTTCAGGAATTGCTTTTACAATGCCGCTGACCACGCCTGCTTTTTCAATGAAAGCATACAGTTCACCCTCCATCAGCTTATCATCAAATGAGAAGTGAGGCCAATCCTTTTTCTGCCAATTGTACAATTCCATGAGCCGAATACATTTTTTATTCGGCTCAAGGACTATGATTGGCATCAAGTAAAGCTTGCAAGAGACGGTCTGCCTGATCAGGATGCAAAAGCCGGAAGCCTTGACCACATAGGGTGGAAAAACCAGTGCCCATGACCACTTTTCGCCGGAATACAATGACCATATATAGCCGGAGTTAAATCCCTGATGTTTAGATAAATATTATTATTGTAGTCTGACCGGCAGAATGTGGTCAACACTACCGGCTTTTGCAGAAGAACTTACTGTCAGGAAATAATTCCGGTACAGCAAGGTTAGGATTATTGCTTTACTACCGTCCAGTTTTCATGTACTGATAACCAATCACCGTCTGCGTACCTGTATACCGATGTGACCTTCCATGGTGCAAGGGGTTCTTCCCCTTCGATTGTTCCCTGGTAACGGTAGGACACTATCACAATATCATCGTAAAACTGAAATACCGGCTCAATCAGTTCATGCTGGTGCGGCG
The DNA here is from genome assembly GCA_963770745.1 of uncultured Rikenellaceae bacterium. Classification (GTDB taxonomy): domain Bacteria; phylum Bacteroidota; class Bacteroidia; order Bacteroidales; family VadinHA17; genus SR-FBR-E99. The sequence continues at coordinate 164,667 of CAVYRA010000008.1, forward strand.
GGATCTGGCCTTTAAAGGCTTCCAGATATGTATTAAGGGCTTCATGACCAATTACCCGGTTTTGAGCACCAAGGTCATCGCTCCATATGATATCTGGTGCCGCAAATTCCATGAAGCCCATCGGATCGCCAGAAGCCCACTTTTCATTTGCAACCATAATCTTTTCCCAAATTGCTTCTTTAGCTTCATCCTGGGTTGGCAGTACCTGCTCATTCTTGCATGTAAGAAGAAGCAGAGGGATGACTAGAATGAGAACAGCACTGTAAATGAAACCTGTTCTGGCTGAAGTTTTCTTTTTCATGATGCCTGGTTTATGTTTTATTACCAGTATTGGCTTTTGCAAATATAAGCCAGGGTAATTTGAATGTCAAGCAAATCCGGATTTTGCCATACCCGAATATCTACCATCAAACACCGAAGTTTACTATCCCAACTCCTTCTTCTGGCAGAGTTGAGCCAAATTGTATCGACCCCCAAATAGCTGGACATAATTTGAAAAACAAATGAGGTCTGATTTAATATTGAAGGTCGGTTTTAATAGCATTCAACGGTCATTCATTTATGAACCAAAAACCTTGATTTTCCTCCAGAACCTGGCCCAAAACTGGCGCAAACGAAAAAACCACTTACCCGAAATCCGTGTAAGTGGTTGACTTGTTTTGCTCCCCTACAAGGACTTGAACCTTGTGCCTTAATTCCCAACCAGGAAATCCGTCCTTCAAAGACCATTTCAAACGAAGGGCTGAAAACGCTTAACATACATGTGTAAACAACAAGGATTTAATTCAGGATTTGGGTGGTCAATTTGAGCGGCCATCTATGAGTAGGGTAGTTAGATTTGCTGGTTATAATTCAATTATTCTTTTGACTGGCAACTGCCTTTTTTGCTGCCTCGAGATGAAGATATAGTTCATGATTATAGGTAAATTTTAAATCCCAGCTTTTTTGGAGGATCTCCAACGCTTCTGTATATTTTCCCAGTTTGTATAATCCCCATCCTTTACAGTCCAAATAATAGTAATTATCAGGCCTTAATGCCAAAAGTCTGGAATTAAGTTCCAAACCTTCATTAATATTCCGATCAGTATCTATAAGAAACCATGCAAGATCATTCATCCTTCCTGGAGCTTCAGGCTCTAATGACAGAGCTTTCCGAAAATATTCTTCTGCTTTATCAAAAATTTCTGCCTCCCAATAGATATTAGCCAGATTTGTTGATATAGTTGCCTCGGTTGCAGATTGTTCTTTACGGACAGATATGTATTTCTCAATATATTCATCTGCATCTATTGTATTACCTGTTGACAACTCTAATACAGCCTGTCTGTAGATCAGACCAGGACTTTCGGGAAAATCCTTTTTTGCTTTCTTATACAGTTTTTTCTCTTTTAAATACTGACCTGTTTTATTATATGCTTCCCCAAGGTCAATATAGCAATTAATCCACCTTGGTTTTGAATCCCATTTCTCATATATCTCCAACTCCTTTTCATATTCATTGATCGCCAGATCATATAATCCTAAGGCGAGGTATAAACCACCAAGATTTGAATGAGGAACAGGCATTTCATCATCATAGGCTATAAGCAGTTTAAAATATTTAATTACTTCATCTGGTGTTTCAAAATGTTGGGCATATAGAATATTCGCCCAAAGCTTCTCCTGTTCTGGCATTTGATTTCTTTTTTGGTAATTTTTAAGAACCCATATTCTGGACTCTTCTGCCAAACCTTGATGGCCTAATGAATATGCAAGCATTCTGACGGCCTCTGTAAAGCTTGAATCAATATCTATTGCTTTTCTATACCATTCACTTGCAGTTGGGTAATCGTATTTATAATAAGCCTGGTTACCATACATGTAATATCTGTAAGCCATTGAAGAATCAGTTGAAATCAGCTGGCGGAAATCCTTTATTATTTCCTTTTCCATAATGGATATTATGAGGAAGTCCCTTACCATTGCTGAAAGTGAATCAGTAATATGCAGGATTTTATCCTTTGTTCCATCAATCTGAAAAGATTTAAAAACCTCTTCTGTATTTGAATTAATCAACTGTGCATTTATCCGTATTGTACCCCCTGCCTGTTTTATACTCCCATAAATGAATACATTGGCATTCAACTTTTTTGAGATTGTACTTGCCAATGAAGGTGATATTGTAGCAGCATTAGTGAGCCCTTTATTTCGAATTAAATCATTAATTGATTCTATTTGTTTGATTTTTAATTCTTCAGAGTTAGTCAGATTATTGATTAATTCATTTTGAATTCCATTTTGCCAGACAAACCATGTGGTATCACTTGTCATATTCTGAAAGGGCATTACCGCTACAGAAATCCGCTCACCTGATGATCTAAGCCTATCTAAGGTGTCCCTTTTAAATATTTTCGGATAAGCAAAGATTGCAGTGACTATTAATATCGCTACGATTATTAATCCTGATAGAGATTTATTTCTGGTTAATGGACCAGGTTTATCCTCTGGCTCTGTCGGCTCTTCTTTTTTGACTTCCTCCAATGGTTTCCTGTGCGAACTCTTTTCTATCACTTCCTGGGCAGGCTCTGTTTTCAATCCCAGAATAATCTCTTTTATGGCATGACCAACCTTGTTTATCTGGTCAGCATAAAATACTTTGTTAAGATTATCCCGTGGGTGATCTTCATTAACTTTCAATGGTCTGTTTACACCTGCTGAAGTCTTAAATACAAAATCCATTGCCCGCAGAACGCTGCCTGTCTCCTTTTCAAACAGCTTTAAATCCTCCTGTTCAAGATCATGTATTCGTATTGGAAGAATCCTGCTTGCGACATTACCGCTCCTCAACCTGATTTCTCTGCCAAAGGAATCCTCTTTCGCAAGTTTATTAAATGCAAGGAACTCATATTGCCATGCATAACTGTTGGGATCACAATAGGTCTGGGAAAGAATGGGAATAAAGATGAGACATTTAAGTTTTCCTTCAAGGCTCTTGTCTACATTGTGTGTCTCCAGAAGTCCGTCATGAGTATTAATGTCGAAATAAACGCTGATTTCTTCCTTGAAGGTGGATTCGAGTTCCCCTTTCAGGTTATTGACAAACTCAGTCACCCACCTGTCGCCTTTGTTGTCTTTCTGGCGGTAGGAGATGAAGATGTCGTACTGGTAACCTGAGATTATGCTTGCCATCTTAGCCGTTAATTGTGATAAAGTTAAGAAAGATAATAACTCAGGTTAAATAAAGGGCAAAGGATTGAATTAACAAGATCTATCTTCCTGTAACCTGGCAGGAGGTTAAAACACCCGACTTTTGTCCAAATCCTGGCCCAAAACTGGCGCCAATGAAAAAACCACTTACCCGAAATCCGTGTAAGTGGTTTACTTGCTTCGCTCCCCAGCCAGGACTTGAACCGAACCGACCGTTAAGAAATTGCCCGGTGGGCAATTTTAGGGAGGTGTCAGACTGCAGTGCTGGCTTCAAGTCCTTGCACAAAATGAAAAAGCCGGTCATCTGACCGGCTTCCTGCTCCCCAGCTAGGACTTGAACCTAGGACCCCCTGATTAACAGTGAGTTTCAGGGGTTTCCATGGGTATGGATACACTTTCCTTGGTATTCATTTTGAATTAGTTCTGCTGCACCAAGTACACCAGTTTGTACTGGTTTTCCTCAATATCTGGCTCAAAACCTGGCGCGTCACTATAACAGTTTAGAATTGATTTCGAATGTTCGTTTTTTGTAAATTAACATCGGACCTTTTTTTGATCACTTCAATAGAAGGTCTGAGTGCTATGTGATTGATTTCGCTCAAAATCCGTCCAGACCACTTCAAAAGTGGGTCTGAAAAGACTTGACATAAAAAGAATTCACCTTATTCAATGACGATGTTCTTGTGGGAAGAAATCATTGAATTTTAATTTGACTTCAGAAGAAGGAAGGTGTAAATTTGAAATTCTGAAGCAATTGTTTAATGTACACCTATGAATTAACCGAACAGTTCATTCCTGTAAAGGAAAGAGCAGTTTTCAGGGATTTCCTGCAATTCTATGGAATTGATGAAGGAGTATGGAAAATATTTGAGTGCCTGTTCAATTCAACAACAAAGGGAACTGTTCCTCTGCTGTTAAGAGTTTATGAAAATTCTGATCTTGCAGGAGCAGCTATTATTATCCGTTGTTCACGGTACGGAAGCTCATTATATGATAATAAATTGATGGCTGATTTTTGTGACCTGCTCCATATTCCATTCTATTTGTGGATTAAATTCGGATGCTGCATGGATATGATGTCAAATCCTGGCTTTGTGAGAGAACCTGCCAAAGCAAATTTGATTTACAGTGCTATAGCTGAATACCTGGGGAAACACAGCTGGATGACCATCATCAATGATTATACAACGAATTCTGTTCTATACCCGAATGCAATCACATTGCCCGCTCTGCCTCATGCTCTCATTGATACATCCAGGATGACCGAAATAGGTGATTATATCAACCTGCATAAAAATATTAGACGCAAATATCAGATTTTCAAAAAAAATGGAGGAACTTTCCATATAATACACAATGTTCTTGAAGCTCAGGATATCGAAACAGTAAGGAAGTGCTTTGTTTCCACCGCTGAAGAAAGCGTTTTCTATCTTCCCTATGAAGATCTGTATCTTAATTCGGCACTCCTGACAAGTTCGACTCCCATCAATAATGTAATATATTTCATTGCCAGATTGAATGGAGAATTCGTTGGTTACCAGGCAGCCATTAAAACAGGTGATTGCCTGAATGCCCTGCATGGTGCGTTTGATCGCAGCCGTCCAACAACTTACCATGCTTACGACTTGCTTTTTGTTGAAATGACAAATTACGCCATCGAGCATAACCTTAAGTTTATAGACGTAGGTGCAGTTCTTAATACAACCAAGCAGAGAATGGCAAATTATACACGCCCGATGTCATATTTCTTGCTGAGTAAGAAACCAATATTTCAGTGGCTTTTTTACATAATAGCAAAGCATTCAAAGATTCAGGGACGAAAACAAATGCGCTTTTATCAGGAAGACAAAGCGGAAAAAGGTAATTAGTGCAAAAGCCGATGCCCCTGACCACTTTTCGCCGGAATAAATTGACAACTTTAAACTGGGATTAATCTCTTAATCTATAGCTAAATATAAAAATGCCAATTCCCCTGGCGGAATGTGGTCAAGGCGACTGGCTTTTGTAATAGATCTTAAGACTAATTGAAGGATAAAATCTATTTATATTAATTAAAATAAGATGATTGGAGCAATTATTGCAAGGCAAGCCGTTAAATCAGGATTTGACGCGCTTAATGAAGGGAATCTTGATAGATTCATGAATGCATATAGTGACAATTGTGTCTGGATTTACCCTGGGAAAGTTAATGCTGGAGGCCGTTATACTGGAAAAGCAGAAGTAAGAAAATGGTTTGAGAATTTTATTCAACAATTTCCTCAAAGAAAATTTACTTTAAACCACGTAGGAGTTGGAAATATTTTTGCCATAGGAGGTAACAATATAATCTCTGCCCAGTGGGATTTGGAATTAACAAATAAGGATGGCATTAAAGCTATTAACAGTGGCGTTACTTTACTTACAATTAGAGGATCAAAAGTAGTTCAGGGGGAAGATTTTATGAAAACAACTGATGGTGATGATTACAAAAGGGCATGGGGCGATATAAAATAAACTTGAAGCAGGACTACTTCATATCTTGATTAAATAAATTTGCTACGACCACCTAACACGGATGGTATAGGTAATTGCCTTCAGCAGCCCATACAGCTTAGTAATCAGCTCCATAAGTCTATGTGGGAAAATTTACCTCACTTATTAAACTTTCGGTACCGTGACTAATACTGCAGCCATGACAATGTCAATAGGGCTGCTGGCCAACGCGCCGTTGTCATGGTTTTTGCATCGCCATCTTGACAATTTTATCATGATGTGACAAATCCTGCTTACTTATCGGGACTCAGCCATCTGGACAACTTTATCGTGACACGGAACTTATCGCCATTTATCGGGACTGTGCAAAAACACGCGCCACCCCAAAGCTGGGGCTACATACACATACCGCCGAACGTTAGGTGGTATATCAGAAAACCTATATATTACCCTCAAATAACTGGACATTTACTTCAAACCATTCCCAA
>CAVYRA010000009.1:0-49646 GCA_963770745.1 uncultured Rikenellaceae bacterium
ATTAGGATAAGATGGTATTTATATATTTGTTCAGGGCCCGAATGGCGTGATCATTACTGCGGAATTCTCCGGTCGTACAGGTCAACGCATTGCTAATCAATTTTATATCAGGCTTAAACACTTAAGGCGCGAACCTTTCCAGGGGGTGTTTGGGTAGGGGCGGAGATTACTTTTGACTATATTTACAAAAAAGTCTTATGGAGTTGAGAGATTATCCTTCAGGAAAAACAGCCTTTTACAATTTTGAGGCCGCGAAGCCCCGTGCTGCAATTCTTCTCGTTCACGGGCTGGGTGAACATGCGGGCAGGTATGCGGATTGGGCTGGAAGGTTCAGTGAAAGAGGAGTAGGTGCGCGCCTTTGACCTTCCGGGACATGGCGGAGCGAAGGCCGGTGGGGGCGTATACCCTCGCCGGAGAAGGTATATGACACAATTGACAGTGTCTTCGGGAGATGAAGGCCGAGTTCCCCGGTGTGCCTCTCTTCCTCTATGGTCACAGCCTTGGCGGAGGAATCGTCCTCAACTATCTGATAAGGCGCAGGCCTGCCCTTACAGGTGCCATTGTTACCTCGCCGTGGGTGTTACTCTCCGAAACTCCCGCTCCAAGTTGCTGCTGGTTAATGTGGTAAGCAGCTGATGCCGGGAATGACCCAGCCGTCGGGACTCAAGACTGAATATCTGTCACGTGATCCGGAGGTTGTCATGGCATACAGGAATGATCCACTTGTTCACGGACTGATATCAGCCGGTCTTATCGCTGGATGACCTAGCCGCCGCAGAAACGCTGGCGCGTGCCCCGGAGATAGAGTGTGCCGCTGCTTCTGGCTCACGGTCGTGATGATATGATTACCTCCCCTTCAGGCTCGGTGCAGGTGGCCGGGCAGCCCCCCTGGCAACCCTTAAACTCTGGGACGGTGGCTACCATGAGCTGCATAATGACCTGCTGAAGGAGGATCACTTCGAGTTCATCACGGAGTGGATGGATACATTATTATAATATCCGTTATGGATCTCCTGACTGCGGTTCCTCTTCCCCCGGCGGCTGCGGCCGTCACCTATGACACGCCGGTGATGTTCCTCGGCTCCTGCTTTGCGGGAGAGATCGGGTACCGAATGGCAGCCGGAACTGCAGGTGATGACCAATCCGCACGGTACGCTCTTCAACCCTTTGTCCGTGGCACGGGCCTTGACAGGTTTATCTCGGCGCATGATTAGACGGAGAAGGACATTTACCTTCATCAGAACCGTTACATGAGCCTTGATCACCACACCGCTTTCTCCTCCTACGAGAGGGAGGTGCTCATTGCCAGGCTGAATGAGGTCAGCCGCACCGCCTCCGCCTTTATCAGAAAGGCCTCGTTCCTGTTTGTAACCTTCGGCACCTCCTATATATACAATCTTAGGGAAAGCGGCGCAATTGTCGCCAACTGCCACAAGCTGCCCTCTTCACTCTTCTCCCGCCGGCAGGCTCTCTGGCTGAGATAGCGGCCGCTGGAAGGAGACCCTTGACCGCCTTGCGGAACTCAATCCCGGCCTTAAGGTGTGGTTCACCGTCAGTCCTGTCAGGCACCTGGCCGACGGCGCCCATGCCAACCAGCTGAGCAAGGCTCACCTGCTGCTCGCAGCGGAGGAGCTGCTCGCCCACCCTCTGTCGGGGTTACTTCCCGGCCTATGAGATCTTCATGGATGAGCTTCGTGATTACCGGTTCTATGCCTCCGATATGGTCCATCCGTCGGAGACAGCCATCGATTTTGTCTGGGAGAAGTACGCATCGGTTTTTATTGAAAGCCCGGTGCTTCGACTCTGGAACGAGGCTGCAAGGATAACCCGCGCCATGGCTCACCGCATACCGGAGGGAAAAGGGAGACAGCACCCTTTGCCGAAGCTATGCTGGAAAGGATCAGTGATTTAAAAGGGAGCACCGTATATGGACCTGGCAAGGAGGAAAAATACTTCGGGAACGTGTGAAATACTTCACGGGGTAATCGCGCCCGGGTTTTGTTCTGAGAACTTTTGTAAAAAAATGTCACTTCGGTTGAACAACCTCATTTTTTATTGTTTTATTTCCAAAAAGTTGAACAAAATGAAATTGCATGAGCAATATCTCACATGAGGACCTGGATATTTTGTTTCATGAAATCCTTTAACAATATGAAACGTTATACATTCAAATGAAAAAATATTCACTGTTTATACTGTTATCCCTCATGTTCGCTGACCTTTCAGGACAGCAGGGAGGGGGGATCATTCGCGGCCAGGTGGTTGATGCAACCACCAATGAGCCTGTACCCTTTGCAAGTGTGGTGATCTGGAATACCACCATTGGTGCAATGACCGATTTCGACGGCAACTTCAGCTTTACAGGAGTAGCACCCGGTTTCGTGGAGCTTCGGGTCTCATCAGTAGGTTACAAACCATATATCTCTGAAGGCGTCATGGTTACGAACAACAACGAGGTCAACCTCGTCATACCGCTCGAGACCACTGTGGTTGAGGTGGCCGACGTAATAGTAAGGCCCTCACCGTTCCGCAAGTCGGTTGAGAGCCCCATCTCAGCCAGGATAATAAGTATCCAGGAGATAGAGCTGAACCCGGGCGGCAACCGTGACATCTCACGGGTGATTCAGTCGTTTCCCGGTGTTGCCTCCACCCCTGCCTTCAGGAATGATGTCATCGTCAGGGGCGGCGGGCCGAATGAGAACAGGTTCTTCATCGACAATGTGGAGATACCTTATCTGAACCACTTTTCAACCCAGGGATCGTCAGGCGGACCGACGGGAATCATCAACGTCGACTTTGTCAGATCGGTGGATTTTCTTTCCGGTGCCTTTCCTGCCTCACGTGGCAATGCCCTGAGCTCGGTGATGGAATTCACGATGATTGAAGGAAACAAGGAGAAGCGGTCGCTCAGGGCTACCGTGGGCGCCTCTGACCTGGGACTTACATACAACGGCCCGGCAGGTGAGCGCAGTTCACTCATCGTGTCGGCCCGAAGGTCATATCTGCAGTTCCTGTTTGGCGTGATCGGGCTGCCGTTCCTTCCGACATATACTGATTTCCAGTTCAAGTACAAGGTGAAGTTCGACCAGAAGAATGAGCTCACAGTACTGGGCATAGGGGCAAAGGACGACTTCAGGCTGAATCTCGATGCCAATGAGACTGAGTATCAGCGTTACATCCTTGGTTACATTCCCACGCAGGAGCAGTACAGCTATACGGTGGGTGCCGTTTACAGGCACTTCCGCACCAACGGTTCGGACATGCTGGTTCTCAGCCGCAACTACCTGAACAACACCCAGTATAAGTACCTGAACAATGATGACTCCGATCCTGCCAACAAGATACTGGATTACAACAGCGGTGAGGGTGACATCCGTCTGAGGTACGAGCGTACAGTTGTGTGGCCCAACTCGTTCAGGCTGAGTTACGGTGCCGGCACGGAGATGTCACGTTACCGCAATGACACCTTCCGGCAGTTCTTTACCGGTGAAGGTCTGGAGACGGAGCTGTACAATTCCAACCTCGTCTTCTTCAAATATGCCGCCTTCGGGCAGTTGAGCCGGGCTTTCATCGATGAGAGACTGAGGCTCTCCTTCGGACTCCGCACCGATGCCAACTCATACTCATCGGTGATGGCCAATCCGCTGACGCAGATCTCACCCCGCCTGTCAGCTTCTAGGCACTGAACAGGGATCAACCTCAATTTCAACGTCGGACGGTACTATCAGCTTCCGCCTTATACGGCCCTCGGACTGAAGGACAATGACGGGAACTACATCAACAGGGAGAACGGCCTGAAATATATTGCGGCCGACCATATTGTGGGAGGCGTGGAACTTATACCCGACGAGAGGCTGCAGTTCACCCTGGAGGGTTTTTACAAGAACTATTCCGATTACCCCTTCTCGGTGGCTGACCAGGTTCCGCTCTCAACAAAGAGCGCCGGTTACGGTGTCTTTGGCAACGAAGCCCTTGTTTCAACATCTGTCGGAAGGGCATACGGATTTGAACTCATGGGCCGCGCCAGGGACCTTGAAGGACTGAACATGGTCTTCTCCTACACCTTCGTGCGAAGCGAGTTTGAGGGTACGGACGGCAATTATATACCGACTGCCTGGGACAACAGGCACCTGATCAGTGTCACCGCCACGAAGAGTATCGGGAAGAGCTGGGATGCAGGATTCCGATGGAGGTATGTCGGCGGGGCTCCCTACACACCGTTCGATGCTGATAGGTCATCATTCATCGATGCATGGAATGTGTCAGGACAGGGTTACCTCGACTATAGCCGTTTCAACAGCGAGAGACTGAAGGGATTCAGCCAGCTTGACCTTCGGATCGACAAGCAGTTCTACTTTAACAGGTGGTCGCTCATGCTCTATCTCGATGTACAGAACGTATACAATTTCAAGGCCGACCAGCCTGACATCCTGGTACTGCAGACCGACGGCAGCGGCGCCCCGCTTGTTAACCCGCTGGATTCAGAGCGTTATCTTCTTAAATATATTGATGCTGAAGCCGGTACGGTGCTTCCCACAATAGGAATTATAATTGAAATCTGAAAAAATAGAAAGAGATGAAATACATAATAATTGTATCAGCAGTTGTGCTTGCCTCGTGCTCGTCGAAACCGTCAGCCACGAGGCTGGCGCAGAGGCAGACCTTTACTGATGTGGTCACGAACACCTCCGGTACCGGACAGGAGATTGAGCTCAGGTTTTACGGAGGTCCTTCGCTATATTATCCGCTCATGGCCGTATGGCTTGAGGATGAGGAGGGCAAATATCTGCAGACCCTGTTTGTTCCCAGGGCAATTGCTACAGGTGTCTTCCGGTACGGTTCAAATGCATCCGGCAAATGGGTTGAGGCAGCCAAACGTGCCCCCAGACCCTTCCATACTGGTCGCACAAGCGAGGCGTGAAGGCTCAGGACGGACTTTATATGCCTGATCCGGAGAATCCTGTGGCCGATGCATACAGCGGTGCCACCCGACAACCAGTTTCGTGCTGAAGAGCCAGGGCTGACAAGCCGCTGCCCGCGAAGTTCAGGGTGATGTTCGAGATCAACCAGAACTGGGACTGGAATGAATACTGGACAAACGACAAGTATCCGGGTGACAAAAACTACCTGAACAATGCACAGCCGGCGGTTGTTTATGAAGGTGCGTTGACCTGGAAATCTTGCAGGACAGATACCTCCTGAAGCCTGTAGGTCACAGTCATCCCGACCGGAGCCACCGGCGAACTCTTTACAGATCTGAGCACACTGACAACTGCACTTCAGATAGCTGACTCGGTGGTTGTCAGGATCAAAAAAATAAAAGGAATTTTAGGGAATTATCAGAGGCTGTCTGCCCATTCTGCCAGTCCGGCAGGAGAGCAGACAGCTTTCGTTTTGCCGTTGCTCCATGAACCGCTTGTGTCATATCTTCCGAGTACCAGCACCTTCTTCAGATCAAGCTCCTTAGCCAGTGCTGCAGAACTCCTGACCTCATCGTCAGGTTCGGAGGCCGGCAGGTTCAGTGCCAGCACCGCGAACGGCCTGACTGAGTGAATTCCCCTGATATCGTCAGCTGACAGTGTTCCTTCGGTATAGACAACGTCATAACCCCTTTTCCGGAGAAGATACTTGAGGAAGACGAGGTTGTTTTCACTCTCGGTGTTGCCAAGGTTGATGATGGCTGCACTCTGTCGGTTTATCTCAACGGTACATTCCTCGGATATCAGAATTGTCCTTATCACATGCCTGATGAACTGTTCCTGCGGTTTCGAGATGCAGTCAGTCAGCCACAGGGCCCGTGCCTTCTGCATCAGCGGATGAAACACCTTAAGGTATGCATCGGTCAGTCCTTTTTCCCTGACAAACTGGCTCAGTTTCTCCCTGAACTCCTCTTCGCTGAACCGGAGGGCTGACATTATCAGTTCCCCCGGTTTGAAGCTGCCGTCCTCGCCTCGTCTCCCGCGCCGGACTTGAGTACTTCGCGCAGCAGTTCACTGTCGGTGAGCTGTGCTATCTTTGATATCTTCATCCCGTTCCGGTTAAGGATCGAGACTGTGATGAGCTTTTTCAGCTCTTCTTCGGTATAATGTCTTATGTTTGAATCGCTTCTCTCAGGCGTAAGGATCCCGTACCTCTTCTCCCACATTCTGATGGTATGTGCCTTTATACCACAGAAGTTCTCCAGATCCTTTATGGAATATGTCCTGCTTCCTGCATTCATCTCTCTCAATGTTACTTACTCAGTGATTATAACAAAGAGAGAAGATAAATGTTTAGCGTTCTTTCTCCCTGAGCATGTTCTCGCTCTTGCGAGATCGCCGGGGGTGTCGATGCCGATGCTCTCCCACGGTGTGACGGCGCAACGGATTGTGAAACCGTTCTCCAGCCACCGCAGCTGTTCGAGGCTCTCAGCAAGTTCAAGGGGCGACTGCGGCAGGTCGGTAATCTCCCTGAGGGTTGAAGCGCGGTATCCGTAGAGCCCGATATGCTTGTAGTAGGTCATGCCTGCAGGTCCATTCCTCACGGGACGCGTCACGGAAGAAGGGTATAACTGACCGGCTGAAATAGATGGCATCCATCCTGGCTGAAACGACGACCTTGGGCTGGTTCGGGTTGGACGAGATCCTCTTCGGGCGTCACCCGGCGGATCAGGGTGGCTATCATGACACCGTTGTCACTGAAGCACTCCAGTCAGTGACTTTATCTGTTCAGGCCTGATGAAAGGCTCATCGCCCTGGATGTTTATGATGACTGTGTCTGCATCAGACCTTCCCCCCGTGATTATTGCGGCAGCCTCAGCGCATCGGTCGGTGCCGCTGCTGGTGGATTGACGAGGTCATCACTGCCCGTCCTCCGAAGGCGGTTACGGCATCCCTGATACGCTCATCATCAGTGGCCACCCACACCTCGTCAAGCACCTTTGAGGCCTGACGGCAGACCCTCTCGATCATGGTCATGCCTCCGATCACTGCCAGTGGTTTGCCGGGGAAGCGTGAAGAACCGTAGCGTGCAGGAATAATGCACTGTAAAGTGAGTGGCAGGGGTGCTTTTCACGGCTCCAAATTACTAAAAAACAGCTTTAACATAATCCAAAAAAGTCGTAAATTCGCAGTTCATTGGATTTTGATGAAGGAGTTACAGAGCGTAAAGCAGAGGTTTGGGATAATTGGCAATCATGAGGGACTGAACAGGGCGATAGACATTGCCGTGCAGGTGGCCCCGACGGATCTCTCTGTGCTTATCACCGGTGAAAGCGGTACCGGCAAGGAGGTCTTTCCCCAGGTAATCCACACCTTCAGCCTCCGCAAGCACGGTCCTTATATTGCAGTCAACTGTGGCGCCATACCCGAGGGTACAATTGATTCGGAGCTCTTTGGTCACGAGAAAGGTGCCTTTACCGGCGCCACTGACAGCCGCAAAGGCTATTTCGAGGTGGCCAACGGCGGGACGATCTTCCTTGACGAGGTGGCTGAACTGCCCCTCTCCACGCAGGTCAGACTGCTGAGGGTGCTCGAGTCGGGTGAGTTCATCAGGGTGGGTTCATCAAAGGTACAGAAGACTGAGGTGAGGGTTATAACGGCAACGAATGTCGATATAGTACAGGCGGTCTCCTCCGGAAGATTCCGCGAGGATCTCTTCTACAGGCTCAACACGGTTCCGGTGCGGGTACCACCGCTGCGGGAGAGGGGCGAAGATATAATACTTCTCTTCCGCAAGTTTGCCGTTGACTTTGCCGAGCGTTACCGCATGCCGGCCATCAGGCCTGACAGCCAGGCAAGGGAGATGCTTATCAACTACTACTGGCCGGGCAACGTCAGGCAGCTTAAGAATATCACCGAACAGATATCCGTCATCGAGCAGGAGCGTGAGGTCACAGCGGCCATGCTCACCCACTATCTTCCGGATTTACAGAGCGGACGCCTGCCGGTGCCTGTCAGGGCTCCTGAGGAAAAGGGGTTCAGCACCGAGAGAGAGATACTGTACAAGGTGCTCTTTGACATGAAGAGCGACATGCATGACCTCAAGAATCTGGTCTTTGACCTTCTGAACTCCGGCGGCGAGAATGACAACCTTACTGAGAGCGGCGCCAGGGCAGTGCGCAATCTGTACAATGACGGTGCCGTGCGCAAAGACATGTTCGAACCGGCTCAACCGGCTCCGCCTGTTCAGGTTAGCTACGCCTCCGCCAGGGAGAACAGGGTGATAGAGGACACCGAGGAGGTGATTGAGGAATCGCTGTCGCTCACCGACCGGGAGAAGGAGCTGATTAAGAAGGCACTTGACAAGAACAACGGGAAGCGAAAGCTGGCTGCTGCCGAGCTGGGTATCTCGGAGAGGACACTCTACAGGAAAATTAAGGAATACGGACTTGATGGATAAAATGATCAGGATAGTGCTGCCACTGGCGTTGCTGGCACTTACAGCCGGTTGCGGAGTAAAGATCAAGTACTCCTTTACCGGGGCCTCGATCCCCGTTGAGGCCAAGACAATCAGTGTGGCCACCTTTCAGAACAGGGCCAGCCTGGTGCAGCCGGGACTGAACCAGACGGTGACCGATGCGCTCATTGACATGTGCAGGGCGCAGACCAATCTTGATATTGTTTCTATCAGGAGGCGATCTGAGTTTCGAGGGAGAGATCACTGACTACAAGACGCAGCCCCTTACTGTCAGCGGTGATGAGCAGGCTGCGATGAACCGTTTCTCAATCACCGTCAGGGTAAGGTATGTGAACAGCTTCAATGCGGACAACAGCTTTGATCAGTCGTTCACAAGTTACCAGGACTACAACAGCGCGCTCGATCTGAGCGCTGTGGAGGCAAGCCTGACGGAGGAGATTGTGAAGATGCTTATTGAGGATATATTTAACAGGGCGTTTGTCAACTGGTAAGAGCTGCTCATGAACAGGAATGAATTCAACCGGTTCATTGCCGGCATTGACCTTCCCGGTCCTGGTGATCTGGAGGGGTTGCGGGAGCTGACTGTCGTATTTCCCTGGTTTCATTCCGCCCATCTGCGTATTACTCAGGGGACTGAAGGAGAATTCAGACATCAGGTTTGACTCGCAGCTCAAGGCATCGGCTCTCTCGGTGAATGACAGGGAGGTGCTGTATCATTATCTGTTTCTCCCGCCGGATGAAGCTATTCCGGAGCCGGAGAATCTTGTAAAGGAAGAGGTGGCCGCACCGGTTGAAGAGGTTACTGCACGGTGGAGGAAGAGGTGGCCGCTCCGGTTGAAGAGGTTACTGCCCCGGTGGAGGAAGAGGTGATTGCGCCGGTTGCTGAGGTCATTGCCCCGGTGGAGGAAGAGGTGGCCGCTCCGGTTGAAGAGGTCATGCCCCGGTGGCAGAGGAGACTGCCCCAGCCGAAGAAGTGTCTGCTCCGGTGGAGGAAGAGGCAGCCCCGGTGACAGAGGAGCCTGAACCGACGGATGAAATGCCGCAGAGGCGGAAGAAGCCAGTGTAACAGAGGAAGAAATGATTGCGCCGGTTGCAGAGGCTGACCCCAATGCCAGACTGCGCACCAGGGAAGAGCTTATTGCTGAGATAGAGGAGCGGCTCAAGGAGCTGGAGTCATACAGGCAGGTGACCGGTAAGGAACAAAAGCCGGAAGTCATTTATGAAACGGTGGTTAATCCCGAAACGGTTCCTGAAGAGGCATCAGTGCCAGTTGCCGCGACTGAGCCGGTACCTGAAGAGGTTTCTGTGCCGGTTGCCGCAGCCGAAACAGCACCTGAAGAGGCAACTGAGTCGTTAGCCGCCGCTGAGCTTGCATCTGAGCATATGCAGCCGCCTGAATATCTGCCGGAGCCTGAACCGGAGATCGAAGAGGCACCGCTGCCTGAGCCGGAGATTGAAGAGGCACCGCTGCCTGAACCGGAGATTGAAGAGGCACTGAGCCTGAACCGGAGATTGAAGAGGCACCGGAGCCTGAACCGGAGATTGAAGAGGCACCGGAGCCTGAACCGGAGATTGAAGAGGCACCGGAGCCTGAACCGGAGATTGAAGAGGCACCGGAGCCTGAACCGGAGATTGAAGAGGTGCTGAGACCCGAATCAGAAGCTGCAACTGAACCCGACCTGGAGCCCGAATCAATCGAGCTGCTGGAACTGCTCCCCGAAACCGTCGCAGAGGACCAACACCAGCCTGAGAAAAAACTGTCTCCTGCAGACCTTATTGACCGGTTCATCATGATCAGCCCGAACATAGAGAGGATGTCACCGAAGGATTACCAGACCATGCGGGATCTCTCGGAAGAGGGCTCTGATGAACCGGGCAAATTCATAACGGAAACGCTGGCAAAGATTTATATCAACCAGGGCTACTATACCAGGGCAATAAATATTTATGAAAAACTCACTTTGCAATATCCGGAAAAAAGTGCTTACTTTGCGAGCCGTATTGAAAAGATACAAGATTTAATAAAATAGTACAACAATGGGCATCTATATTTTTATTTCAATCCTGGTCATAATTGCATGCATTCTGGCAATCATGGTAGTGCTTGTTCAGAACTCCAAGGGTGGCGGACTGGCAGCCAACTTCACCTCAGCCGGCCAGTCGATGGGCGTACGCAAGACTGCTGATTTCCTTGAGAAATCGACATGGACTCTCGGGGTAGCAATATTTGTTCTCTGCCTCGCAGCAACAGCATCAATACCCAGGGGTCAGGGCCAGAAGGAATCAGTCATCAAACAGTCGATCGAAAGAGCTCAGGACCCCAATGCAATCCCAACGCTGCCCACACAGATCCCCGTCGAACAGCCGCTGCCTGACGGTAATAACCAGTAAGATGACATTTATAAGACATTAAAGTGTCAGTTTGTCATGAACTGACATTTTTTTTTCGCCTCATATCCTTTGGCACAGAATATGAAATCGTGTAGCAGGAAAAATATTGTTTAACTATAAAACTAATAGAAATGGCACAATTAAAAGGAAAAGTGCTGGCAGGTAAAGTTCTCATCAAGCCACAGGAGGCAGAAGAGAAGACCGCCAGCGGAATCATTATCCCCGATTCGGCAAAGGAAAAGCCGCGCGCAGGCACTGTAATACTTGTTGGTGCTCCGAAAAAAGATGAAGAGATGGAACTCAAAAAGGGAGATGTCGTTCTCTATGGGAAATACTCAGGCCAGGAACTGAATATCGACGGCACAGACTATCTCCTTCTTTCACAGTCTGATGTTCTCTATATTTCGAAATAACCTTAAATAAGAATAGCAATGTCAAAGGAAATTAAATTCAATATTGAAGCGCGCAACCTTCTTAAGGAAGGTGTTGACCGTCTTGCTGATGCCGTTAAGGTAACACTGGGTCCGAAGGGACGCAATGTGGTTCTCGAAAAGAAATTCGGTGCACCCCAGATCACCAAGGACGGTGTGACCGTCGCCAAGGAGATCGAGCTCTCTGACCCCTATCAGAACATGGGCGCACAGATGGTCAAGGAGGTAGCTTCCAAGACTTCAGACCAGGCAGGTGACGGCACTACCACCGCCACCATCCTTGCGCAGAGTATCATCAGCGTAGGACTCAAGAACGTCACCGCCGGTGCAAACCCAATGGACCTCAAGAGAGGAATAGACAAGGCAGTTGCAACGGTTGTTGAAAGCCTGAAGAGCCAGTCAAAGAGCGTCGGTGATGATCTCAAGAAGATTGAGCAGGTTGCCCGCATCTCAGCAAACAATGATGAGGAGATAGGTAAACTCATTGCCATGGCAATGGATAAGGTGAAGAAGGAAGGCGTCATCACTGTCGAGGAGGCTAAAGGCACCGAGACCAAGGTTGAGGTAGTTGAAGGAATGCAGTTCGACCGCGGATATATCTCCGCATATTTTGTCACCAATCCTGACAAGATGGAAGTAGAGATGGAAAATCCCTACATCCTGATCCATGACAAGAAGATCTCGTCAATGAAGGATCTTCTTCCCATCCTTGAGGAGACAGCACGCAGTGGCCGTGGCCTGATGATCATATCAGAGGATGTTGAAGGAGAAGCCCTTGCAACCCTCGTTGTCAACCGCCTCAGAGGCTCGCTGAAAGTGTGTGCCGTCAAGGCTCCGGGATTTGGCGACAGGCGCAAGGAGATGCTTGAAGACATAGCCATTCTGACAGGCGGAACCGTCATCTCCGAGGAGAGGGGCATGAAGCTTGAGAATGCAACCATGGCCGATCTTGGCGTAGCTGACAAAGTGACCGTCAACAAGGAGAACACCACCATCGTTAACGGTGCAGGCGATAAGTCAATGATCCAGGCACGTGTCAGCCAGATCAAACAGCAGATTTCTACCACCACTTCCGACTATGACAGGGAGAAGCTCCAGGAGAGACTTGCCAAGCTGGCAGGCGGTGTGGCAGTTCTTTATATTGGCGCCGCGTCAGAGATTGAGATGAAGGAGAAGAAAGACCGCGTTGATGATGCACTCCATGCAACACGTGCTGCAATCGAAGAGGGTATCATCCCCGGCGGTGGTGTAGGCTATATCAGGGCAATACCTATGCTTGAAAAACTTAGAGGCGACAACGAAGACCAGAATACCGGTATCGAGATCGTGAAGAGAGCCATTGAGGAGCCTCTCCGTCAGATAGTCATTAACGCAGGACTCGAAGGAGCCGTGATTGTTCAGAAGGTTCGCGAAGGCAAGGGCGACTTCGGATACAATGCACAGACCGACAAGTTCGAGAATCTGTTCAAGACCGGCGTTATTGATCCTGCCAAGGTTGCAAGGATCGCTCTCGAGAATGCCGCTTCCATAGCAGGCATGCTTCTGACCACCGAAGCAGTGATTGTTGAAGAGAAGGAAGATAACCCGATGCCGAACCCGGGAATGGGTGGCGGCGGAATGCCGGGCATGATGTAATAGCTGATTGAATTTAAAAAAAAGCTGCCCCGATCACGGAGCAGCTTTTTTTTCAGTCAGCAGTCAGCAGCCAGCAGTCAGCAGTCGGCAGGCAGTAGGCAAAAATCTATTGCCTATTGCCTCCCCTGCAAACCGGCTCCTCGCTAAAAAAATCCACCGGATTTTTTCTAAACGCTCGGCCCTCTATTGCCTAATTTCCCCATCTTTGCATTATGGCTGATCCGAGGCAGGTACACGACCTTGAGCATGAGAAGATAGGGAAGCTGATGTGGAAGTACTTCCTTCCCGCCTTTGCCAGCATGATGGCAAGTGCCCTCTATAACATCGTTGACCGTATCTATATCGGGCAGGGTGTTGACGCACTTGCCCTGTCGGGCCTCAGTGTTGTCTTCCCCCTGATGATTATTATGATGGCTTTCGGGATGCTGGTCGGCATCGGATCGGGTGTGCGCATCTCACTTAGCCTTGGTGAGAAGGATTACGGCAGGGCAAACAGGATACTGGGCAACGCGCTGTTCCTTGCAGTGACCACGGGAATAGTCCTTATGATCACCGGTTTTATAGTGAAAGACAGGGTGTTGCTGATCTTTGGCGCCGGTCCTGAAACGCTGAAGTATGCCTCGGACTATTTCAATATCATTCTGGCAGGAGTACCCTTCGGAATCACCGGTTATGCACTGAACAACATCATCAGGGCGGAAGGGAATCCCCGCATCGCCATGTACTCCATGTTCATCAGCGCCGGGTTGAACATAATACTTGACCCAATATTTATTTTCGGCCTCGACATGGGAGTGAAGGGTGCGGCACTGGCAACCATCATTTCGCAGTTTGTGCTGATGGTGTGGGTGCTTTTGCACTTCCGCAGCAGGAAAAGCGTTACAAAGCTCTCACTTCCGAATATTTACCCCGACTCGTATATTATAAAGTATATCTTATCAATCGGGTTTGCCCCGTTTGCTATGAACATGGCTGCCAGCCTTATAATGGCCGTAATGAACACCCAGTTCATCAGATACGGAGGTGATATAACCGTGGGCGCACTGGGCATTGTCAACAGCGCTACCATGATGCTGGTTATCACCATTATATCAATAAATATGGCCACCCAGCCAATAATTGGCTTCAACTACGGGGCCGGGCTTTACTGCCGAGTAAAAGAGTCAGCGCTGAAGGCCATCAAATATGCAACACTGGTGGCTACGGCGGGATGGCTGATATGCATGCTGATGCCCGGTGTGGTGATAAGCATGTTCAACTCTGACAATATGGAACTAAGGGCAGAGGGTGTGCTCGGGCTTCGCATATACACGGCTGTGCTGCCTGTGATAGGTTTCCAGATCATAGCATCAACCTATTTCCAGGCTATCGGGAAGGCTAAGCTGGCGACATTCCTTTCGATGCTCAGGCAGATGATAGTTCTGCTTCCCCTTATACTTATTCTGCCCAAATTCTGGGGGGTGGAGGGAGTCTGGATTGCCAACCCCATATCAGACCTTGTGGCAGCTGTGGTCACCTTCCTCTTCTTCCGGCGAGAGTTGAACAAGCTTGAATGCGACATGCCGGTTGAGGACCGTACCAGGGCTGCGGTTCACCCCGCCGGGTAGAGCTACTGCCCCTTTTCCCTTTTTTTTCTGAGCACCACCAGGAACAGTGCCGGGGTTATCACGTGTTCCTGTTAAGCTTTATTATTTAGAATGAGTCACAGCGGACCTGTTATAATGACTGCAAAAAAGAAAGGGTCAAATTGTATATATTTGCAGCTGAATTGAACCGGTCCCAACTAATGGACAACATACGAAACTTCTGTATTATAGCGCACATAGACCACGGCAAGAGCACGCTTGCCGACAGGCTTCTTGAGTTGACCAATACCGTTGATGCGCGGGAGTTTCAGAACCAGGTTCTCGATGACATGGATCTTGAGAGGGAGAGGGGCATCACCATTAAGAGTCATGCCATTCAGATGGCATATGAGCATGAGGGTAAAAGCTATTATCTCAACCTGATTGACACCCCGGGT
Source organism: uncultured Rikenellaceae bacterium (assembly GCA_963770745.1). GTDB lineage: Bacteria > Bacteroidota > Bacteroidia > Bacteroidales > VadinHA17 > SR-FBR-E99. The sequence continues at coordinate 14,878 of CAVYRA010000009.1, forward strand.
CATGTCGATTTCTCCTATGAGGTATCGCGCTCCATTGCTGCCTGTGAGGGGGCGCTGCTTGTTGTTGATGCCACACAGGGCATACAGGCGCAGACCATCTCTAATCTTTACATGGCCATAGAGCACGGTCTTGAGATAATACCGGTGCTGAACAAGATGGATTCGATGAGTGCCATGCCCGAGGAGGTGAAAGACCAGATTGTGGACCTGACCGGGTGCCGCCGCGATGATATCATTGAAGCAAGTGCCCGAACGGGCTTAGGCATTGACCGTGTCATGGATGAGATAATCTCGAAGATACCGCCTCCGAAGGGGGATCCGGCCGCACCACTTCAGGCCCTGATCTTTGACTCGGTCTTCAACTCATTCAGGGGTATCATAGCCTATTTCAAGATTGCAAACGGCACTGTCAGAACCCATGACATGGTGAAATTTGTAAATACCGGCAGCGAATATGATGCCGACGAGATAGGGGTTCTGAAGATCAAGCGCGAGCCCCGCACCGTACTCAGCGCCGGGGATGTCGGGTACATCATTTCCGGCATAAAGAATTCCGCCGAGGTAAAGGTGGGTGACACCATCACCCATGTAGCCCGGCCGTGCGATAAAGCCATAGAAGGATTTGCCGATGTGAAGCCGATGGTCTTCGCAGGGATCTATCCCGTTGATGCCGACGACTATGAGGATCTGCGTGCGTCAATAGAGAAGCTTCAGCTTAATGATGCCTCCCTGACCTTTGTCCCGGAATCATCCGCTGCCCTCGGCTTTGGCTTCAGGTGCGGTTTTCTCGGTCTGCTTCACATGGAGATAATCCAGGAGCGTCTTGACAGGGAGTTCGACATGGATGTCATAACCACGGTGCCTAACGTCTCGTTCCGCGTACTGACAACCAAAGGCGATCTGATAGATGTGCATAACCCGTCAGGCATGCCTCCCTCAACAACAATTGATGAGATAGAGGAGCCGTATATCTACGCGCAGATCATTTCCAAGTCGGAATACCTCGGACCGATACTCAAGCTTTGCATAGATAAGCGGGGCACACTGAAGAACCAGATATACCTGACGAGTGAGAGGGTGGAGGTGACCTTCGAAATGCCGCTGTCGGAAATAGTGTTCGACTTTTATGACAAGCTGAAGAGCATTTCAAAGGGATACGCCTCTTTCGATTACCATATCACTGACTACAAGAAAGCCGATCTTGTCAGGCTTGACATACTCCTCAACGGTGAGATGGTTGATGCTCTCTCAACTCTCATTCACCGGGGCCATGCGTATGACTTTGGCCGCAGGATGTGCGAGAAGCTGCGCGAGCTGATCCCGAGGCAGCAGTTTGACATCGCCATCCAGGCAGCCATCGGGGCAAAAATCATTGCCCGTGAGACCGTCAAGGCTGTCCGCAAGGATGTCACGGCCAAATGCTACGGCGGAGATATCACGCGAAAAAGGAAACTGCTTGAGAAACAGAAGAAAGGCAAGAAGAGAATGCGTCAGATAGGCAACGTGGAGGTACCGCAGCAGGCATTCCTGGCGGTCCTGAAGCTCGACTGACGTTAAAAAAAATGGCTGGTGTGTTGGAAATGAATAAAATCTTCTAACTTAGCGCTTCGTTGGGCTTTGACGGGAAGAGCTGATACATGTCATAGACCCTGAAACTAACCTAATCTCATGCCCCGCCAGGAACCTTCCTGGCGGGGTTTTTTTTCAGCATAAAAGCTTGTATCCTTTCCCGTGGATATTGAGGATTTCAACTTTCTCATCGCTGCCGAGGTACTTGCGAAGTTTCGTTATATAGACATCCATACTCCTCGCATTGAAGTAGTTATCATCTATCCAAATCGACTTGAGGGCGAAATTACGCTCAAGCACCTCATTCCGGTACCGGCAGAGCAGCTCCAGGAGTTCAGATTCCTTGGTGGTGAGCTTGCGCGAATCACCCTGGAAAGTCAGGAGCTGTTTCGTCACGTCAAAGGTGAACTTGCCTATAGTATATTTCTCTGCCGGAGCGTCAGTTGTTTGTTTTGATGACCTTCTGAGTATCGCCTCAATACGGTAGATAAGCTCCTCCATCGAAAAGGGCTTGGTGAGATAATCGTCGGCCCCTGATTTAAATCCTTCTATGATATCCTCCTTAAGGTTTTTAGCTGTCAGGAAGATAACCGGGATATGCGGGTCAATGGCCCTTATCTCCCTTGCCAGGGTGAAGCCGTCCATCTCCGGCATCATCACGTCAAGCAGGCAGAGGTGGAATTTCTCTTTCCTGAAGACCTTCATGGCCTGCGCTCCGTCGGTTATAAGGGTGACTGCGTATTCCTTGACGGTGAGGTAGTTCTTTAAAAGCAGACCCAGGTTGGGGTCATCCTCTGCAAGCAGGATGCTTACTTTCTTCATTTTGGCTGTTCTTTTGGTAGGTGAATGATAATCCGGGTGCCCTTGCCGGCCTGGCTCTCCGCCCTGACGGTACCGTGATGCTCCTCAACAATCTTTTTCACGTAGCTGAGCCCCAGGCCGAATCCTCTTATATTTTGCGTGTTTCCTGCCGGCACCCGGTAGAATTTCTCAAAAATGTGCCCCAGGTGTTCCCTGGGAATTCCCATACCGTTGTCTGAGACGGTGATGACAACTCCCTTGTGATATCCGGAGGTGGCCACGGTGATCTCAGGGGTGTGTGGGGTATACTTAAGGGCATTGTCAATGAGGTTAAGGAGCACATTGAAGAAGTTGGCTTCATCAACCGTGACTATTGGGTCGGGAGCATCAAGGAAGGTTGACATGACTCCTCCACGACCGTTGACCTGGAGTGTGAAAGCTTCAACGGCCCTGAGGATGATGGCATGGATGTCAGTCTTCTGTTTATCAAGCTCAATTTTGGCTTTCTCGAAGATGGCTGTCTGTAAAACCTTGTCAACAAGCACCTTCAGTCTGGTGCTCTCCTCGCTGATGACGGTGGCGAGGCCCCCGGTATTGCGCGAGCTCTCGGGGATGGTCTCATCTGCAAGCATCTGAGAGGCAAGTGAAATTGTGGCAATGGGTGTCTTCAGCTCATGGGTCATGTTATTGATGAAGTCACTTCTTATCTCTGAGAATCTCTTCTGGCGGAAGATGACAATAAAGGTACCCGTTGAGAGAACTGTCAGAAATAGTACGATCAGCATTGAGGAGCTGGCCATGAAGGCTATCTGGCTGAACTTGTACTTCTCTTCTTCGGGGAAATAGATTGATAGGATATTGTTTCCGGGCACCGGATCATTGGGAAAAAGCTGCCGCAGGTACTTGTTTGCCCCGGAGCTCTCGCTGTACTCAGGTGTACGGTATATGATGCCGCCATAGTCGCCGCGCACTGCGCACTGGTAATCAAGATGGATGCCGACAGCGTCGAGTGACTTTCTTATCATGGCGTTGATCTCATCTGAGGAAAAACGGTCTCTCAGAGGAGGGGTCTCATGAAGGATGCGGCTTACGATATTCTCAATGGAAATTACTTTGTTGGTCATGCGTCGTGTTGCACCGGCGGTGAGACCCTGCTCCTCAGGATCAGTGCTCTCAAAGAAGGTGCCTGTATCGAGGGTGTCTGAACTGAGCAGGTAGGTGCGCCCGGCCCTGTTGACTATCACTGACCTGACATTGGGGTCGAAGCCATACTTCTCAAGAAGCCTTGATTCAGCCGTCTGAGGGGAGCCGTCATTCGGCTGATCAGCGGTAGCTTCGATGCCAGAGCCTGGATTGATCTCCCCGATGATGCGGTTATAGGTCTCGGCCCTCTCAAGCTCCGAGACAACCTCCTTCAGTGCTTCGTTGACCCTGAACCTGAACTGCTGGTCTTCGGCCCTGACAACGCTGTTGATCCACCTGACCTGGATGATCACCAGCCCTGAGATGGCCAGAAAGAAAAAAACGGCCAGAAGAACTATGTACGCACGTTTCATATTAAGACAAAAGTAATCCGTTAAGTCCTTATTACATAGGTTTAACGAATTTTAACAAAATCCCAGAAAAAATGCGGGTAAAAAGAAATTTAAAAAATGTTAAATATCAATAAATTAACATATCCTTAAGAGATAGGTCCGGAAATATACCTGATATTTGCATCAGTTATGGCACGAAAATTGTTATAACATTAATGGAGTTTTTTTCATAGGTTAGGTTAGTTTTAGGGTTAACACTGAAGAGGAGGCAAGAGATTGTCTCCTCTTTCTTTTTGTGCGCCCGTTAAAAGAAGGTTCCTGACGGTGATCTTTTGGTAACAGTGACAGCAGGATAAGGCTCCTGACGATGATCTTTCTTTACAGGACCAGCAGGAGGAGAGTCCTGTCAATAATGTCCGCCCTTTACAGGACCAGCAGGAGGAGAGTCCTGTCAATCAATGTCCGCCCTTTACAGTGCCAGCAGGAGAAGGTTCCGGTCGTCGATCTTCCTGCTGTCGAGGACAAACACGGCAGTGATTTCAGGGATCTCTCTAAGGGTTGTGGCAAGTTCTTCCGTCTTCTGCCTTTCTGTTTTTCTGCAGAAAAGGAGGAAGAAGTCGATATTTTTCAGTTTGCGCAGCAGGATATGGCCTTCACTCCGGTTTGATACCAGTGATAATTCAGGAGGAACGGTGGTGAACCTCGAAAAGGAAGGTTTTCCGGAGTCAGTCTGAACCGCAATTTCCTCATCGCACCTGCGGAGGTCAGTGCCGAGGTGCCTGTTGATCAGGACCGAGAGGCGGTAATCAGGTTCGGCGGAGACAACGCCAAGGAAAAAGAAAACCTGTCTCTCTTCTCCCGGGATTGTATGCCGTGTTATTTTTCCTCCGGTACTCATTACTTTTTCTTGCGGACCTTGTTCCAGGCTATCAATGAAGCCTCCTGTTCAGCCTCTTTCTTTGTGGCACCCTCGCCCTGCGCAACAACCTCATTGTTAATCTCAAGGGTAACTGTAAAATGGGGGTGTACGCCGTTGCTGGCGCCCTTTTCCCGTGACGTGAAGTTAATCTTTTGTTTGTTTTTCTGGCAGAGTTCCAGTATGAGGCTCTTGTAATCAGTTTCGGCTGCCAGCACGGTTTCCAGATCGAGATGTTTTTTCAGACCTCTTTCAATGAAGAAGCGGCGGGTGCGTTTATATCCCTTATCGATGAAGAGAGCACCTGCCAGTGCCTCCATGGCGTTGCCGTAAAGATTGCGTGGCGAGTCTGAGGCCGAAAGATTGGATACTATCAGCTTGTCAAGTCCCATGGACAGGCCCAGGTGGTTCAGTGTCTCCCTGTTGACAATGCGTGCCCTGACCTTTGTAAGGAAGCCCTCGGAAGCCTCGGGGTATTGGTGGAAGAGGTAATCTGACAGGATACTGTCTATGATGGCGTCGCCAAGGTATTCAAGCCGCTCGTTATTGATCTTTGTCCCGTCAGGCAGGGTATACGACGCTGAGCGGTGAATGAAGGCTTTTTCGTATAGCCTCAGGTTCACCGGACGGAACCCCAGAAGACGCTTAAGGCGGGAGCGAAACTCCCGCCTGTTGTGTACAAGCGTGTTATTCTTCTTCCTGTTGAGCAGGAACACTATTCTTCGAATTTCCTGATCAATACTGAGGCATTGTGCCCTCCGAAGCCGAAATTGTTGGTCAGAGCAACCCTTACCGGCCTGTATTGTGTCTGGTTCAGGGTAAGGTTGAGATTGGGGTTAATGGCAGGGTCAGGGTTCCTGAAGTTGATGGTTGGCGGAACCGCATCATGCTTCACAGCCATAACGGTTGCAATGGCTTCCACAGCTCCGGCGGCTCCGAGGAGGTGACCTGTCATCGACTTTGTGGCACTGATATTCAGCTTGTAGGCATGATCGCCGAAGAGTGACAGGATAGCCTTTGTCTCTGCAATGTCACCGAGAGGGGTTGATGTACCGTGAACATTGATATAGTCAACATCAGCGGGTGTCAGTCCGGCCTCGGCAATAGCCTGTTTCATCACGTTTATTGCTCCCATTCCGTCAGGGTGGGGTGCCGTGATATGATAGGCGTCAGCCGTCAGGCCTGTACCTACGATTTCTGCATAGATCTTTGCTCCCCTGGCCCTGGCATGGCCCAGCTCCTCAAGGATGAGCGCGCCGGCACCCTCGCCTATGACAAACCCGTCGCGGGTGACATCAAAAGGACGCGAGGCGGTGGCATACTCCTCATTGTTGGTTGACATGGCCTGCATGGCATTAAAACCGCCGATGCCGGGGGGATTGATTGATGCTTCCGACCCTCCGCAAATGAATAGGTTAGCCTTGCCGAAAAGGATGTAATAATAAGCATCAATAATTGCATTGGTCGATGAGGAACAGGCAGAGACCGTTGCGAAATTAGGGCCGCGGAAGCCGTACTTGATTGACAGCATCCCTGCAGCAATATCGCTGATCATCTTGGGAATAAAGAAAGGGCTGAAACGGGGAGTTCCGTCACCCAAAACAAACCCTTTAATCTCTTCCAGGATAGTCTCAATACCACCTATGCCTGAGGCCCATATGACTCCGGAAAGGTCCTTGTCTGTCGCCTCCGGATCAAGACCTGCGTCTTTTACCGCTTCATCAGCCGCAATGTGAGCGTACTGAGAGTATCGGTCCATTTTACGCGCCTCTTTCCTGTCAAAATAGTTGGCAGGATCATAGTTCTTGATCTCACAGGCAAACTTGGTCTTGAACTTCGTGGTATCAAAATGGGTTATAAGCCCTGCCCCGCTGACACCATCAACAAGACCTTTCCAGTAATCCTGCAGATTGTTGCCGATAGGGGTCAGCGCCCCCATTCCGGTAACTACTACACGCCTCATATCAGGTTATCGGCGAAAACTACTTTGCGTTTTCCTCAATATACTTAATGGCTTCGCCTACTGTGCTTATGCTTTCTGCCTGATCATCAGGAATTCCGATGTTGAATTCCTTCTCGAATTCCATGATCAGCTCAACAGTGTCAAGAGAATCAGCACCAAGGTCATTGGTGAAATGTGCTTCGGGAGTAACCTCAGCCTCATCAACGCCAAGCTTTTCAACGATGATCTTCTTTACTCGTGTAGAAATGTCAGACATACTAATCAGATTTATGTTTATACTCGTTTTAAAAACTACGCAAAGAAATATATTTGTACCATATTTTTCAAACAATTTACCGGAAATTTATATCCTTGTGAGGATAAATAAAAGCAAATCAGTCTTTTAAGGCTCTTTTTCCAACGCCGGGCCCCGGATTGGATAAGCCCCATAAGTATCAGAAAATGAAGTATATATCCATTCTTGCATCAGGTGCCGGGACGAACGCGGAAAACATAATAAGATACTTTTCGAACGGGAAAAAAGCGAAAGTAACCCTTGTTTTGTCAAACAAGCCTCAGGCCAAGGTTTTGGAAAGGGCTGCGGCACTTGGGGTCGACTCGTTTTTTTTCGACCGTACTCAGTTTTATGAAACCGGGGAGGTGCTGATGATGCTGCGAAGGAAGAATACTGACCTGCTGGTTCTGGCGGGGTTCCTGTGGTTTGTTCCGGCCGACGTGACGGCGGCTTTCAAAGGAAGGATAGTCAATATTCATCCTGCCCTGCTGCCGGATTTCGGGGGGAAGGGGATGTATGGCGACCGGGTGCACAGGGCAGTGCTTGATGCCGGACGAAGTGAGAGCGGCATCACCATCCATTATGTGAATGAGCATTATGATTCAGGTGACATCATCTTCCAGGCCCGGTGCCCGGTACTGCCGGGTGATGACGTGAACAGCCTGGCATCCAGGGTTCATGCCCTGGAATACAAACATTATCCGGAGGTGATCAGCCGGCTGATTGACGGCATCTGATCAGGCAGTAGGAAGAATTTTCGATTTCAGATTTTCGATTGTCGATTTATTCAAAATTCGCAAATTGCAAATCGCAAATCGCAAATCGAGAATCGCAAATCGCAAATTGTCAATAGTTGATTGTCGCAAACAGATTAATGTATCCCTCTGCCACTTTTTTGAACTCCTCCATGGCATCCGGTGCAACAGGATTCACCGGCGGAGCCTCAACCCTGAGCGGATCGATGGCAGAACCGTTACGGTAGAACCGGAAGTCGAGATGGGGTCCCGTCGAGAGACCTGAGCTGCCGACATATCCTATCACCTGCCCCTGCTTGACATATACTCCGGGCGATATGCCCGGACCGTAGCGCGAAAGGTGGAGATAAGCGGTGGAATAGACGCTGTTGTGGGTTATGCGCACCATCCTTCCGGCACCTCCCTCATAAGCCGTGCTGGTTACTCTGCCATCGCCTATGGATACAACAGGGGTACCAACCGGGGCTGCATAGTCGATGCCATGATGCGGACGGACAATCTTAAGGATGGGATGCATCCTGCCGCCGGAGAAGCGCGAGCTGATGCGCGAGTAACGCAGCGGCGCTTTCAGGAAAGCCTTTCTCAGACTGGCGCCGGTGGTGTCAAAGAATGACATGGTGCTGTCCTGAATGTAAGGGATGGCATAGATGGGATTGCCGGCATGCTCGAAGAGAGCTGCATGAATCCTCCTGATGCCAACCGACTCCTCACCGATGAACTCCTCCTCATAGATAACCTTGAACCTGTCTCCCTTCTGTAATCCGAAGAAATCGATAGTCCATGCATAGATCTCCGACAGCTCGGCTGAGATGTTCGGATTGAGGTTATTTCCGACGGCAGCGTCCCAGAGTGATGTGTTGATGGTGCCGGATGAGTACCTGAGCATCCGCTTTATCTCCGCGTCATGCCTGTAGATGGCCAGGGTATCCTTCAGGGAGAAGAGGTATGATACCTTCTGGTCATGCTCGTAAATGAAATAATCAGCCCTGCTGAGGGTGTCTTTTGTCAGCAGTGCCGACCAGGAGCTGCCGGTACGCACTCTGCGTGGATCAAAGGTCTCCCTGTTCTCCCTGAGCAGCTGCTCGATGTCATTCCATGCCACACCCTGTGCCGATAGGATGGAGGAGATGAACTGGTTCCGCTTAACCTTGCCCGTAACTATATTGTATGAATCAAGGGGTATGCCGAAGAGTGTTCCTGAACCGCCTGATTCCTCATAGGCAGCCGCTGAACTGTCTGCACCTGATACCGGGGCAAAGGCGGTGCTGTCTGAGGCCGTGGTGTTTGCTTCAGGAGTGCCTGCTTCAAGGTTTCCTGCGGCGGATTTCACAGCTGCTGTCTTCGGTTCCGCCGTGGATGGTGTTGTGCAGGATGATACAGATATTATTAAAGCCGTCAGGAAGGCGAGTCCGGTGACCGGGAATCTCATACAACTATATTTACTATGCGGTTAGGGACTATAATTATTTTCGGGGTGGCGGTGCCAATCCATTTCTGCGCCCGCTCATCGGCAAGAACTATCTCTCTTACCTCATCCTGAGGCAGGTTGACGGACAGTTCAATTTTGAACCTCATCTTACCGTTGACCGACACGGGGCACTCGAATGTTTCCTCCATGAGGTACTTCTCCACTGCCACGGGCCAGGGCTCGTAAGCAACAGTATTCTTGTGGCCCGTCAGCTCCCACAACTCCTCGCCAAGATGAGGGGCAAAGGGTGAGAGGAGTTTGATGAAAGAGGAGGCCGTGTCACGGGTGATCTTCTCCTTTTTCAGGGCTGTATTGAGGAATATCATCATAGCCGAGATGGCCGTGTTGAAGCGCAGGTTCTCAATATCGTCAGTGACCTTTTTTATGGTCTTGTGGAGCACCCTCAGAACCTCCGGATTCTCTTCGCCTTCAGTAATGTTTTCGCTGTTTGCTACAAGGCGGTAGGCTCTTGCCAGGAAGTTGTGGGGCCCCCTGATACCCTTCTCATCCCACGGTTTTGTGGCCTCCAGCGGACCGAGGAACATCTCGAAGAGGCGGAGCGTGTCAGCGCCGTAGTTTTTCACTACATCATCAGGATTGATCACATTCTTGAGGCTCTTTGACATCTTGGCAACGATCTGCCTGACCTCCTCGTCTGTTCCGGCTATGAAGAATCGGCCATCCTTTTCGGTGATCTGGTCAGATGACACCTTGGCACCAGTCTCCGTCTCATAGGCAAAGGCAAGTATCATGCCCTGGTTGAAGAGCTTCATGAAGGGCTCGTCGGTTGAGACGATGCCAAGATCGAAGAGCACCTTGTGCCAGAAGCGGGCATAGAGGAGGTGCAGAACTGCATGCTCGGCGCCTCCTATATAAAGATCAACCGGCATCCAGTATTTTTCCTTTGCCTTGTCGAAGATTTCACTGTCATTTTTCGGGTCGATGAACCTCAGGTAGTACCAGCATGAACCGGCCCACTGCGGCATGGTGTTGGTCTCACGCTTGCCGCGGCGGCCCTCGCTGTCTGTCACCCAGAGCCAGTCGGTGGCGTTTGACAGGGGCGACTCGCCGTTGTCTCCCGGCTCAAATACTTCAAGCTCGGGAAGCGTCAGCGGCAGATCCTTCTCATCAAGGAGTGTGATGCGTCCGTCGTCCCAGTGTATTACAGGGAAGGGCTCACCCCAGTAACGCTGGCGGCTGAAGAGCCAGTCGCGCAGTTTGTAGTTGACGCGGTGAAGACCGATGTTCCTCTTCTCTATCCATCGAGTGATGGTTGCTATACCCTCCTCAACGTTCAACCCGTCTAGAGTTATCTCGAGCTCACTGTTTGAGGAATTGATATAGATGCCGTCACCGCTCCAGCACTCCCTGCCGGAGATGATCCGTTTCTTCTGTTCCGCGTCTGCCACGGCAGGGGAGAGTATGCAGACTATCCCGATCCCGAACTTCTGCGCAAACTCGAAGTCGCGCTCGTCATGAGCCGGTACGGCCATTATGGCTCCGGTTCCGTATCCCATCAGGACATAGTCAGCAACCCATACAGGGATCTTCTTGTTGTTGACCGGGTTGATTGCATAAGTGCCGGTGAATACACCGCTCTTCTCCTTTGCCAGGTCTGTGCGGTCAAGGTCCGACTTCAGTGAGGCAGCGCTGACATACTCCTCAACCTGCTTTGCCTGTTCAGGACTGGTGATCTTGCTGACCAGCGGGTGCTCAGGTGAGAGCACCATGTATGTCGCGCCGAAAAGAGTATCAGGACGGGTGGTATATACGCTGATGATCTCGCTGCGCCCATCAATTTTAAAATCGACCTCGGCTCCGGTGGAGCGGCCTATCCAGTTTCGCTGCATCTCCTTTAGTCCCTCGGACCAGTCGAGCCTGTCAAGCCCGGTGAGGAGCCTTTCGGCGTAATGGGGTATGCGCAGCATCCACTGCTTCAGGTTTCTCCGCACCACCCTGTTTCCGCACTTCTCGTGCGAGCCGTCGGTGAGCACCTCCTCGTTGGCACAGACGATGCGGCACGAGGGGCAGTACCATATCTGGGCGTCGTCATAGTAGGCGAGCCTTTTCGAGTCTGTATATTTCTTTCGTGCCTCATCACCTGCCTTGAGTACGTCAAGGGGTATGGGAAGTTCGTTAATGTCGCGCCCGCGGTCTGACTGGTGGTCATACCAGGTGTTATACAGCCTGATGAAGATCCACTGTGTCCACCTGAAGTAGCCCGGGTCAGTTGTGTTTATCTCGCGGTCCCAGTCGTAGCTCAGCCCCAGCTCTTTTATCTGCCGGCGGAAGGTGTCGCAGTTTTTGTTTGTCGTCACTGCCGGGTGTGTACCTGTCTGGATGGCGTACTGTTCTGCCGGCAGCCCGAAGGCGTCCCATCCCATGGGGTGCAGGACGTTAAATCCCTTCATGCGTTTGCAGCGGGCCACTATGTCGGTGGCAGTGTAGCCCTCGGGGTGACCTACGTGGAGGCCGGCGCCGGAGGGGTAGGGGAACATGTCAAGGACGTAGAATTTGTTGGGGTTAGAGAAATCGTCTGAGGTTTTGAAGGTTTTGTTCTTCTCCCAGTACTCCTGCCACTTCTTTTCTATCCCGCTGAAATTATACTCCTTCATGTTCGCTTTTTATTTTGCGCTTATGGGGTGCGAAATTAGGGAAAATTTGGCAAAAATCCCTTCCGTTGTGGCATGGGGTCTCATATTGGCAGCATAATTAGGGCAAGCCGACTCAGCGATGCCTCATAATAGCAGCAGAATTAGGCAGCCGACTCAGCGATGCCTCATAATAGCAGCAGAATTAGTGCAGTTTTCAAAGTGAGGTCTCCAATTTGCGGTTTAAGTTTTGAAAATCGGCAGCGGCGCCGTACTTTTGCACCCTGACCGGTCCCGTAGTTCAATGGATAGAATGACAGATTCCGGTTCTGTTGGTTGGGCGTTCGAGTCGCCCCGGGATCACTTGACAGCGGCGCCGCAGGGTGTCGCTGCTTCGTTAATGGAGATCCACTGGGGCGAACTGTTTATCAGCTCGTAGAGCCTGCCCTGACTTTTCGGGGGGTGCCCTGCCTGTTAAAAGGAACAGCAAATGAAGAGGTTCCTATTTTATTCTGATAACCTTGCGGAATGAGACCGGATCACCGTCGTCGGTGACTCCCTGAAGGTTAATCTCATAGTCGCCGCCGACGTCAGACGACCAGAACTCAACCCGGTATTTGCCATCACCCGAGGGGGTTACGGACGGCTCCCAATAGAGGGTGTTACGGAAGTCAGGCGTACGGTCGCGCCTTCTCTCCAAGGTGGAGTAGTCAGGCGAGTAAAACTTACTCACAGGATCCGCAACACGGTAGAGCAACCTTACGGCATGATCCGGGAGCGAAACCCTGCTGTAGTCACCCTCATATGTTATGACATTCACCAGTCCGAAAAAGATATAATCTCCGACAACATAGCGGTCCCTGATCACATCAATTCTTTCAACACGGTCAGGATTGAGTCCGGCAATGACAGCAGGATCACTGACAACCACCCCGTCGATGAAAGTTATCGGCGGCTGCTCATAGACAACATCGTAATACGGGTCGGCGACGGTTATCTCATATCCCGATCTTTTCTCTCTCAGGGTTACTCCCGGCACCAGTTCATAAAAAACCTCCTGCATTACCGGCAGCCTGATAAAATCATTCAGGTCAAGACTGATGTCAGGGATCCCGTAAAAGCTCTTTACCGGTTTTGCGGCAGTCTGAGGTTCCGGAGGCGTAACCGAATTCTCTGTCTCATATATCCGGTTTACCTGGTAATTGACCTTCATCAGAGCGATCTGCTCCATAGACCCTACGGGTGAGGCACCGTCTCCCGGAAGGAACCCGGGATATTCCTCCGAAAAGGAGGATTCGATCCTGATTATGTTGTCAGGGTTTACCACCTCAGGCTGAATTATCAGCTCCCTGGTCACCCTGTCTGCGGGGATGCTGAAGCTGAAGCGGCCGTCACCGTCTGTCCGGGAGTAGAAGAAAACGGCGTTTTTACCCGGTATAGACAGGAAGAGAAATTTACCGCTGTCTGGCGTCTGGGTGTTCCTGTTAAAGAGCCGGCCGTGAATGAGATGATAATCTTTCTCAAACCCGTAGCTGAGCATCTCCTCCCGTTCTGGCATGCCCGGAGCCTGCTGTGTCATGACGGCAGCAATGTCAGGACCGTGATTACCGGTCAATGGGGCCACAGCGATGCTTAACCGTGCTGTCCCGGCAGATTCCGAACCATTATCCCTGACGTCAAACTCGAGAATGATCTTCTCCCTTATGCCGCAACTGTCTGGGGAGCTCATTTCTACATGCACCTGCCCTGGTGCCGGCTCACTGTTCCTGTCCTCTCCGGCTCCCCCGGAACTCAGGTAAGTCTCTGGCCTGAGTGCATTGTAGATGTTGATCCGCTTCATGAAGCAGCCGTCAGGCATAAAATACTTCATCGCCCCGGTGTATGCACGGAGCAGGTAACTGCCGGAGCTAAGCGTATCGGGCAGGATCGCCTCTCCCGGGCCGCTGCCCTCTTCAAGCATGATACGCTTCTGCATTACTGGGCGGTTTTCCGAATTCAGTATCTCGACATATGCCAGGTTGCTCGTTGATGTCAGCCTGCCGTTCTGAGCGTCGAGAAGGTAGACCTGAAACCAGATGTTCTCCCCGGCAATATAATCCTCCCTGTCAGTATGAACGAATATCCTCTCATCAGCAGGACTAAAACCGCCGGGGGTCTCCTGATCCTCACCGCAGCATGAGGTCAGCCACTCATTGCCGGACGATACTGTCCCATCATTGTATGCCGGCATGCCGGCCTCGCCGCGGCCGGGGAGAGGATGCACCAGAAGGCAGATGACAAGGAGAAGAAGGGGTCTGATATTTGGTCTTTTTAGCTGCTTCACGTCTCGTATCTATTGATCATCGTCCCAGAACAGGGGTTTTATGTTAGATCCTCTCACGGTGCAGTCTGCACATGCCTTGTTCCTGGTGAGGACATGGTAATGGGGTTCTGGTGTCGGGGGGCCCCTGGTAATTATTATCCAGATATTATCACCAAGGCCGTTAACAACTGCATCAAGCGATACCGTGTCTGCCGCACAGCGGGCGTAGAGGTCAGGCATACCTTTGAAATTTTCAGTGACGAACACCCTTTTTGATGATTTAGCTGAGACGCTGAAATAACCCAGCACCCGCTGTACCGGATCCTCAACGCAGAAGACGTTCCCGGTGACGGATGAGGGTATCAGGTCATACAGTCCGCCGACATCCTCAGAGATGTTCTGCAGCCTCTTCCAGTAACCGAACTCGTCTTCGCTGACAGAGTACTGATTTATCTCCATACTGTACTTGATTTTCAGCCTGTCCGTCTCATTGGTGACGAAATTGATGGGATATTTATTTATCCTGTCCTCTGTCAGGGCGGAGGTGCTTTTGATTTTGACGGACTTTGACTTTTCTGTTATCCAGCACCTGTTATTGGTCACATCATAGGGAAGCAGGATTTCCCATGTCTCTGTGAAATCCCACCTGTAGAATTTGCATAATCCGTCAGGGTCAGCCGTGTTCAGGTAAACCTGGCACCCCTCCTGGAGGAATGAGCTGCCCTCAGTGCCCGGTATTACCTGCTTCTCGTACCATACGGTGTCTATAGGAGGTACAGGTTTCATCTCCATAGGCAATGATGTGTATGTGTAGCGGGTCTCAAAGGCGTTGCCGGCATCGATGTACAGGGTGTAACTCCGTCCAACCTCTCCCTGAAACTCCCACGGGTAGGTCGAATAGGTTCCCGGAAGGGTCTCGTGCATCGTAAAGCTGTTGCCGAGATCATCCTCTATCCTTACCTGGCAGTCCGGCACCGGAACATAGGCGTTGAAGCTGCCAAGGGGCTGTGATTTTGAAAGTCGGACCGTATTGTTTACGCCCGGCTCATCAGTGATCACCCCTTCAACAACCAGTAGCTCCTCGGTCTCATCCGTGTCGGGGATGAACCGGGTGATGCAGCCGGCTGACAGCGCCATGAGTGACAGTATGATCAGGCAGTTCCTTAATCTCATCTTATTAAAAATCAAAACTGAATGTCACGGAAGGGATTGCCCTGCCGAAGACCGAGAGTTTATAACCTGTGATAATATTGTTTTCATTCCTGAAATATACCGAGTACACATTCTCTCTTCCCAGAAGGTTGTACACCGAGAAGGTCCAGTAGGGGTGAGCGATCTTGCGTGATCTGAGGTTCCCGGTTATCTTCACCGAGAGGTCAAGCCTCATATAATCGGGTATCCGGTACCTGTTCCTGTCGGAATAGTGGATGAGCGACAGATCGCCGTGGCTGTAACTGGCAATGGGATAGGTGATAGGCCTGCCGGTGCTGTATACGAAGTTGGAGGAGATGCTTATGCGGCGCGAGGCAAGGTAGTTGAATGCCATGGAGAGGTCATGGGGCTTGTCATAGTTGGCAGGAAACCACTCCCCGCTGTTGATGATCTCGTCGCTGTACCTGCCTGTTGTCTGAAGGAAGGTGCGGGCGTAGGTATAACCGAGGCTCCAGAGGAACCTGCCCTCCTCTTTCCTGATCATGAACTCCGCCCCGTAGGCTTTTCCCCTTGTATCCACGAGAAACTGTTCAATATTCCCCTCCATGACTATACGGGTTCCTCCCTTGAACTCAACGGCGTTTTGGAGTTTCTTGTAATAGAGCTCAAGAGAGGCTTCCAGTTTGCCTTTGAACATCATCTGGTAGTACCCTGCCGCAAACTGGTCGCAGATCTGGGGTCTCAGGTGATAGTCACTCAGCTTCCAGATGTCTGTGGGCGAGATGGATGCTGTGTTGGAGAGCAGATGCAGGTACTGCCTCGTCTTATTGTAGTTGAGCTTGAATGAGCTCGTGCCCGTCGGTCTGAAATTGAGGGAAAGGCGGTACTCGGGACCTCCCATGACCTTGATGATCTCTCCCGGCCTGTAGCTGACAGTGTCAATTATGGTTGACACACCTTTGGAGTAGGAGGGATCATAGAGATAGACGGACCGCGGGCCGAAGACAAAGTATGACGACAGCCTGATGCCGGCGGTGACCGACAGGTAATCGTTCAGTTTGAAATTATCATCTATATACAGGGAGGGTTCCAGTGCTCTCTCCCTCTGGGTGCCTGAAGGGACGATGAGTGATGAATCGCCTGTGGGCTGGTAATCACCAGGTGAAACGTAGTAGTGAACAGCATCGAGGCCGAAATTGATCTCATGGCGGCCCCGGTATAAGTTGAAGTCGGCCTTCATTCCCGTGCTGTTTATCATGTGCGACAGCCGGAACGCCTCAGTAATGAGGCTCTCACTGGAGATGTCATAGTTATAGCGGCTGTTGTT
The DNA here is from genome assembly GCA_963770745.1 of uncultured Rikenellaceae bacterium. Classification (GTDB taxonomy): domain Bacteria; phylum Bacteroidota; class Bacteroidia; order Bacteroidales; family VadinHA17; genus SR-FBR-E99. The sequence continues at coordinate 31,531 of CAVYRA010000009.1, forward strand.
CACGCTGAAGACCGAGAAGAACCTGCTGTTGAAGAAGTGTCTCCACCTGAGTGAGACGATGCTGCTGTTGTAGAGGTAGGTTGTGTCAGAGTTGAACCTGAAGGCGTCACTGCTGAAATAGGATGAAAAGTCCAGCTTGTTGTTCCTGTTTATGTCATAGCTCAGTCTGCCGTTAAGGTCATAGAATGAAGCCCTGCTCTTGTTGAGGAACGCATTGTCGAAGACTTTGAAGACCCAGTTTGAATATGTTGTTCTCCCGGCAAGGAGATAGAAGAGGGTGTCTTTCTTTATGGGTCCCTCCAGCATGAGATGGGTAGTCACCGGGCTTATCCCGGCCTTACCTGCGAAGGCGTTTCTGTCTCCGTCACGTGCCCCTATATCGAGCACTGAAGAGGTGCGTCCGCCGTACCTGGCCGGGATGCCTCCCTTGTAGAGGGTTGCATCCCTGATGATATCGGAGTTGACCGCGGAGAAGAAGCCAAAGAAATGCGAGGTGTTGTAAAGCGGGGCACCGTACAGAAGGATCAGGTTCTGGTCGGCCGATCCGCCCCTGACATTAAATCCTGCCGAGCCCTCCCCGACCGTCTGTACTCCGGGCATCAGGAGGAAGCTGTTGATGATGTTTGCCTCCCCCATGTTGGCAGGGGTAAGCCTTAGGGTTGCGATGGTCATTTTCTCCATGCCCACCTCCGGTCTCTGCAGCGCAGCGCTCCTGTCTGCAGAGATTACAGCTTCCTTGAGCGGAATTATCGTGTTTATCATCTCGATGTTCAGTTCTCCCTCCCCGTAAAGGGTGAGGTCGACCAGAGTCTCTTTCATGCCTACAAAGGAGTACCTGACAGTATGGATGCCCCTGGGCAGTGTGAGAGAATAAAAGCCATACTGGTTAGAGACGCTGCCGGCAGAGAGATTCCTGACAAATACTGTGGCTCCTTCAACCGGTTCACGGGTGTCCTTATCGGTGATATAGCCTGAGACGACCGCCGTGCCCGGCCTGTTCTTCTCTGCCGGGTTTCCGATCTCGCGAAACAGGTTCCCGGAGAGCTCTGCGGCGTCGCGCGTCTCATAGTTTACTGTGGGAGGGATCAGGCTCCCGCTGTCGGGCAGCTCGCTGTCAGAGTCCCTGACCGTAAAATATTTTGTAATGACAAAGTTACCCGAGTTATCCCTGAAGTAGTAGAGTGCCTTTTCGTAGAAGAGGCGGTCAAGCAGGTCGGTCAGGGCGATGCTGTCGCCGTACTGGCCAAGCGTGAGGTCTTTGATCCACTCATCTTTGCAGAAGAACCTGAAGGGGTGGATGCTCTCGGTCTTTTCCGCGAATTCCCTGAATGAGGACCCCTCATAGTCCCAGTCGATGATAACCTTCTCCTGGGCTGTCAGGCCGTGAAGTGACAATAAGCAGGCAGTCAGTATCAGGATTGTTTTTTTCACGCAGGCAGACAGTTCAATTCAGGTTATCATAAAATTCCAGGACGGGGGTAAAGCTTGCGGGGTTGTTCCTGGATAATCGCACGCGGTTAGTCCGCATGAAATCTTTCACCTCTGCCTTATGGTCTTTCAGCAGCCTGACCAGGTTTTTGCTGTTCCTGACCTGGTGGGCGATGCCATCCTTTATAAGGTATATCCTGTGTGTCTGGATGAAGGTGTCCCTGTCGCCCGGGGAATCCCTCAGTCTGATCTCTTTTTTGTACTTGAGGTACAGGGCGGTCTTGCCGTCATGGATGACTTTCACGTATCCGCTTAGCTCATTAAGGCTGTCTGCCTCCAGATTCCTGAATTGCAGCTGCCGGTTGTCATAGTTGATGGTAAAGCGGTCGACCATCTGTTTGTTTAGCTGCAGAATGGAGCCCCTGTCGGTCAGCAGCAGCAGTTCATCATTGATCAGATCGAGTTTAAGCATCAGCTCCGGGCTGTTGAAGGTCATGCCGTTAACGGTCACTGAACCGTGGAGGAAATCGGCTGAGAGGAGAAACTGGGTCCCGTCGATATGCTGGTAGAGGTTCCTCCACACTCTGCCGTTATAGAGTATCTGTTTGCCAAGGCTGTCCTGTTGGGCATCGCAGGTGGACGACGGCATAACCTGGGCGGGGCATCCGGCCGCGGTGACAGCGGATGCCGGAAGAAGCATGGCAAAAAAGAAAATCAGGAAGAGGGTTCTCTTCATACAGGTAAAATAACGGGTTGTATCCCGGATGATCTGTCCGGCGGGTGGTTTGCTGCCGGGTTACTGAAGTACTATCTTGTCAACGTTGGTGTTGGCGTACATTATCTTCAGCGCGCTGGCGCGTCGCAGCGCCTGTTTCACATCGGTGACGACGCCCATTCGGGTATCCCCGTCTATCTTGAGCACAACGAGCATCTTGGTTTTATCAGCCTCACTGAGCTGTTCGCGCTCTTGTGCGATGAAATCCTGGATGTCATTGATCTCTCTGAACGTGTCGTTGAGCTGTATCTTGGGTTCGGTGCCGTACAACGCCTGGAAGGCCTCGAGAGGCTCGCCGATGTAGATGAAGCTGGCGAGATTTTTTTTCTCAAGCACCTTGCCTTCGGTGGCTTCGGGGATACGGACGGTGACCATGACATCTGTCTCGCGCATGGTAGTAACTGCCATGAAGAAGAACAGTATCATGAAGACGATGTCAGGCAATGACGAGGTGTTAAGTGCCTTGATCGTTTTTCCTCCTGTCTTTACAAACCTTGCCATATTACTTGTCTCCTCCTATCCTTTTGGGTTCAGCCTCTGAGATGGGCACCTTGTAAAAGTCGTCGATGGCTCCCTTGCGCTCCTCATCAAGCCTCTCGTAAGGTATGCCAAACTCCTGCCTGGCTTTATTATCACGCAGTTGTGTCCTTGCCGCTATCAGCTCATTCTGCACAGCGATATAGACTCCGTATTTTGTGCCGATGTCATTCTGCAGTGAGATGACCGCCTTTGTTACAGGCACATCGCCTAGATAGGGGAGGTTGATAACCTCTTTCTCAGGCATGTTCGGGGAGTCATTAGCGTTAAGAATAAAGTCATGGGCAATCTCCCTCAGCTGAGTGAATTCAGTAAGCTGTCCCTCAACCAGTAACAGATTGTCTTTGTTGACCTTCACCTCGAGGATGTTTCTGTCATTGATCTTATTAATATCCTGCGGGACGTTGGGGTCGGGGATTGCAGGCAACTGACGCAGCAGTCCCGTATCCGAGTCCATCGTGGTGGCAGCCAGGAAGAAAATAAGAAGGAGGAATGCAATGTCAGCCATTGAGCCTGTATTTATTTCCGGTACTTGCCTTCTTGCCATTTGGTGAATATTAATCTCCGCTTCAGGCGGATGTTCAGTTATTTTTTAAAATACTTTGAAACCTCTGAATAGAGTATGGCAATGACAGCCAGGCCGGCAAGGAAGTATGCTACAAAAAGCCCGATGTCAGTCCATAGCAAGGTCCTTGGCACGTTCCCATCCCCTTTGTAATGAGGCAGGTTGAGCACTGTGTCATCAGCAAGCAGAGCCGCTATGACAACAAGCACAACGCCAATACCAAGGGCAATAAGTGTCATTTTGAGACCCTTCGGATTAAGAATGAGATTCCGGATACTGAAGAAGAGTGTAAGGAGCACGGTAATACCTATAAGTAAATATGTATAATAGATGAAAGAGTTTGTCACCTTAGGCTCTTCGTATCTGGTCCCTGCGGTACCTTCAACCACCCCTCCCACATAGAAGAGAAGGGCGAAGATAATCGTGAGTGCCATCAGCGCCCACGAAAGGTACATTGTGAGCTTTTTGGATATTTCTGACATGGCAGATTATTTTTGGTTGTATTTGGCCAGCATATCTATGAGCGCGATTGATGAATCTTCCATCTGGTTTGAGATACCATCAATTTTTGAGAGCAGGTAATTATAGAATATCTGGAGTATGATAGCGACAATAAGACCTGTTACCGTTGTGATAAGGGCTATCTTGATACCGCCGGCAACGATCGTGGCTGATACTGTCCCTGCCTGTTCAATGGCGTCGAAGGCAGCGATCATCCCGATGACTGTTCCGAGGAACCCGAGCATAGGTGCGATGGCGATGAACAGGGAGATCCATGAGAGGTTTTTCTCAAGGAGGCCCATCTGCACGCCGCCGTAGGCAACGACTGATTTCTCAGCCATCTCAACGCCTTCGTGGGCTCGGTCGAGGCCCTGGTAGAAGATGCTTGCCACCGGTCCGCGCGTGTTGCGGCAGATCTCCTTGGCAGAATCGATACCTTCTTCCTTAAGTGCCTTTTCGACCCTTATGAGCAGCTTTTCGCTGTTGGTGGTAGCCAGGTTGAGGTAGATGATTCTCTCAATGGCTATTGCCAGGCCGAGGATAAGGCAGAGGAGGATGGTTCCCATGAAGCCTGCGCCACCCTCAATGAAGAGACGCTTGATCTCTTTGTGGAGGACCTTTTCTGTTGCAACCGGGGTTGTTCCGACTGTCTGTTCTGAAAGTTGCTGTGTTGTTGCTGCAGCCTGATCTGTCTGTGCCTGTGAAGTCTGTGCCGTGCCGATAAGAAGCAGAGCTGCAAATGCCATAAATACAAGAACTCTTTTCATCATGTTAGGTTATTAATGGAATGTTCTGACAAAAATAAAAAAAAATGGAAAGCATACAACGTGAGGGGAATTTTAAAAATTTGTGGGAGGAGGGGATTACCGGCTGCCGGGATAAAAATTTTTGTAAATTGCGCCGTTTTTGGAGAGATGCAAGAGTGGTTTAATTGGCACGCCTGGAAAGCGTGTGTACCTCAAAAGGGTACCGGGGGTTCGAATCCCCCTCTCTCCGCAACTCATGACTGATCCCGCTGAAGGCGGGATTATTTATTTTGCCGACTTCGCGTTGAAAGCTTGCTTTTAAAAGCGGAGGAGGTAAAATGAATAAGACCTGAAAGGTCAGTCATGAGTTGCTGGGTTCCCCCCATGGGATCTCCGGCGCAGCCGGTAATCCCATGTGCCTTGCACGTAACGGTGATATGGTCTGCAGGTCTTCCTGCAAGGGATCACCGGCACAGCCGGTAATCCCCAACCTCAGCTCATCTCCCCGCAAAGCGGCCTGGCCAGTGCAGAGCTGATCTTGTCAGCCGGCAACCCGCTTCCAAGAAGTATCATCATCTTTGTCACCGCAGCCTCAGTGGTGATGTCCCTGCCGCTGATGACACCGGCGTTCCTCAGTTCTGCAGAGGTCTCGTACAGCCCCATCTCGACGCTGCCGGCCAGACACTGTGTCACATTCAGGACTATGCCGCCATTACCCATAAAAGCGCGCAGTTCATCAAGGAACCAGTCGAGGGTAGGAGCATTGCCCGTTCCGTAGGTCTCCAGAATAATCCCCCTCAAGCCTGAGGTGTGAAGCAGAGAGTGCACCATCTCCCTCCTGATGCCGGGGAAGAGGCTCAGTATGGCCACCCTGGTATCGAATTTTCCGGAGATCTCTAGCGGCCGCCTGACCGTCGGATACCGTATTATGTTCCGGTTATAGCGGATTTGCAGTCCAGCCTCAGCCAAGGGCGGCAGGTTGGGCGAGGCGAAGGCGTTGAAGTGTTCGGCGCTGTACTTGATGGTCCGGTTGCCTCGCATCAGCCTGTTTTCAAAATAGATACACACCTCGGGAACAACCGGCAGTCCGTTCTCACGTGCAGCGGCAATCTCAATTGCGGTTATCAGATTCTCCTTGCCGTCAGTGCGCAGAACGCCGATGGGCAGCTGCGACCCGGTGAAGATCACTGGCTTCTCCAGACCCGACAGTATGAAGCTGAGCGCCGAGGCAGAGTAAGCCATGGTATCAGTGCCATGCAGCACCACGAACCCGTCAAACCGGTCGTAACCCGCGGCAATGGTCTCTGCTATTGTGATCCATGTTTCGGGACTGACGTCAGATGAGTCGATGACAGGATCAAAGGAGACAGACTCAAGCGTGAAGCCGAACCGGCGGAGCTCGGGCACCTGATCTGAGATATGCCTGAAGTCTATGGGAACAAGTGCGCCAGTCACCGGGTCATTGACCATGCCTATAGTTCCACCGGTGTATATGATCAGTATCGATATGCTCTTTTCCATTCTCTACAGTTTAAAGAGTCTATTTGCATTCGCAGTGGTCCGGTCAGCCACCTCGGCCGGGGATATGGCCAGCACCTCAGAGAGCTTTTCAATAACCAGCGTCAGGTAACTGCTCTCATTGCGCTTGCCGCGGTGGGGCACGGGAGCAAGGTAGGGGGCATCGGTCTCCAGGACGATGTTGTTTATGCCACCCTCGATGGCGGCTTCATGCTGGCGTCCGTTGCGGAATGTGACCACGCCGCCAATACCTATCATAAATCCCATCTTCGTCACTCTCCGTGCATCGGTGGCGCTGCCGGGAAAGGCATGAAAGATGCCGGTGACACGGCCGGTGCCGAAAGCCTCGATCTCGGAAAAAATAACCTCAAGCGACTCACGGGAATGAATGACGACAGGCAACCCGTAATCTTCGGCAAGCTCGAGGTGGCGCCTGAACGAGACAACCTGTTCCCTGATGAAGGTCTTGTCCCAGTAGAGGTCGATGCCGGTCTCGCCTATACCGTAATATTTATGTTCCCTGAGGCTGGTCTCAACAAGCTCCAGCTCTTCACGGTAATTTGCCTTTACCGAGGTGGGATGGAGTCCCATCATCGGGAGGCAGATGCCAGGGTATCGCTCTTCTGCGGCGAGCATCGGAGCGACGGATGTTGAGTCTATATTTGGCATCATGACCGTCCGCACTCCGGTAGTCAGTGATCTCTTTACCACCTCATCGCGGTCCTCGTCAAACTCCGGCAGGTATATGTGGTTATGGGTGTCAATTATATGCATGGCACAAAAGTAGTTTTTTTAAGGCAGTAGAGGGGCGAGCGTTAGAAAATGACCCGCCAGCTGGCGGGTCATTTTAGCGATGCGGCCAGGTTGTAGGGGAGGATGGCAATAGTGGGATTTTGCGCTCAGGCTGTAGGGGAGGGTAGGCAATAGTGAAATTTCGGATCCCGCGTACTTGCCAGATAAACTTCATATTATTTCTACTGCCTATTGCCTATTGCCTATTGCCTTTTTCTTCCTACCTTTAATGTGTCTCGCTAACGAAATTTGGAAATGTCATCAACGCAACTTGTGCACAAGCTCGCCCTTGGCATGATCCCGGGTGTGGGCGACATCACGGCCCGCAGGCTTGTATCATACGCCGGCAGCCCGGAGGCTGTCTTCAGCGAATCATACCGTAACCTGACAAAGATCCCGGGCATAGGAGAAGCTCTTGCAAGGGCCGTGGCCGGACATGAATACCTTGAGGAAGCTGCCAGGGAGGCGGAGTTCGTCAGTAAGCACGGCATCAGGGTCTTCTTCTACCAGGATGATGACTATCCACTCCGTCTCCGCCAGTGCGAAGACGCCCCCGTCACCTTTTACTTCAGGGGCAACGCCGACCTGAACGCACCGATGATTTTGAGCATCGTCGGTACCCGTCATGCCACCCAGCGCGGCCGCGAGCTCTGCCAGAAGATCGTGGCAGAGCTCGCGCACAACTTTCCGGATCTGCTGATTGTGAGCGGACTTGCATACGGGATAGACATTACCGCACACAAGGCGGCCATGGCTGCAGGGCTGCCGACGGTAGGGATCCTGGGTCACGGACTGAAAACCATTTACCCCGGCGTTCATGCCAGTGTCGCAAGGGCGATGCTGAAGAATGGCGGCCTCCTGACAGATTTCTCGTCATCAACGCTGCCGGAACGCAACAACTTCATCAGGCGTAACCGCATCATCGCCGGCATCTCCGATGCCACACTCATTGTGGAGTCGGGAATAAAGGGAGGGGCACTGATCACCGCTGACATAGCGGCGTCATACAACCGAGACGTGATGGCCATCCCCGGCCGTCCGGGCGACGAATGGTCTGCCGGGTGCAATGCGCTGATCAGGTGCAACAAGGCAGCCCTGGCAGAGAAGTGCGAGGATATTGAATATCTCCTGGGGTGGAAACCGGCCGCACTTGCGACACCGGTACAGACTGTACTCTTCACATCGATGACCGACAATGAAAGAAAGATATGTGAGGCGCTTAAAAATGAGGGTGACCTCACAATTGATGTGCTCGCCAGAATGCTGGAGTTGCCTGTTTACAAACTGTCGACGGTGCTGCTCCAGATGGAGCTGGCAGGGATGATCACACCTTGCCCGGGAAGCGTCTACCGACTTCGCGGATAATGATTCACCTGACGGGGCTCATAAGCAGTAAAGACAGGTCTCAGACCTGTCTTTACGATAATACTATATAGAATAGGTGTCAGTTATACCACGCCCTGGTCAAGCATCGCGTTGGCAACTTTGAGGAAGCCTGCTATGTTTGCACCCCTGACATAGTCGACATAACCGTCCTTGTCCATGCCGTGCCTGACACATGCATCATGTATGTTGACCATGATCGAGTGCAGTTTCTGATCTACCTCCTCGCGGCTCCAGTTGAGCTTCATCGAGTTCTGAGTCATCTCGAGGCCTGATGTTGCCACACCGCCGGCGTTGGCAGCCTTGCCCGGTGCGAACAGCAGTTTCGCCTTATGGAGGACCTCGACGGCTTCAGGAGTGCAAGGCATGTTGGCTCCTTCGCATACGCAGATGACACCGTTGGCAACAAGATGTTCGGCATCTTCCTTGTTAAGCTCGTTCTGTGTTGCGCACGGCAGAGCGATGTCAACCTTAACCTCCCATGGCCTCTTGCCGGCATGGAACGTTGCATCCTTGAACTCGGCAGCGTAAGGCTCAACTATATCCTGGTTGGAAGAACGCAGCTTCAGCAGGAAGTTGATCTTCTCTCCGCTTATGCCGTTCGGATCAAAGATATATCCGTCAGGACCTGAGATGGTCACCACCGTAGCGCCAAGCTCTGTTGCCTTGATAGCTGCACCCCATGCCACGTTGCCGAAGCCGGAGACAGCCACCTTCTTGCCCGGGAACGATTCGGCACGGGTCTTGAGCATCTCATTGGCGAAATAAACGCATCCGTAGCCAGTTGCTTCCGGACGTATCAGCGAGCCGCCCCAGTTGAGACCCTTGCCGGTCAATACACCTGTATGCTCCTGTGCAAGCTTCTTGTACATCCCGTAAAGGAAGCCTATCTCACGTCCGCCGACACCTATATCGCCTGCGGGCACATCAGTCTCAGGACCAATCATTCTCCAGAGTTCAAGCATAAACGACTGGCAGAAACGCATCACTTCGTTGTCTGACTTACCCTTGGGGTCGAAGTCGGATCCGCCCTTGCCGCCGCCCATGGGGAGGGTGGTGAGAGCATTCTTGAAAATCTGCTCAAAGCCCAGGAACTTCAGGATTGAAAGGTTGACCGTCGGGTGGAAACGGAGCCCGCCTTTATACGGGCCTATTGCATTGTTATACTGTACCCTGTAGGCAAGGTTGACCTGTACATTACCCTGGTCATCCATCCATGGAACCTTAAATGTCAAAACACGGTCAGGCTCAATGATCCTCTGCAGGATCCCGGCCTTGGCAAACCTTGGATTATCATTGTAAACATCTTCAATTGATTCAAGGACTTCTTTGACAGCCTGGTGATACTCGACTTCACCCGGGTGTTTCTTCTCGAGCTCAGCCAGAATCGTTTTTACTTTCATTTCAGTTATTATTTGTGGTTATGAATTTATTAAGAATCAAATCATTTCCAAAGGTCATCTAACCTTCAGTCATGAAAAATGACTTTGCTCATGTTTTACCTGATATGGACTAAACGGCTGATTTATAAATATTAAGAGCCTCTGCGATCCGGGCTCTCTGCTTCTTCGAAAGAGCCGTGATGCTGACCGGATTGTATGCCGCCTTCTTTCCCTGGATTTGCTGGAAGAGGGTAAGGTAATGATGCAGTCCCATCGTTTTGGTCGTAATTTCAAAGCCCGCAAACTTGCCGGTGGGGATCTCGATGCTGCTGCTCTCCCCGGGCATCAGTCCCGTTCTGTACCACCTGAGTGTTATGTTCCGTTCGTCTGACGAGAAGTATACGTATCTGTACTTCATGAGAGCCGGCCAGAACAGTGTGATGAGGTATGCAACCGTGACAACCGCCGTCATGATATTGACACTGGCCTCACTCATCGAATGCCTGAAGATTCTTTCGAAATATGCCAGGAAGATATACAGCACATAAACCAGCGTCGAGATAAACCCGATAAGTCTCAGGAGCACTATTTTTTTGCCGTTGTCAAGGGTCATGACTGTTCTGTTTTAAACAAACTTAGCAAATTCTTTTCATATGACAGATGGAAATACCGGTGATCTTTGCCTCTTTTGATCCGTCCCGGGAGGGAAGCTCTTGGCTCCTTTTAATCGTCCCGAGGAAGCCTTGGCTTCTTTAATCCGTCCCGGGAGGGAAGCTCTTGGCTTCTTTGAATCCGTCCCGGGAGGGAAGCTCTTTATCTCATTTTATCCCCGAACAGGATTGGCTTACTTTCTCTTTTTCAGGAAGAATTTTTTCATCAGTTCAGAGCACTCGTCTGACAGCACTCCGCTGCGCACCTCCGTTTTAGGATGGAGTAATGCGGCTCCGGTGATGGTATAGCCCTTTTTGGGGTCCGGGGCGCCGTAGACCAGGGTTGATATCTGGCTCCAGGCCAGTGCCCCGGCGCACATGACACACGGCTCCACGGTCACGTATATTGTACAGTCAGTCAGGTATTTGCCTCCGAGGTAGGACGCGGCTGCGGTGATGGCCTGCATCTCGGCATGAGCGGTGGGGTCGTTAAGCGTCTCGGTGAGGTTGTGGGCTCGGGCGATAATACTCTTCCCGGCCACGATGACCGCACCTACCGGTACCTCATCGCGCTCAGCAGCCCTGGCTGCTTCTGCCAGCGCCATCCGCATGTAGTATTCGTCAGTTCCGGGCTCCATTTTGAGATTTGATGATTTCTGTTCCGGGACATCGCTTTCCGTTCCCGGTGACATACTGTCTGAAGGGCCTTTGGTTTTCTGCAATTTTAGGAAAAAGGTGTGAAAAACCGACGCAAAGTTATTACCGTTTATTACCGGGAATAATCTTATTTTTGTCTCCTTAAGGGAATCGAAATGTACAGGACACACACATGCGGAGAGCTATCGCTAAGCAATAAGGGAGAAAGAGTTACACTGTCAGGATGGGTTCAGAGATCGAGGGATTTCGGCGGGATGACCTTCATCGACCTGCGCGACCGATATGGCATCACCCAGCTGGTCTTCAATATGGAGACGGATGCTTCGCTCTGCGGGAAAGCACGCAAGTTCGGACGCGAGTTCGTTGTTCAGGTCAAAGGAGCCGTGGCCGAGAGAAGCAACAAGAACCCGAAGATGCCCACCGGTGACATTGAGATTATCGCTGAGAGCGTAGAGATTCTGAACGTCTCCGATATTCCTCCATTCACCATTGAGGAGAACACTGACGGTGGCGATGAGATTCGCATGAAGTACCGTTACCTCGATCTGCGCCGGCATAACGTGCGCTCCAACATCATCCTCAGACACAGGATGGCGCAGGAGACGAGGCGTTACCTTGACGGAGCGGGGTTCATAGAGGTGGAGACGCCGGTGCTCATTAAATCGACTCCCGAGGGGGCTCGCGACTTCGTTGTTCCGTCGAGGCTGCACCACGGCGAGTTCTACGCCCTGCCGCAGAGCCCGCAGACCTTCAAGCAGCTGCTGATGGTGGCGGGATTCGACAAGTACTTCCAGATAGTGAAGTGCTTCCGCGATGAGGACCTGCGCGCAGACCGCCAGCCGGAGTTCACTCAGATCGACTGCGAGATGTCGTTCGTCCACCAGGATGACATCCTGGACACCTTTGAGGGACTGGCACAGCATCTTTTCCGGGAGATAAAGGGTGTGAAATTCGGGGAGAAGTTTCCGCGCATTCCCTATGAAGAGGCCATGAGCCGTTACGGCTCCGACAAGCCTGACATCAGGTTCGGCATGTGCATTGAGGATGTCACTGAGGCTGTCAAAGGCAGGAATTTCCCGCCCTTCGAGCTTGTCCCGTATGTCGGGGCCATCTCCGCCTCCGGCTGTGCCGGCTGGTCACGCAAGCAGCTTGATGAGATCACGGAGTATGTGAAACGTCCGCAGATAGGAGCGAAGGGACTCGTCTGGGCCAGGGTTGAGGCTGACGGCACCGTAAGATCATCGGCTGATAAGTACTACAGTCCTGCTGACCTCGCGAACCTCGCTCTCATGACCGGGTCCGATGCAGGAGATCTTATCCTGATGATGGCGGGTCCGAGGGAGAAGACCCTTTTGGCCCTGGGTGAGCTTCGCCTTGAGATGGGCAGGCGCCTGGGGCTGCGTGATGCCTCGGTCTATGCACCGCTGTGGGTGATCGATTTCCCGCTGCTTGAGTGGGATGATGAGACCGGGCGCTTCTATGCCAAGCACCATCCCTTCACTGCACCTAAACCTGAGGACCTTCAGTTCATGGAGACCGACCCGGGCAGGGTACACGCAAATGCCTACGACCTGGTGATCAACGGCACCGAGATAGGAGGGGGATCAATACGTATCCATGATTCTCAGACGCAGTCGCTGATGTTTCGCACCCTGGGATTTACGGAGGAGGAGGCGCAGAAGCAGTTCGGCTTCCTGCTCAATGCATTCCGTACGGCGCACCGCCGCACGGGGGGATAGCCTTCGGGTTTGACAGGTGGACCGCCATTATGGGCGGATCGGATACCATCCGTGACTACATCGCCTTCCCGAAAAACAACCAGGCACGTGACGTGATGATCGATACACCTTCAACCGTCAGGCAGGAGCAGCTTGATGAACTGGGGTTGGAGATAAGGAAGGAAGAGGATTAATCCTTGCCTTTTGCCGGGGCTTTTTTCGTGGCGGCCTTTAATTCCTTTGATTTAAGGCAGGGGATCGAGAAACAGAAGAGCGATCCCTCTCCGGGTGTTGATCTGAGCCATATCGTCCCGCCGAGGAGTTCGGCGTAAGCCTTCGATATTGACAATCCGAGCCCTGTTCCGCTGTACTGCTTCGAGCTGGGACCTTCCACCTGGAAGAACCTCTCGAAGACCTTCTGCTGGTGCTCGGGAGCAATGCCGATGCCGGTGTCCGAGACGAAGAACTCCACCGTTTCGCCCCTGACAACATACCCCAGTTCGATTCTTCCCTTGCGGGTGAACCGCAAAGCATTGTTAAGCAGGTTGGAGAATATCTGTATGATCTTGGTCTCGTCGGTGAGCACCACTGCTTCCTTGTCGTCGAGGTGGGTTGTGAAATTGAGCAGTAGTCCCTGTTGCTGCGCCCTCACTCTGTACTGGTCGTGGAGGTGCCTGATCATTGTGTTCAGGTTGACACTGGCCCTGCTGACCTTAACCTGACCCGTTTCAATGTTTGAGATATCGACGATGTCTGTTATGATGGAGAGGAGCTGGTTGCTCGACTGGTAGATTATATCAATATACTGGCGGCGGCTCTCATCGGTAATGTCAGGTGCGTCGAGCAGAGTCGTGAAGCCGACGATGGCGTTCATCGGGGTGCGGATCTCGTGTGAGATGTTATGCAGGAAGGCGGTCTTGAGCCTGTCGCTCTGTTCGGCCTTGTCCCTGGCCCTGATCAGCTCCTCCTCGATCTTCTTTCGCTCGGTTATGTCGGAGATGAATCCCTCGAGGGCCACCAGTTGGTCGCTCTCATAGTATCCGCGTCCTCTTTCCCAGACCCACTTTGTGTTTCCCGATGAGGTGATGATGCGATACTCTATTGTATAAAGGTATCCTGTTTCAAGCGAGGTGTGTATCGCTTTCCAGACCATCTGGACATCGTCAGGATCGATTATTGACTTAAATGACCGTATCTTACTGCCTATGAACTCATTGGGGAGGTAACCAGCCAGCTCATAGATGCCGTCGCTTATATACTGCATGGTCCATTCATCGTCGTTATTGCAGCGGAAGACCACCCCGCGGAGGTTATTGATGATGGTGCTCAGTTTCCTGTTGCTCTCCTTCATCTCCTCTTCGGTACGTTTGCGTTCTGATATGTCGCGGCCGATGCTCTGGTAGAATCGCACGCCTTCGACCTCCACGGTGTATGCGCTGATCTCTATGGGGAATGTAGTGCCGTCACTTCGTTCGTGGACCGTTTCGATATATGACGAACCCTTCTCATTCAGTTGTTCGACATGCTTTTCCAGCTGCGGCAATTCATACGGTGTGCGTATCCCGGAGATATTCATGCCTATGAGTTTCTCGCGCGGATAGCCGTAGGTTGCAATTGCCCGCTCGTTCACCTCGACAATATTCAGGTTACTGTCCAGCAGAAGGATGATATCATTCCCGTGTTTCATCACGAAGTCGAAGTGCTTCATGATAGCCTGCCGGTTCAGTTCCTCCTTCTGTTTTTCGCGGAGGTATCGTGCCCGAGTCGATTTGATTATCAGGTATGCGATGCTTGCCAGTGCCAGGTAGACGAGGCCCATGATGCCCCAGAGCATGGTTATCTCGCGATAGAGCCTCTCGAGAATCTCTTCGGTCTCTTTCTTGGCGATGAGGTACCACTCTGTGCCAGGTACCTTTTTGACTGAAGCCACTACCTCAGTGCCGGTGTAGTCAGTGTATGTCCGGGCTGCTTTCTCTTCCCCGGGCGGGCTTGTCGCGCTGAGTTCAATATCTCCGGTGGCGAATGTTACAGGCTTATCATACCCTGCCAGTCGTGAGCCGTTGAGGTAAATGACCGAATCACCTTTGAATCTGAACAGGATGCATTCGGCGGTTCTTCCCGGGGTGGGCCATGTGGAGAGCATCGGGAAGAGCTCTTTTTCGGGATCAATTCTTATCACCAGCACACCTGCCAGCACGGTGTCACCGTCGTGCGGCATCCGCATGGGGACCAGCATGTCAAGGTGGAGGTACGAGACCACCGAGGCTGTGTGGAATTCGGTCATAAAGATGACAGGGTTGGAGATCGATGCAGTGATATTGTTCCTGAGGAATTCACCTGCTGCCGACTCTGACGCGGGCACGGCCAGTCCGGGGTTTCCTCCGGCATCCACCAGCACGGCTCCGCCGAAGTCGTAGTTTTCAATCAGTGTTTCCAGGAATTGTTCCAGTCTCGCCTTCTCCCACTGGGGTCTCTCCTTGATGAACATGGCATCGATGTGTTCCACCAGGGTGACATTCTCATGGATAAGTCTGGCGTCATTGAGTTTTTCGCTTCTCCATTTTGCGACCTGGTCGGCCTTAAGGCGTGCGACGGCCTCCATCTCTGTGGCGGCATCGCGCAGTATTCTATCCTTCTGTCCGTATGAATAGAGCAGGATCACTGCCGTGAGCACTGCTGCAGTGAACAGCAGTACACTGACGGAGGTCCATGGGAAGGGCGACTTCTTGCTCTTTTTTTTCATCTGGTCCGGCGGTTTCTTTTCCAGCCGTGGCATGAAGATAATAAAATGACAAAGATACAACCGGGGGAGGCTGTATAATATTGTGTGACGAGGGCAAATCTCGCCCCCCAGAGGGAGGGGTCAGGATTGATCCTGAAAAAGAGACTGGTAATTGTGTCCGGAAGAGGTCCGGGTGGAGGTATTTTATTTTGTGTTTTTCTTTTCCTTCTTCTCCTTGCGCTTTTCCTTCAGGCTCTTTGCCGGCTCTTTCTTCTGGCTTTTCTTTGTTACAAGTCCCTTTGTCATGACTTTAATATTATGATTATAAATAAATTGCGTGTGCGGTTATCAGGCCGCGGTGATTATCTCAAAAATAAGCTCAAAGATTGGGAATTGCAATCGTTGTTAATTAAAAACTGATAAAATGCGAAGGTTATTATGAGGGGTGGGGTTTGGTTCGGAGGCTTGGTCGCAGTGTGGGCACTTTTTACGGATTATAATCGCGGTTTGGTCAAATAAAAACTTTTTTATTTATCAATTAGTTTAATTTTAGAGTCGATTTTAAGGCTGAGCATATTTTTATTCTTCATGACCCGCTGCTATCTAAGCAGCGGTATAAATCTGTCACGATTATGGATATTGTGTGCCCAGCTCTTCACCGTGAGCCTGGCACTCTTTTTTTCAGGCTCATTCCAGGAACAGAGTCAGTGTGACTGACGGGACGAAGGTGTATTTAAATACAATCAGGGGAAGCGAGTAATAAACAGTAATACAGCGTGTTAACGTTTTTGGATTTTAAAAAACGGGAACACTGCTATGCGGTTTTCGCTGGTTGGATTGAGACAAGGTTTTGTATATTTTATCATACTGAAATTGGTTATGAAAAGTCTGATCAATTTGCGTGCAGGGGCAATGATGCTGATGCTGATTCTCCTGTCGGGCACCTCTGCCAGGGCGGATGTTGACGATTACGTTCTCTCCGTCAGGTATGTGACGCATACGACGAACACTATTGAGTTTGATCTGTACCTTCTGGATGCGGATGATGGCCAGACCTTTGAGTTTGCAGCACTGCAGATGGGGTTGCTGCTGAACTCCTCCATCTACGGGGCAGGAGTGCTGACAGTCAGTTACAGCAACGACGGGTCAGAACTGGATATTGATCAGCAGTTTGCAGGCAGCGCGGATGTCGTTGGGTCTCTTCCGGGTTTTCCGGGACAGTCGCTCATCAGGCTTATGGCAAACAACATACCTCCGGTGCCTCCGGGTGCCGGATCAGGCACACTCATTTCCTCAACGGGTGACGGTACGTTCCTGGCTCATTTTACGATCACAAGTTCAGTCAGCTTCACCCCGAACACCAGGCCAGACCTGATATTCTGTGCAAGTTCAGCATTCTCACCTTTTTTCCCCACAGTTTTAAGTTCATATATAAACGGCGACGCTACCCCTTTGCCAGTTACTCCCGGTCTTGACGCGATTGTTGACGGCAACCCGCTTCTGAACCCAACACTTCCTGCAGTATTCAATGTAACAGGTACAGGCACTTATTGTCAGGGTGGATCAGGACTGCCTGTAAGCCTGAGCGGTTCCGAGTTGAACACCGACTATGATCTTTATAGGGATGGGAATTTCGTTACGACCCTGCCCGGCACGGGCAGCTCATTAACATTCGTGAATCAGACCGCAGGAACTTACACGGTGTTTGCCACCAATGCAGCCGGTACCAGGCAGATGACCGGTCAGGCTGTTATTACTGCTGTCATCAACACAGTGAGTCCTCCGACATCGACGCCGACACTTTGTATTAATACGGCACTTACGGCAATCACTCATACGACGACAGGAGCCACTGGCATAGGCACAGCTACCGGGTTACCTGCAGGGGTAACTGCCGGCGTGGGCTTCGAACACCATCACCATCAGCGGCATACCTACAGAGTCAGGCATCTTCAATTACACCATACCACTGACAGGTGGCTGCGGCAGTGTTAATGCAACGGGAACCATTACGGTCACCCTGTCCAACACAGCCGGTGTCGCCTCATCAACGCCAACACTGTGCATTAACACGGCACTTACGTCAATCACTCATACTACGACAGGCGCCACTGGCATAGGCACAGCAACGGGATTACCTGCAGGGGTAACTGCCAACTGGGCTGCAAACACCATCACCATTAGCGGCACACCGACAGCATCAGGCATCTTCAACTACAGCATACCACTGACCGGCGGCTGCGGCAACGTCAGTGCAACGGGAACCATTACGGTCACCCTGTCCAACACAGCCGGTGTTGCCTCGATCGACACCGACCTTGTGTATTAACACGGCACTGACGGCAATAACTCATACGACGACAGGCGCCACTGGCATAGGGCACAGCAACGGGATTACCTGCAGGAGTAACAGCAGCATGGGCTGCAAACACCATCACCATTAGCGGCACACCGACAGCGTCAGGAATCTTCAACTACAGCATACCACTTACAGGTGGCTGCGGCAGTGTTGATGCAACGGGAACCATTACGGTCACCCCGTCCAACACAGCCGGTGTTGCCTCATCGACACCAACACTGTGTATTAACACGGCACTTACGGCAATAACTCATACGACGACAGGCGCCACTGGCATAGGCACAGCAACGGGATTACCTGCAGGGGTAACTGCGGCAACTGGGCTGCAAACACCATCACCATCAGCGGCACACCGACAGCGTCAGGCATCTTCAACTACAGCA
>CAVYRA010000010.1:0-162801 GCA_963770745.1 uncultured Rikenellaceae bacterium
TCTTTATCAGATACAAACTTTGTAATCTCTGTTGCGCTGGCTTGTTCGGTATTAATCATCCTGGTAATTGCCGGATTAATTGAAAATAACGGATCTCCGAATAGCACAAATGATATAAGAGTTTTTTGATCCTCACCATCTAAAAATCCTTGTCTTTCATTCATCACTTTGATGAAACCATTTTTTGCTCTCAGGAATGCCTCGCCTGCTGTGAAACCCTCACGTAGGTATTTCCAAAAGATAAAAGCTAAAAGATCCGCTCCAATAAGCGGTGTAGTGATGGAGCCATATGCGATACCAGTAGATGCGACCAGTACATGCGTTCCTGAATCCATCATCGTTAATGCCACTGAATCACTGATCGATTTATTCTCAACAAAACCCCCATAACAGGCTTCGGAAAAAACAATCGGAGCAAATCCTTTCGACAAAGAAATGTTTTCCGCTGTTAATGCCACCGGATAATCAACCCCTGCGTCATCACTAATCAAATCCCGCTGCCCGTACCAGTCTGGTGTATTGGGTAATCCATGAAGGTTGAAAAAGGCATATTTTGCTTTTCTGATGTCAGCCATTACCAGATTGGCAGAATCGTACGGCGGTGAAATTCGCACACCGTTCGCACTTCCAAGTGGTCGGAAAGCGGCAATGGAAGATCTTTTCCAAACGGAAGCGCTATACCCAAAGGATTCTGTTACCTCGGACCCAATTTGAAAAAAGCCTAATTTTGCAGCTAACACAGCGATTGCCTGCTTTTTAATCGCTAAGATGTGAGATCTTTTGATAAGGTTGCTCATGAAAATTAATGATCTGTCGGATTTGTTGAAGCAAAAGTCCAGGATCCGATCCCTTTTCTCCCACTATCCGCCCCACCTGCCATTGCACAGCGTAATAATTCATGTCAGACGTGGCATAAGGGTTATCTGAAAGAATTTCCGCGTCAGAATCATCCGTAGGATTTGGTAAACCGTGCATTGGTACAATTTCGTCCCCACCGATAATCAATACAGATCCAACGCGCTTGCCATTTTTTCGAAGATTCGTTTCTAATTCACCCAACGCAAGTTTTACTTTCCGGTATACCGAAGTAATTGGAGAAATTCCAAATTGGTTGCTCTTATGGAAGGTACATCAGGTAAGAATACTAAAGCCTCCCAATTTGCACTTTGTATGAGAGTTGTTGCAAGTTTATGAAGTAATTCAATAATCAAAGTGCTCGATTTTGATCCATAGCTTCTCTGCAATCCTGATTCGGAAGTTAGAATCACATAAACCTGCTGCAGATTGTTCGTTTCAACCGTCTGGATATTAACCAATTTCGGGTTTATTCCTTCTGATTGTCCGAAGTTATTTCGTGATTGTGTTTTTATTAGCTTGTACTTTTTTACCATTCCCATCTGACAGTTGCAGCCAATTCATGCTCACATTTATATTTGCAGGAATATGTGTGGTCGTTTTTATGGATAAATCAGTTGACAAAGGGTTACATATCTGTACCTGTCCCCCCAAATCCTTCTATAAATCTGCCCCGCGACATCATAAGAAACGCACTTCTGTATTCCACGAATGGCTTCGGATTCCTTGCCATTCACCTCCATTGCATCTGCATGTAACAGGTGTAATGGAATACCGCCACTTTTTTAAATAAATCTCTGATGCCTTAAGATAAGTATGCAAATCAGCGATTTTTTGTAGTGATTTGAGATGTTCAATGGCAATCAGAGGTGATACAGATAAATCACCCAGGATTTTTTGGAGCAGCATTCTTCCAGATTCGAATCGTCCCTTCGCAAATTCGCTTCTTGCACTTTTTAACACCAAACTTCAAAATGGCAGAGTCGATCTTGATGAGACAACCCCTCCAAGAACATGAACTGTTGCTCTTGATTTTTCTCTATCGATTTGGGAGTTTTCAAGGGCTAACGCCAAGCTTCAATGAATTCCGGGTCATGGTCTAAAACATTTTTAAGTTGCTCATCCGCTTCAGAATTCTTCTTGCCAGCGTATAAAGCTTTTACATGCAAAAACTTGATGAATAGATCCCCTGGAAATTCCTTTAGCCAATCTCTTGAAAGTTGCTCACAAAATAAGGTGTTGCCAATTTTTAATCCGTTATTCAGGAGACGAATACAATCGTGACGATTAATTTCCATTCTTATTAATGCTTCAGACGGGTTTTTATGGTTTTGCATAGTTACCCGGAGGTTTTCAATAATTCTACCCTCTCCAATTGTTCTTGGGTTGGTTTTATGTGTTCGAAAAGCGATCTCAAGGATTTTGATTGCTTCTTTGTAATTTCCTTCTGAGGTAAAAAGGGTGGCGAGAAAATCATACAACCTAAATTCTTTGGGCATTAATTTCAATGCTTTTCGTATGACAGTTTCTGCAAAGTCCTTTTGGTGCCTTTCTAAATAAATCGTACCAAGCGCGATATTCGCATCTACAGAAAGTGGATTTACTTTAATCGCTTCAGCAGTAAATCGAATTGCTTGATCCAAATCTCCTTGTGACTGATTAATCATCCCCAAGATTAGCAACAACTCCACATTGCGGGTGGTAATTCGATATGCCGATTGAGCGTATTTTTCAGCTTCATCATAATTTTTCAATGTACAAAGTATTTTGCTCAGAGCAATTAGCACGGACAAATCTTTAGGATTATTTTTTAGTTCTTGTTTAATGTTTCAACTGCTAAATCGATTCGTCCTGCCCTTTCAAGGACAGATGAACGCTTGATGATCAACGCACTGTTGTTTTTCCCAGCTACGTTGCTTTTCTCAATAAAAGTAATCGCGGCATCAAGACCTTTTCTTGGTAGATCAATTCGGTTTTTAGTAGGATTGCCGCTTCGTGCTTGGGCTCCTGTTTTAAAATCTTGGTAAGTATCTGATTTGCCTTTTCGAGGTTTCCAATTCTCAAAGCGATATCAGCTTGTAACAACCAGGATTCATGTCGGTCGGGCTGCAAACCGCGCGCAGCGACGACTTCACTCAATGCTTTGCGATATTCACCCTTCTAATCAGTCTCTCAGCGCTTTTCACCTTCAACCCAAAGTCGTCTTTTGCGCCTATTTTTTAATCGATCAATAAAATCGGCAAGCTCTTCAATCCCATTATTTGAGTTGGGGTTTTCATAAATCCATAGCCAATCATAGCTCGCAATTCCCCTGTCTCCATCGCTTGATTGCCATATTCCAAAGTTTTTTGAACATTTCCTACGTTAAATGCAAGTCGTGATGCCCATGCCAGCCAGCGCGGTTCATCTGCCCATATTGAAAGTGCAATTTCCAACGATTCTAATGACTGATTTGTAAATCCGTCGATCTCATACATTCTGGCGAGTAATACATAACCAAGCGGATTATTCTGATCAACTTGGATTAATTTCGCAGCAAGCGCCTTCTTCTCCGAGAGTTGAGAGTCGGGTAGATTCAATGCATATGTTAGAAGAAGTTCGTAATCATTTCCTGTCAGCAATTTTTGTGCCTCTTCCACCATTCCAAGGCGACAATATGCACGAACTCTTAACACAGTATTCTCCGCCGTTGGTAGTTCGTCGATGACAGATATTAAGTTTTCTTCATTAGGCTGCAGAATCGCGAGAGCCCGAGCAATAGTCAAGTCTACAATATCTTTTTCGCGAAGTAATAAGGTATTTAATGTTTTGGTCTTATTAATGATTTCTTCAAGGTGTGCTTGATTATCAAGTAGAAGATTATTTGCTACCATCAAAGCAATTAAGTTTTCATTAATTTCCAGGGAACGAGAAATTTCTGGCAACATTTTCTGAGCTGCAAATATAGAATAGTGATCAGTCAAATATTGCAATAATTCATCCATATCCAACGACCCGTTTTTCAATTCCAAACGCGCGATGATTGAGTAGAGTTTCTGTGGAGCAAAAAAACGGATGAAATAATGTAATAAATCAGTATCACACTGATTTTGTGTAAGAAATGAATACTCAAATTCTCCGTTCTCAGAGTCAGTCCACTCCGAGATATTAACCTGTTCTAAATGTTGCGAGCGTTTTGACAATCTGTTAAATGCTAACCTTAATAGGAAGCATTTATTTTCTAATATTTCAAGGCCATCCAACATCTCAGCAGCTGAATGTCGTGTCCTAAATCAAGTTCGTGATTAATCAATAAACCTAATAGAAGATGTTTGTATTCATCGCTCAAATTTATATCGATGATTTTATTTGTGAGTTCAGCATATCCACGTTCATCGATATTTTCCAAAAACATTTTATTTAATAATAAAAGCAGAAATGTATATATGGGATTTTTCGGAGATGTTTTACTGAGTCTTATCAGAGAGTTTCTTACAAGGATTTGATTGTCTTCATGTAATCCTTTTTTAATTTGATTTACCTCGTGACTTGTCTTAGGATTGATTAAACGCGTCTTCCAATAAAAAGGTAAATCCGCATTTCGAATTTCATTTGCTGGAAGCGTTTCAACGATGTTGATATTTTGAGATATAAAACCTGTATCAGTTAAATCGTCCGTATCTATTAATAAATCATGTGTGATTCTTCCAGCGATCGAATTACGAAATATTGCATTCATTTTTTCTGGCTGTTCTAAAGTAAAAAAGACCGCTGCAAGTTCAATTTGTTGTAGAAAATTAAGGTCCTCGATTCTTATCATCGCTCTTTCGGCGAAACGGAGTGCACGTGAGTTATCCTGTAAATCAACTGCTGCTTGCGCGAATGTTAATAAAGCTAAGGCGTTTAGTTCAAGGTTAGACGGATTCTCTAATTAATTGCTCAAATTCGTCTTTTTGATTGGTAATTGCAGCGAGTACGGAAAGTGCGGGTTTAATCCCTATAGATTTGGATGAATTCCCGCAAAATCATGCAAATATTGAAAACCAGCTTTTTCCTTCCCCTCTATTCTTTTCACTCTCTTTACGAAGTGTAGGCAAGCTGTCAATTCACTGCCATCTGTGAATTCTCTTTGAAGAGTGTCACAGGTTGCTGAAAATGCCTCGTCATGCAATTTAAGTGTTAGCAGTACATCAAAAAATGTATTTCCCTGTTCAGAAACATGTATTTTGATTTTTTGCGCATTTTTTAATAAGGAATATGCCTTATCGTATTCTTGATTGTGTACATAAACTTGTGCCAATCCTGATTGAACACGCCAAATATCTTCTGCTTGTTGAAATGTATCATTACTAAGTAAAGCGAGATATTTATTTTCTTTTTCGCTTCTTCGCTCAATTCGATACGCACTAGTTCTTGTACGATTTCTAATGGATGACTATGGTTATTATCAAGTAAATCTAAAAGTTGGTCTTTAACTGGTTTTTCTAAAGTTAGAGCACCTATTGGGAAATCAGCCAGGCTGCAGTTGAGCATACCAATTGCATACCAAACGTACCAATTCGGATCGACCTTTATTCGACCAATCAGATTTTTCAGAATTTTTATTGCGCGTCCCCTGGTTTCGTGATTGATCAATGCTTCTCGCGCAATCAAACCTCGAATTTCCGGATTAAGAGGAAAAACTATAATAAGATCCATCTTATAAGCGTCTTAAATGTGCCGTTGTTTAAGTCATCATTTGCTATGTGAACCAAATCTACAAAAATTTTGTCTATTAGTGCATCTTTTTGACACCCTTGCTGAATCTTGCCTATCAACATTCTCCCAATCCTTCATTTGGAATGAAATATACGATTTTATGAAGTACAAATGGTTGTTTGTATCAAAGGAAATCCTGGATGAAACGCAGGCATCAGCAAATTTGAAAAAATTGGATTCAAGTAATTTCCAACAAATAACCAGGCATATCTCAATAGGCACCGATTTATTCTTACAGAGATCAATCAATAACGTGCCATTTTCGCTTTTTATCAGGTTGATTCAAAGCTGAGAAAATTGTTTCAGCAATTTTTTTATGGTTATTTCCTTTTTTGACTGAAAGTGGTGAATGATTATTTTTTTGCGTACTCAACATCAACTGGGAATATTCCAATAAAAATTGTTCACCATCAGTCATAGGCGAACTACTATTAGACTTTTGACTTTTAATACAGATGAGAGTAAATCCCAACTTTGATTGAAGAACAACAGAGAAATGAATTCTGATGTAAGTTCATCACCAAGAGAATTTTGCGCGTCAACAATAGCAAATTGATCAATTGACGTTTCGACATCGCCGAATCTTGCGCATACATCGCCGTATATTTTTTTTATCTCAAGTTCACCAGGATTATTTTCAATCAATCCAATAAAATCCGTTCTACCTCTTCATAAAATCCCCAAAATAATCCCAGCTCGACATAACCTAAAAGCTTTTCGACATTGTAAAAATCAGGATTTTCAAATAATTTGTAAAATGCTTGGTCGATTAGATCGTGTGCAGTATCTGGGTCTGCTTTAGCAATCTCAGTGCTTTTATAACATTCTCATCAAGAATACAGCTTTGATATTGGAAATCTTCGATTCTTTCTGGGATGCGGAATTTTCTTAATGGCTCGTTTTTTTCATTATCACTTTCTTTTGGATGAAATATGGAATTTTGCTTATCTAAAGCCAATCTTGAGTAATCGTGGAATGTGCGAGCTGATAAAAAATTCCCAGTCAACTCAGCAAAGTATTTTGCTTGTACCAATAATGACGCGATTTTTGACAAGTGGATCGGGTCTTTTTCTTCCTGCAGATATTGAATTTCCTTTTCAAAATTCACTTTTTTTTTCAAGAACTTGGCGTGCAAGAAGTTGCATTAATCCCAGATCGTTGATTTTCTTCAAAGCCTGGCAAATTTCTCTTAGCTGAAAAATGGACAAGTCATCAATTTCTATTTGTTTAAGTCTTCCATCCTGTCTCCCGTCGCTGCGCGGATCTGTTTTTACAGCGTTTGCGATGTAAGACGCGGCTTTTTGAATTTCATTGGTTTCTAATATTAATTTGGTAAAAGCTGATCCATTATCACCCAATCTCGCAAGAATGGAATATATTGTATTAAGGTTACTTATAGATTCACTGATGTCCAATCTGAAAATATTGCCACTTTTATTTTCAGATTGTGAGTTCTCATATATGCTTATCGCTTCACGTAAAGCATTATTAATATCCCCGGATTGAAATTTAGTTGAATCAGACATTGCCTGTTTAACGGATTTATACAGTAAGTCTTTCTGTTCTGTTCTTTGTGATTCAAATTCAGCTGCAAAGAGATTGGGATTATCAACTTCACCTTTAACAAAATAAACTGCAAAATCCGCCGGAAAGCGGATCTGTGTTTGTTGAAGTGAATACAGCGCCAATTCTGGCTTTTGACAAACTGCTCTCCAAATAATTGGATCAGCAGTTAAACTGGCTGTAATCCTCCCCCGCTTTTCTTTCGGGAGCTGATTAATCCACTGGGGTAGGAGAGCGGGGAAAGCCATAGGTCCCTTCTATGCAAGACGTGTGACGAGTAAGTACGCGGCAATGAGTAAAGCGACTGCTACCAAAACGAGGAACATTCCAACACCCGCTCAGAGTTCTGGACATCTGAGCGATTGACCCGAGCAAGCTGGATGCGTTATTGACTCATCCGAAACATCTTCGGTCAAACCCTTTTTAACCAATTTAGCGGAACTCGAAGAGATATCATTAAAATCAGCACTTGTAACTTTAAACGCCAAGATGAAGATGCCGACGATGAAAGTAATTAATCCCAAAAGAAAAGCAGCGCCTGCTAATGTGAACATAAAATCATTTTGAGTCATAGGAATCATTTCAAGCCTCCAAGAGCAATATAAATAATAATATTGCACATTATGTGCCAGAAGCCTCTTGATTACTTCTTACGTCGGCTGGCAGATCGGCAAGAGTTATCTTTTGTCCGTCACAAAATAAAAATGCTCTTTCAATTGCATTACGCAATTCGCGAATGTTACCGGGCCATGAATATTGCTTCAAGGCTGTTAATGCCTGACTATCGACCGACTCCACATTCACCCCCATTTTTTGATTAAAAGTTTTTATAAAGAATCCAGTTAATTCTGGAATATCTTCGGTTCTTTCTCGTAAGGGTGGCAAATGTAAATCCACAAACCTCTAGCCGATAGTACAAATCTTCTCGAAAACCACCGTTTTTCATCATTGTTTTTAAATCACGATTTGATGCCGCAATTATCTGGATATCCACCTTAATTTGAGATGTCCCTCCA
Source organism: uncultured Rikenellaceae bacterium (assembly GCA_963770745.1). GTDB lineage: Bacteria > Bacteroidota > Bacteroidia > Bacteroidales > VadinHA17 > SR-FBR-E99. Next base: position 8,172 of record CAVYRA010000010.1, read on the forward strand.
ACCCGGCGAATAGAGCGTTCTTCAATTGCTCGAAGTAATTTCGCCTGAATATATCTAGAGGCATTGAAGAAATTTCATCCAGAAATAAGATTCCATCATCCGCTACTTCCATTAATCCAAGTTTTCGCTTATCAGCCCCAGTAAAAGCGCCAGCTTCATATCCAAATAATTCTGATTCAAGAACGGTAGGTTGAATTGCAGCGCAGTTAATTGGAAAAAAAGGTTTTAATGATCTTGGTCCAGTTTTATGGATGTAAACAGCCAGAATTTCCTTGCCAGTACCTGTTTCGCCAGTAATCAGAACAGAAGTGTTGGTTTTTGCAGCTCGCGCAGCCTGATCGAACGCAGTTTTTGCAACTGCATGATTAATCCCAACAATAAAATCAAGTACTGAAGTACGTTCTACCCGATATTGCTGAATTTCCCTTCGTAACCGAACCAGATCTGCTGCCCTCGAAATCGATTGTTCAAGAACGTTTGAGTTGGTTAAACGGTTTGGTCAATGGATCTAGATTTCGCACCCTTTCGCATTGATTCAACCGCCATTTCAATATCACCATGGCCAGTAATCATAATTATGATTGGTTTTACCGCAAATGAATTTGATTCTTCAAGAAGATCGGTTCCGTATCCATCTGGAAAATTAACATCTAAAAGGACGATATCAGCATCCCCTTTTTGGATGATCGCTCTTGTTTCACTAAGAGTTTTTGATTGAATAATGGAATATCCTTTTGCTGAAAGCAATTCTGACAAATTAATTCGTGCATTTTCTTCATCATCGGCAATAAGAATTGTGAAGCTCACTATTTACCTCCAGGATGTACCTCGACATATATTGGAAATTTCAATGTGAAAATCGTTCCACCTGGAAATGAATCCACTGTAATCTCACCCGAATGAGCTGTGACGATTTTCTTCGTAATTGCTAATCCCAAACCAGTTCCTTTTTCTTTGCTCGTGGCGAATGGTTCAAATAGTTTTATTAAAACTTCATGCGGTATCCCTGGTCCAGTGTCCGCAATCTTGATTTCCAATTTTTGGTCTTCTGGATTTCCGATTAAATTAGTTTTTATTCCAATCGCTCCTGCCCTACCAATCAATGCCTCGATTGAATTTGATATTAAATTAGTGAATACTTGTTCAAGGGAGCGTTTATCCGCCAAGATTGAAACATTTTCTGTTGCGTTTAAATCTTGATGAATTGCAATTTGATTATTTTTTGCCTTACCTGAATATTTTTCAGCCACTCTCTTAAGATAGGATTAATTTGAGAAGGCTCTATTTTGGCGCTGAAGGGGCGGGTATACGTCAAGATAGATTCAAACAATTCAGTTATCCGAACGCAATCTTCTTGCATTCTATCGATCGTATCAAGATTAGACTGGTTTTCCGCGTTTCTGACTGATAAAACCTGAAGTCCAGTAGCAATATTATTTATTGGATTTCTGACTTCATGGGAGAAAGTTGCCATTAATCGACCAATTTCAGCCTGCTGTTCTAAGTGCTTTGTCATGGTTCGCAGTTTCAGTGACTTCGGAAATGTCCCCAATACCTAACCACCAAAACTTTTTGTCCTGATTTTCATTCAGGGAATTTATCCAAAGAATCACTGGTACTGCTTCACCATTTTTCCAATGAATAGATCTTCGTGTTAATGGTTTTTACTTTTAGCGGAACATTTTCGCAATTTAGCAAGTTTTCTATTTCAGTGTTCTCTCCAATTAAATCGAAAATATTTCGACCAATTGCCTCAACGTTGGTATACCCAATGATTTCACAAGCCGTGTTGTTTAGAATTTGCACATCCTTTTGTGAATCAATGGATACGAACCCTTGATGGGATATTTCCATGAGCCGGTTGATTGCTTCAAGTGAATATTGGGCTGCTCGTAAATCTGAATTAATTATTTCTGAGTTTTTTAATGTCAGTAATCGTTTTTCAGTAATTTTCTGGAGTGCTTTAAGGATTGGCTTACAAATTCCAAATTTTCGGTAGTTTCATTAGAAAATATGATTGCAAGAAAGGCTTCGGAAGTCTTTTCAGCGATTTTTATCATGGCGAGAAATCCTAAAGATTTATCTCTCGCAAATCGTTGCATCACATTGAGCACGCGTTTGCCAGGGACCCAAATATCATACTTCTCACAACGATCCGCTTCAAAGGAGCTGATTTTTTAGGAAAACCATCGATTAACGAGGTTTTCTGATAATCTCCCGATATTGATTCATCCCGGTCATAAATTTGACTAATTGATTTTGGTAATAATGTTTGAATTCCATTTAAGAATATATTTTTTAAATCTTTTACACTTTCGCATTCCGATAAATTGACAAATATTTCTATTAACGCATTGCTTTGTTCTACGTCAGAGTTGTATTTATCGTTTTCAAGGTTAACAAAGTGTGATTTCCAACTTCATAGGTTTGATAATCAAATACTATATTTTGCGCTCCCCTCATTTCCTCTACAACGAATGTTATTTTTTCATTATCTTTCCCTAAGAATTCAAACAACGACAAATATTTTTTTCCTATGTATTCGTCGATTTGCTTACCTGATAATTTTTCAAAGCACGCATTTCCTGCTTTTAGTTCATTGCTTTTAGTGTCAAATACAAGAACAGGAGAATTAATCAAATTAATAGTTTTTAATAAACCTTCTTCAATTTTAACCATTGGATGCCTAAAAGGTTTTATTTCTTGCCATTAACTTGCTTTTCGATTTTTCTTAGATGCGCTGGTAATATCCCTTCCATAGAACGGTATTTTGCTACCGTACGGCGTGCAACATGAATACCCTTACCGGAAAGGATTTCTGCAATTTTTTTATCAGAAATCGTTTTTCCTTCATTTTGAATAAGCTCTCGCACAATTACTCTCACATTCAAGCTTCGATCAAAGAAATGGGACAACGGGATGATATGTCCATTTGGTAGTTGCAGGGTTTTTCCAGACACCGCGCGTGATATCGTCGACTCATGGACATCAAGGCTCTTAGCTATTTCTGAGCGGGTCATTGGTTTTAGCGATTTATCACCGTTTTTGATGAATTGTCGTTGTTTCTTTAATAATATTTCCATCATTCGTTGCATGGTGACGTTTCTTTGTTGAATGCATTAACAAAAAGAGTCGCACGATTTAAGTCTTCTTTCATGTCGTCTTTAGTGTCTTCATGAACCCACACAGAGATTGTTTAAACAGGGCATTTATCTGAAGTGTTCCATTAACTGGGAAAATTATCTCTGCCATCAATGGATTTTCTTCTGATTTATTTTGATGACTTAGGATAATATCAGGTCTAGAATAGACTTGAACTCTAGCGGAAGATTTTTCATGCCCGCTTCCCAAAATGCTCGTGCCGGGAAGGGGTTCAAAGTATTACCGATAAAATCCAATGCTTTTTTTGCCTCTGATTTTCCGACAATTTAAATCTTTCGCAATTTCTTTATACTTTCTTTTGATAGTACACCCAAACCTAATGCTATGACTTGAGGCGCTATATTTGGTATTTTTTGCCTTTCAGCCAATGTCTCTAACTGCACCATTAACGCCTCTTCCGGAGTCAATGACCCGACTCCCAGTGGGTTTGATTTTTGAATTAAATACCAGACTTTTCGATCTTTTCAATTTCACAATGAAGATATCTGGCTAAATCAGGTATATCAATGGATAGCAAACCATCTTCATCCAATTGAGTGAGTAAATGTGCAGCAATTGGACGCTCGTCAGATTTCAAATCTGGCGCGATTTGCTTTAATACGTATTCTTGCAGAGTTTCTTCCTTAGCACCCATCGGATCGTCCAACATGTCTTCAATAGGGGATTCATGGCTGGGGGTATAGTCGCTTCTTGGTGAGATAAAGACAACCAGTTCATCTGCCGACATACTTTTGGGTTGCGCGCAAACCGGACATGAGCCTGTTACCAGTAAGTATTCGATTGCACATGGGCAGCGTCTTTCACTAGATAATTCAAGGGCGGGATTTTCTGCCAAATTTTTTTCGATTTCCGCGCTAAGCTCACCAACCGGCATGGTCAGTAAGGTCATAGTCTGTGCCAGGTGAGCTGTTGTCTGATGCAAAGTTTTTGGAATTTGGCGTTGATACATGATGTTTAACCTTTTAGCAAGTATAGCAATAAGCAAGCGATTAGGCAATTATTGTGCCATAATCAAATAGCAACTAAGGAAAAATATTTTGGGTCGTCGTTCTTCTTTACTACACTTGTTTCTTGCATCCATACTAATAATTATTTTAGGTTCTTGTTCAATCAATTCCAAAACTAAAACCAAATAAATTCGACGGTAACTTGGCGTTTTTAATTATTAAGACACGCGAAGTTAGGACCACGAATACCGAATTCACAAGCATCTGAAAAAGCTGTTGATTACGTTGGGAAATTACTTTCCAAAAATGGCTGGAGAATCGATTTTCAACAATTTTCGCACTCCAATTGCAGCGGCACAAATATTATCGCTAGCAAAGGTTTTGGAAGTAATCAGATACTTTTAGGTACTCATTTTGATTCACGGGCTTTTGCGGATGCCACAACAGAAAATGTACATGTTGGCGTTCCAGGTGTTAACGACGGTCTTTCAGGTGTTTCGGTTCTGCTTGAACTCTCCCGAATTTTGCCACTAAATGATAATTTCCAATTGTCGTTAGCTTTCTTCGATTGCGAAGATCAAGGGGACATCAATGGTCAGCTTTGGGCAGCAGGCTCGACATATTTTGTTATGAATTCCAATACTCTCCCAGATACTGTTGTTATTATCGACATGATTGGAGATAAAAATCTTAATATTTATAAAGAAACAAATTCATCGGTCTCTATTTCAAAAGATCTATGGCGGGTTGCATCAACTTTGGGTTTTCAGGAAACATTCATCAACGAAACGCGATATTCACTGTTGGATGATAATTTCCCATTTTTACAAGCTGGCGTACCTGCAGCACTCATCATAGATTTCGATTATCCATATTGGCACACAACTGAAGATACAATAGATAAAGTTCACCCGAACAGTCTCCAGCAAGTCGGTGATGTATTGTTTGCATGGATACAAACACAATATTAAAGTGAGATATTGGAATGCCTTTACAAAATTCTTTCTCAACGAAATTGGAAACTGAAAAAGCATATCTCGTCGGAGTAGAGCTTTACTCCCGTCCAGGAATTCTTTCGGTAAATGATTCTCTTGAAGAGCTTGCTTTATTGTCAAATACAGCTGGACTTGAAGTTGTCGGATTGCTCAAAAGCTTGACAGACCGCACGCCGCGACGTTGATAGGTTCTGGAAAAGCTCAGGAAATCAAGCTCCTGGCAGAGGATAATTTAGCGGATGTCATAATTTTTGATGAGGAATTAAGTCCTCGCCACCTTCGTGAATTACAAAGCATAATGGGATTAAAAATGCGAGTAATTGATCGCAGCAATCTTATTTTAGATATTTTCGCACAACATGCCAATTCCAGTGAAGGGAAGTTACAAGTTGAGTTAGCGCAATACGAATATTTATATCCTCGTTAACTGGTGCCTGGACACATTTGGAGCGCCAGGCTGGAGGTGGTGGTGGTAGATCAGGCGGAGTGGGAGGAGTTGGTTTACGCGGTCCGGGGGAAACACAGCTTGAAGTTGATCGAAGAAAAGTAAGGAAAAGAATCGATCAATTGAAGATCCAATTAGAGAAGGTTCGTGAGCATCGGAAAAGACAGCGAGTAAACCGAAGTCGCACTCAAATTCCTGTCGTTTCGCTTGTAGGCTATACGAATGCTGGCAAGTCAACTTTAATCAATGCATTGGCGCAGGCTGATGTATACATTGCCGATCAGTTGTTTGCCACCTTCGATCCGACAACTAGACGTATCGAATTACCAGGTGGAAATGTTGCATTAAAGTACGGATACAGTTGGTTTTATTCAAAAACTTCCTGCTCAGCTCATTGCCGCTTTCCGATCCACACTTGAAGAAATCACCGAAGCAGATTTACTCTTACATGTTGTGGATATAAATCATCCCGCTGCCAACGCCCATTGGCGCTCTGTCAATGAAACACTCTTGGAACTTGGAGCAGGAACAATCCCATCGCTGACTATTTTGAACAAAATTGATAAAGTTCAAAATGTTCACGAGAATTCACACCGATTTTCCTGATTCCGGGATGCACTTAGAATATCAGCTAAGCTGGGTACGGGTATTGAGATATTAATTAACCGCATTAACCACGAACTTTTTCAACGCACTCAATCAATCAAAGTCATTTTGCCATATAAAGAAGGACGCTTGATATCAACCTTTCATGAGTATGGACAAATACAGTCGATCGAAAACCGAATTTCGGACGTTTTCATTCAGGGCACAATTCCAGCACGTTTTCTCGCGGATTTTGAACCGTTCTTGGTATTAAGACAAAAAACCCCCAACGCGGGGGTTTCGGCGGATTGATTGTACCTATTTTTCTGTTTTTTCAGTTGCAATAACTTCGCGACCTGAATAGAAACCGCAATTAGGGCATACAGTATGCGGTAATCGCATTTGACTGCAATTACTGCATTGCACCAAGTTTTGGGCTTTTAATGCTTCGTGCGAACGCCTGCGATCACGCCGCCCTTTTGAAAGCTTTCTCTTTGGTAAAGGAGTCATTTATCCTTACCTCCTGGATAGACTATTTAACGAAGTTGGATTATACGAGCGGGTGGAAAGTCTGTCAAGACAAAGTTTTCAACTTGTTTAATCATGTAAAATGAGGCTATGGAAATCGAAATTGCTGTTTCCAAAATTGACCGATTTGGGTCTGCATCTGGTGGTGAATCCCTCGAGGCAGTCGAGAGACCAAATGGGGGTGTATCTGTTGTACTCTCCAAAGGTATGCAGCAACAGAAAAATAATAAACAAATATCCAACTTGGTCGTACGAAATGTGATCAAACTAATCGCTGAAGGAGTTCGAGATGGTGCTGCCGCGAGGGCTGCCGCAGACGCACTATTTACGGATAAGCACGGTGAAGCAAGCGCGTCTCTTAATATTTTATCTGCCGATATTCAGACATGCACAATCGTATTAACCTGTAATAATCCAACACCTATGTTCATTATCCGAAACGGGAAAATCGACACATTTACAAATGAAAGTTCATTAATTGGTTCAGCCGGGGATATTAGACCCTTTATTTCAGAAATCCCTCTTGAAGCCGATCTTTTTATTATCTTATTTACCTCTGGGTTCCTGACTGCAGGTAAAGACAACGGGCGCGCACTGGATATACCTCTTTCTCTAAGCTCAATGATTGAAGATTCGCATCCAACTTCACAGCAAATGGCTGATGCGTTACTTTCCCAGGCGTTAAAAACTGACCAAAACCAGCCATCAGATGATATGTGCGTGGTGGTTATGCACGTCTTGGGTGACCAACGAGATGGTATTCGGCGCATGTCTGTGAGTATGCCATTTCCCCTACAACAGGAATAGCTCATCAATGCAGGTATAATTTGACAGCCCATCACAATGGGCTGTATTTGTGTATGGGAGTATGTTTATATGAAGAATCGTTGGCTCAATGTCGCATTAATCCTATTGATCGTAACGCTTGCTATTTGGATCGATTTCCCGATCCTGCAAAACCTCAAACAACAAGTATTTCAACGTGACGTAAAACCAGTACTTGGACTGGATCTTCGAGGTGGAATGCAAGTTGTCCTTCAGGCTCCTGAAGGGTATGCCGTGGGACAGGAGACTTTGCAGCTTGCTGCTTCAATTTGGAAAACCGAAGCAATGCACTGGGAGTCAGCGAAGTTTTATTTCAGGTTGCAGGTGAGAAATTTATTGTAGGTGAGTTTCCAGGTCTTACTAACACGGATGAAGTAATCAAAGTAATCAAACAAACGGGTATGCTTGAATTTGTGGATACAGGAGATGAAGCTCCAGAACCAGGCACTGTGATTCAGACCGATTTTGGAAATACTCAAAATTCATCTCAAACTGATGCAGAGGGAAGCCTCACGGACATAGTATATAAAACCATCATTACTGGTGCTGATCTTGACCGGGTTTCAATCGCGGCTCCTCAAAATCCAAGTGACGGTTACTCAATCGTTTTTACCTTAAAGGCAGATGGCACGAAAGCATTCGGTGAACATACAAAGGCAAATATTGGAAAGACAGTTTCCATTGTGCTCGATAAAAAAGTTGTCTCTTCGCCAATCATTCGAAGTGCTATCGAAACTGGCGAAGGTTCAATATCTGGAACCTACCCCAATATCTTTACCTACGATGAAGCGAACAATCTACGTGTAACATTGGAATACGGCTCATTGCCAACTTCTTTGGAAATCGCGGAGAGCCGCATCATTGGACGTACGCTTGGTCAGGATTCTTTACAAAAGAGTTTAGTGGCAGGGGCGATCGGATTCATCATCGTTTCTCTTTTCATGCTCATCTACTACCGATTACCAGGCTTCGTGGCTATTCTTTCTCTGAGTATTTTTGGTTTGGTAACTTTTGCAATTTACATGTCAATCCCAGTTACATTGACATTACCAAGTATCGCAGGTTTTATTCTCAGCACTGGCAGCGCATTGGACGCAAATATTCTTCAATTTGAACGGGGAATCCATTCGCCATCGTTGCGGCTGTAGTCCAGGTAGAGCATCGACGCAACCGCATCGACACGCAAACCATCGATGTGGTACTTATCCAGCCAGAACAAGGCGTTGGACAGCAAGAAGTTGCGTACCTCGTTGCGACCGTAGTTGAAGATCAACGTACCCCAATCTGGATGTTCACCTTGGCGTGGATCTGCGTGTTCGTAGAGCACCGTACCATCGAAACGGCGGAGCCCGTGATCGTCACGCGGGAAGTGAGCTGGCACCCAGTCGAGAATCACGCCGATACCATTTTCATGCAGCGTGTTGACCAGGAACATGAAGTCTGCGGGTGAACCATAGCGACTGGTGGAGGCAAAGTAGCCCACCGTCTGGTAGCCCCAACTGCCAGTAAACGGATGCTCACTGACCGGCAAGAACTCGACGTGAGTGAAGCCCATGTGATGGCAGTACTCGACCAGTTCGGCCGCCAGCTCGGTAACCGAGCCAATCGGTTGGCCCGTTCCCGTTGCGTTTCCAACTGCCGAGATGCACCTCATAGATGCTGATCGGCTGCTCGAGCTGATTCGTGGCACGGCGATCCATCCATTTTTGATCGCTCCAAGCGAAGCTATCCAGGTTGGAAACGATCGAAGCGGTACGCGGCGGCACCTCCGCAGCAAAACCAAACGGGTCGGTCTTGTCGACGCTATGTCCATGCTGGTTCACTCGGTATTTGTAACGCTGCCCAGGCTCGAGCCCAGGTACGAACAACTCCCAAATGCCGCTGGGCACATGCTTTCGCATCGGGTGGAGGCGCGGGTCCCAGTTATTGAAGTCACCGACGACGCTGATCCCTCGAGCGTTTGGCCCCCAGACGGCGAAGTTGACGCCCTTCACTCCGTCGATGTCACGTACGTGTGCACCCAGTCGGTCGTAGGCACGCCAATGGCGTCCTTCGCACGGCGAAGTGCAGGTCGAACTCGGTAAGTAGCGGTGGAAATGAGTATGGATCGTGCATCGTGACTTGTTGTCCAGCGGAGTCTTCGATTTGGAGTTTGTACCGCGACAATCCCTCGTAGCCAGGCCACGGACAGATTGCTTCGTATAGCCCCGATGGATGAATGCGCCGCATGGGCATCCGATCGGAGTGGCTGGTATGGGCCAGCCATACCTGATTTGTATGTGGCATGTACGCACGAACCGCCAATGCGCCCCGCCCCTCAATCTCAACTTCGTGCGGCCCTAACAGCTCGAAAGGGTTTTCATGTCTTCCTTCGATCAGAGCCTTACGCTCTCCAATTTAACACTTGTTCGCACGAGTTTCTCCCCGTCTACCTCAAAGATCGTGTTGCAATTCACACCCGGTGGAGGTACGTACCCCACGTTTGTCTCGAAAATGCCTGGGCTTCGACTTATCGTCGTGCCCAAAGTCGTTGTCGTCGAATGGCCTTGAGCCGTTAAAGCTAGGTCGTCAATTGCGACGCATGGGTCGCACCAACGCCCTCAGTCGTTCGCGCTAAGAGATGCTGCGCAGCCGTCGCCAGACGACGGCCAAAGCTTTGCCAGCGTGTCGCGGGAACAGGAGACCGCGATACTGGGCCTGCCGCAACGCTCGCAGTTCCGTCCCCACACTTGCCGGCCCGACACTCGCTGCAACTTCTGTCGCCGCAACGCGTGGCGGGAAATGTGGTGCTGCGATCGCGCGTACCGGTCGAGCGTTTTCGAATCGCCACGATCGACACATGACCCGATGAAACTTAAAACTCACCGGTCAACGCGCTGCCAAAGATCGCCGTTCTTGATCGGAACCCAACGGCCATCGCGTTCCCAACGCCAACCGTTCTGTCGCCATTCGTCTAAGCCATGACGAAAGCCGAGAGAAATCCGACGACTGCTGGTCACCAACGTGACTCGCGACGGCTGGTCAGTGCCTCGGCGCACCACCGCTAACAGCTCCAAGCGTTCCCCTTCCATGTCCTGCTCTTCGTCAGAGACTTCCAAACAGTGCTCGCCGTCAGCCGATTCCAGTTGGAATCTCCGGCGGCCCATATTGGGGTCAATGACTTCGGCTTCTAGAAAGAGCAAGAAGTGGGGCTGAGAAGTGACCATCTCGATCCGCGCTCCGCATTTGTTTCGCTGAGTTCCGTCCCACGTTGTGGGCTGGCGAAGCACGGAGCGTGCTGGCTGAGCTGCACTTCGTACCCGCTACGGACTCAGGTATCGGCGCTTTCTACCTAGATGGCCCAGCTTATCTATTGAGAAGCGAGGCTGAGCCAAGAGGCGAGCACGCATGGGAATCGCAGACGTCGTGGGCTCTCACCCCATCAATCGTCGTCATTCGTCGTCATCATCAACATCGTCGATGATGGCAGGGCCGGTCGCTGATTCGGATTTGGCCACGCGAGTCCAATCGCGGCGTTGGCGTGAGCTGGGAATAGCCATCTTGCGTCGATACTTGGTGATGGTCCGGCGCGCGACATTGAGACCGTGCTTTTTGAGTTGTCGGACCAGGTCGTCGTCGCTGAAGGGTTTCGTCTTGTCTTCGCTGTCCACGACTTCCTGCAGTTTGAGCCGAATCGCGTCCCAGGCGACTTCCTCGCCGTCGGCGCTCACGGTGCCGCCGACGAAGAATCGCCTGCAGCGGAAAGATGCCGCGAGGGGTCTGAATCCACTTGTCGTCGACGGCCCGGCTGACGGTGGTCACGTGGACGCCGACCTTGTCGGCGATCTGCTGCATTTTGAGCGGCTCGATGGCCTCGGGGCCCTCTGTCGAGAAACGCCGTCTGGTGATCGACAATCGCCTGCGAGACGCGCGTCAGCGTGTTGCGGCGCTGTTCGATCGATTCGATCAGCCACTGCGCCGAGTTGATCTTGCGCTTGATGTATTCGCGTTCTTCGGGCGTTGCTTCGCCGGTGACCAGGCGGTTGCGATAGTAGTGGCTGATGTACAGGCTGGGGTGCGCCGTCTTCAACCGCACGTGGTAACTGCCGTCGTCCGCATCTTCAGGAAGATGTCGGGAGTGACAGTCGGGCCACGTGGAAGTGAAATCGCGCCGGGTTTGGGGTTCAGTTTTCGGAGTTGGTCCCAGGCTTTCTGGATACGCGCAATCGAATAGCCGGTTCTGCGTTCAATGGCCGGCAAGCGGTTGTCGCGGAGGTCTTCCAGATGATTGGAGATGAGCGTCTTCAGTTCGTCGAAATAGGGATCGCGGCTGAAGTTGCAGCAGCAGGCATTCGCGCAGGTCTCGTGCCGCGACGCCCGGCGGATCGAGTGTTGCACGACTTCCAGGGCCTTTCGGCCAGCAAGCGGGATGCGTCGTGGCGTCCGCCGGCAATAAATCGTCGAGGCCGGTTAAATACCGTTGCGGGGATCCAGGCTGGAGATGATCCGCTCGCACATCTCCAGTAGGCTCGTCGAGTTCCAGCTCCCCGAGTTGCATGTGCAGATAGTCGTGCAGGGTCTGGCGCGACAACGATGTTGGCCATTGCGTCGTGCTTGCGGTTTGCGTTCTCCTCCATGCGGTTGGCGGACCGTCGGGGCCGTCGTCGAAGTAGTCGGGAAACTCCTGATCCATTTCGACCAGCCGCTCAAAGTCGTCGGTGTTGTCTTCGGTCATCGACAACCATCTCCCGCTCGCTCTCGGCGGGCGCGTTGGGATTGTCGCGCTCGACGGTTTCTTCCGGGGCATCCGGATCTCGGTCGGGCGTCTCTAGCAGCGGGTTCTCGCTCATCTCCTGCTCGATCCGTTCCTGCAGAGCCATGACGGGCAACTGCAGAATCTCCATGGATTGGATCATCCGTGGAGCCAGGATTTGTTTCTGAACGAGCTTTTGCTCAAGACCGAATGACAGTCGCATGATGAATCAATCGTCACGACGTGAATGCGAAAAAGGGAAGACGTACGACAATCTCTCCGTGCTCGTCGGTATCACCGCTGCCAATGCAGTGGGGGGCGATTGCGTTGGATCACGGTACCTACCTGGGCAACTCCTCAAAAATGGCGAGTTGCACGCGAACTAGTTAATCTACTCTGGAATCCTCCGGAGGAACTCAATTGAAAAAAGCGAATCTCGCGCCGCGATGTACTTGCCTACGAATTAAATTTTTTAGCCGAAAGCGCACTAGCCCCAGGATCTCTTTGTTCGTAAATTCCAGCACACTGCCAGAAGTAATGCCTCGTGCCAAACGCGTCAGCTCGACTGGCAAATCCGCCAACTGATTCGATATATAAAGCACCGTGCCGTCACCTTCGACAGTCGGATTCGTCGCCATAATCACCTCGCTAAAATCCCCCTGTCGCACCCGGTCGACTAGCGCATCGATCGTGAGTTGATCCGGACCGATGCCCTCCAGCGGTGCGATGCGTCCCAGCAGCACATGGTACAGTCCGCGATACGCGCAGAAGTCAGTTGCATCAGATCTCGCGGCTGTTCAACGATGCACAGCAGCGAGCGATCGCGTTTCGGGTCCAGGCAGATTTCGCACTCTTCGCCTTCGGCCAAGTGGTAGCAGGTCTTGCAGTAGCGAACGTTCTGTTTGACGCGGCGAATGGCCTCGGCCAGTTCGAGGGCTTCAGGTTCGGTGACGCGGAGTATGTGGTAAGCCAAGCGTTCGGCTGACTTACGTCCGATGCCCGGCAGTTTGGCAAATTCATCAATCAGTCGGGTGACCGATTCCGTCGTGCGCCGTAACCGAACATCCTCCTCGTGTTTCTGACGCGTCGAACTATTCGTCCGCGGGCCCCAAATTGGCGAACTTCGCAATTGCGGCTTCCAGGCCCGGCAGGGGAATGCCGGCCGTCATGGACTTCATCATTTCAGCGTGCAGTTCACGTGCCTTGCGAAGGGCTAGATTCATGGCAGCCGGCACAAGATCCTCGATCATGTCCTTCTCTTGACGCTCGATCAGCTGCGGATCGATCGTCAAACGCAAGATCTCACCGAGTCCGTTGGCCTCGACCTCGACCATGCCACCGCCGGAACTGCCGGTAACTCGCTTTGACTTGAGCTCCTCGGTGGCTTCCTGCATGCGGCCGCCCATTTGCTGAGCTTCACGCATCAACTTTCCGAAGTTGGCGAGACCTTCGAACATGCAAATATCTCCTGCGAAAAATTCCTGCTTCGTTGGACAGCATCACATCGAGCTTGCGGTTTCGGCGTTCACCGCAGATTCTCGGCTGAAACCGTGGCGAACGCCGAAACGGCGAACTCAAAGTGGCGTTGTCCAACTCGGCGCTGCCGCTATTCCGAACGGCTCTTGCCAATGTCCACGTTCATTATCTCCGCCTCGAACATCGCAACCGCCCGCTCCACAAACGGATGGCGGGAGATCTGTTGCCGCTGTTTCTGCTTCGAGGCCGGTGATGCCGCTGGCATCTCGTGACGCGCATCTTCACGCAGCAATTCAAAATCAAGTCGATAAGTCCGGCCGGCAGCACGCGACACCGACTCTTCGAGCATCTGTCGGCGTTCCGGCCGTTCACAAAATGATTTGCTCGAATTATACACTTGGCGAAATCGGACGACCAGTCGATTTGGCCCAGAACTTGCTACAGATTCTGCCAGCATCGCGTAATCGGCAGTCACATCGTTCAGTTCATTCAACGCCGCTTGCCAAATGCGTTTCGCTTCCGACTCGGTTAACAGCGACCCGTTCTCACGATCCGAGTCGACTGAGATCTGCCGAAGCCTTTCCGGCACGTCAGCTCGATTATTTTTTGCTTCCGGATGATCCTCCGCATGGACTCCCCGTTCAAGTCGCCCGCGATCGCGTCGGATTGCGAGACGACCGGCGGTATTACGACAACCGGCGTTTGATTGGGCCTCGCCGCACGGTCCGCATCAATACCGCTTGCCACGGTCTGAAACGTAGCGGCAAGTTCGTGACTGTTGCCATTGGCGCCAACATCGTCGTCAGCGGTTGTCGTGAGATCCGCCGCTTCTTGGGGATGCAAATCACAGGCAGTCCCGGCGTCGACCGTTAGATGTTGCGAGTCGCGGTGGACGGCCTCGAGCGGTGGGCCGTCGTTGGCCACGCACGCGGACGTTGACTCGATCCGATCATCGCTTTTTTTTGCTGTCCGACTCGACTGGTTCCCCCGCCGTGCCTGGAATCCCCGATTTTATAACGTTAGGCGACTTGGCTGACGGCTTCGCCTGTGAATCGGCCGCTGCGGCAGTGGTTGCAGACGTGGGCGTCGTCAAGGGCGTCAGCGGCCGGTGGCGAAGCTGGGCGAGATGGCAGACTCGCGGCGGCGGGGCGAGGACTCGTGGAAACGGCCAGCGGTTCGCCCCGCGAACAGACTTAGTGATCATATATGGTCGCAGGCAGCTGTCAGGCTGGAGCCTTTCTTCTACAAGCCCGTCGGAAATGCAAACGAGCTGGTGACAAAGTTTGAGGAGCACAACGCGCAGATTGAAAAACAACTGGCTGAAGCTGGAGGAAGGCACGGACAGCTGGTAGCAGGCATCAAAAAGGATGTGATCATCTCATCTCGCATTGCTGAGCGTCCTGACAGGGTGGTGATATATGGCTGGCACAAGCCTGACGGCAATCCTATCCAGCCTGTCTACAGCGGACATGTTTACTGGTACGTCGACTACAGTCACGGCATCAGGTTCATGAACAGGCAGGTTCTGCTTGACGGCCGTCCGGCTGATGTGAGCGAGTTACTGAAAGATCCGGTGCTCTTCAGGGTCCTCAGCAATGAGGTTGGACAAATGTCAGTTACAAATTATTGAATTGCTCCCGGTCCCCGGACCACCCGGCCGGGGGTGGCGCCGGTGTGCCTGCCGTCACGCAATACCTGCACCCCGTTTACAAAGACATGCGTCATGCCGGTGGAGAGCTGATGGGGATCTTCGAACGTTGAATGATCCTGTATCTTCGCGGGGTCAAAGATCACAACATCGGCATAATAACCCTCCTTCAGTGCCCCGCGTTTTTCAATCTTCATGTTGGTGGCAGGCAGAGTGGTGAGTCTGTAAACCGCCTCCTCGAGGGTAATTACCTTCTCATCACGTACGTATTTTCCCAGGAGCCTTGCAAAGTTGCCGTATGCACGCGGGTGTGTAGCCGACTTAAGGAAGACGCCTTCGGGGGCCATCGACTTGCCGTCGGAGCCGAAGCTCATCCAGGGCTGCGCGATCTGCTTCCGCAGGTTGTCTTCCGACATCGAGAAGAATACTGCTGTGACGTTGCTGTTGTCGTCAATAATCAGGTCCATTACCGTCTCCCCCGGTGATTTCCCTCTCATGGCGGCGATCTCTGCAAGCGTTTTACCCTGCAGGTATTTAAGTGAATCGGTATCGAAGCCGATGACCAGCACCTTTTCCGGGGAGCCCTGTTTCCTCAGGATGGTTTTCATGATCTCCGGCCCTACAACCCTTCTGACGGCAGGATCTTTCAGCCTGGCGACCCACTTCTCGAACCCGCCCTCCTGTACCCATTCCGGCATAATGATCCCAAGCCCGGTTGAGCTGGCGGGGTAGTTGTACATGTCAGCAGTTATATGAAGTCCTGCTGCCCGTGCCGAGTCAATTTTTGCTACAGCCCCGTCAATTTTGTCCCAGTTTGTACGGCCCACCTGCTTAAGGTGGTAAATCTCCGACCTGATGCCGGTTTCGTGCGGCACCCTGAGGAAATCGTCAATGGCTTCAAGAAATGTCTCATCCTCGTTTCGGATGTGGCAGATATACATACCGTCATACTCTGCAGCCACCCGGCACAGTTCCGCCAGTTCCTCCGTTGAGGCGAAGCTTGCGGGGATATATTCAAGCGCTGAAGAAACACCGATGGCGCCCTCCTCCATTGCCTGCCTGACCAGGAGCTTCATCGAGTCCATTTCGGCAGCAGAGGGAGGCCGGTTGTCATACCCCACCACATGTATCCGCAGGGTTGCGGTACCCACAAACGATGCTATGTTTGTTGAAACACCCTTACTCTCAAGATACTCAAGATATTCTCCCAGGGTGGTCCATTCAATATCATATTTAATGTCACCCTGCGATGCTTTCATATCCTGCTTCATACTCTCGCTCCACGGCCCCCATGAATCGCCTTCACCGAGCACCTCCAGCGTCACCCCCTGCACTATATCGCCCATTGATCTTCCATCCTCTATAAGCGACTCCACCGCCCAGCTGAGCATGTTGATGAACCCCGGTGCAACCGTCATTCCTGTAGCATCTATCTCCGCCCTTCCCTGAGACTTCCTGAGGTCGCCAATGGCTGCAATTGTGTCAGACATAATACCAATATCGCCGATAAATCCCGGCATTCCAGAGCCGTCGGCAATGTAACCGTTTCTTATAATGACATCATACTTAACCGGTGATGAGCAACCTAAAAAAATCAATAGTACCGGTACAAATGCTTTTAAAAGTCTCATAATACGGTCAGGTTTGGTTAAATAATTCAGTAAATATAGAGTGATACTATCCGTAACAAATTTAATTTATTTCCTGTGAATCTGTAAAAAAAGGCGTTCCGCGGTTTTTGTATGACATCTTATGAGGTGATTTCTTTACTCAGATCCGGATTCCGGACCCATGTTGGGAATTGCTCCCGGCTCCACTAATCCTGCATTATGCTGCATTTCCCATGCAGTCTCATACATATGCTTTTAAACAGTTATGATGTAATACAAATATTTTTTGTTGAATTCAATAATGTTGTAACTTGTGGGAGTAAACCATTAAACTAACGCGCTTTCTCCATGAAAAAACTGATCTTCATTTTCATGTCGGTCTTGCTAGTCAATGCCGGCATGGCGCAGACGAGGGTTACCGGAACGGTGACCTCATCTGAGGACGGTTCTCCAATCCCTTACGCAGTGGTGCTTCTAAAGGGTTCCAGGGGAGTCGGAACTAACACTGATACTGATGGCAGATTCAGCCTCAGCGATCTACCCGCAAATGCTGTTCTTGTGTTCAGCTATGTCGGCTACAAGACACAAGAGGTACCTGTCGACGGAAGGACAGTGGTAAATATAGAGCTGGTAACGGATGCTCTTGCACTTGATGAAGTCATTGTAGTTGCCTATGGAACTTCAACAAGGGGGACCTTCACCGGTGCTGCGAGTGTGGTCAAGGCCGACGCCATAAAGGATTTGCCCTCGATATCGTTCGAGAGTGCAATGGGCGGTAAGATCGCCGGTCTGCAGATCACTACTCTGTCAGGCCAGGCCGGGTCGACCTCTGCAATCAGGGTGAGGGGCATAGGCTCAATGAACGCATCGAATGAGCCTCTTTATGTTGTTGACGGCGTGCCTGTCATCTCCGGTAACGTATCGAATATGGGCATCTACACGACTAACAACGTGATGAACACGATCAACCCCAATGACATTGAATCGATCACCGTCCTGAAGGATGCTGCCGCATCGGCTCTCTACGGCTCAAGGGCAGCAAACGGTGTCATAATGATAACCACAAAACAGGGCAAGCAGGGCAAACCCGTTGTCAATTTCAAGACATCCGTTGGCATCACCCCTGATTTCGCCACTGACAACTATGAGGCTGCCAGCACCGAGCAGCAGGTGGAGATGTACTACGAGAACTTCTGGAACGCAGGTGTATATTATGAAGGCAGGACACAGGAGCAGGCCAGCATAAGGGCGCTGGCTCAGCTCAACAACAGGTTCAACAGGCACGGTTATACCTTCACTGCTCCTGATAATACAGTCAATTCGCTTACCATCGGCGGCGAACGGGCAGGCCAGTTCTTCAACTGGGAGGATGAGCTGTTCCGCACCGCAGTATTCCAGTCTTATGACCTTTCTGTAAGCGGCGGTACCGAGACATCAAACTATTACACCTCGTTCTCTTACACCAATGACCTCGGGCGCAGCGTGATCAACCAGTTTGACCGTATCACCGGCAGGATAAACTTCAACCAGAAGGTCGGAAAGTTCATCGAGCTCACGACCAGTATCAGCGTCTCATCGAGCGGCCAGGAGGGGTTCAATGACACCCGTGCGCTCGGGAACAACTACTTCCTGCAGAGCCGGAACCTTTTGTGGGGTCTTTACTGGCCCACAAACTATACCACAGGAGATCCATGGACACTCAGGTACGGGAGTTATGCCTACAACCCGGTATATTACAACACCCAGTGGGAGAACTGGTCAAAGACCCAGCGGGTTTTTGCTAATGAGACCCTGCTTATAAAGATCCTTCCTGAGCTTAACCTGAGATCGATCTTCTCGTTTGACAACACCCAGACATTCGACCACCTTTACTATAGTTCACTGCACTTCAGTGGTTCAAGTGTTAGCGGTTCGGTGACTGAAAACAGCACCAAGATCAACGAGATAGTATCATCCACGACCCTCGACTACAACAAAACATTTGGTGCAGTGCACACTGTGAGCGCCCTTGTAGGCTGGGAGGTTGCGAAAAACAACACTGATTATCTGAGGGCTAACGGCACCAACCTGCCTACCAGCGCCCTGCATACAGTCGCCACGGCTGGCAAGCTCGACGCAAATGCTTACTACTGGGGTAATACGATGGCCTCGATACTCTCACGTGTGGAATATAACTATGACAACAAGTATTATGCATCAGCCTCGTTCCGTCGTGACGGTTCATCAAAGCTCGGCCCCGAATCACGCTGGGGTAACTTCTGGTCTCTTGCCGGATCATGGAGAATAGACAGGGAGGAATTCATGAAGAGCGTGCTTCTGATCAGCAGCCTGAGGCTGAGGGCATCGTACGGTGTTAACGGAACACTCCCGACCTCCAATTACGGCTGGAGATCTCTCACCAGCTACGCCAGCAAATATATGGAGCAGCCTGGCGGAGGTGTAAGCACCATTGCCGATCCTAATCTGTCATGGGAGACAAGTTACACGTATAACCTGGCACTTGAGTTCGGAATACTTGAACAGAAACTCACGGGTTCAGTTGAATACTTTAACAGGGATTCGAAGAACCTGCTCCAGGATGTTCCCATCTCAACGGTGACCGGGTTCAGCTCCACACTCAAGAATGTGGGTGAGATTAACAACAAGGGTGTTGAAATAGAACTCTTCGGGGAGATACTTAAGAAGGGCAGTTTCACATGGACCGCCGGCCTGACAGCATCTCATGTCAAATCTACAGTAACGAAGCTCTACGGAGGACAGAACATAATCTGGTTTGAACCCACCGGCGGCGACAACCGTACCAAGTTCATCTACAAGGAAGGCGAATCGACCCTTGCCATTTACGGACGTGAGTGGGCAGGAGTTGAAAGGGAGACAGGCGTGAACGTATGGTTTCTGAACAATGATGTGACCCCCGACCTTACAATTGACGGCCGCCCTGCAACATATTCCTACACAAAAGCCACAGAGGTAATTATTGGTGATGTTCATCCGAAACTCTTTGGAGGTTTCAATACTGATCTGGCCTGGAAAGGCGTTTCGCTTGGTCTTAACTTCATGTACAAGCTTGGAGGCAAGACCTATGATGCTGCAGGCAGAGACATCAATGATGACGGTTACTACTGGGAGAGGATCATGTCGCTTGACGCATATGAGAACAGGTGGACTCCCGAGAACATGGATGCCATATATCCCCAGAGGGTTGCAGTCGACTTTGAAGACGTTAACCAGAAGAGCAGCAGGCACATGCACCCGGCTGACTTTACAAGGCTCAAGAGCATAACCCTCGCTTACAGCCTGCCCGCTGACCTCCTGAAGAAGGTCAAGGTGTCAGGAGCAAGGGTATACTTCAACGGTGCTAACCTTTGGACACTAGCTGCCTACAAGGTGTATGACCCCGAGGTCAACGAATACGGATCGCGCGGTTGGGAGATGCCGATCGGCAAGACCTATACATTCGGCATTGAAGCCAGTTTCTAATCTTAAAAAGGTACTACGATGAAAAAGATAACAATCATACTTACGGTACTGGGCGCCATGCTGATCACCTCATGCGAGGATTTTCTCGATGTGACACCCAGCAACCTGGCGAATTCCGAGACCTCTATAACCAATGCTGCTGATGCAAAAGTTGCCATCAACGGCCTGATGAGGAAGATGACCTCCTCCAGCTATTACGGACGTGATTTCGTGATCTACGGTGATGCAAAGGGAGGCGATTTTGCCATTCGTTCACAGGGCAGGGGACTGGATTATTTCTATTCGTTCAACCACTCGGCAACATCAGGTTCGGGTTCCGGATTATGGAGCCAGATATACCATAATATTCTGCAGGCCAACAACCTGGTCACGAATATTCAGAAGATGGAAGATGCCGGCACCGGGACTGCTACCCTGAGTGACTACAAGGCACAGGCCTTGACTGCGAGGGCCCTCATGTATTTTGACCTGGTGAGGATTATACGGCAAGCCCTACAACATGGACAAGGCATCATTTGGTGTCCCACTTGTTCTTGAACCGCTTGACGCTTCGGCCCAGCCGACCAGGGCATCCGTTGAGGCTGTCTACATTCAGATCCTCAAGGACCTCACCGATGCTGCTCCGTTCCTGTCGAAAAACAAGGTCAACGGGTACCTCAACTACTACGCCAACAAGGCCATAGAAGCCAGGGTGCAGCTCTACATGGGCAACTATACAGCGGCACTTGCTGCTGCCGAGGATGTCATCACGAGCGGAAAGTACTCACTCTATTCAAATGCCGCCTGGGTAGGCTCATGGGCTACTCCTTTCGGTGCGGAGTCTATAATTGAGCTGGCCATCTATCCTGCCGAGGCAGACCTTACAACCGGTTCGCTTGGATATTACCTCCTGCGTCTCGCGAAAGTCACAGGGGCATCGGGATGGTTTATGGCAAGCGACTACTGGATCACGCGCATGTCTGAGGATCCGACCGATATCCGCTGGGGAATAATGGATTACGACGAATCATCCACGACGAGATTCGGGTCATCACTGAAATATGTCGGAGGCACTGCCATGCTGGGTGACAAGGCGTCAAGGTCAGCTGTGAATATTAAGGTGATACGTCTTTCAGAGATGTATCTTCTTGCAGCAGAGGCTGCGCTCAGCCTGCCCACACCTGACAAGGCGAAGGCTGTAACCTATCTCAATGAGATACGCAAGAGGGCTCCGGCACTTGCTCCTGCAGATGAGACAACCGTGACCGTTGACATGATCATGGATGAGAAAAGCAAGGAGTTCTTTGCCGAGGGTCACAGGTTCTTCGATATGATCCGCCTGAACAAGACCATTGAGTTCAATGACGAATTCATAACTCCGGCTGTCCTCATCCCGCACCGCGACAAAGACAATCGACAGGACATTCTACAAGACTATTCTGCCGATCTCTCAGAATGAGATGGATGCCAACCCGCCCATCGCAGCACAGCAGAATACGGGTTACTAGGTTTAATAGGTTTGTTTCTCTGTGAGGGCGTTTCGAAAGAGCGCCCTCTTTTATTAATAATAATCAAGTGATTATATCAGACCGGTCTGGTTTAAGGATTAAGACCAGTGAGGTTAACGGCGTATATACAGGTATCCGCTGATTGACAGTCCGTTATCTGCCCTGATCACATAGAAATAGGTGTCATCCGGGAGCGGGTTTCCGTTATAATCAGTGCCATGCCACAGGTTGTCATAATCTGAGTTTTTAAAAACAAGGGCACCCCTTCTGTCAAATACAATCAGTTCAACTTTCCCCAGAACCTCAATCCCCGGCAACAGGAAATAGTCGTTCAGGCCGTCCATATCCGGTGTGATCAGCGTAGGTACGACCACGTTCCTGACATTGATAGTCACGTAGTCCAGTGCCGTAGGGCAAACGATGTTGCTAACCGACCACAGCAGAATATTCTCGCCTATACCCAGGTTGCTGACAGTTGTTTTCGGGTCATTCTGATCGGCAAAGAGGCCTGAGCCTGTCTCCACCGACCAGGTTCCGGTTGAGTTTTCATCCGGGGTCAGAGCATTGAGGGTGGTAGTGAATATATAGGTCAGCTCCTGGTCAGTCCCGGCGTCTGACAGAGGCGGCTGTAGAACCCTTACCGTCACCGGTCTGACAGATGAGCATCCGCCACTGATTGTTCCCTTGATATAATAAGTGCCTTCTGTTGCAGCAGCAGGCGTGGTGTAGGGTATTGAAGTCTGAACATCTGTCCAGTAGGTAAATACGAGGTTAGGTGTTGAGCCTGCGGTTATTGCCGGGCGGGTCAGATCAGCTGTACCGGGATAGCAAACGGGAGCAGGATCGGTTATAATAAGCGTCGGGAACGGGCCGGGCTGCGGGTTGATGACCACATCGGCGGAGACGGGTGAGGTGCAGTCGCCGCCGTTTGTAACGGTGAAATTGTATGAACCCGGATCAAGGCCATGAACAGTAAAGGAAGTTCCCGATGCCGTGACGGTTATGCTGCCCGGGAAACGCGTCAGTATCCAGTTCCCCTGTCCCGGCAGCCCGTTGATTATCACGCTGCCTGTTGGCAACTCACATGTAGGTTGTGTTATTGAACCCGGAACAGGAGCTGTAGGAGTGGATGGTTGCGGATTAATTACTACCTGGGATGATTGACCAGAGAGGCAGCCGTCACTGTTTCTTACTGTGAAGGTAAAGGTTCCTGCCGCAAGACCAGTCACTGTAGTGCTTGTGCCTGTTCCCGTGTAGATCACCCCGTCAGGCTGACGGGTCAGCGTCCACGATCCTGATGCCGGCAACCCTGACAGTACAACGCTGCCTGTTGAAATGTTGCAGGAGGGCTGTGTTATTGATCCCGGCACAGGTGCCCCGGGTATGTCAGGACCGGCAATGACTGTGATATTCGCTGAGGGACCGGAGGTACACCCTCCCTCGTTTGTGACCGTATAAGTGAATATTCCCGGCTCAAGACCTGTTACCAGGGCGCTGGTCCCGGTGCCGGTAGTGATAACCCCTCCCGGCGATCGTGTCAGTATCCAGGTCCCTGAAGCGGGTAACCCTGATAGCGTCAAGCTTCCCGTGGGCGAAGAACATGATGGCTGAGTGACGGGGCCAGGCACCGGCGGTGATGGTACAACCGGAATGGGATTGATGACCGCATCTGCTGAAGCAGCCGAGACGCACCCGTCGGAGTTGGTGACGGTGAAATAGTAAGTACCGGGATCAAGACCTGATACTGTAAGAGTAGTGCCGCTGCCCTCATGAGCTATGGCGCCCGGGTAGTGGCGGACAGTCCAGGTGCCTGTGGCCGGTAAACCTCCCAGGGAAACAGAGCCGGTTGTAGCTGAACAGGTTGGGTGCATTATGGACTCGATAACGGGGGCTGATGGTGTCAGGGGGGCTGCGTAAATGATAATACTCTCCGATGGATCCGAGGTGCATCCGCTCTGATTGGTTACCGTATATCTCCATGTACCGGGCTGTAGTCCGGTTACAGTGTAACTGCCACCGCTTCCCGTGATTATATCTCCGTCGGGCTGTCTTGTAAGGGTCCATGTACCTGAAGATGGCAGACCTTCAAGTACAACTCTGCCTGTCGGTGTCTCGCATGATGGTTGTGTTATCTGGCCTACTCTGGGAGGATCGGGAACTATGCAGGCAATCTTTATCATGTAATCCTCCACCTCGCCGGAGGTAACTGTTCCGGTGGGACTGCTGACCCTGGGACCAATCCTGAAACGGGCAAAAGTAGGTTTAGAGGCAACAGCATCTGAAGGGACACTGACTGAAAGGTTGTATGTATTTGTTCCTGAAGGCATTCTGATGTTTTCTGCCATCCTTTCATTTTTATCAGCGAAATCCCCGTCTCCGTTCCAGTCAATCCAGACACTGAGGTAGGCGGCAGTCAGAAATGAAACGGTAGTTCTGACAGGTATGATAACGGTGGTTCCCTGTTTCATTTCAGGTATTGTCACGCCGTCTTCATCGTCAAGACCGTTCAGGTCATCACCGTCCGCTTCGGCGGAATACTGGCTACCGGCTTCGCCGTCACCTCTTGTACCCATGTAGGGGTAGGTGGTAATAGTATGCCCGGCAGAGCCGTAACTTTCCGGGGCATCACCGTAATCATTGGGATAGGACTGCATCATCAAAGCCACAGGCTGACCGCTGTTACCCGGGAGTGATTTGGCAACATTTTCAGGTCTTCCGGCAGTTAAGGTGAAACCAAACAGAAGAGTGAAGAAGGCAATTAGTATTCTCGCCGTTTTATTGGCCATTTTCCAGCGTTTTTGTTCTCCGGCCGATTGCGGCCGGCCTTAAATATTACAAGTTATAGATGATTGCAGGTAATAACAAAGATAATTTGACTGCCGGAAACCGGCAGTTGCCTGAAGCGTGCACCTCGCGACTCCATTTTTCGGAGCTCTGTGACGGAATAATATGTTCTTAAGCATAAAACCCTATTTGACGAATTTGTTTAATCAGATGATTAATAAACCGCTGAAAACCACAATTGTTCTAACGAAAATTAAATTTAAGTTCAATCAGATACTGTGTTAATTTAATAGCCGGAGTTGAAAAGACTAATAATATTAACTTATACATTTGTCTGATAAATCATTAAACAAAAAGGGAGGAACTAAATAATGAAAGAAAGAATGCAGCCATGTACACCGGCATCAGGTGCTGTTTACGGTCTGGGACTGATAGGGGCGGCCATCTATTTTATTTCAGCTGCCACAGGCTTCTGGATGGGGGTGCTGGGATTTCTGAAAGCCATTGTCTGGCCGGTTTACCTTGTGCTTGAGGCATTTAAAAGCCTGGGCGTGTAGCGAGGGGAGCCTTCAGTAATTTAAGATGGGTATGCCCGGCGGCAGGTCAGTCAGCTGCCGGTTCGTTCTGTGTCTCACCGCAATAACGGCAGATCTTTGCGGTGAGATAAATCTTTTCACCGCAGTTGGGGCAATCCTTCAGGTCACCGGCCCCTGACATCACCCTTTCCTTTTCCACCATGATTATTCCCTGGAAGAGGTTAAGCTCGGTGTCAGTGATAAATTTCACCGGTTGGGCCATGCTTCCGCCGGCATATTCAATCACCAGGTACCTCTTACGAAGTCTGAGTATGAGAAATACACCAGTGGCAATTGATAAAAGGGCGATGACAAGCATTATAATTGTTGATTGACGGACCTCAGACAGCAGGCCGAGTGCGGCAGCTGTGAGGCCGAAAACCACCAGGGAGGTGCCCGGCAAGGGCTGAGTCACCTCCTTGCTTGAAGTTGAGGTGACATCCTGAAGACTGACGGTCTTCTTCCCTGTGCTTACCCTTAGCCCGCCGCCATATATTCTGCGGCCCGATTCATATATCTTTCCCACCTGGTAGACCCTCTTGTCTGAAACGATCACGGCTGAATCCGACAGATCATCATCGATAAGCAGTGATGAAAAATAATCCTGACCCAATATCGCAATGAATTTCTCGTGCTGCGACGCGAAGAGGTTTTTGTAATTGTATTTCATTGATACTGTCAGTTTAGCGATGGGTCAGGGACGAATGTATTTTTCCATCAGCCTGCCCAAATTTCGCTAATTAACCTCATAAAATGTGCGTGCAACTCCTTAAAAGGTAGATATTTTTGACCAACGAGAGGGTGGAGTGGACAAAAGTCATCTGTTCTTTGATAACACGTCTGGTAGCTCAACTGCTCCTATAACTGACTGGTTGAACAAAAGCAGGGAACATGCCTACCGTGATCCGTTAAAATTGCCGTTGAGGGTTCCTGATGTGAGGGTGTAGGTAAGCAGATCGCCATTTACATTTCCCGCAAGCGTCTTGTCGGCAAGGGAATAGGATAGATAATAAATATTGTTCACCGGGCTGCTGACAGTGATACCATAGATGTTAAGGGTGTGTGTTCCGGCTGCGATGTGCATGTCAACCTTGGAGTTGGTGTATCTTACCAGGCTTGTGGTTCCGGAAACGGTGGTTGACCCGGTCGTCACGGTTCCTGAATAAGTGCCTTCAATAATGCTGGCGTAATCGGGTTGGGGCTCGCTTCTTTTGCATGAGGCAAACACCAGTGCAAAACAGGTCAACAACAGGAGTATGCTGGCCGCCCTCCTCATTCGAAATGGAATGACAATACCCATATCCTTGATTTCAACTTTTCTATGGCATTGCAGTACTGCGGATAATCGGGGTGAGGATCATGCACTAGCATATCCTTTACACCGTTTGACATCTTCAACTCAACCGACAGCCTGATGTGAGTGAGGTAGAAATCGATCCCGGTCCCAAATTCATAATAGAAATCCGGCCGGTTAAGCCTGAGGTAAACCGGTCTTTCAAGCCTGTAGGCATCTTTGGCATAGAAATCATACCTGTAGTTTACCCCACCAATGAAATAGGGCTTGAAATCCCGCATTCTCCAGCCGTATTTGACAAGAAGAGGGAGTTCAATGAAACTTGACTCCAGCTTCTGCGGGCCATATGAAACAGTATCGGTCAGGCTTTCACTGTCAAAACTTATTACCCGTTGTCCGAAGGAGACTCCCGGAAGGAACCTGATATCAAAAAACTGGTTTAGCCTGAAATTGGCGACCAGGTGGATATTTAAACCCGGATAGCGGCTCACTCTGCCCGGAAAAAGAGAGTCGGCTGCGTTAAACTCATCTGAAGGATTAATGCGGAAATTCATCATGTTCAGCCCCAGGCTGTAACCCATGTTGAAGAATTTGTCGTCTTCCCACGGTTCGGTGCGGGTTGTCTGATCCTGACCTGTCAGGCTGAGGGTAGCCATCAGCAGCACGATTGCAAAGCAGAATTTTTTACCGTTGAGGGTCATTTACCGGGTGCTCAAAAGTGGGACCCTAAGGTAATAAATCCGGGGAAATTCCGGCAACTCCCCGCGTCCAAATTTGTTTCTTACAGGCCTTCAGGAGGTAACCGGATATACCATTCATGGATAAGTCGGACCGCCGGAGATTGAGAGAAGTATAATGGTGTTTAATAGGGGGTGCACTGCCAGCCGTATGACTCAAGCTTGTTTTTGGTCATTGAACTGCAGACTGATTGCCATTCGGCAGGGTTATGAGGATTTTCACAGACCCAGCAGATGTCAGCAGTGTCGCAGGAGGCAAAACTCAGCATAATAAGGAAAAGAAACAGACTGACGGTTTTGTGGAATTTTTTTTTCTTTTTCATTATTCGCCCGGTTTCAGGTGCAATGATATTAAAAATTGGTGACAGCTGCATCCGGTAGTTCCGGTAACCAACGAAAAATTCAGCGGATCATCCTGAGAAACATGGTGTTTCCCCTGAAGCCTGCACTGTTGCCGAGACTGCCCCACCAACTATTTAAATAGAAAGGCAATCGACTTTGTTGAGTTTTGCAGTGTGAACTCAGTGCTTATTGCCGACTGTGTCCCGTAAACCTGGTTATGCATGATAACCTGGCACGAGACCTTACCGCCGGCCTTCATCATGGTAATTATCTCACTAAGACGAATCTGATTTTCCTGTGTTTCGGACCCGGTAGTGATAATCTTAACCTGTTTGTCCCTGGAATCTTCAACCCTCCAGAGCTGCCAGTCGGATTCGATTATATATTTCCTTGCTCCGCTATCCCATTCCTGTTTGAATGCAGCGGGCCCATGGATATAAATTTTCGGGCTGTCATCAAACTTCAGGACAATTCCCTGCACCTTGTTATCCTTGTCCTGGTTTGTGTTTAACAATATCTGTCCCATAATCTGGCTGTAGGGATCTGTAGTCTTGCCGGCTGAGGCAGCCGGCAGGGTGCGGAGCATCCTGAGTGTTTCTGTTCCGCTTTTCGAAATAACAAAGGCCATTCTGAATGTCTTGTCGTAAGTCTCTCCCGATTGTGCCTTCCATTGCCCGACGGCCGGGTTGCACAAAAGGACTATTGTTAAGCCAACGATTATGTTTTTCATATCCTCATGATAAATTTAAATTGCCTTAATCTTCAGAGGTGTGAGTGGTTTACTCAATAAACTGAACGCCTCCCCAATTAAAACGATTGATTTACCATTTAGTTGCATTATTTAAGACAAGTCGTTTTGGGAGTGACGGGTTGGCCTCCGGATTTTTTTCAATTAAAATTAACATCCTTAAAGTCGGTCAGATCCAGTGCCTTTCTACGGTAAATCTTGCTCCCGACTTTATCACCGTAATACTCACTTATACGACTGAGTCCGAAATATCCGTAAGCACAGAATTCCTTATTGTAATCACCGAAGGCTGAACCTGCATTTATTCCATCTTCATAGAATTGTTTTGCCAGACCAAGGTTCTTGTATTTCTTTTCCTGGAGTATGCCATTAAAAATAAGAATCTGTGCGTCATACAAGCTGTTATGGATATTTTCCGCGGAGTTTGTAAGAATAAGTTCTGCCTGGTCAAATTCATTCAGAAGCAGAAGGTTCTTGATATGATCTGATTTGAAGAAAGGATTCCCCGGATATTGATCAGTCAGTTTTTTGCTGTATAATGATGCCACCGGGTAATTATTTTCAAATCCGGTATAGATCGATATCAGCCTCGAATAAGACTCAACCTTAACGAAAATTGAGTGTTGTGCTGCCTGAGCCAATTCATTCCTTCCTGTTTTCATATCACCTGGAGGAAACAGTGCTGCCAGGGATTTGTAAACGGGATGTATTCTGGGATATGCCTCCCAGTAATAATTATAAGTTCCGGTAAAAAAGTAGAAGTCAGCAAAAACCGTCACGAAATCAAACGATTTCTTTAAATACTTATATGTTCCGGCTGTAAGAGGGATGACGTTCATGGTAAGGTCATTATTGGTATAATATGTCAGCAGCAGGCCTCTCGCACACAGATTTACCAGCAGACTTTCAGCTTCATAGTATTCCGGATACGGGTTCAGAGAGCACATCTCAATGCATTTGCGCAAATCACTTTCAAAAACCTGACGGGAAGGAGATGTCGGAAGCAGAGGATAGTGTTCATAGTATGTCAATATTCCCTTTAACAGGTAATTTGCAGGATGCTCCGGGTATGAATGCTCAATTTCGGAAAAGGTCTCCCGGGCCTTCTGGTACTCCATTTTGTACATGTTATTGATGCCCTGTTTAATCATTGATACCGCAAGGCTGTCATGGAGGATCTGGGCATTGACGCCAGCTGCACCACTAACAATCAGAAATACAATAGAGCCGATCTGATATTTCAGCAGCCTTCTCATCTCAGAAAGAGCAGTCAAATGGCACAGTTATCAGTATTTGCATGTTCGCTGACATTACATCAAAGGTACACTTTGATGAGGTCGTTGTCAAGTTCTGCACCAGTTTCTAAATCACCTGATCAGAATATGGAGTTGGTCAGGATCCGGGATTATGTTCCATCCTGGTGATTGAATGTGGACGTCAGGTCCAGGACAGGCCCTGCCATACCGGCCTCAGCGTGTACCGCCATCGGGCAGCCTGGCACAGGGCAGTTTATAACTTTATGTTCCTTGTTGTCAGCCGGTTCCCATCCGAGAGTCAGATATAATGCAAAGAATCCGATTACAAAGGCAACTGCCACATGCCATCCGTTTTTGACCCAGAGAACAACATTGCGGGCTTCGGGGAATTTGTTTGTAATTGCCACTCCGGCAGATGAGCCGAACCAAATCATTGATCCGCCGAACCCGACGGAATAGGCCAGCATACCCCAGTCATAGTGACCCTGGTCAAGGCATAATTTCGTAAGAGGGATGTTGTCAAACACTGCCGAGAGGAAACCCAGGGAGAATGCAGTCACCCATGATGCGTCGGGCAACTCTTCAACAGGCATCATGGAAGCGCATGTTACAAGGCTGAGGAGGAATATGGTTCCCTTGAGGGCACCGGGGACCTCCTTCCACGGCACATTCCGGATGAAGGCACCGATGACGATTGCTATCCATACACCCAGGGCGGGCATGTCATAAAGGATATTGGAAATGATTGCTCCTGCGAGAATAAGTGCCACACTCAGAAGTCTTCCCCAGTCAATTCTTACATTCGGACTGGCATCCTTCTGTATCGGTTGGTATTTGTCCTGCTGGTGCGAGCCGAACCATGCGAAGAAAAGCAAGGCCACCAGCGCTGCTATATAGGCATGCACAACACTCAATGCCGCCACCCCGTCAATCCACATCATTGTCGTGGTGGTGTCTCCCACAACGCTCCCGGAGCCGCCTGCATTGCTGGCGGCCACCAGTGCTGCAATATAGCCGATATGCACCTTTTTCCTGAAAACTACCAGGGCTATCGTTCCGCCAATTAGGGCGGCAGCTATGTTGTCAAGAAATGATGAGAGAATGAAAACAAAAACAAGCAAAAGGTACGGTCCTTTCCAATCATTGGGCAGATACCTGGGAAGAATGTCAGGCACTCCTGATTCCTCGAAAATTTTTGAGAGTACCGCAAACCCAAGGAGCAGGCCAAGAAGGTTCAGAATGATACCCCATTCCCCTTGCCGCAGCGCCTTGTCCAGTATCTGTTCGCCCATGGGAGTGGTGCCGAAGAAATGCTCCGCAAGATGGAACCCGGGATCCATAAGCAGCTTAAATGCCAGCAGAACGGTTACGCCAATTACCGCAACCCAAAATGTTTGCTTGTGAAACAGTGCCACCCCCAGGAGGATGAATCCGAAGATGATGAACTCAACACGGACAGGTCCGATTGACGGGACCGAGCCTCCGGCAGCGAAAATGAAGACGGGGGCAGACAGGATGACGGCGGTCATCAGGATCCTTTTACAGTTTTCCGTAAAAAACTGTTTTAAAAGCCGGTACATAGATGAGGGAGTTTAAGGTTGTTCTTTGATGAATTAAGCAGGCCCAAAGTTAGAAGGGTTTTCCCGTACCAAATTCTCACCCCTGAAAAAATAGTTATCAACAGCCTGGATATGACTATGATTTCAACTATTAACTGACATAAAGCGGATTCTGCACCTGACGGAGTGCCGTATTTTCACGCGACATAATTTTTCATTCCTTATAAGGTCCTGCATACGAAACGCTTTCCCGAAGAGTTATATTTACTAATGCTGATCTCCGGTTTATCAATGCATGACGATAAGATGACAATGAGAAAAAAAGCAGGCAGGATTGTATCCGGGTTCATCGCCTCAGTTTGCCTGTCAATCCTGATACCTGGTGTTTCAGCCCAAACGATGGCTGCTGAAGGAACCTTTTCCGTTGATGATCCGGACAGTACAAGGTGCGATAGCCTTACCACACTGTATAAAGACCATTATATTATCAGGGACTACAGCCGAGCCCTCGAATTCTGGCGCCAAATGCAGGGAGAATGCCCTTCCTCTTCAGAGGAGCTGTACATGGAGGGAGAATTGATGTACTCTGATCTTTTCCGCAGCACTGGTGAGATGGTATACATTGATACGATAATAATGGTCATCAACCAGCGCACATATTATTTCGACGGCAAACCCTCAAACGACCTTCATAAGGCTGATTTGCTTTCAGACCTGGCAGGAGACGACCCTGCATACCTTGGACTCTGCTACAATATTCTTGCAGAGGCAGCCGAAAGCTTTCCGGATCAGATGGAGTGCAGGCATTTTGTGCTTATGGCAACCACGGCAGCAAGCCTGTATGCCATGGAAATAATTGGTGCCGACGAGCTGGAACATGCTTTCGTCAACGCTATCGGTACACTTGAAGCCCGAATGGGCAACAATCTCTGTGAAGCAAGGCATACCGAAGATCTGCAAAACCTGGAGGTATATTTCACTACATGCGGGGCAATGACATGCAACAGCATCGACAGGTTATACTCACGGAAGGTTGACAGCAACTTTCGTGACACGGAGTTTATTGATAAGGTATTTACCATGCTCACCGAAACAGGATGTGCCGGTTCAGACCTGTATTATAACGTTGCGGTCAAAATGTTTGCCAACGACCGTTCCGCGGAGAATGCAGTAAGGCTGGCTGAACTGAATGTTACGCGGAACAATATCGAAAGGGCGATATCCTACTTCACCGAGGCATACAACCGCGACACAACTGCGACGGTCCGGTCTGCGGTTCTTACCAGGGTGGCTGTGATGGAGCTGGGCCAGGGAAAGAGGCAGGAGGCACGGGACCGGGCTGAGCACGCATGGCAGCTCAATAAAAGGAACGCCAGGGCGCTGATGATCATCGCCGACTGCTATGCCGGAGCCGAATTAGGCAATTCATTTGACAATCACACCGCCTATTGGGTGGCAGTCGATTACCTGGAGGCAGCGGTGAGAATTGATCCCTCGCTGAAGAAGGAGGCTGAGGGCAAGATCAGGGCATATTCGCAGCTCTTTCCGACGAAGGAGGAGTGTTTTTACCGCCGGATCCTTGATCGAGGGCACCATATTCAATGTCGGCGGCTGGATCGGCGAAGTGACCCGGGTCAGGTTCCGGAGAGAGTAATCAGGCAGGCAGGCCCCGTTTTATAATACTCATCATGGATATGCTCTATCCAACGGTTACATTAAACAGATATCCCACCAGGGCAGTCAGTCCCATTGCGACAGTACCCCAGAATGAAATTCTGATAATGGCTCTGGTCACACTTGAACCTCCCGTTTTGGCTGCCATGGCACCCAGAATAATGAGAAAGAAGATGGCGAATCCATAGAGATAGTATTCCATACTTTTCAGGGGCAGCCACAGAGTCACTAAAAAGGGCATAATGCCACCTATTGTAAACGCAGCTCCCGAAGCAAACGCTGCCTGAATAGGTTTTGCCTGGCTAATTTCATTGATACCTAATTCATCCCTGACATGTGCGGCCAAAGCACCACTGTCCGTCAGTTCTTTCGCTACCAGTTGAGCGGTATCTTTGGTCAGGCCTCTTTTTTCATATATTTCCGCTAACCGTTGTAATTCCACATCAGGCATTTCCGCCAGTTCTTGTCGCTCTCTTTCAACATCGGCATGCTCCACATCTGTCTGAGAACTCACAGATACGTATTCACCTGCTGCCATCGATAAGGCCCCTGCAACCAATCCTGCCAATGCCGCTAAAATAACCGGATCCCGGGTACTGCTTGCCGCAGCAACGCCAATGGCAATACTTGCCGTCGACAAGATCCCGTCGTTTGCTCCAAGTACAGCTGCTCTCAACCAATTACTTCGCGTAATGAAATGAGGGCTCAGATAATCATCTGTCTCAATTTTGTTTTCTTTCATCTTATTGGAATTGTCATAGTTACAACGCGCATTTTTATCAATAAGGCTTTTCCGATTCTATTGTCCAAATTCTTTATTCGATAATTGTAATGCGGCAAGGAATTCACCGGCGGTCATGACCGGAAGTTTGCTCTCTTTAAAGTCAGGTTGGTTCCTGGCGATTATCAGGTCCTGTTCGTTAACTATGGCAGTATAATATTGAATGGCATCTTCAAAATCGTGAAAATCAGAATTCAGGGCCAGATCTGCGATTTTGTCATCCAGCGGAAGGACATTTACCAATACCTTGAATTTTCTTAAGACTATCCGGACTTCGGTCGGAGGGAGATGCCTGGAGAGGATGTAATTCGTATCAGCCAGACAAAGGGCAGAAATGGAAAGGGTAATCTCCAGTTTATCTGCCAGTGAAAACAGTCTGGCCGCCTCGGGGTAGAATGGCATTCTTTGAGCCAGCAGATCAAGCACAATGTTGGTATCAAGAAATACTTTTTTCATGAATACTTTCTGATGAGGTAATCAGCGCGCTCTTTCCTGTAATCAAAATCTTCAGGTAATTTAATGACCCCGCTGAGGCTCTCCACCAGGGGTGTGATTTCAAGATCATCGGGCTCGTCTTTTGTGACTGAGTCGAGGTAAGACTCAATGAGCCTGGAAAGGCTGGTCCTGTGATGCCTGGCATATCTTTTTGCCCGGGCTATCACCATATTGTTTAGTTTAATTGTCAGCTTCGTGTCCATTTTTCGCATTATATACGTACAAATATAAAATAATTGTACGTATTTTGCAAGTATTAATGCAAAAAAAACGGACTTTTCTAAAAATCTATCTTTCCTAAACTTCGGTTGGTCAAAACCCGGGATTTAGGCATTATGAATTCTTGTTAAAGGTTATAAGTCATATTATTAACGATATACGCTCTGTTTTGACCTTGCTAACGCAGAAATTGTGCTCTCGGACGTAAAAAATGACCTGTTTTTGACGAAACCGATAATTCTATGTGTGAGTTGGCAGGATCAGACCGTGAAACATCTGAATAATTTGAGGAGCCGGCATTGTAA
Organism: uncultured Rikenellaceae bacterium; assembly: GCA_963770745.1. Lineage (GTDB taxonomy): Bacteria > Bacteroidota > Bacteroidia > Bacteroidales > VadinHA17 > SR-FBR-E99. The sequence goes on from CAVYRA010000010.1 coordinate 42,861, forward strand.
TACGTTCATAAATACCACCATAGAAGCCTGAGTGCATTGTGCTGCGAAACTGCATGGCGTAACTTTGTCCTGTTAGTCAAAACCAATAGCCATGAAGACAATTAAACAGATTTCTTCGGGTTTAAATGTTGTTTCCGGATACTGGATTTTTATCCGGGATTTCAAACTAAATCCGGTTCCGGGCGTTTCTGCCGCTCGTGTGATGCTGCTGGGTATGATCTTTCTACTGAACACCTATCTGGTTCCGGGAGGAAGCCCTGTAATGACAGGGGAGATGAAATACCAGGCCGAAAGGGCAAATTTTTATTATCAGATAAGGTATGAGCCATTCAGCGAAGAGTTGCTGAAAAAATGCCTCGAATATGAAGCGGTGCTCTATCCGGATATAGCCATATTACAGTCGCGACTGGAAACGGGCTATTTTAAATCGGATATTTTCCTTAACGCGAACAACCTGTTTGGCATGAGATATCCGAGACGCAGGCCAACGGTATCTACCGGCATTTACAAGGAACATGCGAAATATGATCACTGGTCTGATTCCGTGATTGACTATGCCCTGTGGCAGAAGTATTACCTGTCGAGGGGATATAAGCTGGAAGACGGGATAGACAGCGATTTTTACCTGGTCTTCCTCAGGAGCATCCCCTATGCCGAGGATCCCCGTTATGTATCAAAACTTGTGACAATGTCACGAGGCGATCTTACCTGAGGACATTGTCTGTTGAGTAACTTTTCAAGTCTGTCCAGGTTCATTGCGGCCTGAATATTTGTGTATGCTCTGCTTACATCGTACTTTTGAATACTCAAATGTTACGACCACAAAGAAACCTAAGGCCCAAACCAGCATGAGTTCAGCAAAAAGATCACGTAGATTTCCCTATGGGTTGATAATACTTATTCTCGTAGTTGCACTTCTCTATGCCACCAACCCCTCCGAGCCCCAGTTCACCTCGTACCTCAAGGATAAAATCAGGGAGCAGGCTGACGGAGATGAAACACTGACTGGAGATCTTAAGAGAATACTGTCCGGTCCTGCCGCTTCGCTGGCAGGTATGGGTACAGTCAGGACTGACTATTATTTATGTTCCGTCTATAAGATGGATTTACCTGGTGAAGATCGCCTTTACCTGGGCCTGCTTGATCATTTCATCAGGCTGAAATAGTACTTCCGCGAATGCATTTCAGTGATATCTGTGATAGTATCATTTGATACTATCACAGATAGTGGAAGATGCTCAATGAGGTTCGCCTGACAGCGAACTTTGATATACGTCCCAAAGATTGTCTCTGCATGCCAGGCGTTTGTTCAAATTGCGGTTACATCGAAATTTTGAACCTTCAGTCAGCCGGAATTCCTGAAATCAGAAGTCAGGTAAAAAAAAGAAACCTGTAAATCAAATGCTTACAGGTTTCGTATATTTCGTAACTCTCTAAAAATGAGATACTTGTGGAGATAAGGGGAATCGAACCCCTGACCTCTTGACTGCCAGTCAAACGCTCTAGCCAACTGAGCTATATCCCCGAAAACTTAATGAACTCTCTCACAATGGGGGCTTGAAGTCACGCAAACCCCCGAGCGGTGCAAATATAGAAATTTTTTCCAAATCACTTTATTCTGCATCGTGGGAGTTGACAAACATTTTTGTAACTTTGAGGTGCCTATAACAGCAATACCATGGAACTCAAGAAAAACGAAAAGGCAAACCTGGAGAACAAAAAAACAATGTTCCTGCAGATAGGTATCATCCTTGCCCTCGTTGCCTGCCTGGTGGCTTTCGAATGGTCAACCGGCGACAAGAGAGCCTCAGCCTTCGACGGGATGTCCGAAGAAGCCATAGAGGAGGAACAGATACCCGTCACCGAGGAGATCCCGCCCGAAGAGATGCCCCCGCCTGAGGTAACCGTCACCGACCTGTTCGAGATAGTTGAAGACGACGTGGTCATCGACAGCGACGTGAAGTTTCAGGACGACGAGACATCAATAGACAAAGTGGTGGAAATCTATGCACCTGTCCTGCAGGCTGAGGAGGAAGCGACCGAAGAGGAGATCTTCGTCATCGTTGAGGATATGCCTAAGTTCAGGGGAGGAGATATCAACAGGTTCCGCGAGTGGGTGCAGAAACGCGTACGCTACCCGGAAATAGCCGCCGAGAACGGCATTCAGGGAAGAGTGTTCATCACCTTCGTGGTTGAAACAAACGGCAATGTCAGTAACGTGACCGTCACACGCAGCGTTGACTCCCTCCTCGATGAGGCAGCCAAGGAAGCCGTGACAGCATCACCCAAATGGGAGCCAGGCATGCAACGAGGCCGCCCGGTCAGGGTACGGTACTCAATACCGATCATCTTCCAGTTGCAATAATCAAAGACATCCTGCGTTAGATAAAAAACCCCGCCCTCGTCAGATCAGCGGGGTTTTAAATGGATATTTATGGCACCCGATTTTTGCAAACGCAGACTTACGGGTTCCATCAGACCTTAAAAACATATATTCTGATGAAAAGGACTTTCGGAATTTTTATTGTTGCAGCACTGCTATTGACGGGCTGCGGATCATCAAAGAAACAGCTTGCGGTCGGAAACTATGACGCCGCCATAAACAAGGCCGTGGCCGAACTCAGGAAAAACCCAAAGAGCTCAAAGGACATCGAGAGCCTGGAACGAGCCATGAACATCGCCCTTGAACAGGATAACGAACGCATCCGTTACCTTAAGATTGAGGGAAGAGCAAACGCCTGGGACGAGATCTACCTCATCTACAAGAAGATGAGCGACCGCCAGGCTGCCGTGCGCACAGTAACCCCAATCGAGTACGAGGGCAGAACAATACAGTGGCCCTATGTCGATTACATGCAGGAGATGGTGATAGCCAAAAAGAAGGCCGCCGACTTCTACTTCACGCATGGAAAAGAGCTGATGAATAACGGCACCAAGGATTCATACCGCCAGGCCTATGCGGAATTTGCAAGAGCCAGGGAGTACGTGGGCGACTATGAGGGCATTGACCAGATGATGCAGGAATCGAGATACCTGGGCATCAGCCGGGCTTATGTCACTCTCAAGAACTACTCCGCAACAAAGTTCCCTGAATCATTTGAGAAGGAAATGGTGGCCCTTGACCTGCCGCGACTGAACAGTGAATGGGTGGAATACTATATCTCCCTGCCGGACAAAGACACCCAGATCGACTACCTGGTGAATATCAACCTGAGGATTGTCGGCGTCAGTCCCGATAAGCAATTCCAGCGTGACAGCCTGGTGAAGACAACCGTCGAGGACGGGTTTGACTATGTTAAGGATGCAAGGGGTAACGTGCTGAAGGACTCCCTCGGTAACGATGTGAAAGTCAAGAAATACAAGGATCTGCAGTGTGCCCTGATACAGACGTTCCAGGTTAAGGAGTGCGTCATAGAGGGTGATGTCGAGATACTTGCACTCTATCCCGAGAAGGCTATCAAGAAGGAGCCCATTGGTGCTACCTCGAACTTCAAGCATGTATCGGCAAGGGCAATAGGTGATTTAAATGCCCTTTCGGCAGAACAGAAAAAACTGCTGCAGTCGCAGATAATTGCATTCCCCACCGACCTTGACATGGTAATCATGTGCACTGAGAACCTGAAGCAGGCTATCAGGGGTTTTATGGAAACGAACAGGAGGTATATCAACTGATAAAGGAGAATATTTGATCCTTTCCCGGTACTGTAAACGGAAATCTCTCCCAATTCGGGGGAGATTTTTTTTATTTTTGCTGTCTAACTTTTAAGGATATAGAAAAAGCGATATTAATCGGGGTGATCACCCCGGAGATAAGTGAGGGCAGTGCCCGTGATTACCTCGACGAGCTGGCATTTCTTGCCGAGACGGCAGGCGCGGAGCCTGTGAGGTCATTCCTCCAGCGTGTGGAGCATACCAATCCACGCACCTTCGTCAACAAGGGCAAGATAGAAGAGATAGCAGCGTTCATCGCTGCCAATGACATCACTCTCGCAATCTTTGATGATGAGCTGACCCCCAGTCAGATGCGCAATATTGAGCAGGCCCTGAACTGCAGGGTCATTGACCGTACCAACCTCATCCTGGACATCTTTGCCAGCCGTGCCCGCACGTCGCACGCCCGCACGCAGGTGGAGCTGGCACAGTACCAGTACCTGCTGCCGAGGCTGACCGGCATGTGGACTCACCTCGAGCGTCAGCGCGGAGGCATCGGCCTGCGCGGCCCGGGTGAGACGGAGATAGAGACTGACCGCCGCATCATACGTGACAAGATCTCGAAGCTGAAGGAACAGCTGAAAAAGATTGACGTGCAGATGAACACTCAGCGCAAAGGGCGCGGAAAGATGGTAAGGGTGGCACTGGTAGGTTATACCAACGTCGGCAAATCGACCCTGATGAACCAGGTCAGCAAATCGGACCTCTTTGCCGAGAACAAGCTCTTCGCCACACTTGACACCACGGTGCGCAAGGTGGTGATCGGCAACCTCCCCTTCCTGCTTTCAGATACGGTCGGATTCATACGCAAGCTGCCCCATGACCTTGTGGAGTCGTTCAAGTCGACCCTTGATGAGGTGAGAGAGGCTGACCTGCTTCTGCACGTGATAGATATATCGCACCCCGGGTTCGAGGAGCAGATGGCTGTCGTCAATGCCACGCTGGGCGAACTTGGCTCACTGGATAAGCCCACGATACTGGTATTCAACAAGACCGACCTGTTTTCCTTTACCGAGAAAGAGAAGGATGATCTGACTCCGGTGACGAGGGAGAACATCTCGCTTGACGACCTTCGCCGGACCTGGATGGCAGGCGGCAATGATCAGCGAACGGTCTTCATCTCAGCCAAAAAACGTGATAACATTGAGGAGCTGAAGCAGATGCTTTACGAAGAGGTAAGGCAGATACATGTAAAGCGTTACCCTTACAACGATTTCCTATACGAAACGAGTTAAAGCTGCTATTTAAGCAGTCCGGCCGACATCATGTATTCGGCAATCTGAACAGCATTGGTGGCGGCTCCCTTGCGTATATTGTCGGCAACGACCCACATGTTGAGTGTCTTTTCCTGCGAGAAATCGCGCCTGAGGCGGCCCACGAAGACCTCATCACGGCCATTGGCGATTATGGGCATGGGGTATACTTTTTCGTCGGGGTTGTCATAGAGGATGACGCCCGGTGTATCAGAGAGGATAGCTCTTACCCTGTCGAGATCAAATTCCCGGTCAAACTCGATGTTCACTGACTCGGAGTGTCCGCCTTTGACGGGAACTCTCACGGCCGTGGCGGTGACACGTATCGACTCATCACCAAGGATCTTACGGGTCTCGTTGACCAGCTTCATCTCCTCCTTCGTATAACCGTTATCAAGGAATATGTCGCAGTGCGGCAGGCAGTTCAGGTCAATCGGATATGGATAAGCCATCTCACCGCTCAGCCCGCGCCGCTCATTGTCGAGCTGTGTCACGGCCTTGATTCCGGTACCTGTTACTGACTGGTATGTTGAAATCACCAGTCTCCTGACGGAGTACTCTCTGTGCAGGGGTGCAACGGCCATGACCATCTGAATGGTAGAGCAGTTGGGATTGGCAATGATTTTGGTGCCCGGAGTTATTGCCGATGCATTTATCTCAGGCACAACCAGGGGAATCCCCGTCTCCATCCGCCATGCCGATGAGTTATCAATCACAATGGTGCCGTTTTCTGCGAACACCGGAGCCCACTCCTTTGACACTGCCGCCCCGGCGGAGAAGAGTGCCACGTCAGGGACAGCCTCCACGGCCTCCATCACGCTTATAATACTTATGGCCTTGCCGCGGAAGGTCACCTCCCTGCCCTCGGAACGTTCCGAGGCTGCTGCGAGGAGCCTGTCGACGGGGAAATTCCTCTCTTCAAGAACCTTCAGCATCATCCTTCCCACCATCCCTGTGGCTCCAACAACTGCAACTTTCATTTGTATGTTATTTGAAAAAATTATCCGAACTTTATAAAGATAAAGTGCGACAAATTTAATCCTTTTTTAGTCCCGCTGCATGAAAAAGATTATGGTGTTGTCGTTGCTGTCTCTGTATCTGCATGTTACGGCACAGGTACAGAACGGCTGTGCAGGGAGCCCTGGCATTGGCGCCCTTGTCATCTCCGAGATCATGGCTGATCCAGTGCCTTCGTTCGGTCTGCCTGAGAAGGAGTATCTCGAGATCACGAACCGTACGGGCGACAGTCTGTTTACCGGGGGTATTATGCTGATATCCGGTCCGGATACGGCATATCTGCCTCCGGAGAGCATCGCCCCTGATGAGTATGTCATTCTCTGTTCCACCGGAAACAGGGCTACATTCCTTTCCTATGGTCGTGTCATGGCCATAAAGTCATTCCCGTCTTTGAATAATGACGGGGAGGTCATAGCGCTTCGCGAAGGCTGCGGCAGGCTCATCCATGCCGTCATCTATTCGCCCTTGTTTCTCGGTGCCGGACCGAAGTCAGATGGCGGATGGTCAGCCGAGATGACAGACATGAGCAATCCGTTCAATGAGCCGCATGCATGGAGCCCCTCCTCGGATCCTTCAGGCGGCACGCCCGGAAGGGCTAATTCGGCTGATATCAAAACCATTGATGCAAGCTGCCCCCAGGTACTTGCCGTCTGGCCGGAATCGCCTCTATTGGTCGCCGTGCTTTTTAATGAGACCGTAATGATTGACGGGGATGCAGTCTGGATGGCAGACGGGAGGGAGACTCTCGCTGCACAACCAGGTGACCCTGCCAACCGGAAAATTATGGTGCCCCTAAGGCAGGAGATCAGGCCTGATGAGATCATCACGCTTCACATCGCATCGTCGGTTACTGATTTTGCAGGAAACAGGCCCTGTTCATCAGAGCTCATGACGGGCATCTCCTCTGATCCCATGCCGGGAGACGTGTTGTTCAACGAGCTGCTGCCGGACCCGGTAAAGGGAGTAAGTGAGTATATTGAGCTATACAATAACTCCGGGAGGGTCATTGATCTCTCACGACTGTCAGCAGCCAACAGCTACAGTGCGGCTGCAACATCATTTACCTCGTTACCGCGTCAGCTTCTGCCGGGCGGATACGTTGCGCTCACCACCGGCAGGCAGTCGGTGCTCGATCATTTTCCCTCTGCCTCACCGGCGGATGTTTTTGAGGCGGACCGTCTCCCGGCACTGTATGATGATTCCGGGATGTTATTACTTTATGATCACGGGCTTAATGTCATTGACAGGGTAGACTATTCATCTTCAATGCATATGATTTTCCTCTCCGGCACTGAGGGGGTGGCGCTGGAGAAGGCCTCCCCGGCACTGCCCTCCGATGTGTCCGGCAACTGGCACTCGGCCTCCGAGGCATGCGGATGGGGCACTCCCGGCGCTCTCAATTCGGTTACCGTCATCGCGCCGGAGGATACCGGTGGTATCACGCTGTCATCGACAAGGATATCTCCTGACGGTGACGGATTTGAAGACCTGGTATCGGTTGGGGTGTTTCCCGGAGGTGCGGATAATGTCATAACGGTGACTGTTTTCAGTGACCGCGGTTACCCTGTCAGGCGGCTGGCGGAGAGGCATGCGGCAGGTGCAGGGGCTCAGTTCATATGGGACGGCACTTCTGACAGCGGAGCGCGACTGCCGGCAGGGCTTTACCTGATTATGGCCGAATCATTCAACAGCGCGGGGTCAGCGCGGCGCTGGAAGGAGGTTTGTGCGCTGCTTTACAGGTAAACTGATCAGGATCGCTACTAAGTTAAAGAAAGAGGGGTCAAAGCGTTGCTCTTTAAAAGTCAAGCTTCAGAGCGCAGCGATGAGTTCCTTCATCAGCCTGGTCATCTTCACTTCGCTGTGTTCGGCAGCAAGCTGAACTGACTCATGTGTTGTGAACTCGATCTTCCCCTCGACGCCGAGGTCGGTGATAATGCTGACAGCAAAGACCGGAACGTTCATATGCCTGGCGGTGATTACCTCAGGAACTGTTGACATGCCCACGGCGTCAGCGCCGATGATGCGGAAGAACCTGTACTCTGCCGGGGTTTCGAAAGTCGGACCGGTAGTGGAGAGATACACCCCTTTGGTCACCGGTATGCCAAGTTCCCCGGCTATTTTTTCAGCCTTTTCGATAAGCGCCGGATCATAGGGGACGCTCATGTCGGGAAAGCGCGGTCCGATGCGGTCATCGTTAGGACCTATGAGCGGGTTGGCCACGAGACAGATATGATCATTAATTATCATTATGTCACCTATCCTGAAAGAAGGATTGACACCTCCTGCAGCGTTGGAGAGGAAGAGGGCACTGATGCCCAGCTCCTTCATGACCCTGATTGGGAAGGTGACCTGGTCAGAGCCGTATCCTTCATAGTAATGGAAACGGCCTTTCATGGCAACCACCTTTTTCCCGCCGAAATCGCCGAATATCAGTTTACCGGCATGGCCCTGCACGGTTGATAACGGGAAATCGGGGATATCACTGTAGGCTATTTCAACCTGGTTTTCTATCTCAGTTGTGAGACCACCCAGTCCGGTCCCCAGAACTATTCCTGCATGAGGATCAATAAACCCCTTCGATCTCAGAAAATCAGCTGTCTTGACGATCTTTTCCAGCATAAGAGTATATTTTTGTTAAGAATTCATCTTCATTTTCAATGAATTGCACGGTCACAGGCAGGTAATGCAACGACTTCCTGACGTGATCTGCAATATATGTTATTTCTTTTAACCTGACGCCATCCTTGGTAGTGGTGATTATGATTTTGTCAGGTTCGTTTATAGCGTCAAAGGACGCTGTTATCTTTTCAATGTCGGCCTCAGTGTACTGATGATGATCTGGAAATATAAGATGTACAACCCGGGCAGAGATGCCTAAAAGGTAATCCGCAAGAGGTCCGGGTTCGGCAATGCCCGTCACCAGGAGCACTGTTGTTCCGGCAGTTATCCCTCGCATGGGAGTACCGAAGAACAGGGGCACGGGCATTTCATAGGCGAGAGCGGTGAACCAGATGCTCTTATCCGTAACGGCTGCACGCAGTTCATTCCTGATCGACTCCATCTCGCTACCGGAGATGTCGGGAGGAGCTTTTGTAACGATGATTATATCAGCCCTGCTCATGCCGTCGAGGCTCTCGCGCAGCCTTCCGAGCGGCAGCATCCGGTCACGGGTCATCAGCCTATTCCAGTCTGTAAGCAGGATATTCATTCCTGCCTTCAGCGCTCTGTGCTGGAAGCCGTCGTCAAGTATGACCGCCTCCGCAGAGGGGAAGGTGCGTTTTATCTCATTTATTCCGTTTACCCTGTCGCGGTCGACGAAGACCCTGGCTTTGTTAAGGCTCTGTGCCATCTGCAGCGGTTCATCGCCGGCATCACCGACCCTGTCTGTGCCTGTGACAGGTCTGAAACCCTTGCTGCGGCGCAGGTATCCACGGCTGAGAACTGCCACCTCCATCACGGCTGACAGCTTCTCGGCCAGGTATATTACATGCGGAGTCTTGCCTGTACCGCCGGCCGTAATATTGCCTATGCATATCACAGGGAGACTGAATGTGCGGATTCTGATGATACCCGCATCATAAAGTCCGTTCCTTGCAGCCACCGCCAGCCCGTAAAGCTGAGAGGAGAGCCAAAGGAGGAGCTTCCCCGGCATGATCATCTTAACGTATCTCGATATAATAAGGCATTGTGGCCAGGATGCCTCCTGAGGATATAATCTCCCTGAGGTCGAAATAATAACGTGAGACCTCGCCCAGCTCATTGCGGATGGCTCTGGTCCTCATCTCTTCCGTCATCTGCTTCAGCAGTTTTGTATAGAAGTCGACTGCTTCCGGTTTCTCAATGACGCGGTACTCTTCCAGTCCGGCGAGTACGGCCGCTTCCTTTACGGCATCTTCGAGGCCTCCAAAGGTGTCAACGAGACCCAGGCCTGCTGCGTCTGACCCGCTCCATACGCGTCCCTGGCCGATGCTGTCAACTGCCGTCTGCCTCATCCCTCGTCCGGCTGCCACGAGCCCGGTAAAATTGCTGTAGGTGCGTTCGATATTGGCCTGCATGGTCTCTCTCTCAAAAGCATTCAGCGGCCTTGTCAATGACGGGAAATCGGAATGAGCATTCGTACGAACAATGTCCGAGCTTATCCCGAGCTTCTTGTCAAGGAGTTCACCCGCGTTGGGTATCAGTCCGAATACACCGATTGACCCAGTCACGGTGACTGGTGAGGCCATTATCTTTCCGGCCGGGGCCGATATATAATAGCCTCCGCTGGCGGCGTAGTTGCCCATGGAAACGACCACAGGCTTCACCTTCGAGGTGAGCTCAACCTCACGCCATATCATATCGGAAGCGATGACGCTTCCACCGCGTGAATTGACCCTGAAGACAACCGCTTTGACCGTTGTGTCGAGCCTCAGCTTGCGCATCTCGGCAGCGTACCTGCTTCCGCCGATATTGGTGTCGTCGCCCTCGCCATTGACAATGCTGCCTTCGGCGAAGAGCACGGCTATCTTTGATCTGGCCGGTTTGGTGCTCTGCTTCACAGTCACCTTGGAGTACTTCGACATGGAGACATAGCTGATTTTCTTCCCCTCTTCTATGTCTGCTGCCGTCCGTATGCTGTCTTCGAGCTGGTCACGGTAGAGCGGGCCGTCGATCAGGCCTGCCGCGGTCATCATCTCGGGAGCGTATCCTGCCAGTGAATCAGCCAGGCTCATCACCCTTTCCACCGGGACGCCTCTGGCTTCCGAAATGACACCTGCCACGTGTTTCCAGATTGATCCCATGTATGCGGATATCTGAAGGCGGTTCTCATCGCTCAGTTTGTCGAGCATGTACGGCTCCACCGCTCCCTTGAACTTGCCGTGGCGGATGACCTGTACCTCGACACCCAGCTTCTCGAGGGCATTCTTGTAGAAGGTCACTTCCGCCGCCAGCCCCTTGAAGTCGAGCATGGCAGTAGGGTTGATCCAGATTGCATCGGCAGCCGTGGAGATGAAGTAACCATCCTGCATCATTATATATTCAGCGTAGGAGTATACGAATTTGCCGCTTTTCCTGAATTCCTCAAGGGCGGTGCGCAGCTCGTCTGCCGTCGCCCATCCTGAGGGCATGGTTCCGGTTTCGATGAGTATGCCGCTGACATTTTTATCGTCGGCTGCCTTCCGGAGATTCTTCAGCAGGTCATTCAGTCCCGGTGTATTGGTGAACGACCTGGTTAAGGGATCGAACATGGCGAGGGGGTTGCTCTGCGTGCGGTCAGTGATCATCGCACCGGTTTTGATAACCAGAACGCTTTTTTCAGGGATGGTTACCGCTTTTTTGCCTGCCGCCGCCATGCCGGAAACCACTGAGAGCATGATGATAAAAAAGAGAATGCTTGTTAAAATTGTTCCTGCTATCACAGCGAGAAGCATCTTAAGGAAGGTTTTCATTTCTGTGGTGTTTATTCAGTGGCCAAATTATAAAAAAATCAGGCATCTTTACAGGGCTAAACAGCTTGAGATGAAATTATCAGCCCATTCGAGGGTCATTGCCGGTCTCGGGAGCAATCTTGGAGACAGGTTTGCCGCCCTGGCGCGTGCCCTGGATATGATCAGGGAGGAGGCAGGTGAGGTCATCGCTTCATCATCGGTATGGGAGAGTGAGCCCTGGGGTTTTGATGCCGACGATCAGTTCCTGAACATGGTGGTGGTGATAGAAACTGCGAAGCAGCCCCGGCAGCTGATGCAGCTCTTCAGGTCGATAGAGGGGCGTATGGGGCGACGGCGCAGCGGCGGAGGGAGGTATGAGTCGCGCATAATTGATCTTGACATACTCCTCTGGGAAGATCGCGTAATCTCCACTCCCAACCTTGAGATACCACATACGAAGATAGCTGACAGGCGGTTCGTGCTGGAGCCGTTGCACGAAGTTGCCCCCGATGCAGTTCATCCTGTTACAGGTCTGACTGTCAGCGATATGCTTCAGATGTGCGAAGACAGCTCTGACGTCAGGCTGGCCGCCAGTCAGTTTTAGAGTGCCCCGTTGTCGGCAAAGCTGTAGTATTCCTTTCCTGCAATAATAAGATGGTCAAGCAGCTGTATATCCATCAGCGCTCCCGCCTCTTTTATCTTCTGGGTGATGCGTATGTCGGAGTCGCTCGGGCTGTTGTTGCCCGAGGGATGGTTATGGCAGATGACCAATCCTGATGCCAGCGATTCGATTGCTTTTTTCATCACTATGCGAACGTCGGTGACGGTGCCGGAGACTCCTCCCTGGCTTATCTTCATACGGCCGGTGACGCGGTTTGCCCTGTTGAGGAAGAGTATCCAGAACTCCTCATGGGGCAGGTCTTCCATCAGGGGGCTGAAGATGTTGAAGACGTCGGCTGAGGAGCGTATCTGGGGGTTTTCGGATGCCTCGGCCAGCTTCCGTCGCCGGCCCAGCTCCAGCGCGGCAGCTATTGCGACAGCTTTTGCCTCTCCAAAGCCTCTTATTTTCCGTATCTCAGCGGCGCTGAGTTTTCCCAGGTCGCTCAGTGAGTTGCCGGCCAGGGCCAGCAGTTCGCGTGCCAGGTCGAGTGCCGAACGGTCTCTGGTGCCTGATCCTATGAGAATAGCGAGCAATTCAGCATCGCTGAGACTTGACGGGCCCTTGTTCCAGAGCCGTTCACGGGGCCTGTCCTCGACAGCCCAGTCTGTGATTTTCATTGACATGCAGCAAAACGTATTATCCCACTGCAATATAAAAAAAAGCCGTCAATATAATGTGACGGCTGCGAATTATTTAAAAGCCAAAATTACTTCAGGCTCTGAGCATGCTTTTTAATGGAAGACTTAAGGTTTGAAGCCTTGTTCTTATGTATTACATTCTTTTTTGCCAGCTTGTCAAGAACGGCATTCAGTTCAGGCAGCATCTTATCAGCCTCAGCCTTGTCGGTGGTCTTGCGCATCTTCTTGAGAGCGTTGCGCATGGTACGTGAATAGTACTTGTTGTCCTCTTTTCTTGCCTCAGCCTGTCTCGTTGCTTTCAGTGCCGACTTGTGATTAGCCATAATTTCAGTTTATTGTATAATTTGTAGTCCATAGGGGAATCGAACCCCTGTTACCAGGATGAAAACCTGACGTCCTAACCACTAGACGAATGGACCTTAAAGAACTTAAAAAAGCGGATGCAAAGATGGCATCATTTTTTTAAACTGCAAAATATTTTTCAAAAAAACGATTCCTTCCCTGCATCCGCCTCTGTATGGGCTTTCTGATGTGCTCTAGAAGACGTATCTAACCGCGAAGCCTCCGTTCCAGTAATACCAGCCGGGTCCGCTTGTGAGCTGGAAGCTGGGGCCGAAACCGAGGGAAAAGTTAAGCGGGATGTCATCAAGAGTATATTCCAGTCCTATGATGCCGTCAACACCAAGCAGGAGGCCTGTGCTATAATAATCCTTCCAGTAGTCGTTCCAGAAACCGATATGGACACCGGGGCCGATGAACCAGTCGAGGTTCGGGGTCCAGTCTGTGGGTTTCTGCCACTGGTAGAAACCGGTGACAGCGAAGTTATGTCCCCAATAGCCTGTACCGGCAATCAGTTCAATGGCATTCGTGCTGTTAATGAATGTCTTGAATGTTATGCCGGAAGGATCACCGCCCCTGAGTCCTATGGCTGATTTGTAGCTCTGAGCCTGGGCGCCGATTGTCAGGGCGACCAGTAACAAAACAATTGTCAGTGTTCTTTTCATCATAATCTGTTTTAAGTAATCGATATGTGCATGCAAATTTACAAATATCTAACAGAACAGAACAGATTTTGTTTTATTTGAAGAGCAACAAACTAATGGCCATAATAGCCATACCTGAGACGAGACCATAGATGGAAAGATGGTGTTCACCATACTTTTCGGCGGCAGGCAGGAGCTCATCGAGCGAGATGAAGACCATTATTCCTGCAACGAATGCAAAAAGGATTCCCATCAGTGTATCGGTCATCAGGGGCAGCAGGAGGAGGTACCCGACCAGCGCACCCACCGGTTCGGCGAGGCCGCTGAGGAAGGATAGTCTGAAGGCTTTTCGCTTACTGCCTGTTGCGTAGTAGATAGGTACGGAAACGGCTATCCCTTCCGGTATGTTGTGTATTGCCACTGCCACAGCAATGGCGATACCTATCTGCGGGTCAGCGAGTGCCGAGGTGAATGTTGCCAGTCCTTCAGGGAAGTTATGGATACCTATCGCAAGTGCAGTCATACTGCCCATCCGAAGGAGCTTGCCGCTTTTTTCCTCCTCTACTCCCCCTTCCAGCTTCCGGGCTTCGTGAGGGTTTTCATGCGAAGGTATGAGCCTGTCGATTATGGCTATCAGGGCTATGCCTCCGAAGAAGGCCAGCACGGCCACCCACCATCCCTGGCGCATTCCCATGGCGTCTGTCAGCACCTCGCGCCCCTTGATAAAGATCTCGACGAAGGCGATGTAGATCATTACCCCGGCGGAAAAGCCCAGGCTTACCGTAAGGAACTTCGTATTGGTTCTTTTTGCGAAGAAGGCAATGGCGCTCCCCACACCGGTAGAAAGACCGGCAAAGAGTGTCAGCATAAATGCAAACAATACTGTGTTGAAATCGGGATTCATAGTACCTGTCTCTTTCCGGGCTTTTCCGCAAAAATACCAAAATTGGTTATCTTGCGTCCGGTAACCGGCTTTAAAAAAATGAAATTATCTATTTTCAACATAACGAACTTCAGGGTTGACGGCGGAGCTATGTTCGGCGTCATCCCGAAAGCCCTCTGGAGCAGGCAGGTATCCTCGGATGAAAAAAACACCATTGTGCTCTCACTGCGTTCACTGGTTATTGAGACTGACGGAAGGATCATGCTTGCAGATACCGGCTGGGGCGACAAGCAGGATGAAAAATTCTTCCGGCATGCCTATCTGCACGAAGGCTCAGGTCTTGCCGGCGGACTTGCGGAATGTGGTTACAGACCGGAGGATATCACTGATGTCATCATCACCCACCTTCATGCCGATCATTGCGGAGGCTGCTTTGCAAATGCTCCCGACGGGGGAATCACTGCCGTGTTTCCCAATGCAACATATCATATCAGCAGAGCGCAGTGGGAGTGGGCCAATGATTCGAACCTCCGCGAGGAAGATGCTTTTCTTCAGGAGAATATTAAACCCTTTGGCGAGAGCGGCAGGCTGAACCTCATTGAAGAGGGCGGCGAGCTCTGTCCGGGGGTGGCACTGAGGCTCTGTTACGGCCATACGCCGGGATTGATCATCCCGGTGATACGGTACAATAACCGTAACTTCATTTACGCAGGCGACCTTATGCCAACCACAGCCCATATACCTCTGTTGTGGAACATGGCTTATGATCTGCTTCCCCTGGTGACCATTGCTGAGAAGCAGGAGATCCTTGAAGAGGGGCTGCACAATGAGCATATCCTCATATTCCAGCATGATCCGCTGACGGAGTGCTGTGCCCTGACTGAGACGCCAAAGGGTATACGGGCCGGGGTGAAGGGCCGGCTATCGGAATTCCTTTAGTTTGTACAAAGTTATTTTGAAGATGACGATCCCCGTATGACCAGTTCGGAGATGATAATCTTGTTTTGAAGCGGTGTTCTGGGGTTTTCTATACGGTCAAGCAGAAGCTTCGCCGCCATCTGTCCCATCTCATAGCCCTTCTGGTCCACCGAGGTCAGTCCCGGGTCTGTGAGGGTTGCTATCTGGCTGTTTGTAAAGCCAACGACTGCAATGTCATCGGGTATCTTCAGCCCGTGTCTCTTGATGATCATAAGGGCCTGTGCGGCAGTCAGGTCATTGACGGCGAAGATTGCGTCGGGACGGGGCTGACGCATAAGCAGCCGGGGAACCATTTTTTCGGCACTCTCGATATCATCGCATTTGACTATGTCATCATCCGAGGGTGTCAGGCGGTACTCTTTCATGGCCTTCAGATAGCCGTTGAGCCTGTTGCGCGCAATGGCCAGCTGAGGCGGACCGGAGAGGTGAACGATGCGTTTCTTGCCCATCCTGAGAAGGTGGTTCACAGCCTTGTAGGCGCCTGTCTCATCGTCAATGACAACGCTGTCTGCCTTAAGCTCCTCGGTGGCACGGTCGAAGAAGACAAGGGGAATGTTCTTGTCGAGTATGCTCTGGTAATGGCTGAAGTCGGAAGTGGTCTTGGCAAGTGATGCCAGTATGCCGTCAACACGGCTCGAGAGGAGTGTCCGGATGTTCTTGACCTCGTGTTCCCACAACTCGTTGCTCTGGCAGAGAATCATGTTGTAGTCGCGCTGGTAAACCACATCCTCAATGCCGCTTATGACGGTTGAGAAGAAGTAGTGCACGACGTCAGGGATGATCACTCCGATGGTCTTTGACGATCCGCTTTTAAGACTGAGGGCTATGGGATTAGGCCTGTAGTTCCATCTCCCGGCCAGCTCATTGACGGCATCACGGGTGGCCTGGCTGATGTCAGGGTGATCCTTGAGCGCTCTCGAGACCGTCGAGGGGGAAATGCCAAGTTCGCGCGCGATATCCTTTATTGTAATATTTTCTCTGCCCATCGGGGGTAGGCTCATACCCGGTAAAGATAATAATAAATTCACTTTTCAGACGGTCTGACGATCACCAAAAGCTCAATTCAAACGTTTGCGGTAACGATTGCGGAAAAAAGCTGAAAAAGAGTTGGTTACCTCTGAAAAAAGAGCGAATTTTATCAACCCGAATCTGGAAGAATAAATTTTACAATAATAACCATTCTGTAAACTGCAATTAAACTAATCTATTTATGGAGAAACTAACTGGAAAACGGCTCTTCATGCTGACCTTCGGCATAATGATGAGTCTTGTTGTCTTCGGGCAACAGGTAAGAGTGTCAGGTACAGTTTCCGATGCGGCCGACAGACAGACGCTCCCCGGAGTGAATGTCGTAGTAAAAGGCACGCTGACAGGAGCTATTACCGGCACAAACGGAGAATTCTCCCTTATGGCACAGCCTGGGGATGTTCTCGTTTTCACTTTCATCGGCTATCTGCCGCAGGAGGTGACCGTTGGTAGCGAGACGGTGATCAATGTGGCACTTCGTACCGACGTACAGGCCCTCGACGAGGTGGTTGTCATCGGGTACGGTACTGTCAAGAAGAGCTGATGCAACAGGGTCTGTGGCAGCAGTAAGCTCCAAGGACTTCAACAAGGGAGCCATAACCTCGGCACAGGATCTGCTTGTAGGCAAGAGTGCCGGTGTTGTAATAACGACTTCGGGCGGTGCACCCGGCAGCGGTTCAACCATACGTGTCCGCGGGGGTTCATCACTGAACGCATCAAATGATCCCCTTATCATCATCGACGGTGTTCCCATCGACAACAACAACGTATCAGGGAGCTCAAACATACTGTCATTTGTCAATCCCAATGACATCGAGACCTTCACCGTTCTCAAGGATGCCTCCGCAACAGCCATTTACGGTTCAAGGGCATCGAACGGTGTTATCCTGATCACTACCAAGAAAGGAAAAGCAGGCAGCCCGCTGACCGTCTCCTATGACGGCAATCTCTCTGTTGCCAATGCAATTGCCTTTGTAGATGTATTCTCGGGTGACGAGATAAGAGATCTTGCTCTGACGAGGAAGGACTTTTTCGGTATTGATAACCTGGCTCTTCTGGGCACGCAGAACACAAACTGGCAGAAGGAGATCTTCCGCACTGCACTGTCAAGTGACCATAACCTGAGCCTTTCAGGATCAGTCAGTACTCTTCCATACCGCCTCTCTATCGGGTACACTGACCAGAACGGTATTCTGAAGAACACTGACATGCAGCGTATCACGGGTTCACTGAACCTCAACCCGACCTTCTTCAACGATGCCCTCAAGGTCAACGTGAACCTCAAGGGGATGAACACTCACCATAATTACGGCAGTTCCGGAGCTATCGGTTCAGCAGTGAACATGGATCCCACACAGATGGTCAAAGACGGCAACACTGCCTCAGCCGGTTACTTCCAGTGGGCAAACTACGGTGCGAACCTTGGAACGCCCAACCCGGTGGAGCAGGCTCTTGATGCTGACAACAGATCAGTGGTAAACAGGTTAATCGGGAACGTACAGCTTGATTATGCCATTCCTTTCCTTCCTGAGCTGAGGGCAAACCTCAACCTCGCAACTGATTACTCCGAGAGTGTCGGACACAACAACCGTCCCAAGACATCTCCATCGGTTCTCACAGCCCCGCTTTACGGAAGGCTCTCAAACTACAGCGGCACCAACTACAATAACCTGCTCGACTTCTACCTTAACTATAACAAGGATCTGAGCAGTATCAACAGCGTCATTGACGTGACTGCTGGTTACTCATGGCAGCACTTTGAGAGGGAAGGCAAGAGCTACACCCGGGGCAGGGTTGATGCAGAGCATCCGCTCTACCAGAAGTCTGACAGTTCCTCGTTCATCACCGAGAACTACCTTGTTTCGTTCTTCGGCCGTATCAATTACAGCCTTATGAACAGGTATCTTGTCACCGTCACTCTCCGCGAGGATGGCTCGTCAAGGTTTGCGAAGGAGAACCGCTGGGGGACATTCCCGTCAGTTGCTTTCGCATGGAAGATAAAGGATGAATCATTCCTCAGCAATTCCTCGAATCTGACTGATCTCAAGCTCAGGCTCGGATGGGGTATCACCGGACAGCAGGATGTCGGGAACGATTACCCTGCACAGGCCCTTTACCGCGAAGCTTCCGAAGGCTCATACTATCCGATCGGGGGTGTGTTTCTCCCGACCCTTCGTCCGGATGCTTATGACCCGGACATCAAATGGGAGGAGACCACCACGATGAACGTTGGTCTTGATTTCGGGTTCCTCAAGGACAGGATCACCGGTTCTCTCGACCTGTACAACAGGGTCACCGAGGACCTGCTGAACTCAGTCACAGTATCAAGCGGAAGCAACTTCTCAAATAGACTGCTTACAAACGTGGGAAGTCTCAAGAATAACGGTATTGAATTATCACTGAATGTCATACCGGTTTCAAAGAATGACATGACCCTTACAGTAGGGTTCAACGCCACCTATAATAAAAATGAGATCATCAAGCTTCTGCTTACCGATGATCCCGGTTATATTGGCATTCTTTATGGTGATGCTTTCACCGGTCAGAAGCAGGTGACGAGGGTTGGTTATCCGGCCTACTCATTCTTTGTCAACAGGCAGGTATATAATATCAGCGGCCAGCCCATAGAGGGCCTCTATGTTGACGAGTCTGGTGAAGGCGGCGTGGTTAACGGCGACAATGCAGACAAATACATCTATCACAACCCGGTTCCTGACTACCTGCTCGGTCTCTCTGCAAGGTTCGAGTATAAGAACTTTGATCTTTCGGCATCAGCACGGGCAAGCATAGGCAACTATGTTTATAACCAGGTGGCAGCCGGAGCCTCTTATGACCAGATGCAGCAGATAGGCTACTGGAAGAATTTTTCCAGGGCACTCGGCGAACATAATTTTGTAAAGCGTCAGTTCACAAGTGACTACTTTGTTGAGAATGCTTCTTTCCTTAAGCTTGACAACATAAGTGCAGGTTACAGGTTTGACGATCTCTTCGGCGCTGTTGGTGCACGCGTAAGCTTCACCGTTCAGAATGCACTGATAGTTACGAAATACAGCGGACTTGATCCGGAGGTCAATGGCGGCATAGATAACAACTTCTACCCCAGACCCCGTACCTTCATGCTTGGAATAGGGCTTACCTACTAATGATAAAATCGATAAGCAGATATGAATAAGAAAATTGCAATATTCGGAATTATACTTTCAGCGCTGGTGATCTCATCGTGCGTGAAAGATCTGGATGTCACCCCGCAGGACCCGACAAAAATCCTTGCCGGCAACCTCGGTGATGATCCTATATACATGCAACAGGCCCTTGGTAAAATCTACGCCAGTTTTATTATCGCTGGTCAGGGTGCCAACGGAGGCGATGACATCTCGGCTTCTGACGGCAACTTCTTCACCACAATGAGGGCGCTCTGGAATCTTCAGGAGATTACAACGGATGAGGCCATATGCGCATGGGGTGACGTCGGTATCGCCGACCTGAATACACAGACATGGAGCCCGAGCAACCCGTTCCTTACGGCTCTCTACCAGCGTCTGGCGCTCAGTATCACCTATGCCAACGACTTTATCAAGAACGCTGAGGGCAATACATCACCCGACGTTGTCAGGTATGTTGCCGAGGCACGGTTCCTCAGGGCACTGGCCTACTCATGGGCAATTGACCTCTTCGGACAGTTTCCGCTGACGACCGAAGCTGACGGTGTAGGCAAGTTCTTCCCGAAGATTGGTACCAGGACTGAGATTTTCAATTACGTCGAGTCTGAACTCAAGGATATTGAAACCAAGCTGGGAGCCCCGAGGTTTTCCTATCCGCAGGCTGACCAGGCTGCAGCATGGATGCTTCTTGCAAGGCTCTATCTCAATGCCGAGGTTTACACCGGCACTGCCAGATGGGCTGACGTGGTCACCTATACAGGCAAGGTGATGGACGCAGGCTACTCGCTGGCAACCAACTACCGGAAGAACTTCAGCGCTGACAATGACGGGCACCACAACCCTGAGATGATCTTTGCCTGGGAACAGGACGGGATCTACACCCAGGGGTATGTTGGCACAACCTTCATCATTAAATCATCAAGTGATGCAGTTTATCTCAGAGCCGAGGATTTCCACGGACTTACATCGAACACTAACTGGAACGGCAACCGTGCCAGGATTAACTTCCTGGCCAAGATGGTTGACACCCTGGCCGTATACGGTAACGTGCCAATCCCGGCCGGTGATCCGACACTCTCACAGAGTCCTGATAAGCGTGTCTTCCTGAAGATCAAGAAGTCAAGGAATATCCCCTCACCGTCATCCAGCGGCGACTATGGCATTGGTGTTTACAAGTTCACTGCACGTAATGCCGACGGTTCCCGGCCGGCAAACTACAACACCGCATTTGCCTGCACTGACTTTCCCGTCTTCCGTCTGGCTGACGCCTATATGATGAGGGCAGAAGCACTCTTCAGACTGGGCGGAGCAGCAAATATTGACGCTGCCGTGGCAGACATCAACAAGATCAGGGAGCGTGCCTATGGTAATACAAACGGTAATATAACAGCGGCTCAGCTTACTCTCGATTTTCTTATCGATGAAAGAGGCCGTGAGTTCTATTATGAAGCACAGAGACGTACTGACCTCGTTCGTTTCGGCAAATTCACCGGCGGCGAATACCTCTGGCAGTGGAAGGGCGGAGCCCTGCAGGAGCCAGCACTTCAGACCACCTCGATCTATTCCCGATCCCGGGTGATGAACTGTCTGCAAACCCGAATTATAACGGGCAGAATAACCCCGGTTATTAATCTTAAAACAGAAGAGAAATGAAGAAGAATTTATTGATATATCTGACATTTATCGGACTGGCAGTCTTGCTTGCAGGTTGTGAGAAAGACGGTGAGATGGTCACCATGGTGTCCAATCCGGTAGCTCCGACACTCACAACTATTCCGGATCTGACCCTTCTGAGGGCAAACGGTAACACTGTGCTCGAGTTCGTCGGTACTCCTGTTGACCCGGGATTCCAGGCATCAGCAACCTATTTCATTGATGCCGCAGCCGCAGGGACTGCTTTTGCAGACCCGGTAACTGTCTGGACAGGTAACCAGTGCAAATCGATGAAACTGACTGTTAGCGACCTTAACGGTGCTCTTATCAGGAAGTTCCCCACTGATGCTACAACATCGCTTGATTTCCGTCTGAGGGCAACACTGGTTGTGGATGCAGGCACCGGATCTCCCGGTACCGGGAGCAACACGTTCTCCTATGCTTCGGCATTAAAGACTGTCAGCGCATCACTTTACGGTCTGCCGCGGCTTGATCTTGTTGGTTCGGGAATGGCACAAAAGATTGAATCGGCACTTGGTGACGGTAAATTCACCGGCCTCGTTAAGCTTAACACAGCAAATTCGTTCACTCTCAATAACCCTGACGGCGGAACGAATTATGGTGGCGCAGCAGGTGCACTTTCAGTCAGTGGTCCGGCAATAGTTCCTTCAAGAACCGGATGGGAAAGGCTGAATGTGGACGTCAATGCCCTGACCTATGAAATCTCGGAATACAGGATTGGCCTTGTAGGTTCGGCTACGCCTAACGGATGGGATTCTCCTGACCAGCCGATGGATTATAACCCCGCAACGGGCACATGGTCTATTACTCTCAACCTTGTTGACGGTGAGTTCAAATTCAGGCTGAATAACGCTTGGGCATGGAACATTGGTTACAACAAGAACAATACGGGCAACCTGAATGACCTGTTCCATGACGGTAACAATATTGCCGTTACTGCAGGTAATTACACGATTACCCTGACCATCACCCAGCCAAACGGTCCGACCGAAGCCGGTTCAGCTACCGTAGTCAAGAACAACTAATCGCGGGACATAAAACAGAAAGATTTATGAAACACCCATGTTACCGAGAACAGTACCAACTTGTTACAATATCTGTAACATGGGTGTTCCGTCATACCTTATGAATCGAATATTAATATGATGAAAATGAGATCAATATTCAGAATAATGATGCTCCCGGTTGCAGCGGCGATAATCTTCGCAGGCTGCACAAAGGAGACATCCGAGATCAGACTCGATCCCAAACTCGGGACGACCAAGGTGTTTGACATAACCTCTAACGCAGCCACAGTTGTTGGATTTGTTGTGGCTGAGGGAGATGGCTTCACCGAAAGGGGAGTCTGCTACGATCTGGAACCCAATCCTACGATAGCCAAATCAAAGGCTGTTTTCATAGGGGCTTCCACAACGGCTAACTACAATGTTCCGCTCACAGGACTGGCATTTGCAAAGACCTATTATGCACGTGCCTATGCAACCGGTGCGGCCGGAACTGTATATGGTGAGCAACTCACTTTCACCACACTGCCTGTTCTGGCCACGGTTACAACCGCAGCCGCTACCGCGGTGGGAGGTACAACAGCCACAACCGGAGGTGAAGTTACTGCTGACGGAGGGTCGGCTGTCACGGCACGCGGTGTAGTCTATGGAACGACAGCCAATCCTACCATTGCAGGAAGCAAGACCACTGACGGTGATGCTATCGGCGTATTTGCAAGTTCTCTCACCGGACTGAGCGGTCTGACGACCTACTATGTGCGCGCCTATGCAACCAACAGTGCAGGAACAGCCTACGGTCCGGAAATATCATTCACAACGCTTGTAAGTGTTCGTCAATGGTATGTGCCCGGTGATTATGTGGCAGCCAGTTACCCGGGTTCAGGCCTGGCCGACTGGTCACCTGACAAGTCACCGATGGTCAAGAGCAATGCAGCCAACCCCAACAATGTTGAAGGCTACGTTTACATGGCAAATGCTTCCAACAACTGGAAGTTTGCTTCAAAGCCCAACTGGGACGGTCCGAACTATGGTGCCGGGGCCACTGCCGGAACGCTTGATCCTGCCGGAGACAACATCAATCTTCCTGCAGGTTATTACAAGATAAATGTTAATGCAGGCGCTAACCCAATGACATACACTGCAGTTGCAACAAGCTGGGGTATCATTGGTGGTTTGACCGGATGGGGCTCACAGTTACCTTTGACCTATGATCCTGCCGTACGAGTATGGAAAGGCGGCATTCACCTGCCGGCCGGTCCGTGGAAATTCAGGGCCAATGACAACTGGGATTACAACTACGGTGCACCTGCCGGAAGCCTTAATCTTGCTGCCGGTGGCGACAATATTGAGACAACCGTGGAGGATGACTATGCCATCACCCTTGACCTGAGCTCACCTCTGGCATATACCTATCGGGCTGACAGGTGGGGTGTCATAGGTGATGCAACTCCCGGTGGATGGTCAGATGACACGAACATGACCTGGGATGCAGTCAACGGTCGCTTTACTGTTACACTGAACCTGACAGCCGCGGCGTTCAAGTTCAGGGCCAACGACGGCTGGGATTACAACCTGGGAGGAAGCCTTACTGCACTGACAGCAGGCGGTGACAACATTGCCGTTGCCGAGGCAGGTAATTATACCATTACCCTTAATCCCTGGAGCAAAGTGGCAACACTGACCAAGAACTAAGCGGAATAGTACCCTGGTTGCGGCTATGGCCGTAGCGTTCATTAAAATCAAAAACCTCTTCTTTGACAGGAAGAGGTTTTTGATTATATTTAACGGATAATCAATACGCTAACGCGAAATGATGAGATCAAAGACAGCAATCCTTATACTTGCCCTTGCAGCCTGGGGTTTGACTTCAGTTGCACAGGTCATCGTTACCGACCCCGTATTTCCTGTTTCATCAGGGCCGGTTGTAATCACCTTCAATGCAGACAAAGGCGACATGGGGCTGAAGGATTATGCAGGTGATGATGTCTATGCCCATACGGGTGTGATAACAAATCTTAGCACCGGTCCTGCAGACTGGAAGTATGTCGTTTCAGGACCATGGAGCACAACGGTTCCTCCTCCTGCCAAGGTAAAACTCACAAAGGTGTCGGCAAATGTGTACACCCTGACCATCACACCGTCGATCCGGGAGTTTTACGGTGTGCCGGCCGGTGAGCAGATCCTCCGGATGGCCTTTGTCTTTCGTAATGGCAATGCCTCGCGTACAGGTCGCGATGTCGGAGGGGCAGATATTTTTTATAACGTAAGTGAGGCAGCTGCCTTCGAGCTTTTGCTTTCCCAACCTGACAAGTACACTTCACTTGCCGATCCGGGCGAGCAGATCCCGGTCTTGGCCTCTGCCTCAGTTTCTGACTCCATAATACTACTTCAAAACGGCGTCAGGCTGAAAAAGGTTACTGAAACCACCCTGTCTCACACCGTCACCGCATCCGGTTCCGGACTCTTCAAACTTTTGGTAAGAGCATGGCATAACAATGTCATGAAGGCAGACTCGGCCTTCTACTTTATCCGTACTGCTGCTGTCATTGAAGCTGTTCCTGCAGGTCTTAAACCGGGAGTGAATGTCACCGGCGACAACACCGCTGCATTCCTCTTATACGCGCCATATAAGGATAATGTCTTTATGCTGGCCGACTTCAATGACTGGGTCTACAGCCCGGAAGGATATATGAAAAAAAGTCCTGACGGGAACTGGTACTGGCTGGAAGTGTCGGGACTTGATCCCGCAGAAGAGTACGGTTTTCAGTACATGATAGATGAGACGATCAGGATACCTGATCCCTATGCGACAAAAATCCTTGATCCGTGGAACGACAAATACATTGATGCATCGACCTATCCGGACCTGAAAGCATATCCGGAGGGATTGGCAGACGGACTTGTCTCGGTCTTTCAGACACGGCCACAGCAGTATGTATGGAAAAACAACAATTTTACACCTCCCGTCAAGGATGATCTTGTAATTTATGAGATGCTGGTGCGCGATTTTGTTGAAACTCACCGCTTCAAAACCATCCGCGACACGCTCGACTACCTGAAGCGTCTTGGAGTGAACGCCATTGAGCTGATGCCGGTAAATGAGTTCGAGGGTAACAGCAGCTGGGGTTACAACCCGTCAATGTATTTTGCCGTCGACAAGTATTACGGCCCGGCAAACGATCTGAAGGAGCTGATAGACTCATGCCACAGTCGGGGCATAGCGGTAATACTGGATGTGGTTCTCAACCATGCATACGGAAGCAACCCGCTTGTAAGGATGTACTGGAACAGCACCACCAGTCAGCCTGCCTCAAACAACCCATGGTTCAACGTCACATCACCGAACACCGCATACAGCTGGGGTAATGACTTCAATCATACCAGTAATCAGACAAAGGCATTCGTCGACAGCGTATGCCACTATTGGATTAACGAGTTCCGGGCCGACGGTTTCAGATTTGATTTTACCAAGGGCTTTACCAATACAGGCGGTGACGGTTGGGCTTACGATGCATCGCGAATTGAAATCCTGAACAGGATGGGAAACAAAATATGGGCTTACAAGCCTGACGCAATTCTCATACTTGAACATTTCGCTGACAACAATGAGGAGAAGGCGCTGGCAGCCAACGGATTCCTGTTGTGGAGTTACACAAGGAACCGCTACCAGGCCGCCTCGACGAGCCAGAGCACCTGGGATATGTCGATTGCCGATGCCTCATGGAAAAACCGCGGATGGAGTGTACCGGGTATTGTCGAATACATGGAGAGCCATGATGAGGAGCGGATCATGTTCCTTAACCTGAACAACGGAGAGGCGGTAGGAGGATATAACATACGGGAGCTGAATATTGCCCTGAAGCGAATCAAGCTGACGGCTGCATTCTTCATGCTTATTCCCGGTCCGAAAATGCTGTGGCAGTTCCAGGAGGTGGGTTATGACTATTCCATAAATTACAATAATGACCGGGTGGGTCCGAAGCCAATAAAGTGGGACTATTACAATGTTGCCGCAAGGCGTAACCTGTATGACAATTTTGCAGCCCTGGCTGCACTGAAAAAGAGCCAGCCGGCATTCAGGTCTGACAACTTCAGCCTTTATGAATCAGGCGAAACGAAAAGGCTCAATATTCAGCATGCCGATATGGATGTGGTCGTTATAGGGAATTTCGACCTCTTCCCACGCGAGATTGCTCCGAATTTCACCCGTACCGGCACATGGTACGAGTTTTTCAGAGGCACTGCCATGGATGTCAGCGCCTCAAATCAGAACACACCCATATCGCTCTTGCAGGGAGAGTACAGGCTATACACTTCGAAGCAGGTAACCCGGCCATCGTTCCTGTCAGGTATAGAGAGCCCGGCCGGGGATCCGGACAACGGGGGGCCAATGTTTGCAGTCTATCCGAATCCTTTTTCAGAGGA
This sequence comes from uncultured Rikenellaceae bacterium, assembly GCA_963770745.1. GTDB lineage: Bacteria > Bacteroidota > Bacteroidia > Bacteroidales > VadinHA17 > SR-FBR-E99. The sequence continues at coordinate 69,683 of CAVYRA010000010.1, forward strand.
GACGCTGATCAGGTTTACAGGCGATAACGAGTACCAGCCTCATACGGTTGAGCTCTTCTCGTCTGACGGCGCCCGTGTACGGATTATTGCAGTCCCGGCAGGCATCAGTGAGATGACTCTTGAAGGTAACGGACTGGCCCCGGGAGTATATTACCTGAAGGTTACCTCGGGGAAATTGTCATCAGTGAGGAAGGTGGTAAGGCTGCAGAGATAACATTAATTGATCCTCTACGAGGAAATTGTATTTTATACTTTACATTCTACAATAGTATAACCGCTACGCGGTAATTTGGCCTTATGTGTCAGTCTACAATACTATAACCGCTACGCGGTATAGTTGGCCGGAGGCCATCAAGTATGGTAGAGCAGCAGTAATTTTTTTTTACGTCGTAGACGTTAAAGTATGGTAGAATGCATTTAAAAAAAACCCCGGGTGTTGATCCCCCGGGGTTTTTGATGAAACAGATCCGCAATGGTTATTTAACCAATACCATATATCCCCAGGCCACCATTTCCATCTTTTTGCCCTGGGCTATCTCTGCCTGTGCATCAGTAAACAGGTCGCTGTAGGTTCCTGACGTGGCGCCGTCCTTAAGCGCAACAGTAACAGGACTCTTGCCCAGATTGAGGATTACCAGCACTTCGTTTTCGCCCTTGACACGCTTGTAGGCGTATACATTTTTCTGGTCCGTCTTCAGCGTCTCGTAAGACCCGCCCTCTGTTCCGTGCCTCAGGGCAGGGTGAGAGGTGCGCAGGTGCACCAGTTTCGTATAGAAGGTGCGCAGCTCTGTCTCCTTCCACTCTATGGGGTCACGCTTGAAGAACTCGAGCCTCTTGTCGAGGTCAGCCTCCTGACCGTTATAGAGCAGGGGCACGCCGGGAACGGTAAAGAGGTATGCTGCAAATGCCTTCTGTGCATCACCCATCTTCTCGGTGATAGTACCGTTCCACGAGTTCTCATCGTGGTTGGTCATGAACCTGAGCCTGTATGACTCCGGATCATAGCGCTTCATCTCATACTGCAGGATACTGTCGAGGGCGGCGGGCCTGCGGTTTCCGGAAGCCACGGCATTCATCAGGTGATGATGTGCCCAGGCGTAGTTCATGTTAAAGGCGCGCTCAAGGAGGTAGGAGTGATCCTCATCCTCGGCAAGCATAAGTACGGGTTTAACGGCATTCAGCTCAGTGGTGGCCCTGAACCAGAACTCCTCCGGAACCAGACCCGGGAAATCACACCTGTAGCCGTCAACACCCACTTCGGCCACCCAGTATTTCATGGCGCCCACCATGTAGTCCCAAAGAGGCTCAGCCGTATAGTCAAACTGAATTACATCGGTCCAGTCAAAGGGCGATATAAAATTACCAACGGAGTCCTTCTCATACCACTCGGGGTATTGCGTTGCCAGCGGGTTATCCCATGCCGAGTGGTTACCCACCCAGTCGAGGATGACGTGGAATCCCATGCTATGAGCTGTATCAACCAGCGTCTTGAAGTCGTCTATGGTGCCGAACTCCGGGTTGACGCCCATATAGTCACTGATGGAGTAGTAGCTTCCCAGCTCGCCTTTGCGGTTCAGTTCACCGATAGGGTAGATGGGCATGAACCAGAGAACGTTCACCCCAAGCTCCTTCAGCACGGGCAGCGCCTTTTCAACACCTGCAAAGGTTCCCTCTTCGGAGAACTGCCTTACATTGATCTCGTAAAGGACCATATTGCGGGTCCAGTCGGCATGCACCACCGATGTCTTCAGCGGCTCTATCACGGCCGTTGCCTTTGGCTTGCATGCCACTGCCACGACTGCTGCCGCAGCAATAAAAAGTACAATCCTGAAAATGTGCTCTTTCATCATAACGAATTATTTTAGTTCAATTATCATTGCTGATTTTGGCGGAACCTCGAACGAGCCGAGGTTGTCAATTTTTTTGCCGGTAATCACCTCATAACCGGAGGTGAATCCCTCCAGTGACTCCCTGTATTTTTCACCCCTGAGGGTCTTGGTCTCCGTCTCATTGTTGTTGAGGATAACCATGACGCTTTCGCAGCAGTTGTATCTGAAATATACGTAAACCCCATCCTGCGGGATATAGTGCTTAAGTTTCCCGCTGTGGACAACTTCCTTTCCTTTTCTCCAGTTGAGGATGAGGCTGGTGAACTCAAGGGCTTCCTTTTCCTGTTCGGAAAGGCCGGTTCCGGTAAAGACATTTTTGGTATCGCCGGGCCATCCTCCGGGGAGATCCTGCCTCAGGTGGCCGTCGCCCTTGCTCTTGTCGCCGTCCATAACGATCTCGGTTCCATAATAGAGCTGGGGTATGCCCCTGGTGGTCATGATAAAGCTGAGCCCCATTTTATAGGCTCCCAGGCTTTTGCCGGTCTCGGTGAAGAACCGTGTCATGTCATGGTTGTCAAGGAACACGACGTTTCTCTGCGGTTCGGGATAAAGGAAATCCTGCGCAAGAATGTTGTAGAGCTTTGACAGTCCATCGTTGGGATTATCCGATACGGAGAATGCCCTGTGAGTGGCGAAGCATAACGGCAGGTCTGTCAGTGAAGGGAGGTTGGAACGGTAGCCGTCACTGTTGATCTTGTTCAGCGCCCAGTAGGAGGTGAAGGAGGGATCATCATACCAAACCTCGCCCACGATGAAGAATCCCGGGAACTCCTCTTCGACCCGTTTAGCCCACCTTGCCATCATGTCAGGCCTGGGGTAGGGGTAAGTGTCCATCCTGATTCCGTCGAGATCACTGAATGCTATCCACCACAGGCTGTTCTGAATGAGGTAGGTCTCAACCAGCGGGTTGTCCTGGTTAAGGTCAGGCATGGTTCTGTCAAACCATCCTTTTTCCATTATCATTTTGTCATGCTCCGATGCGTAGGGGTCGATGTAGACGGAGGCCCTGTAGTTGGTGCGGGTGAACTCATCGAACTGATGGATCCAGTCCTTCGAAGGCAGGTCTTTCATCCACCAGTGGAATGACCCGCAATGGTTGAAGATCATATCCATGACCACCTTCATCCCCATGTTATGTGCATCACTGACCAGCTTCCGGAACTCTTCATTGGATCCGTAGCGGGGATCGGAACGGTAGAAGTCGGTGGTTGAATACCCGTGATATGATGAGCGCTGCTGGTTATTCTCCAGGAAGGGATTGAGCCAGATTCCGGTGACTCCAAGACGTTGCAGGTAATCAAGGTTATCGTTTATGCCCTTCAGGTCGCCGCCGTGTCTCCCACCCGGATTGTCACGGTTAAGTTGTTCGGTCATCCCCTCAAGGTTGTCATTTGTGGTGTCACCGTTGGCGAAGCGGTCAGGCATGAGCAGGTAGATCACATCAGAGCTGTTGAACCCCCTTGCCGGGCCTGCGGGCCTCTCATACAACGGGTAGTCATGGGTCAGCTGTTTCTTGCCGCTGACGAAGGTCAGTTTAACCTTGCCTGGCTGTGCCTGGCGGGTTATGTCCAGGTTAACGAAGAGGTAGTTGGGATTATCAGTGCGCACCAGTGTGGAGACCGTCACTCCGGGGTAATCGGTCCTGACCTCATATGCACCTATACCCTCTCCATGAACCATCAGTTGAAGGGCTCCATCGTTCATGCCTGTGAACCATGACGGAGGGTCAATATGCTCTATTTTCTGAGCGGCAGCCGGCATCAGTGCCAGAAGCAGCAACAAGGAGAGTGACAGTTTTGCTTTAATCATCAGTATATTATATATATTTATTAAAGGTCTGATGGAACCCATATGTTTGAAAATATTATTCATAAATGTTTGATTATGTAATACATATGGGTTTCATGATTTTCCGAATTTCTTTTCTTCCCCGGGCTCCAGGGTGATCTTTTCACCGTAAACCACAAGCGGGATGGCTGCCTGTGAGAGGTTCACAACATTCACCGACGAGCCGTTGACTTCGACTCTGAGGGGATTATTCCTGTACCTGATGATGAATGAGTATGAGCTCCATGCGGAGGGGATTAACGGGTTGAAACAGACCCTGTCCTTGCATATCCTCATTCCGCCGAACCCTTCGACTATTGCCAGCCATGTGCCGGCCATGCTTGTGATATGAAGGCCGTCCTTGACTTCCCTGTTATAATCGTCAAGGTCAAGCCTTGCGGTACGGAGATAGAGTGTATAGGCGCTTTCAGTGTCGTGCAGTCTTGCTGCCAGCACTGAATGGATGCTTGCCGACAGGGATGATTCATGAACGCAACGCGGCTCATAGAAGTCGAAGTTGCGTCTGATGGTCTCCTCGTCATACTCCTCTTCAAAGAAGTATATTCCCTGCAGCACGTCTGCCTGCTTAATGAATACCGAGCGGAGGATGCGGTCCCACGACCAGTGCTGGTTGAGGGGCCTCTCGGCTGGATCGAGGTCTTTGACGGTCTGCTGCGCCTTGTCCATAAAACCGTCCTGCTGGAGGAAAATACCCAGATCGTAATGCACGGGAAGATAGATATTGTCGATTATCTCTTTCCAAAGGCTGAGCTCACACTGGGTGTCAAGCCGGGTGCGTGCCACAACGGAGTTGTATTTCACTGCACTTGCCGACCTGAGCCATTCCAGCGAATCGGAGGTATATTTTAAAGTCCAGCGGGCGAGGGTGTTGGTATACCAGTTATTATGAACGTTGTTTTCATATTCGTTCGGACCTGTGACGCCCAGGATGACATACAGGTCTTTCTCCTGTGACCAGTTGCAGCGTTGCGCCCAGAAGCGTGACAGCGCTATCAGCACCTCCAGCCCGTATTCTGAAAGGTAATCCTGGTCACCGGTATGCCTGATATAGTTGAAGATTGCATAGGCGATGGCGCCGTTGCGGTGTATCTCCTCGAAGGTTATCTCCCACTCATTGTGGCACTCCTCGCCATTCATCGTGACCATGGGATAGAGGGCAGCGCCGCCGGTGAATCCCAGCTTTTGCGCATTCTCAATAGCCTTGCCGAGATGCTTGTATCTGTATAACAGCAGGTTCCGGGCTACATGTGTGTCGGCTGTGCTGAGAAAGAACGGAAAGACAAAGGCTTCCGTGTCCCAGTAGGTGCTGCCGCCGTATTTTTCGCCGGTGAATCCCTTTGGTCCGATATTGAGGCGCGGATCGTCGCCCGTGTAGGTCTGGTTCAGCTGGAAGATGTTGAAGCGTATACCCTGCTGGGCTGCAATGTCTCCCTTAATGACGATGTCACCATGCTCCCATTTCTTTGCCCATGCCTGTATCTGATCACGGAGCATTGCATCAAAGCCCTTTGAGGCCGCCGCTCCGGCTGCGGACATGGTCTTTTTTGCAAGGCCTTCCACCGGATGGTTGAATGATGAAAGAACGGCAACGTACTTTGTTACCTCAAAGGTATCGCCGTCGGCATAGGTTGTGTTGAAGGTGCAGTGCGCCGTATTATCAGTGGTTGACAGTACCGGTTTGCCCTTCGCTGGTTTCCCGTTCACGGTAAAGCTATTCTCCATTGCCGTGGCCACGACGAAGGCGGTCTTGCGTGTCTGCGCCATAACCACCGCCCTTGTGCCCTGAAATTCTGCCGACTCATTCTCCCAGAACTTCTCATCGTAGTTGGCATCTTCATTATGGACATCGGCATTTAGCCAGGGGATGAACTCTGCAGTCCCGCTGCCTCCCGTGATGTGTACGGAATATCTGATTGCGGCTCTTTCAGGTTCGGGCATTGACAGGAACCTTTTTGCCCTGACATCAACCAGCCTGCCCGAGGGCATTACTGCGGTGAAAGTACGTGTCAGCACCCCTTCCCTCATATCAAGTTCCCTTCGGAAGCTTTTCACAGTACACCTGGCAAGGTCAAGCTCCTCTCCGTCGATGCGGACGATAATGCCGGTCCAGGAGGGTGCGTTCGGCACCTTGGCAAAATATTCGGGATAGCCGTTTTTCCACCATCCCACGACGGTCTTGTCGGGGTAGTATATTCCTGCTACATAGGTTCCCTGCAGTGAGTCACCCGAGTATGTCTCCTCGAAGTTAGCCCTCTGTCCCATCATGCCGTTTCCAAGGGCAAAGATGCTCTCGGAGTCGCGGCCTCTCTCAGGTTCAAATTGTGTCTCGATGATTTTCCACTCATCGGACTGGAATCGTGAATCCGTCATTTCACACTATAGGTTTCTCAGTTTTTTAACAGTAATTTTTTTCAGGTCAGGAATTACCAGATTGGCTTTCCCAAGCAGTTCCGGGCTGCCCACCCCCACGCATCTCATACCCCCGGCAATGGCAGCTTCGATACCTGCCTGCGCATCTTCGAAGACTATGCAGTTTGAAGGATGCAGCTTCATCTCCTGTGCGCCCCGCAGAAACACCTCCGGGTCGGGCTTGGCCTTGTGTATCTTGTTGCCGTCAACGATCACGTCGAACATGTCACGCAGTTTTATGCCGTCGAGTATTGTTCCAGCGTTCCTGCTTGCCGATCCGATGGCGGTGAGTATGCCTTGCTTTCGCAGAGCCTTGAGCAGTCTGATGCTTCCGGGCAGGATCTCGTCAGGGGTCATGCCTGAGATGAATTCGACATACCATCCGTTCTTGCGTGCGGCGAGATGCTCCTTTTCCTTTTCGCTCATCGATATTCCGCCTGTCTTAAGCAGTATCTCAAGCGATGCCATCCGGCTGACACCCTTGAGCGCCTCATTCTGTTCAAGGGTAAATTCAAATCCCAGCTCCTTGGCCAGGCGTCGCCATGCCATAAAGTGGTATTTGGCAGTATCGACGATGACGCCGTCGAGGTCAAAAATGCATCCTTTCAGTTCCATCGTTATCTCTTGTCGTCTACATCTTTAACGAAGCGCACCGAGATGGCGGCAATGACCATCGATATGCCTCCGGATACAAGTGCGAGCATTGTGTTGCCATCGAAGAGATGCTTGACCATGCTGCCGAGGATGCTGGCTGCAAGTATCTGCGGGATGACGATGAAGAAGTTGAATATGCCCATATAGATACCCATCTTATTATGGGGAAGCGAGCCGGTCAGAATTGCATAAGGCATTGAGAGGATGCTCGCCCATGCCAGCCCGATGCCGAGCATGGGAAGAACCAGCATGCCGGGGGTGTGTATCAGGGTTATTGACATAAGGCTGAGGCCGCCGATCAGGAGGCAGATGGTGTGGGTAAGTTTTCGCGAGGTGTACTTTGCCAGTACCGGCAGCAGGAAAGCCACAAGAGCCGAGAACCCGTTATAGACACCGAAGAGAACGCCCACCCAGTTTGCACCCTTGTTGTATGCCAGTGATGTTGTGTCCGTGGTACCGTATACCTGAGATGTCACAGCCGAGGTGGTATAGATCCATAGTGAGAAGAGGGCGAACCATGTAAAGAACTGAACGACGGCCAGCTGCCCCATGGTAGCCGGCATGTGTTTCAGGTCGGTGAGGATGCTGTTCAGGCCGTTTCCTCCCTGCCCTGCCGATTTCAGGGCGCCTGCCACTATCTGAAGGAGGCCGAAGATGGCGACACCGCCGGTAACGACGTACAGTTCCTTCTCAAGGTCAGCCCTCGAGAGAATGAATGTAAGCACAAGACCTACTGACATCCAGATGATTCCCGTACGGTAAAAATTAACCGGCCTGCTTTCTCTCTTCTCTCTGGTCGCCTCTCTCTGCTGCTCCATTAATTCACCCCGCGCAACCTTCTCTCCCTTCTCAAACTCCTCGAGCTCTTCCGGAGAATACTCCTTCGTCCGGAATATTGTCCAGAGTACTGCCAGCAGAAGAACGCCGGCTCCAATGTAAAATGAGAGCTTAAGGTTGAAGGGGATCAGTTTGCCTTCTGCGGGCACCTCCGCTACGTTGAACCAGTTGGCGAGTATCCAGGGCAGAAAGCTTCCTACAACGGCCCCTATCCCGATGAAGAAGCTCTGCATGGCAAACCCCGTGGTTCGTTGTTTTGAAGGCAGCATGTCGCCCACGAATGCCCTGAAAGGCTCCATGGAGATGTTTATTGATGCATCCAGTATCCAGAGCATCGCGGTGGCGAAGATCCATGTAGGTGAGTTGGTGATTATTGCGAGGGCAAGGGAGGCCAGCATGGCACCGATCAGGAAATAGGGACGTCGACGCCCCAGGCGGTTCCATGTGCGGTCGCTCATGTGACCTATGATAGGCTGCACCAGCAGGCCCGTTACCGGAGCGGCGATCCAGAGTATGGGAATATTGTCAATGTCAGCGCCAAGTGTCTGAAAGATACGGCTCACGTTACCGTTTTGCAGGGCAAAGCCAAACTGGATGCCCATAAAACCGAAGCTCATATTCCAGATCTGCCAGAAAGAGAGCGAAGGTTTCCGCCTGAAGGTCACATTCATAGTCTGTTAGCTGTTAGTTTTATTACCCGAATCACATAACTTACTCAAAATTAGTTGAAAATCCGGTTCCGCAACAGGCTGCGGAAGCTTCTGCAGCCCGATTTTTCGGGCGTTTGCGTTGGATTGGTTATTTCAAACGTTTTCGGCCTTCAGTATAATTTTTCACATTCCTTACTATTTATATTGAGTCTAAATAGGCGAGACCCCTACTGCCTACTGCCCTCCCCTGCAATCTGGCTGCTTCGCTATCCCGACATACCATGTCGGGACTTTACGCTCGCCGCGATCACTCCTACTGCCTATTGCCTATTGCCTACTGCCTTCCTTTTAGTATATTTGATACTGTTTCATCAATAAACAGCACAATCATGGCAGAATTCATCTACGAGAAGCCTTTCCAGCACGGGGAGGATGCAACACAGTACCGTCTTCTTTCCGCTGATCATGTCAGGATGACCGAATGCTGCGGCAGGAGGTTGCTGCAGGTTCAGCCTGAGGCGCTCAGGATGCTGGCGCAGCAGGCATTCATTGATGTCAACTTTTACCTTCGCACTGCACATCTTGAGAAGCTGGCGCATATACTCAGTGACCCGGAGGCAACGGACAATGACAGGTTTGTGGCGTGGATTATGTTGCGCAACACGGTGATTTCGGCTGAAGGGAAGCTGCCCTGGTGCCAGGATACCGGAACTGCCATAGTGATGGGATGGAAGGGAGAGGATGTGTTCACGGGCGGTGATGATGCACTTCATTTAAGCAAGGGCATCTGGGAGACTTACAACGAAAAGAATCTTCGTTATTCGCAGATAGTGCCGACTACTATGTTCGACGAGAAGAATACCGGAAGCAACCTGCCGGCACAGATAGACCTGGCGGCGTGTTCCGGTGATGAATACAAGTTTCTTTTTATTGCCAAGGGAGGCGGCTCAGCAAACAAGACCTTCCTCTACCAGCAGTCGAAATCGTTGCTTAACGAAGCCTCGCTGCGGAAGTTCATCCGTGAAAAGATAGAGGATCTTGGCACCTCAGCCTGTCCGCCGTATCATCTTGCTGTTGTCATCGGCGGCACTTCGGCTGAGATGACCCTGAAGACCGTGAAGCTTGCCTCGGCCGGTTATCTTGATGACCTGCCGGCATCGGGCAACAGCGCCGGAAGGGCTTATCGCGACAGGGAGTGGGAGGAGAAGATCGAGCTCATCTGCCAGGAGTTTGGGGTAGGAGCCCAGTTCGGAGGAAAATACTTTGTTCATGATGTGCGCGTCATCCGTCTTCCGCGCCACGCTGCCTCATGTCCGGTTGGCATTGGTGTCAGCTGCAGCGCCGACCGCAACATAAAGGGTAAGATCACCGCGAAGGGGATCTTCATTGAGCAGCTTGAGACGGCTCCGGCCAGGTTCATGCCTGAGAAGGCTCCCGAGCTCGACAAGCCCGTGCAGATAGATCTTGAGCGGCCCATGAAGGAGATCCTGGCAGAGCTGACGAAGTACCCGGTGAGAACAAGGCTGAGTCTCAGCGGAACGCTGATTGTGGCTCGTGACATGGCCCATGCGCGAATCAAACAGATGCTCGATGAGGGCAAACCAATGCCTGAGTATTTTAAAAGCCACCCGGTCTATTATGCCGGTCCGGCCAAGACACCCCAGGGTATGGCCTCCGGGTCATTCGGTCCCACCACCGCTGGGCGCATGGACGGCTACGTTGACCTTTTCCAGAGCCTCGGCGGGTCGATGATCATGCTGGCCAAGGGAAACCGTTCGCGGCAGGTCATTGATGCCTGTAAAAAGTACGGCGGCTTCTACCTGGGTTCGGTTGGCGGTCCGGCAGCCATCCTTGCCGAGGAGAACATCCTCTCGGTGGAGGTGGTTGATTTTGAGGAGCTGGGTATGGAGGCTGTGCGCAAAATCGTGGTAAAGAACATGCCTGCCTTTATCCTGACGGATGACAAGGGGAATGATTTTTTTGATAGTTATAATAAGAGGCAATAGGCAATAGGCAGTAGGCAGTAGGCAGTAGCCGGGAATATATAATATTAACCAAATCAACAAAAAGAATAAAAATTATCAATAGAAAGGCCAATATATAATAAATAGTGATATTTTTGCTCCCTTAAATTCATAAATCATTATTTATTATATGTGCGGGGTTGTTGGTGTTTTTGATCTTAAGGTGAGTGCGGAGGAGCTGAGGCCAAAGGTGCTCGGGATGTCTAAAAAACTCAGGCATCGCGGTCCTGACTGGTCAGGAATCTATTGCGGGGAGAAGGCCATCATTGCTCACGAAAGACTGGCAATTGTTGACCCGCAGTCGGGGGGCCAGCCTCTTTACAGCCGCGACCGCCGGCTTATCCTGGGCGTCAACGGTGAGATTTACAATCACCGCGAAATCAGGGAGCGTTACAGGGAGAAATATGATTTTACCACCCAGTCCGATTGTGAGGTCATCCTGGCGCTGTACGCAGACAAGGGCCCGGGATTCCTTGATGAGATGAACGGCATCTTCGCCTTTGTGCTCTATGATGAGGTGAACGACTGTTACCTGGCCGCACGTGATCATATAGGCATCATACCCTTTTACATGGGGTGGGACGTCTACGGCAACCTCTATTTTTCCTCTGAACTGAAGGCCCTTGAGGGGACATGCAGCAAGATCGAGCTATTTCCTCCGGGTCATTATTACTTCAGCAGGGACGAAGTATTTACGAAATGGTACAGTCGCGACTGGACCGCATACGAGGCAGTGGCAGACGCAAACACAGACATCGTCGTGTTGCGTGAAGCCCTGGAGAAAGCCGTGCACCGCCAGCTGATGTCAGACGTCCCTTACGGGGTGCTTCTCTCAGGCGGCCTTGACAGCTCGGTAATATCAGCCATCGCCAAAAAGTATGCTGCCCGCCGGATTGAGACTGATGACAAGGCGGAGGCGTGGTGGCCTCAGCTGCACTCGTTTGCCATAGGACTGGAGGGGTCGCCTGACCTGACAGCAGCCAGGAAGGTTGCGGACCACATCGGTACCGTGCATCATGAGATACATATTACCGTACAGGAGGGCCTTGATGCGGTGCGTGATGTGATCTACTACCTCGAGACCTATGACGTCACCACCGTCAGAGCTTCAACGCCGATGTACCTGATGGCACGCGTGATAAAATCAATGGGAGTGAAAATGGTGCTCTCAGGGGAGGGCGCTGACGAGGTATTTGGCGGGTACCTCTACTTTCACAAGGCGCCCGGACCCCGTGAGTTTCACGAGGAGACGGTGCGCAAGATCAGCAAGCTTCATCTCTACGACTGCCTAAGGGCGAACAAGTCGCTGGCCGCATGGGGCGTAGAAGGCCGCGTTCCATTCCTCGACAAGGAGTTCCTCGATGTGGCGATGCGGCTCAACCCGGCAGACAAGATGGCGGGCAATGGCAGGATGGAGAAGTGGCTGCTCAGAAAGGCATTCGAGGATTACCTCCCCCAGGAGATTGTATGGCGACAGAAGGAGCAGTTTTCTGACGGGGTGGGGTACAGGTGGATTGACACACTTCGCGAGCTGGCCACGCAAAAGGTAACAGATGCCATGATGACGACTGCCAGGTACAGGTTCCCTGTCAACACTCCTTTGACAAGGGAGGAGTATTGTTACCGCTCCATCTTTGCGGAACATTTCCCCTCGGAGACAGCAGCCATGACTGTGCCGTCTGTGCCGTCAGTGGCCTGCAGCACTGCAGAGGCGCTGGCCTGGGATGAGGCATTCAGGAACCAGAATGAGCCGTCAGGACGCGCAATAAAGAATGTCCATTTGCTATCGTACTGAAAAGAAACAGCGACACCCGGTCAGGAAGTCGCTGCATGCTTAACGGTCCAGAGGTATGATTATTTTTTCAGGATCGTGCTGAGTACCTTCTCCTTATCCAGCTTTTTGGTGCAGAAGAACCAGTCGTAGCACTTCATCTCATCCTTGCTCTCCATACGCTCCTTGGCGACGCCGCATGATCCGGCAGTGGGAACGATGACGTCGTCACCCGGCTGCCAGTCGGCCGGCAGTGCAACCGAGAATGCGTCAGCTGTCTGAAGGCCTACTACAACCCTGTAGAGCTCCTGGAAGTTGCGGCCCAGGCTGAGCGGATAATAAATGATGGTGCGTATGACACCCTTGGGGTCAATAAAGAACACAGCCCTGACAGCCTTTGTGCTGCTTTCGCCCGGCATCATCATTCCGTATTTGGTAGCCACCGACATGGTGATATCCTCAATCAGAGGGAAATTCACCTCCACATCCTTCATGCCCTTGTACTCGATCTTCTCCTTGATGGTGCGCAGCCAGGCTATGTGGCTGTAAAGCCCGTCAACTGATAGTCCTACAAGTTTGGTATTGGCCTTTGCAAACTGCTCCTCCATTGAAGCAAACGTCATAAACTCGCTCGTGCAGACGGGGGTAAAGTCAGCCGGATGGCTGAAGAGAATCACCCAGCTGCCTGAGTAGTCGGCCGGGAAGTTGATCTCGCCCTGCGTTGTTACTGCTTTGAATTCCGGTGCCTTGTCGCCTATGCGCGGCATTGCATTTACTTGTGTGTTGTCCATATTGTGTAGTTAATTGATTAATTAATAGCGATTTACCTGCCTCCAATTCTTAATTCTTAATTTTACTGTTGCCTTCGCGCCAGCATCATTTCCAGGTCCTCCCTGAGTGCATCAAGGTCCTCCTCATGCTCTACCTCCTGTGACAGGATTGTAAGGATAATATTGTAAGTCACAGGGTCGCCTTCGCGGGTCAGGTCGAGAAGATGGCTGTAGACCTTGATTGCGCACTGTTCTCCCTTAATATTCTGTTCCAGCACCTTTTCGACATTGGGATCGATGGGTGCATCATAACCGCAGTTTGTAATTTTCATCCAGTCAGCAGGAGAAAGCACCGGGGTTCCCCCGAGCTGCACTATCCTGGTAGTGAGCAGCACAGCATGTGACAACTCTTCCGTTGCATGAAGATCGAGCTCAGCGATGACTGCATCCTTCATCGGTCCTTTTACCACTTTCGCCCCGATCCAGTACTGGTAATAAGCCAGCCATTCGTCTGCCAGGGCTTTGTTCAGGAGTTTGAGTAATTCATCAACATCCATCTTTACAATTGATCTACCGATTTGTGCCATTTAATTCTGTTTTAGTTATTGTCTCTTATCTTTTTGTTTTTATTACCGAAAAAGTACTTGAGTTTGAACGCGGTTCCTGTGAGCCCGGCGGCAATGAGGAGGATTTTCAGCCAGGCAGTATTTGCGGCGTAAAAGACTGTCAGTAAGATCATCGACCACATTATTATCAAGGCTGAAATCCCCGCTCTCTGACCCGTTTCCCTGGTCATGTACCTCGAGGTGATCCGGCCGTTTACAACTTTATTGTACAGGGCTGGTGAGCTCCTGAGGAACAGGCCTGCTGACAGCAGCACAAACGGGGTTGTGGGTAGCACCGGGATGAAGATCCCGACAAGACCCAGTACAAGGGATACTGTTCCTCCTGATATAAGTAAAATCCTCAACATTTATTTCCTACCGACTCCCTTTGGTCACTGTATTTCCCGCCTTTACTGAGTGCAGTAGATATAAGACAAAGATAGGCAAAATCAAAATTTATTATGGATATATTGCTTTAGATTCGCTGTTGTGCCATTAGTCTTTCTTCAAAGCTAAACTGTATAGAGTTTATCGAGCACGTCGAGCATTATCTCATCTACATTTTCGCGGTTGTCAATTGCCACCATCATTCCGTATGCAGCGGCCCCTGTTGTTCCACCACCGCCTTCGTCGCTGTTCATCATCGCAGTGAGCCGGGATGAGAGCTTACGGAACCATTTTTCGGGCAGGAACCTGGAGAGGGCTTTAACGAAGGAGGCAAGAACATGCGACGACACTGTCTGTATCTTCTGCCCCTCAACCGCTGCCACTGACTCCTTCAGGGCATCCAGGAACTCATCCTCATGATCGGTGTTGGCAAATGATACTGTCATATGGAGTGCGGAAGGGAACTGCAGCTTGTCGAGGTTCCACCCCCTCTTTGAAAGCTCGTCTCCAATACGGTAGATATCATGCCTGTCGGAGGTGAATGAGAAGACGCTCATCACCGGATTCCCAATTATGTGCAGTCCGGGCACGGACTCAATCCCTTCCCGGAGCCTTTGTGTTGTCTTCATCACTGCGTCTGCCATCTTCATGTAGCCGTCGCGACCGATGGTTTTAAGGGCAGCCCATGCGGCCGCGATAGGAGCACCTGATCGTGTACCGAGCATTGTCGGCGAGGCATAGAGTCCTCCGGGCCAGCTGCTCATGACGAAATACTGGAATTTCCTCAGCTCATGTGTGCGGTAAATGATGACGGAGGCGCCCTTGGGGGAGTATCCGTATTTGTGCACGTCAGCCGATATTGAGGTCACGCCCCTGACGCGAAAGTCAAAGGGGGGAACCACATAGCCGAGGCTTTCGATAAACGGGAGCATCAGCCCACCCAGGCAGCTGTCGACATGAAACAGCAGGTCATGCTTCAGGGCCAGGGCTGCAAGCTCTTCAATGGGATCAATCACGCCGTACGGGAAGCAGGGTGCTGATGCAGTTATAGCGATCGTATTACTGTTGATCAGCTTTTCCACCTCTGCCACGTTAACACGCTTGTCAGCTGTTACCGGGGCATATCTTGCCCTGACACCGGTCATGTCAGCAGACTTTGAGAACGCAGGGTGTGTGGTAACAGGTGCAATTATCTCAGGTTCAAGGATTTCCGGTTTGTGTTTTCTGGCCCAGTCTCGCTCGGTCTTGACAGCAACCAGAATGCTCTCCGATCCCCCGGTGGTCAGGTTGCCGGCAAACCCCTCGCCGGCATGCAGCAGATCGGCCACCATTGCCACGCTCTCGTTTTCAAGACGTCTCAGGGAGGAGAAGAGTGACGGATTGAGGGCGTTCTCGTTCATAAATAGCTGGTAAGCCTGTTCAATGGCTTTTGCCTCCCTGTTGCCGGGGTGATAGATGTAACCGAACATCCTGCCATTTCTCCAGGACGCATCATCTGATCTGCGCTTCTTCAGCTCCGCAAGCATGGTTTCGGCATCAAGGCCTTTCTCAGTAAACCTGATCTCTTGCCTGTTCATGGATATCTTTTTTAAGCTACGATAGTTATAATCAAAGTTACACTACAGAACATTCAATGTCAAATATTTATATTCCTGCCGGAGGAGTTCGGGTATGCACGTATTTTGCAAAAAAGTTCCTTTCTTTGTGGCCTGATCAACATTTGAGATATAATTTGGGTTAATGTTTGTACCAAACAGTAGTTTAGTTGTCTTTAAAGAAAACAAAAAGGATATGAGGAATGCACTTCTTACTGTTCTGCTGATCTTTTCGGCAGTCACTCTGAATGCACAGGTACTTGAACCAGTAACATGGAGTTTCCGGAGTGAGAAGACCGGTGACAACACCTTCGAACTGGTTATGACAGCCGAGATGGAGAAGGAGTGGCATCTGTATGCCATGGATATCGAAGCGGGAGGACCGATTCCCACCAGTTTCACCTTTGAACCGGGTGAGGGTTTCACACTCACCGGAAAGACTGTCGAGGTTACGAAACCCGAGGTGAAGTTCGACAACAGCTTCTCGATGAATATCGGCATGCACAGCGGCAAGGCCGAATTCCGCCAGAAGGTAACCGCGTCAAAGTCGCCCGTAACTGTAAAAGGATATGTCACATTCATGTCATGCGATGACAAGCAGTGTCTGCCGCCCAGGGATGTTGAATTCGCACTTGAATTGAAAGGCGCCGCAACAACTGCCGCAGCGGGCGGTGCTGAGACTACCGTCGGGGAGGCTGCCGGTGCGATAGCACAGACTGATTCTTCAGGCAGCCTGGAGATTGCATCGGTTCAAACGGCCACCGCAGGGCAGATAAGCTCTGCTGAAACACCCGTTGACAAACCCAAAAGAGGATTTCTGAAGTTTTTCCTGCTGTCAATGCTGGCAGGGTTTGCCGGTATTCTGACCCCGTGCGTCTTCCCGATGATACCCATGACAGTGGCATTCTTCAGCCAGGGCTCGGAGAAAAAGGGCCCGGCAATAGGCAAGGCGCTCATCTTCGGGTTTACGATTGTGCTTCTCTATTCTCTCCTTGGCATCATTGTCTCCCTTACCAGTGCCGGCGCAGGTTTTGCAAATACACTGAGCACGCACTGGATACCGAACCTGTTGTTTTTCCTTCTTTTCCTGGTGTTTGCCGCATCATTTTTCGGCGCTTTTGAGATTGTGCTGCCGTCCAGATGGGTCAGCTCAACGGATTCAAGGGTTGACAGGGGCGGTGCTCTTGCGGCTTTCTTCCTCGGATTGACGACGGTACTGGTATCGTTTTCCTGCACGGGTCCCATTGTTGGCGCTCTCCTGGTAGAGGCAGCTTCGGGCGACGTGCTGCGTCCGACGATAGGCATGTTCGGCTTCGGGCTGGCATTTGCACTGCCGTTCACTCTCTTCGCACTCTTCCCCTCATGGATGAACAAGATGCCGAAGTCAGGCGGGTGGCTGAACTCCGTGAAGGTAGTGCTGGGTTTCATCATACTGGCCTTCAGCCTGAAATTTGCCTCGGTGATTGACACGGTCTACGGACTGGGAATACTCTCGCGCGACATCTACCTGGCAATATGGATCGTCCTCTTCTTCCTTATGGGTCTTTATCTAATGGGTAAGATCAAGTTCTCGCATGACAGCGATATGCCTCACATTGGAGTATTCCGCCTTGTGCTCATAATTGCATCGTTCACCTTTGCGGTCTATCTTGTACCCGGACTCTTCGGTGCGCCGCTGACACGCATTTCATCGTTGCTGCCTCCGCGCGAAACATCGGGATTTAACCTGCTTAAGGCCATAAGTGAGAACAGGGGTGTAGGGACCGGTGTGGCAACCCTGGATGGGTCTGCCGTCTGCGGGACACCGAAGTACTCTGACTTCCTTCACTTTGATTACGGGCTGCAGGGTTACTTTGACCTTGAGGAGGCTCTGGCCTGCGCGGCAAAGCTTGACAAGCCGGTACTCATCGACTTCAAGGGCCACGCCTGTGCCAACTGCAAGGAGATGGATGCGCGTGTTTGGTCTGATCCGGTTGTTCAGCAGCGCATAAGGGAGAATTTTGTGCTGGTCGGCCTTTACATTGATGATCGGACAAAGCTGCCTGAAAATGAGATCTTTGTGTCGAAGGTTGACGGCAAGGAAAAGAAGACATTGGGTAAAAAGAACGAGGATATTGAGATTTCAATGTTTAAAACCAACTCAATGCCTCTTTATGCCATAGTTGGTCTTGACAGTAAGCCTCTGATTGAAACACGGGGCACCGACTTTGACATCCAGGCTTATATCGACTGGCTTGACAGGGGAGCGGAGGCATACAGGAACCGATAGTCGCCTTCGACCATCCGCACAATACTATTCAGGAGAGTGATCTTCCTCTTACCTGGTCATATGGAATACCAGCCTGCCGCCCTGAATAATATCGTCATGGGTGATGTAGAGGCGGTCAAGCTTCAGGCCATTCAGTTCAATCTTTTTCACATAGACATTTTCCGGCCCCTGGTTTACAGCTGAAACGGTGAAAACTTTTCCGTTTTCCAGCCTGATGGTTGCCTCCTTCACCAGCGGGCTGCCCAGGTCATACCTGTCGGAGCCTGGCGCGACAGGGTAGAAGCCCAGTGCTGAAAAGATGTACCATGCGCTCATCTGCCCGCAGTCGTCGTTACCGCTCAGTCCGTCAGGGGCAGGCAGGTATTTGGAGTCCATTATATAGCGAACCCAATACTGTGTTTTCCGGGGAGCTCCGGCATAATTATAGAGGTAGGGTACATGATGCGACGGCTCGTTGCCGTGCACGTAATTGCCAATGATGCCCTCACGGGTTATGTCTTCCGTCTCAGCGAAGAACTCATCGGGCAGGGGCATGGTAAAGAGCGAATCAAGGTGCTGAATGAACCTCTTTTTGCCACCCATTATCGATATGAGCTGTTCCGGGTCATGCGGGACGTACAGGCTGTAGTTCCATGCGTTGCCCTCTATGAAGCCCTGGCCGTGAGTGCTGAGCACATCAAATTCCGGCCGGAAGTTGCCGTCTGCCTTTCTGGGGCGCATGAACCCGGTTGTCGCATCCCATACGTTCATGTAATTGAGTGACCGGTCGATAAATTCCCGGTATAATTCTGTGTCCAACCCCGGATACTTTGAAAGCAATGGCTCTGCGGACATTTTATTGACAATTTGCGCAATGCACCAGTCGTCGTAAGCATATTCGAGGGTGACCGAGACTGATGATCCGGATCGCTCGTCAGGCACATATCCGAGTTTTACGTAGTCATCGAGCCCGTCGTACCACCAGTTGCGCGCTGTGGTAACGCATGCCTCCGTTGCCCTGGCGTAGTCAAATCCACCGATGCCTTTAACAATGGCATCAGCAATCACCGGTACGGAGTGGTATCCTATCATGCACCAGTTCTCATTGGCATGGTGCGACCAGACCGGCAGCATATTATGAACGCTCTGGTCATAATGGGCCAGCATCGAGTTGATCATGTCAGTTGTGCGTGCCTGCTGGATGATGGTGAAGAGCGGATGCAGCGCACGGTAGGTATCCCAGAGAGAGAAGGTCGTATAGTTGGTGAAATCGCCGGCTGTGTGATCATTCTGATCCAGTCCCCTGTACTTCTTATCGGTGTCCATAAAGACGGTGGGAGAGAGGAATGCATGATAGAGTGCCGTATAGAAGCTGACAGTCTGTTCTTCGTTCATCATTGTCACCTCTACTTTTCCAAGTTCATTGCGCCACATCTCTTCTGCCTTCCGGCGAGTTTCATCGAAGTCCGGGCCGGGTGCCTCAGCCTTCATGTTTTCAATTGCCCCTGCGGTACTTACCGGAGACAATGCCACCCTCACGGTGATCTGGTCTCCCGGCAGGGTATGAAAGTCAAAGTGGCCCTTCATGCGGCGCCCTGCTGCTTCAGGAAAATTCCGGCGCTGGTCAAAACGGCGCCAGAAGCCTCTGTATACCTGGGCCGGTTCTTCGTTGACAAAACCGTACGAGTCGACTGGTCTGGAGAAGGCTATAGCGAAATAGAGTGTCCTCGTTCTCGCCCATCCGCTGGTCTGCCTGAACCCGGTAACCAGGGAATCATTTTCCACCCTGATGAATGTCCATACATTCTTGTTGTCATAGTTGTAGATGCCATGCACCATATCGAGAATGATATGGGCCTCACCTCCCTTGTTGAAGGTATAGCGATGGACCCCGGTGCGTGTTGTGGCTGTCAGCTCGGCGAGGATATCATGGTCTTCAAGAGTCACGGAATAATATCCCGGTGAGGCTTTCTCCCTGCTGTGCGAAAAGGCTGACCGGTACCCTCTGTCAGGGGCATCTGCCGTTCCCGGATTAAGCTGCAGGACACCGGTTGTCGGCATAATCAGTATATCACCGAGGTCGGAGTGCCCTGTGCCGCTGAAATGAGTGTGCGAGAATCCGACAATGGTCTTGTCACTGTACTGGTACCCGGCGCAGTATTTATAAACATCCTTGTTATACCGACCGTTGACCTCATAGGGTATGGTGTCCGTGTCAGGAGACAGCTGGACCATCCCGAACGGTACCGTTGCTCCGGGGTAGGTATGACCCATGCGGTCTGTTCCGATGAAGGGATTGACCTGTTTGAGGATGTCGTGGTTTTGCGGGTAGGCCGAAGCAGAAATCAGAAGGATCAGGCAGAAGGTGTATTTTTTCATGATGTCAGGAATTACTGACAAAATAAACATACAATACTGAATGCCCTACAGGCAATCAGTTTTATTTTGGCATCAGGTCTACAATACTTTATCGCCTACGGCGAATAATCCTGATCTGCATTTATCTCTGTTCCTGGTAGCTTAGCACTTCCTGGTTATACTTTCTGTTCTCGAGGATGCGCACGTAGCGCAGGCCCTGCTTGTTCCGGTAATCTGAATAGGCTTTCTGCGCCCAGGAGACAGCATCATCGAGGTTGCCGTTGATCTCGCTGATGATGGCCATGTTGTAATGGGCTCTTCCCGCGATTTTCATCTTTGGGTTGTCCGTTTCCTTCTCCCACAGTTCGGCTGCATCATCCCATTTGCCCAGCTGTGCACGCCGTTTGGCCACCTTGAAGTTGTCGGTGCCCTTGACAAAGTAGTCACGCGTCACCCTTAGCCGGTAGGGGATGAGCCTCAGGGCATAGATATGACCGGCTTTTTTGCTGACCTCCTTCACGGCGTCCTTCCGGTGGATCATCCCGGCCACTGCTGCAACCGGATTTATCCCTTTGCCGGCAAAGACAACCGACTCGGCCACGATATATTCATCAAGGATTGCCCTGTCAGACGGAGAGTAGAGCCTCCAGCCGGTCTTGACCAGTGTCTCCATCGAGGCGTTATGCTCCAGCGCCGGTATATTTCCCAGAGGTGTTTTAATGCTTGTCTTCCCGGTGGAATAGCTGACCCTGGTATCGGTGTCATACAGCTCAAGTGCAAAGAGGGCCTGGGTGCCGTTATCGCGGCAGATGCCCTCCACCTGTTCCCATGTCAGCGGTGCGGGCATGCCCCCGAGGCTCGGTGGTCTTGAATTTCACTCCGCTCAGCAGCTTCACCTCGTTGAACCTGTCATTGGCAGCAAGTTCCGCCGTGACACCCTTTATTGCCTCAAGAGTGCCGATGGAATCAAGGTCGGCTCCCTCGAGGGTGAGCAACCTGTCAAGAGCATCGAGCGATTTTGTCTGATCGGTAGGTGTTGACCGGTCGATGATGCCGACGGTTTTTATCTCCGGAGCGATGGTCACCGGCGCCGGTTGTGTTATGTTCAGGTAAAGCTCCTGGGTGGCACAAGATGCCATAGCGGCGACAATAAACGGCAGAACGAGGTACTTCTTCATCAGGGATGCGTTTTGGTTCTTCTGATTTAAAACTTACAGAGGAAACAAATTATTGCATCTATAAAGTCAAAAGTCTGTAAAGTCCGTAAAGTCTGAAGGATTTGCGAATTGCGAATTGCGAATTGCGAATTTTGATTAAATCGACAATCGACAATCTGAAATCGAAAATTCCTCTACTGCCTATTGTCAACTGCCTGATAAGACTGCCATCCCGACACTGCGTGTGCGGGATTGAGTCTCCTCCAGTGTCGGAGTCTCAAACAGCCGACTGTGGACTGCTGATTGCCGACTGCCTACTCCAGGCTTCCCACGGTCTTCTCCACCTCGTGAAGGATCTCGCATGATTTCACGAGCTCCTTCATGTTGGTGTGATCATCGTAGAGAGGACGGTCGATATCGAGGAACTCGACATGTCTGCGGATGACATCCTTGGCCATCTGAACGCCGGCACCGAAGCCGTATTCCTCTTTCCTGAAATCCAGCGCCTGTGCGGCAGCCATGAATTCTATTCCGAGAATTCCGTAAGCATTGTCAAGGATCTGGTTATTCTTGATGGCGGTGTTCATGCCCATGGAGACAAAATCCTCCTGGTCTGCGGCAGCGGGTATCGACTGTATTGAAGCCGGCATTGAGAGTATCCTCTGCTCAACTATCAACATGTCAGCGGTATACTGGCTGAGCATCATTCCTGAGAACATCCCCGCACCTTTGGTAAGGAAGTCAGGCAGACCGACGCTGAGGGCAGGGTTGTTGAGGCGGTTCATCCTTCTCTCCGACATAACTGACACCATTGTTATGCATGCCCCGGCCATATCCATCGGCACGCTCACGGGTGATCCCTGGAAGTTGGCTCCGGAGAGCTGCAGGTTTTTGTCAGGGAAGAATATCGGGTTGTCACCCACGCCGTTGAGTTCGGTCTCTACCTGGCTGCGGGCGTAAGCCAGCATGTCATGTGCCGAGCCTATCACCTGCGGGGTTGACCTCATCGAATAGGCATCCTGTACCTTCGATTTCACCCTTCCCTCCTTCAGGTCGCCGCCGGCTACACACATATTTATTGCATTTGCACTGCGGATGGCGCCTTTAAATCCTCTTGCCTCATGAAGCAGCGGCGCGTAGGGCTTCATGTTGGCCTTGAGGGCCTCGAGCGACATCGCTGCAGCTATTTCTGCCTGCTTGAGCCAGTTGTTGGCATCAACCAGCCAGATGGCGCTCATGGCTGTGAGCATGTTTGACCCGTTGATGGCGGCCAGTCCGTCGCGTGCCAGCAGTCCCGGGACAGCTATGCCTGCTCTCTTCATCGCCTCAGCGCCGTCAAGGAGCTCGCCCTGGTAATATGCCTTTCCTTCACCCATCAGCAGAAGGGCTATCTGCGACATGGGAGCAAGGTCGCCGCAGGCACCCACTGATCCCTTCTGGCATGCAAAAGGAGTTACACCCTTGTTGAGCATCTCCACATAGGTCTCGGTGATCTCGAGACGGCATCCTGAGTTGCCGTGGGCGTGAACGTTGATACGGCCAAGCATGGCACCCCTGACCGTTTCTACTGACGCAGGGTCACCTATTCCGGCGGCATGGTTGTAGACAAGATATTTCTGGAAATCCTTGATCTGGTCATCATTGAGCACCATTTCGGAGAACTCGCCGATGCCGGTATTCACACCGTACATGATCTCATGGGCAATAATCTTCTTCTCGAGCATGGCGCGGCACTCGAGAATCCTCTTGCGGGCATCAGGGTGCAGCTCTATTTTCTGCCCGTAGCGGGCAACATTTACAACGTCATTGACAGTAAGGCCTGATCCGGTAATAATTAATGTATCCATAACTGTATAATTTGAATTAGTTAAAACGAAGAATTAAGAAAGCAAAGGATATAATTACCCGGTGAGATGTGTTGCGGAGACGATACAGACAGAGGAGTTGCAGGCAACGTCTCTGCTGCTTCACCGGGTTGGTTAATACAATCCGGAGCGGTTGATCTTAATCTTGTATTCCAGTGTCCAGCTGTGTGACATAATGGTTCATTAACAAGTCAAATATAATTAAAATTTTAAATAATGTTCCGGACAGTCAGAGACTCAGCATGCAGAGACTTTACAGGCTCAGACATTGCTACCTTTCCATGCTTGTTAACATTAGAATATTTAGGTAGATATGATTTAATTTTGTATATTTCAGGATCAATTCACAAACCTATGAGACCTAAAATCACTCCGAACCTGTTAATGGCTGTTGTTCCGGCCTGTTATCGTGCTGACGCTGACAGCATTTACCCTGATAAGATCGCTTCCGCAGGAGGATCTCAAGGGGAAATACAAGTACAAGGATTTCGAGACGGCCCTCAAGTGCCGCTCATGCCATCCGGGTATCTATGAGCAGTGGTCGCAGGCTATGATGTCACAGGCCTACACGCATCACTGGGATGAGATCGAGTATTTTAACCTGGCTGTTCCTCATGCTGAGGTCAATCCTTCACTAAAGGGTCCCGTTGACGGCTGCAACGGCTGTCATACGCCTCTGGCATTCATGGGAGGTACACTCCCTCCGCCCCGCCCGGAAGAGAAGAGCATGGCCAACGAGTCGGTCTCGTGCGAGGTGTGTCACCTGACACAGAAGGCACAGGCGGATCCGCCGAATAACTTCAGTTATTACATTGTCCCGGGCCAGACCAAATACAGCGGACGCGAACCGCAGATGCAGTCGCCGGCGCATAAGATCATTCAGAATGATTTCTTCAGAACGACAGAGTTCTGTGGCAACTGCCATAACGAAATGAATCCATACGGAATATGGGTTAAAAGCACTCAGCTGGAGTGGAAGGAGGGGCCCTATGCGGCTGAGGGAGTGCTTTGCCAGGACTGCCATATGCCAAGGGGGGAGTATCAGCTGGCACTGATGGGCAAAAAATATGATGACGCCCGCCTGCATCTTTTCAACGGAGCCCACGACCCCGGAAAGGTAAGGGGCACGATAGAGGTCAGGATCGAACCTGATATGCGTCTTGCTGAGCCGGGTGAGACTATCGTCTTTACCGTGGCCCTGTTCAACCAGAAGACAGGTCATAAATTCCCGACCGGGTCAGTTGAAGACCGCATTGCGTGGTTGAATGTGGAGGCCACAGATGCAAAGGGAAACACGTATCATCTGAACGTTGACAAGAAAGGATTTGAGGGTGAGGAGTATACGATATCAGGTGATTACCTTGCCTACCAGGATATGGGTATACCTCTTAAAATACAAGACTTCAAGGGTGTTCAGCGTGATGGCATACCGTTCGGAAACAGGATATTCCGCATGCCTTACTTTGATGAACAGGGCAACATGACAATAATGCAGTGGAACACCTTTTCACAGGGTGTTGATTACCGCATCGGCCCGAGGGAGACAAAGGTTGAAAAGTTTACATTCAGAATTCCGTACGAGGCTGCTCCCGGGGAGATGACGGTGCATGCCGTACTTAATTACCAGCTCCTGGTCAAGCCTGTTGCCGATTTTCTGAAAGTTCCAGCTGATGAGTCTGCAATACAGATGGTGAATGACCATTCCACAAAAGTTGAGATTCTTCCCTGAAACCTCCATCTATTGTCACTCACAGACACACATAATAATGAGATAGATGGAGGTTCCATCATACAATTGAATTTATTCATTATATGATGAAAAACCTGAAACCTAAAATGATAAATATGAAAAAGTCAACATTTTCCCGGGTATTTATCCTGGCTGCAATAGTATTGCTGGTCATTCCGGCAAGGAAGGCTGATGCTATTCCGGCCTTTGCACGGAAATACCAGATAAGCTGCCAGGTGTGCCATTCGCCAGCGATGCCGGTTCTGAAAGCCTTCGGCGACGAGTATGCAGGCGCCGGTTTCAGAATGACCGATTATGAATCACCCAGGTATTTTGTCAATACCGGTGATGACAGGCTCTCACTATTCAGGGAGCTGCCGCTGGCCATCAGGATCGACGGCTTCGCCACCGTCAACTTCAATAATGAGGGCACTGCTGATTTCGGCGCCCCCTTTGTGGTTAAGATCTTATCAGGAGGTGAGCTTTCAGACAAGTTGTCGTACTATTTTTATTTTCTTATGAATGAACGTGGCGCAATAGCAGGTCTTGAGGATGCATTCCTTATGTATGCCGATGCCTTCAACACCGGCATCAACTTCTATATCGGCCAGTTCCAGACGTCTGATCCTCTCTTCAAGGGCGAATTGCGGCTTACCCTCGAACCCTACAAGATCTACGGAGTCAAGCCTGCCAACTCCACGGTAGACCTGAAATATGACAGGGGGATAATGTTCGACAAAGGATTCTCCAGCGGAACAACGATAGTCGGTGAGATTGTAAACGGAAGCGGACTGGGTGAAGCAGGGGAGGGATACCTCTTTGACAAGGACAAGTATAAGAACTATATGCTACGGATAAAACAGGACATCGGGAAAAGTATATCAGTCGGCTTCTTCGGGTATACCGGTAAGGAGGTAATTAGCGGCCAGGCCCCTGATCCTTACGTCAGCGAGATGAAGATGTACGGCCCTGACCTGTCGATTGATATTGACGGGAAGCTGATGATCAACATGCAGTACGTTTGGAGGACGGATTCAGAGGTCTATGATGACGTGGCAGAAGTGCCGATGAGGGATGTAAAAACCAGCGGAGGGTTTGCCGAGATTATTTATGCACCTAAGGGTGATATGAGCAAATTCTACCTGACCGGGCTGGTTAATCTCGTTGAATCGCAGATAGATGAGTTTGACTATCAGTCGGCCACGCTTCATTTCGGTTATCTCTTGCGCAGGAATGTGCGCGTTGTAGCAGAAGGCACCTATATCTTTTCGGACACTCCCTACGCCAAGGCAAGTTTGGGTTTCGTCTCGGCCTTCTGAAATACCAGGCGTGCAGTGCTTGATTTCTAAAAACGTCTATTCTGAGTATCAATAAAAACCGAATATGAAAAAGATCCTATTTGTAATTACTGTTATCATTCTTGCCTCATGCACAGGGAAAAAGAGCCCGGAGATCGGCCAGTACACAATTGACCAGTTCTACAAGAATGTGAACATCGGGTTTTCTGCCTTCTCACCTGATGAAACAAAGCTGCTGGTCTCAAGCAATGAGACGGGAATCTACAATGTTTTTGAGATCAGCATAAGTGACGGTTCAAAGAAACAGGTCACAAACTCCACGACTGAATCGTTCTTTGCAGTCAATTATGTCCATGGAACAAACCAGATCCTCTATTCGGCGGATAAGGGAGGAAACGAAAACAGTCATATCTACCTGCTTGATGAGGACGGTACAACGGTTGACCTGACTCCCGGAGATGATGTAAAGGCCTCATTCAACGGATTCAGCAAGGACAAGAAGGTAATGTACTTCTCCTCCAACAATCGCGATCCTCAGTATTTCGATCTTTATAGAATGAATGTGGGGGAATGGAAAGGGGAGTTGATCTGGGAGAACAAGGAGGGTCTTGAATATTCAGGAGCAACCAGGGACCGGAATATCCTCGCACTGTCAAAACCGGTCACCACCAGTGAGAATAAACTCTTTCTGTTTGACAGGCTTTCGGGCAAAACCACTGAAGTGTCAGAGCCTGATAAACCCGGTTCATATTCTGCTTCAGGATTCTCTAAGGACAACGCCAGCTTCTACTATACAACTGATATCGGGAAGGAATTCACGTACCTCATGAAATACGATATTGCGACAGGGGGACGTGAGGTATTATATGAGACGGACTGGGATGTGACAGGCTGCTGGTTCAGCGAGAATGAGAAGTACAAGATAATTGGCGTCAATGAAGATGCCCGCATTAAGTTAAAGATAATCGATCAGTCGACCGGTGAAGACGTAGTATACCCGGAGATCCCCGGTGCAAATATCAATAATCTGGCGATTTCAGAGAGCGAAAAATATCTTTTGCTGAGTCTCGGGACGTCCAGAACTCCCGGTGATATTCATCTTTTTGAGTTTGGTGGCACTGAACTGAAAAAGCTCACCAGCAATCTGAACCCGGAGATTAACCCTGCCGATCTCGTCGAGGCGGAGGTTGTCCGTTATCCCTCCTTTGACGGGCTGGAGATACCGGCAATTTACTATAAGCCTCTCACGGCGACAAAGAAGAATAAGGTCCCTGCAATGGTAATGGTGCACGGCGGCCCTGGCGGACAAGCCATGACATACTACAATCCCGTCATTCAGTATCTTGCAAATCACGGATATGCTGTTCTGGATGTCAACAACAGAGGCAGCAGCGGCTACGGAAAGACATTCTTCAAAATGGATGACAGGAATCACGGCGACAAAGACCTGAAGGACTGTATCTGGGGGAAGAAGTGGCTTCAGGGGCTTGACTACATTGACACTGCAAAGATCGGCATTATTGGCGGAAGCTACGGGGGATTCATGACGATGGCTGCGATGACATCTGCCCCGGACGAGTTCAAGGTGGGGGTCAATCTATTCGGTGTCACCAACTGGCTTCGTACGCTTAAGTCAATACCGCCCTACTGGGCTTCATTCCGTGATGCACTCTACACAGAGATGGGCGATCCGTTCACCGCTGACTCAGTAAGACTGTACAATATTTCCCCGCTGTTCCACGGACAGAATGTCAGGAACCCCGTGATGGTACTTCAGGGGGCCAATGATCCGAGGGTTCTCCAGGTTGAATCCGACGAAATGGTAGAAGCTATCAGGGCCAATGGCGTTCCTGTGGAATATGTCATCTTCCCTGATGAGGGACATGGTTTTATAAAGAAGGAGAATCAGATCAAGGGCTACTCACAGATACTTACCTTCCTTGACAAGTATCTGAAAGGGACCGGAGAATAGGTATAAAAGCAGCATTTAGATGAAATGGAGGCCGGTGATCAGAGCAGATCACCGGCCTTTTCCGTTTTGCCGGTGAAGGGTTCGGTGGCGCGGCTGAATATACCGTGAACATAGGCTATTGCCATCCCGTAGTTGGTCACAGGGATATGATGCTTTTTGGGCTCGCGCAGACGGTTCATGAGCTGGCGGTGTGTCACCATGCATCCGCCGCACTGGATCACCAGGGCATAATCTTCTACCGGGCGGGGAAATGCATCAAGTCCCGCCACGTTGTCAAACTCCAGCTTTTTGCCGGTGAAGTTTGTGAGCCACCTCGGTATCTTCACCCTGCCGATGTCATCACATGAGACATTATGTGTGCATGACTCCAGCAGCAGTATCCGGTCGCCATCCTTTAGCTCTCCTATTTTTGGCGTTCCCTTCAGATACTCCTCAAAATCACCCTTCTGCCTTGCCAGCACGATGCTGAAGCTTGTCAGGGGTATGTCACGCGGGATGGAGGCATCGGCCTTCAGGAAGACCTGGCTGTCAGTTATGGCCAGCGCCGGCTTTATTCCGGTACGCCGCAGAAAGGCATCCACCTCCCGCTCCTTGAGCACGATGGCGGTGCAGTCGTTGTCAAGGATATCACGTATCACTTGCACCTGCGGGAGTATCAGCCTGCCCTCCGGGGCTTCGATGTCAATGGGTGTTATAAGCAAGACAATGTCGCCGTGACTCACCAGGTCGCCGATCAGTCCCCTGCTTTTAAGTGCTGTGGGTGGCATGGCCTCCTTCAGCACCCGGAGAAGCTCAGGGTTGTATTTTTGAGGATGCAGTGCCGAGTATTCTGTTATTTCCTTACCGGTGCTGTTTCTGATCTCATCGCGGAAAGAGGGTGTAAGAGGTATAACATCACTTTTGTTATGAACGAGGATGAATGGAATGTCAAGTACTCCGAACTCTTTTATCAGCTCAGCCTCGTAACTGTCGAAACGGTTGTCAGACAGCACAAGAATGGCCAGGTCTATCAGTTTCAGTGCGGCCAATGACTTTTTTATCCGAAGCTGTCCCAGCTCACCGGTGTCGTCAATACCCGCGGTGTCAATGAAGATGAGCGGACCGAGACCATGCACCTCGATGCTCTTTTTAACCGGATCAGTGGTGGTCCCCGCTATGTCAGAGACAATGGCAATATCCTGTCCCACAAGTGCATTGATGAGCGAGCTCTTGCCGACGTTTCGTCTGCCGAATATACCCACGTGGGGTTTGGTATCCCTTCCTTTTGCCGTCATCCGGTTATCACTCTTCAAGATCCTTCAGCCGGTATCCGCCCTGCACAAGGTTCTCCGGCTTAAGTATTTCCTTAAGCCTCTCCTCCTTCATGTATTCCAGCTTCCTGTTAGCCTCATAAACTGTAAGATTAAATTCCCGCATGCATGCAGCCATCTCCGCTGCCTTGTTATATCCAATAAAAGGAAGCAAGGCAGTGGTGACGGCGGGGCTGGCAAGCATCCTCTCTTCGGTAAGTTTCGGGTCTATTTCAATTCCATTCAGAAGATGATTTGCAGCGGCTTCATTGGCCGATATCAGTAGCTTCAGGCTTTCAATGAGAGCATGCCCGATAACCGGGATGTAAGCATTAAGTTCCAGGCATCCCTGAGCGGCGAGATGGGTTATCATGTGGTCGTTGCTGTAAACACGGTGAGCAATGCTTATGACATACTCTGGTATCACCGGATTGACCTTCCCTGGCATAATGGAGCTCCCAACCTGCTTTCCGGGAATACTTAAGGCATGTATGCCATGAATATCTGAAGCGAGAAGACGAAGGTCGCTTACTATCTTTTCGAGGTTAACGGCGTGAGCCTTGAGTATCCCGTGTACCTCGACAATAGAGTCGAGGTTGCTTGTGGCGTCGGAGAGGTTTTCTCCTCTTGTCACCGGTAGTCCGCTGAGCTGTTGCAGTTTCGCAACCACTTCATTGACATAGTATTTCGGTACTGAGATGGATGTTCCTGTGGCTGTACCCCCGAGGTTAACCACCTTGATTCGTTCAAGGCATTTTGACACTCTCCACCAGTCGCGCGACAGCGCATCGCTGTAGCTGCTGAAGAGCCTGCCAAAGGTAGACGGCACTGCCTCCTGCATCTGGGTGTAGCCCATTCGCATGATGTCACGGTGTTTCTTCTCGAGCTCCTCTGCCAGGCCACGAGAGGCGTTGACGGCTTTTTCAAGAATGAGCAGCAACTGCATGGCGGCAACACGCAGTGCAGTGGGGACCACGTCGTTGGTCGACTGGAATATGTTGGCATCCTCAACCGGGTCGACAACATCGTAGTCACCGGGTTTGAGGCCCAGTTTCAGGAGGGCACAATTGGCAAGTATTTCGTTTAAATTGAGGTTGATGCTTGTGCCGGCACCACCGGAGAATGCCGGGACAATAAAATGTTCAAAATGCTTTCCTTCCTCACATTCAACGGCGCTCTCCACCAGAGCGTCAAGGTGTTCTCCCTTCACTACTCTTATGCGCAAATTCCCGAAGTCCTGCCTGAGGGCAAGCTTTGCGAAGTAGTCGGCGGCCGTGAGATAACAGGCTCTCTTGGTCAGAGCCATGGCCCTGTACCACTCGATATGAAATGGAGTAGTGTCATTGAAGTTGTCACGTGCCCTGACTGAATGAATACCATAGAGTGCATTCTCATCCAATTCGATCTCCCCTATGAAATCTTTTTCTCTGCGCATGTTAATATAATCAATCGTCTGAGGATTCTTCAGGCAGTTTCAGCTTGCGCGCCTGGGCTTCGGTTTCAATCTCTTCGCTTTTTTTTTGGAGCTCGTCTATCGAAATGATCTTTGCACGCTTTTCTGTAGGCGGATTAAGTTTCTCCGATTTTTCGAATTCTATGACCTGTTGCCGGAGATCTTCCGGCAGCTCCTTCTGGCTCTTGAGCACTATCTCCATGAACTCGTTCGAGAAGAACTGGTCGACCTGGATGCGTCTCTTTGCTGTGTGCGCGAACTTGCCTATGATGCGGCAGATGCTGTCGCGGTCTTCGGGGCTGAGCTTATCGGCGAGATCATACTCCTCAATTTTCTTCAGAGATAGGATGACCGGCTCGAGCGAGTCGCGGGTGATCACAAAGACATCATAGTCGCCCAGCCGGTATGTAAGTTGCTTCAGCTTGTCAACGGTGTTTGTTGGAACGACCAGGAAGACGGATTTCTTGACGTTATCCTGGCTGGCGTATTTCTTAAGGTTCTCTGCCTGGGATTTAATATACAGGGGGAAGTTTGACAGGTCGTCATTTGCAGGGCTCTTTGCATCGAAGATGATATACTCGCCGCTGATCTCGATGGTGTTGTCGGGATTACCCCTGAAGGGCACCTTATCGATGTAGTTAACATGGTTAAAGTCGCATATCCTGATGATTGTGTTCTTTACGTCGGCTTCATGTTCGGCCCACTGTCTCTTCATCGCCTCGAAGCGGTCGGCGGCTTCCCTGACACGGTCTTCATTCAGTTTTCTGCGTTCGGCCTCGAAGCTCTCCTTGGTCTGATTCAGCCGTGCGATGTTTTCGTTGTAGGTTCTGACGTTATCCTCCTTTGTGGCTTCGAATCCCGCAATTTTTTTCGTAAGCTCATTAATGGTGCCGGAGTGTTCCCGCATACGGCCGTTGAGCTCCTCCAGCTGTGCGTCCTTGCGTACGGTGAGAATCTCTGTGTCTCTCACTTTCTGTGCGAGGCTTTCGCTGCGGGCGGAGATATCCGTGAGGCGGTTTTTCAGCTTTTCGAGGTTCTCCCTGTTTGCTTCCAGCTCGCGGGCAAATGACCTGTACTCCTCGTAAGCATCGAAGCTGAGCGTTCTGATTTTCCTCCAGTGAAAGAGCCTCTGCCAGAAGCTGATATCCTTTATCTGTGCAAAAAACAGGTTAAGTTTCTCCATGAAGACAAAGTTAGCATTTCTGTCAAGGCGGAGGGGTCTGTTGAAAGAATTACCTGAGCAGCGCTGCGGCGCACCAGATCACAGGTGCCTGTCCGTGCAGTGGTTACAGGTGTTTTTTCAATTCGGTTACGGAGGTGACGGCAAACACGTTGGCAAGCGTTTTACTGGTAGCAGCCCTTGCCATAGCCCCGGACACCAGTATCTTTTTGTCGCGGAAAACGGCACTCATTCTCTTGAGGTAATCTTCAGGCCTTTCATACGGCAGCCCGGTAAGAGACCCGGTAACGATGATGTCGGGATTCCATCGGGTGGCCACATCAGCCATAGCGTTGAAGGGTGTTGACTGGCCGAGATAAACCGACTCATGGCCTGCCTTCCTGACAATGAAGGCAAAGAAGAGGAGTCCCATCTCATGCAATTCACTCTCCGGGAGGAAAAGAAGGACTTTCTTTCTGTCGGGACCGTCAGCAGGGGGGAGAGAGTCTGTGGCCACTATCAGTCTCTTGCGGAAGATGTTTGTCATGAAATGTTCCGCGCCGATGTCAATCGTTCCGGTCTGCCACATGACACCTACACGTCTTAGAAACGGGAAGACGATCTTTTCAAAAGTTTCTTCAAATCCACTGTTGATTATTGACCGCATCAGGATTTCGTTTATGGCCTTTTCATCGAAGCCGGTCATGGCCACAACCAGTGAATCGAGTTGGGTATCGGTATCAGCAGTAACTTCTGTAAGGAGGGCTACCTGCCGTGCGATCTCTGCGCCGGACATGGAAGCTATCTTTGAGATCTTGAACCCGTGCCTGTAAAGGATGGAGATATTAATTATCCGAATGAGATCCTCATCATCATACCATCTCCGGTTGGTGTCGGTGCGGTGCGGCTTGATTATGCGGTACCTCCGTTCCCAGATCCTGATGGTACCTGTCTTGATGCCGGTCAGCTTTTCAAGTTCGGCTATAGTGTAGCGGTCCATTGTATGCGATGTTCGGAGGTTAAAAATAATCTTTTGTATTGATTTGGGGACTACTTATTGAACAAAAAATAAGCGACGCACAGCCTGTGCGTCGCTTTTGGTAATCGGATCATATGTTGATGCCTTACGGCAGGAGTACGTTGTCAATTACATGTATCACACCGTTTGAACCCTGAACGTCAGTTGCAACTATTTTTGAAGTACCATTTATGGCAGGTGCCGCTCCGAGTGTTACTGTAATCGGACCGTTGAGGGTCTGAACAGTGCCTGCTGTAAGCATTGTTGAGAGGACGTTGCCGCTTACGACATGGTATGTGAGTATCGGTATCAACTGTTCAGCTGTAAGTTGGGCAATACCTGATATTCCAAGGGTCGTAAACAGAGCCTGAAATGCTGCGTTCGTAGGAGCGAAGATCGTGAAAGGTCCTGAACCGTTGAGCACATCTACAAGACCTGCTTTCACAACTGCCTGTACAAGGATGCTGAAATTGTCATTAGCCAGAGCCTGGTCAACCACTGTCGGGGGCAGAAGAACCCTGTCAATAGCGTGAATAACCCCGTTCTTAACGTCAACATCGGCAATGATTACAGAAGTATTCTTATTAAGTTTCACACCTGATGAAACATCGGCCTTCAGGCTGAGGAAAGAACCCTGTGCCGGACTCAGTGTACTGTAGTAACCTGTTGAGATCATTGATGATTTGGCTTCAGTACCAAGAACATGGTAGAGAAGGATAGGAGTAAGAGTTTCCTTTGAGAGGGCAGATATACCGCTGATTCCAAGCTCGGTAAAGAGTGCGGTGAAGGCTGCGTTTGTCGGAGCAAATACCGTAAAGTTGCCTGAGCCGTTGAGCGCATTAACGAGGTCAGCTTTGGCGAGAGCCTCAACAAGGATTGAGAAGTTACTGTTTGAGAGAGCATATTCTGCTATGGTCATATCAGCTACAGGCTTCATCTCCTCTTCTTTTTCCTTTTCACAGCCTGTAAATATGAAGATCCCCATCAGGGCGATCAGTGCGAGAGTAAAAGTTTGCTTTTTCATGATGTACAAGTTTTGGTTGTTAATTTATTTTGAAGGTAAAACATCATGGGCTTATGGAATGTTCAAATAGATACGTAAAAATATATACAAAATAGATAAAGTAATTATGAAAATAATGTAGAAAAGCGATATATAGTACACTATATCAGCGATATAGTGAGTAAATGTTAAAATATGTTAAATGTATATGTAAGGGAAAAGTAAATTGAACAAAGTATTCTCTTGTCCAGATACATATTTGAGATTCAGGTCTTCGACTTTACCTGCGGAAAGGATAAGAAAGCCGCAGGCTCCTGGCGGATCGCTATTTCAGCCTTTTCAACGGCACGAACCGTACCGGTTCCAGCCTCTGTTCGGTGATCTTGCCCTTGCGTTTTGTCAGTAAGATCAGTTGTTGAACTGTTGCCGGGTCGCCCACCGGCATGATGAGCCTCCCTCCCTCTGCCAGCTGATCCTTCAGAGGCTGAGGGATATGATCAGCGGCTGCTGTGACAAGAATGATATCAAAAGGCGCATGTTCGGGCCACCCCTTGTATCCGTCACCGTACCTAACCACTATGTTTCCATATCCGAGGGTTTTGAGCCGTGCCGCAGACTCCTTTGCAAGTCCGGGTACAATTTCTATTGTATAGACGGTATCGACAATTTCCGCAAGTACCGCAGCCTGGTAACCCGAACCGGTGCCTATCTCCAGCGCCTTTTTACCCTTTGCGGGTCTGGCAAGCTCGGTCATGTGTGCTACAATCAAGGGCTGGGAGATGGTCTGGTTATATCCGATCGGCAGTGGCCTGTCGCTGTAAGCTTCACTTTCAATTGATGCCGGAACGAACAGATGCCTCGGCACTTTACGCATCGCCTGCAGGGTAGCCGGGTGACTTATTCCCCTGGCCTCGATCTGGCTGTCAACCATCTGACTGCGAGCCTTTGCATACTGGTCAGGCTGCTGACAATCCAGCATACCTGAAAGCAATACTATTGCAATTAACAGTGATTTCATTATCATAAAACAAAGGTATAAGTATACTTAAGAAGCACAGTTCTTCCTGCAGAAAATGGAAGCCTGGGATTTTCCCGTGCCGGATCTGAATTAAGCCCTTCATCATAGACAATATAGAAATCGTTGCCCTCACCGGGGTTGTACCTGAAGCGGATATTTGTGACAACTTTATCAATAGCTGTATTATACTGAATATAAGCTGACAATGAGGTTTTGGTAGTCATGGTCAGTAATCCTCTGATGCCAAGGATATGGTTAGTGAAACATTTCGTCCCTGAAGAGAGATTTACATAGTCGAGATAATATGTAAGTCCAAGGTCAAAACCGGCGCCAATACTAAGTTTAGGCATTGTGGAGAAAGAAAGTCTCCATCCGTCGTAGAAACTGCCTGCTTCAGCAGATATCTCATAGGATAGTGCATGGGCAGCCGATGAGCCGTAAAAGGCACTTAAATATGCAAATGAATATCTTCCTGGCGGAACTGAAGCCTGGTCATTTCCCAAGTATGATTGTGTCAACGAGATCTTCGAGAAACCAGTTGGCCGAAAAATTTCCGTAGAATCCCTTCTTCGCCTCGAAGGCCCATTTCAGAATTCCGCTTGTGGTCTCATGCAAGCCGGTCAAAGTATTCCGTAAATCATACCCAGTCAGCGAAATCATGTGATACCTCAGAAAAGTCTCTCTCTGAGGCAACCATCCGTACTGCACAATTGCTCTCACGCCCTGGTAATTGTCCTTTAGCTTCAAATCCGACTCCGGGATTGAAACTTTTGCCTGACCATGTATATAATAAGATCATATGCAAATCCTTTTATTTTCCTCCTCTGCCATTCAATTAAGAACCTTGACGGCGCGAAGTCGAAGACTCTATTGACGGAATCCTTTTCAAATGTCTGAGCCCATTTGACAGTCATATACTCGTCACCGGTAACCCTGAACTGTCCGTCCAGTCCGTAGGCAACATTGTAACTGCCGTTCATCCCGAGTCGGCTTGTGACCATACCCCCGACATATGAGTTAGGGTTGAAGACACTTCTTTTTGTTCTGAAGATTCCGAAATTTTCTGAAGGATTCTCATTAAAAGAAGCTGTCTGCATATCAAGAATGCCAATATCCCATTTATCTATTCTGCCTGTCATTCTGACACCGCCGTAGATCCTTACGGGGTATCCGTCATATAAGCCTATTCTGCGGCTGTAGAACAGGTTGTTTCCGCCCTGGAAGGAGAAATCAAAAACATCAGCTTTTTCCTGGAAGAAGACTCTTTTTTCAGGAAAGTACAGCGAGTATCTCGTAAGGTTAATTTTCTGATCATCTGCTTCAATCTGTGCAAAATCTGTGTTGACCGTAAGATCAACAGTCAGATTGTTTGTTATGCTGTACTTTGCATCGAAACCGGCATCGTATTTAAATTTCGAATCCATGACATATCCTGTTTCGGAGTCATTAAGCTCATTAACCTGGCCGATGCCGCCGGTGATGTAAGGAGTTACATAAACAGGGTTTTCCGGCTTTATTCCGGTGAATTCCATCATTCTGGTCATTGACGGTTTCCATAAGGCGTTGGCAACATCCGGAGAAATCGCCGGAAAACTTGTCATCTCAGCTTTTACCGGACGATAACTCGCAACGGTTATCCCCATACTTGTTTTGTTTTCCTTTACCTGGAACCTCAGGCTCGAAAAGGGGATTCTTAATTCAGTTGACCAGCCATTCTCCGTAATTGAGGATTTTGCATCCCAGAAAGTGTTCCAGCTGAAACTCATATCAGTGCTTGAATCCACAACATCATTCTGAAGGGTTCCTTCGGATCGCAATCCGTTGGGATTGGTCCAGAACATAACTGCATTTTGCCTGTCATTGAAAGTATCAATAACCACACCCAGCCAGTCGCATTTAGGGGAATTGAAATCCCTTTTCTTGCTGAAAGCTCTCAAATCATCCGGATTTTTATAGTTAATAATGCCGGAGACATACAGATAATCATTATCATATGCGATTTTAATCACAGTTAATTCTGTGGGCTCTTTTCCATATACAGGCATATGCATAACCAGGGGCAATGCCGCAATTGCCTGCCAGGCTTCTTCATCGGGAACACCGTCGAAGACCAACTCTCCCGACAACCTTGGCACAACCATTGGTTCCTGTGACCAGAGATTCACACAGGAAAGCAGCAGCAATCCATGAAGAACTCTCTTCAAAAAGCCAGTACTAATAACAGTAAATTTCTTCATTGGTTACACCAGGGAATTTTGATAATTGCAGAATAATTCTTACCGGGGAAGTGATGAAAAGTAAAATTAGACTATTATGATACTGAAGTCAAATTTTTTTTTGCTCAGGTAAATCGCTCATAGTCCTGTGCCCGTGGTTTTTATTATTTTCACATTATGAAACCCACATGCATTCCATACACAAACATTTATGAATATAATTCTCGAACATGTGGGTTCTCCCGCTTAGGCGGGAACCTTTAAAATATAGATTATATAAGGATGAAAAAACTTGTCATACTGACCGGCGCCGGTATGAGCGCCGAGAGCGGCATAAGGACGTTTCGCGACAGTGGTGGGCTATGGGAGCAATACCGCGTTGAAGATGTTGCATCGATTGATGCATGGCATCGCGATCCCGACCTGGTTCAGAGGTTTTACAATGAGCGCCGCAGGCAGCTGGAGAAAGCTGAACCTAATGCCGGGCATAGAGGTCTGGCGGCTTTGGAGAAGTTATTTGAAGTGCATATTATTACTCAGAATGTTGATAATCTTCATGAACGGGCTGGCAGTACGAAGGTACTGCACCTTCACGGACAGCTTACCCAGGCGCGCAGCAGCCGTAATCCTGCAATGATCACCGACATCGGGTACCGCGATATACTACCGGGTGAAAAGGCAGCCGACGGTACTCCGCTCCGTCCGGACATAGTATGGTTCGGTGAGGCTGTCCCGGCAATGGAGAAGGCAGCAGACATAGCATCCTATGCGGATATCTTTGCGGTAATAGGGACTTCACTCAATGTTTATCCGGCGGCCGGATTAATTCACTATGTGGCAATGATCACACCTCTTTTTATAATTGACCCCAAACCGGTGACGGTATATACTGATCATAATATTGATTATATAGCCGAGGGAGCCGGCAGGGGGGTGGCAATACTGACAGAAAAACTGCAAGCGTTTCTTTAAAGTAACAAGTCAAAAGTCAAAACTCAAAACTCGAAAGTCGAAAGTCGAAAGTCGAAGTCAAAAGTCAAAGGGCAAGTTGCGGTTAACTCTTTTTCAGACCGCTTATCCGTTCACGGATCGAGGTCATCTTGTCAAGACGCTCCAGAGAGAGCGTTTTCTGCCGGGTATCAATGAACTCAAACAACAAAAGTGATTTTTCTGAATACTCCAGGCTTCCAACCCCGTTGCCCTGCGCCATTTCAAGCTCAGCCTCCGCATTGAAAAGCTCGGCCAGGATCTCAAGGTGACCGTTGGTATAGTTATGCTTTTCAAGAAGCACATCAGTAAGCTCATCACGGGGGATTGAACGGAAGAACGCAGCATCCTCCTTCAGTATGTCGTAATAGATACGCTCAAGTTTTTCTGATGCCTGGTTATAATCGCCTTTTCGTACGAGACCGAATATTGCCGCCAGAAGGTCGCCAAGCATCTCTATCATGCGGAGGATGTAGTCTTTCTGGTACATATCGGCAAGTTACAAATAATCAGGGGAAGGGTATCTGGCATTTTTTGGGATATGGTAAAGCAGAGAAACTTAAGGATAAGAAACCGGAGGTCGTTTTTGCGTTGCAACTGTTAATTAATGCTAAACATATGCCCGGAAGGGGCTTCGTTTTACGATTATGTCTAAATTTCCAGCCGAAATCTGAAAAAAAACGATGAAAAAAATCCTCCTCACCCTGGTGGCAATTCTGGCATTTGCCAACGGTTCCGATGCACAGCATAACAAGGTCACTGACCGGATCATTGAACTTGGCACCACCGATAACCAGGCCATGCGCCATCTTGATGTCATCTCGAACCGTTTTGGCGGAAGGCTTATCGGATCGGATGCATATGAGAATGCTGCCGAATGGTGCGCTTCGGAGTTCAGGAAATGGGGCATGGAGGTGATCATGGAAGAGGCCGGAACGGTACCGGTGGGGTTTAACCGCGGACCATGGTTCGGACGGATGCTCTCTGAAAACGGGATGGTGCTTCATTTTGCCACTCCATCATATACATCAGGCACTAAAGGTGTTCAGCGCGGACATGTTCTGCCGGAGCCAAAGAGCAGGGAGGAGTTTGATCGCATGAAAGGGGCCCTGAAGGGTGCATGGGTGCTCATAGGAGGTAAGAACAACGGCTGGCCGATTGACAATTCTTCCAAAGCGGATTCAGCAAGACTTGAGGTTATCGCCTTTAATGATTCAGTGGCGAAACTGAACCGTGACATTATGAGAGAGAACTTTACCAATCGTGACAAACCGCCGAAAGAGATGCTTCCTCTGAAGGAGGAGCCGGCACTGTTCTACCGCGAAATGTGTGAGGCCGGAATACTTGGCGTGATCCAGTCGTCAGAGGTGCCCATCAGGGTTCTTTACGACAGGAAGAACCTCGACAGGATGTCCTTTGACAACCTGCCCACGGTCTGCGATATCAAGCTTGATGAGAACCAGTTCGCCATTATTGAGAAGATGGTAAAGGAACGGAGGTATTTCCAGCTCGAGTTTGATATCCGCAATCACTTCAAGCCCGGACCGGTGAAGTATCATAACGTTATCGGAGTTATCAGGGGAAGCAAGTACCCCAATGAGTATGTAATGATGGGTGGTCATCTCGATGCTTTTGATGTAGCTACCGGGGGTGTTGATGACGGTTCGGGAGTGACACCGGCGATGGAGGCAGCAAGACTTATCATGGCTGCCGGTGGAAAACCCGAGCGCACCATACTGGTATGCCTGTGGGCCGGCGAGGAGTTCGGTCTGCTCGGGTCAAAGCACTGGGTTGAAAACAACAAGGACAAGCTGCCTAAGATTTCCAACTATTTCAATCGCGACGGAGGCCCGACACCAATAATGGGCATTACTGTTCCGGAGGCCATGTATGACGACTTTGAAAAGATATGCAAACCACTCAACAGCATTAACCCTGATTTCCCCTTCACCCTTAAGAAGCGCACCGATGCGCCCCGTCCGCGTCCTGCCACTGCCGGCGGATCAGATCATGCATACTTCGCAATAAACGGTGTTCCGACGCTCAGGTTTGATAAATCTGATGTAAAGGGATACAACTTCAATTACGGTGAGATATGGCATACCGAGCGTGATACCTATGACAAGAGCATTGCGGAATACCAGGAGCATACCTCTGTCGTCACTGCAGTTATCGTGTACGGGCTGGCTAACATTGACCATTTGCTGTCGAGGAAGGACCTCTATT
This sequence comes from uncultured Rikenellaceae bacterium, assembly GCA_963770745.1. GTDB lineage: Bacteria > Bacteroidota > Bacteroidia > Bacteroidales > VadinHA17 > SR-FBR-E99. Next base: position 110,118 of record CAVYRA010000010.1, read on the forward strand.
CGGAAAAATAGCGAAAGGTTGGTTTTCTAACCTGAATATGCCTAAATTTATAGGGTATTTGATGCCCTATGAACTGCCTTATCACCGGCGCCAACGGATTTATCGGACAAAGGCTCGCGGAGCGACTCTCTTCTGAAGGTCATAAGGTCAGATGTCTTGTTCGTTCTCCTGAAAAATTCAGCTCCCTGAGCAGCTTGCCTGGTGTAACATCTCAAATTGGTGATCTGGACGATGCTGCTGCTCTGGCTGTAGGGGTCAAAGGGTGTGATACTGTCTTTCACCTTGCAGCTTTTGCAAAGCCATGGTCAAAAGACAGGAGTCTGCCGCACAGGATCAATGTCACCGGCACTGAGAATATGCTTAAGGCATCCCTCGCGGCGGGAGTGAAGCGTTTCGTTTTTACCTCGTCAGCGGCTGTGATTGGCCCGTCTCCAGGTGTTGAACCCATTGATGAGGATTTTCCGCGGACTGTTCCTTATTTCAACGAGTATGAGGAGACCAAGGCTGAGGCTGAAGAGCTTGTAAGGTCATACAACAGAGATGGTCTTGAGACCATAATTGTCAACCCGACGCGTGTCTACGGACCCGGGGCGCTGAGTGAGAGCAACGCAGTTACCCGGATGATAAAAATGTATGCACTTGGTAAGTGGCATATTATTCCCGGTGACGGGAAGTGTGTCGGAAATTATGTACTGGTGGACGATGTTGTCAACGGACATATAATGGCTGCCCTCAGGGGTAGGCCGGGGCACCGGTATGCCCTGGGAGGAGAGAACCTCACCTTCAGGCAGTTTTTTGATATACTGACGGAGTTGACGGGCAAACGTAACTGGCTCGTACCTCTTCCTGTCTGGATGATGGTTGCAGCAGCAAAAGCAATGGAGTGGCAGGCTTCAATCACCGGAATACCGCCTGTGATCACTGCACCCTGGGTAAAGAAATACCTCAATCATTGGAGCTTAAGCAGTCAAAAAGCGATGACGGAACTGGGTTACAATATTACTCCATTTCGTGAGGGGGCGAAGATCACACTGGATTGGCTCAAAAAGGAGGGAAAACTGAAATGAAGAGAGATGGCGGACATTATGCGATTATCACCGGGGCCAGCTCAGGCCTTGGTAAGGCCCTGGCGGTAGAGATGGCGCGACGGGGGCATAACCTCCTGCTTGCTTCCTTGCCCGGGACCGGACTTCCAGGGCTGTCAGATGACATTCATGCGAGGTATGATGTATCAGTAAGGTATATTGAGACTGATCTCATGAGGGCTGAGTCGCCGGGACAGATCAGAGGGTTTGTTGCTGATCAGAACCTGGGGGTTGACATACTGATCAACAATGTTGGCATTGGCCACGGTGGAGCAGTTGGAGAGTACAATGAAGCCGCCATCGAGGAGTGTGTATTCCTGAACATGAGGTGCACAACGCAAATGATTAATGCCTTCATTGAAGAGCTTAAGCATAGGGAGCAGGCTTATATTCTGAACGTGGGCAGTTTCGGCGGTTTCCTGCCAGTGCCATACAAGAGTGTATATTCCGCCACCAAGTCCTATATATACCATTTTTCACTGGCCATCAGAGAAGAGTTGCGCGGAGATGGCATCAGCGTAAGTGTTGCCATGCCGGGGCCGCTGCTTACAAATGCGCGTGTCATTGAGAACGTCAGCAAGGTCGGCTTTATTTCAAGATCGAATGTTATTGAGGTTGACAAAGCTGCAGCATACATGATCAGGATGATGTACAGGGGCAAAGGTGTGATCATTCCCCGATGGACAGTCAGGCTTTCCTATGGCATAGGAGCCATGTTGCCCTACCGGCTGCTTATGGTTTTACTGGGGAGGATCTTCAAGGGCATTAACTGATCGGGGCAGGTGCTTTATTGAATGACCTGCTCATTTGTGAGACTGCTTGTGAGGATAACTCTATTTACCGGAAGGGGTTGTGAATGTTCTGTCAGCAGTATAGGTTGTTCCGATTGAATTTACTGCCCTGATCCCGAAATGATAAGTTTTCCCGGTTCAAGGCCATCTATAAAGGCGGAGACAATATAATCAAAATTGTCAGGAGGAATTGTGCCCTGAGCAGCAACGACTGTTTGTCCATAGCTTCCGGTCAGGCCATATTCGAAAGTGACGGTGGTTACCGCCCATTTGGGATTAACCAAACCATACAGATTAGCATCAGTACCTGAGGGCAGATTTATGCTATGCATTATTACTGTGTCATATCACACCCAGAATTATGAAAGACGCTTCATTGCCATAGGTTACACCTGTACTGTTTGTTGCATAGGACTTTACATAATAGGGTATCCCTGGAGTTAGCTGTGTCAGGTTGCTTGAGAATGACCCTGTTCCATTGCCATCAGAGGTTTTACTGTTTGAAACAGTAGGATTGGCCTAGGTATTTCAGAAGACACCCCTGGCAATGATGTCGGCACCTCCGTCGCCAGTAACGTTACCCCCGGAGGTGGCAATGGTATAATTAGTAGCAGAGACATTCGCGGTGGTTACTGCCGGGGGATCTGGCTTACTGCAGGATATAAGGCAAATTGCTGAAATAATAAACACAACTGAGATCGGTGGTAATGTCATCAAAATTTTCATAAATCAGGCGTTTATTTAAATTTTATTGTGTTGAACAGGAAAATCAATAAAAATTTAAGCCATAGACGAGGCGAGGTCAATTTTTTTTCCCCTCCCTAAAATGCTTTCAGGTTCCAGGTGACAGTGTAGGTATAATCTGTCCCGTCCTGTTCGGGATCGAACGGTTTCTGGTCATAGATCGCCTCTGTCAAGTCAGTGATGCTGACTCCTGTTGATTCTCTGGAGGAGTTCCATGTTACTTTCCCCTGCAGACGGTTGATGTCCTTTATCTTAAATCTTGCATCAGAGCCGGTAAGGTTGGTGGTGGAGGTTGAGTTGTCCCAAATGCATCCGACGTCCTTAACATAATGTTTTGATCTGTTCTGGGTTGGCACATTTTCGGTGGGTGTGGCTATATCATACCAGTTTACCATTCCGAACTGTCCAAGCTGGTCAGCGACCACTTTTTCGTCAGTCGGAAAGACATTGGTGATGATGATCAGTCCCTGCAGTGTCTGCAGTGGAACGTCCCCTGAGCCAAATTCCTGGTATACCAGTCCCGGGCAATCGCAATCGCCGCTGCAGTAACGGTCTTCATTGTGTTTCCATGTGCCTGATACTTTGTCAGGTCCGAATATTTTTATCGGCTGACCTTCCATTCCCTCCATCTGTGGGATTGGCTTGAACGTGCCACTGAAGGAGACGGTCTGTGACCCGATATATTGGCTGGAGCTTTTGCCGTCACCCTCTGTATAATTCCAACTTTTCACCACTGTTATTCTGCCAGAGTATCCCTCAACCCCGCATTCGAGAAGGAGGTTCTTTTCAAGTTCAAAGCTTTTATCGGGCTCTTCAAGCGGGCCTGGTACGTCCAGGAGTTTAAAACAACCATCACCTCTTGCAGTCAATATGAACGGACCGCAATTTTTGTGAAGGATCACGCCCTCAATTTTATAGTTACCACTGTTATCAGTTTTGGCAGTCCACACCTTCTGGTCTTTTGGAGCCTCAAATTCAACCTCTGCATCAGCTACCGGTTTTCGTATGCCATTTTTTTCTATTTCCACCTTGCCCTTTATGGTAGCGTAAAAACCATCCATGTGTTCCTTAGCCTTATCAAGCTCATATTGCTTTGCAAGGTCGATATACCACTGATGCCCCTCGTGAGGAGGTTTCAGGCAAAGGACTTCTTTCTCTTTCAGGTATTGCACCATCAGATCAGTTGCATCTTCAAATTCAAGGTTAAGGTGATAGAACTCACATATCACCCTGACCTCCTGTATCCATTCCATTGCCTTGTCAGCGGGCATTAACGGTTCACCCTGTGAGGTGGTAGTGAATTCTCCCCGTCTCATGCAATCGGCATCCCAGTCGCCTTCGGGCATCACCTGAAAACCATCTGAGTCATAATGCCCGAGAAATGACTCATGATTGGTGTACAACCAGTTTGCCTCAAGATCATTAGTTGCCTGTCGCATAAGGCATCTGGCTCTTTCAACTATGTCTTCAGTACTGAACCCGTTTGCAACAGCGCTGTTATACAGTGTCTGTCCTACGTTTGGCCCGGAGACGTAAACACAATGCGACCAGCTTTCCCGCCTGTTTTGCCAATACCCTCGCATAAGTTTTAAAACGCCCTGCCAAATGGATAGCTCCCCTGAATGCTGAGCATCCAGGGCAAGGTTAATAAATTTCTGTTCCCAATATGGATTTCCCGCCTGATTAGCCCTGAGGGAGATAGCCCTTGCATTATCCCGGTCAGCAGCTTTAATCCCCATCCATTTGACGTAAGCTTCAACCTGGTTGATGTCAGGCCAGCGTGGTTCTGCCTCTTCTTTTTCAATCTTGGCCTTAAGTAAATTATAAAGGGCTTCAAAATTCTCCTGTGCAAGTCCGGCGACCGGAATACTCATGAGTAGGAATATGATCACTACCTTCCCTTGATTTATATAATTCATTATCAATATCTTTGCAATTACTATTCAAGATTTGTTTCAGAAGCAGTCATTCGGGTCATCCCTGCCGTCACCGGGCTGTTTAAGTATGAATATTCTGACAGACATCCCTCCGGAGGAATTTCCAGTCTTCTCTTCATATCCGTTTTTCAGAGGATAGCTTTTGCTCTCACTATATGACTGTGTATCCGTGCCGGTCTCATCATAAGGATCATCATAAAGTCCCTTCTTTCCCCACATATGTGTAGTTACCCTCTTTGTCCAGTAGATTTTGATTTGAGCTTCAGAAGAAAGCTGCCCGTGCCCGTCATCAGAGACCGTGACGGCTCCTTCAATCTTTTCTGCTCTCCATGTACCGTCAGTGACAATATGTTCATTCTTTTCGTCGCCAACCCAGTGGTACTCATCATGCAGGCTACCATTGCCTTCTCCTCTTACCTTCTGATTACCTGTTGCACTAAAGTCGTTCCAGGGAATATAGCATTTTAGTGTAGTATAATAGTTTGATTTTTTTTCAAATGTATGGCCGTCCTTTGCTGTTTCTTTGGGGTGGTTGGCCCATATCTGTTCCTCAACAGTGAAGACAAATGAGCACTCATCCACCAGCCGGTGGAATTGCTGTGCTATCGGAGATTCATCCAGGATGTTCATTCCCAGGGAAGTGGCTCGATCAAGGTATTTGGCTGCTGCCTTGATATAACTGCCACACCTGTTGGTCGGAGAGGCCTTTTTCAGGTATCCGTCTATTGCTTCCTGCAGCGCATTCTCAGCATTGGCCCGCTCACTCTTCTCACCTTCCGTATTACCTGTCCATTGATGCTGTTGCACCCATGTGAGATGAGCCTCAACCTTTGTCAGAGCTTTTTGCCAGCGCATACACTCTTCGTTGTCAGATCCCGAATAAAAAGTTAATCCGGCATTTGGGGGTAAGTCTGCGTTCGGCCCTCCCGACCCGTTGAAAATATATGTGTCAGGAATATCAGGCAGGAGCTTTATTGGGGTTTCAGTTGCCTCGCCCCCGTAAGCCAATGGCCGGGCAGGATCCCAGGCCGCAAGTTTCCTGCACTGTGCCGTCACTTCTGCGGCGGTGGGAGTTCCCATGCTGAACCTGCCGGTTGAATAAATTGTACCGGAGATCCATCCTTCATCTATATGCTGTTCATGGTTTCCCAGAGGGATGATGAACTGGCTGTTTACGACACGATAGGCCACCATTGCCTCTGTGACCTCCACAGGAGGATTGTATATATTGATCTCAACCTTTTCCTGAAACAAGAGTGATGCGGGAAGAACAGAGATGCCATTGATATGACATTTTGAAAGCACACCAGGCTGTCTGGTCCCATGGATAAGGAGAGTTATTTCCGTCTCCTCATTCAGTGCACCTGCAGGAAAGGAGAGGCTGACTGACATGCCGTTAGCCGGGTCTTCTGCCATTATGTTCCCGCCCTTAATGCCAATAATGGCAGTCTCTGATACGTCCGCAGAAAGGGGAGCGGCTGCGGTTGGGAAGAACAGAACCAGGTTGAGTGCTGTTGCAGCCAGGCTCCCCTTTAAGAATTTTGCCGATATCATCATGGTAGTTTTTATATCCGTTCAAACTCAACATCTTCGCCATCATCTTCCGTGTCACCGTCTTTGTTGCGGTCACGCACCAGCCAGAGCCAGTCTTCATCAGCTTCAAACTCACCGGTAACGGTCTCTTTCAGATACTGCATGTATGTATTATAGGTGGCTGAGCCTTTCGGGAACCACTCTATCGCCGTGGTACATTTCTGCTGTGCATCCTCAACGCACTCTCCAACGGCTGTCAGCGTGAAGGTCATCGTACTGCCCTTTACGGAAAGACTGCCCTTCAGTCCCAGTAGCGATGTTATCTCTGAAGAATTGTCGCGCTTGATTATATATACTTCCTCGAAAGAAGATTCGGTCAGTGTCAGGGTGGTGGTGGTATTGTAAGTGATATCACCAACATAAATCTTGTCCTTGTATTGCCATTTTCCAATCCACAGCGGATCGTCTCTGAACCATTCGCAGGAGGCGTAATGAGAGCATTGCGACTATGCAGAGCAGTATTGTAGCTCTGATGGTGAGGTATCTGTTGTTCATAGCTTTATTCTTCTGTTTATTTATCTTTTTTACATATTTGTTGACCACTCTATATTTTCCTTCTTATCTGCCGGTCCGGTTTTTAAAATCCCGGAATTTCCGAAAAGGTTATGTCTCCGGGTATCCGGAAATATTTACCATCGACCGGAATGTTGGTTTTAATGGAGGTCACCTCCTGGCGTGAAACCATTGTTCCGAGGTTCATCTCTGTCTTCATCATTATGCCTTTCCAGATCAGAACTTTGCCCATGTTACCCTTGAAAACAGTGCACTCTTTTCCCTGAAACATTTCTGGTCCGCTTTCCTTCATGCCCATCTGTTCGTACATGCCAGCCATATATGAAACTATGTCTTTCCCTGCTGACTCCGCGAGCATTTTTATCATCGGGTTTTTGGTTTTCATTCCCTGGCCGGGGTTTGACGGATCCCACATGTACTGGTATTCACCCAGTGTGACAGACCAGCCCTTGTTCTCCTCGCCCTGTGCGTTGGTTTCAACATAGACAGCGCTTTTCATCCCGTAATCATCAAAGTACTGTGTTGATTTTCCGGTTTTATCGCCTGAATAGGTGTATTCAATGATACCTGACTTGACCCCGAGCGGTTTTCCTTTGCCGCCGGTATCAGGTTCAGTGATTTCGGGTTCTGCAGTCTGAGTTTGCCGTAACTTCAGTTGCCGGCCTGGCATTCCATCAGCTGCAGGCTTTTTCTTCTGCCCGCAGCCTGAGAGGATCAGTATCAGCAGAGCAGATGCAAAAACGATAAAAAAGCTTCCTGGTTTCATAGTAATGGTTTTCTGTGGTTTTAATTTTTCACGAATTCGTTTCACACATTCGCTCGGCGCTCGGCATAGCTCAAACAAGCTTGGCCCTGCCCTAACTTCTTCACGAATTTGCTTCGCACATTTGTTTCGGCATTCGGCAGGTCTCAAACAAGTTTGGACCTGCACTCATTTCTTTACAAATTCCACCCTTCTGTTGGCGGCTTTGCCTTCGGATGTGGCGTTGGTGTCGAGAGGCTTGCTTTCTCCCCAGCCTTTTGAGGTCAAACGGCTGCCGTCGATACCAAGATTTTTGAGGGTATTTAACACTGTTTCCGCACGCTGTTCAGAGAGATTCTGGTTGAAGGTATCATCACCGTCGCTGTCGGTGTGGCCCTCAACACTAAGATTGATTTCGGGATGATCTTTGAGTAGGCCGTAAATAGAATTGATGACTCCCATTGATTCAGGCCTGATGGTTGCTTTGTTGACATCGAATCTTATGCCATTGGTTATGATTCTGCCATCCTGCATAAGCTTATCATAGAGTTTCACTGCACCTTCTGCTATCCTGACGTTTTTAACGAAACGGTTGACTCCCTGTGAGCCTACAGTATTCATAGCGTCACAGCATATGGTCAGTCCTTCAGGATTTATGCCCAGATTCGGGATGTTAACAACCCTCGCATCATCGAGATATACTTTCAGTGCCCGGGTGTTAAAAGAAATAGCAGCGTGGCGCCAGTATCCAGAGGTGATTTCACCTTTTTCCTCATAGCCGGGGTAGAAGCCTTCACCAACCCTGTTAATGCCAGCATGGTTGGCGTTGATGACCAGTGGGGCTATTTCTATTGTGCTCTCGCTTTGGTTCTTGTGGTCATAAAAACTGACCAGGTACTGGCAGTATTCATCCGGCTCGAACCAACAGTCGAACTCAACCGTGAAGAGGTCCGGCAGGTTGTCTTTCCCGGGCTCCTTGAAAAAAGGTATGATACATGAGCTGGCCTCTTTGAAATAGATCACATTCTGATCGCCGAATGAGGCGTTTTCGACGCTACCGCCGCCGGCAAGATCCCAGCGAGAGGGAAACTCTCCATTCTCTTCTCCCTCCTGGCTATCTTCAAAGATTATCTTCTCCCCAGGGACAAAATCATACTTGTTCCATTTAAGAGTCTGCTGTGCTGTTTGTTTTGCACCGGATTCCGGTTTCTTACCTGCCTTTTCCGGCTTTGCAGCCGCAACAGTATCATCCGTGATGGTTTCATCCTCAGGATCACTCTTACCTTTTTTCTCTTTCTTTTTGAAGATGTTGCCTATGCCCTCCTCGATCTTGTCGAAGCCTGCATCAATAACCTCATCAGTCTTCCGGTTCGCGCGGTTATCGGTCTCCTCAACCACCTTCTCCTTTACATTGACTTTCACCTTCTGCGGTTTGGCTTCGGGAGAAATTAGAAACAGGAGGGCGATTACTGTGGTAAAAACTACTGAATATTTCATGGCCTTTGGTTTTTCAGGAAAGTTAAACCCGGGCCATTGACGGATCAAGAGCAAATGAGTAAAGGGGTGTTTGGATTAGTATTGGAGGGGTTTTTGTCTTGCGGTCTTGGGGTCATGCAGTCTGTCGCTGCGCTCCGTCTGAGGGTCTTAAAGTCGAAAGTCTAAAGGTCAGAAGGTCTTGCATTTTTGCTGTCCTGCAGTCTGCAGTAATGTAGATTATTAATCGTAGAGGTGGTCAGTGATGGCTTGCAGCACTTTCTGCTTGAGGTTGGGGGAGACGGGGACGGAGGTGCCGTCCTTCAGCTGCAGGTAGCCACCGTCGTGTTTATAGAATTTGTCAATATGGTTCAGATTGACAAGATGCGACTGATGCACGCGGATTATCCCCGAGCCGTTGAGCATAGCCTCGTACTCCTTAATGGTACGTGATACCATAATGCGTTTACCTCCTGAAAGATGGAAGTGAGTATAGTTGCTCTCAGCCTCAGCGCGGATGATATCACTTACGGAAATCAAGCTGCAGATGCGTCGGAGGTTCGGAGGATGATCCGTTTCAGCACCTTCTTCCCCGCCAGGTTCTCGCTCAGCGCCTGCAGCTTGAGTTGTTCCTCCTCATGGTTGATTATCTCCCTGGCTTTGGTTATCGCCACAGCCAGCTCGTCAAGGTCAATTGGTTTGAGGATGTAGTCGAGCGCACTGACCTTTATCGCATCCAGGGCATACTCCTGGTGTCCGGTGATGAAGATGGTCCTGAAACGTAACGGGTGATAACCTCTTCAGGAGATCGAAACCGAGTCCGTCAGGAAGCTCGACATCAAGAAAGAGCAGGTCAGGCTGATGTTCAGTTACAGCGGCAATAACCTTCCTCGTACACTGCCGGCCTGTGCGCTTACAGTTATATCCGCTGAAACTTTCTTTCAGCAGCGTTGAGATGGTATTCCTTACCGCCGGTTCGTCATCTACAATAATCGCTTTCATAACTGACCCGTTAACCGGGTTATAATTTAAGCATAAATCCTCTTATACGGAAGCATCATCACAACCTTTGTCCCTGCAGCAGCCCCCCCCTCAAAAAGATCCGTGATCTCATAGCTGATCTCCTTTTCCTTCAGGATCTTCCTGAAGTGTTCGAGACGCTTTTCTGTCAGTTTTGTCGAGATCGACTGTTTCTTTCTTACCGGTGTAACCTCTGCGGCCTTTTCCCTTCCGATGCCGTTATCGGTAACCTCGAGCATGATCAGCCCACCCCTGAGCGAGTAGCTGACACTTATCAGGCCATTCTCCCTGCCGGGCAGAAGCCCGTGCTCAATGGAGTTCTCAACACATGGCTGGGCCAGCATGGGAGGGACTGAAACATTTTCAGGATCAATTGAAGGATCAACATTGATATTATATTCAAAACCCGTATCAAACCTCAGTTGCTGGACATCCATGTAATAACTGAGAGTCTCAATTTCCTTTTCAAGAGGTATATATTCCTCGCGGGAGTTTTCAAGTATATTGCGCATGAGCCCGGCAATCTTTGTAAGGAAAGCGTTGGCCTTTTGCGGCTTTTCAGCCAGGATGAGGTTCTGTATGGCGCACAGCGAGTTGAAGATGAAATGAGGGTTCATCTGGGCTCTCAGCAACCTCTGCTCGAGGTCAATCTGTGAGTATTTTGCCATAAGGCGGGTGTGGCGGAGGTAAAGGAGTGAAATGAGGGCAACCAGGATAAGCAATATTCCGAGCCCTTTGAGATAGAGGCGCTGCTGTTTTATCTTCTGGTCACGCACCAACTTTTCCTGCATTTGTACGTATTCAGCCTCTTTCTGCTTCTTGTCGAAATCGTACTGGATCTCCATCCGGGTGACCTGCTTCAGAAACTCGTCATTGCTGATGCTGTCTTTCAGCTGCATATGTTCCCTGAGATACCGGTATGCCAGATCATTCCTTCCTGTTCTGCTATATATCTCGCTGAGCAGGAGCGCAGCGTCAGAGATCACCAGCGGCATATCCCGTTCCCTGGCAATCTGATATGCACGGAGAGCGTTATCCGTTGCTCCAGCAGTAATCACCCAGGTACTGCTCAACATTCCCAAGAATCAGGAAATATGAGGGCGGCACGGCAAGTCCCTTTTCTGTTGCGATCTCTAAGGCCCTTTTACCGTACCAGTGTGCAGAGTCTGTTTCTCTCAGATGGAGAAGTGTTGCAGCGATGTTATGGCAGGCATCGGCTTCACCTGTTGCAAGGCCTATCTGCCTGTTAAGGTTAAGGCTCCGGCGGAGGAAGATGAGTGCGCTGTCATATACTTGTCTCGCAGTTGTATATCTGGGCAATATTGTTGCACATCTTGGCCGTCTCCCAGAGATCGCCACGCTTTTCGGACAGCACGAGATGCTTCATGCTGTATTCCAGAGCCTTATTGTAGTTCTTCTGGTAGAAATAGGCCAGGCCTATGCTTCCGTAGGCAATGGACATGCCGGCAGTATCTCTTTTCAGTTCCCAGAGACGAAGCGCCTCGAAATATGAATCAATGGCCTGGCTGATGAGAGCCATATCCTTATAAATATTTCCCAGGTTATTAACAGCATCTGCAAGTGGCAGAGTGTCTCTTACTTCCCTGGCTGTGGATATTGCCCTTTCGATGAAACCCCTGGCTTTTTCGAGATCCTGGTCCTGTCTGGCAAGGTAGGCAAGCACGTTAAGGGTGTTTAATCATTCCCCTGTGGTCACCTGCCTTTTCAAACAATTCGAGTGCCTGAATGGAGTATTTTTCCGATGCCGGATAATCATCTCTGAAGCTGTAAACATATGCGAGGCCGTAACATGCACGGGCCTGTCCGGATATGTCACTGATCTCTTCATAGGTGGCGAGTGCCAGTTTATTGTAATAATGTGCGCTGTCACCCTGGTTGTATTTTGCCAGATAAGCCATGCCGAGAGCAAGGGAAGCATCTGCAATGCCTTTCCTGTAATCCATTTTGCGCGAGTCGCTCAGCGACTGATGGGCAAGGAGTATTGATATATCAGGATTTCTCCTTGCTCCGACATACGCTTCCCCTGAGCGTTTATTTATAACTGAGGTGTCGGACAGTTCCTGTGATGATACTGATGCCTCAGCAATTACCAGGAGCAGGCAGTGCAATAATCAATGATCGGGAGGCCTTGGCAGTCATTGGTTAAGTAACTGTTTTGCACCAGAGAACTAATATCGGCAAAAAAACGCTTCCGATCTACTATGTCAGATCGAAATTATCTCGGATCTCAGATTTAATGCATCTACCTGGAGGAGTCGACCTGAGAGTATTTCACCTGCCCCTGTGATTATCTTTATCACCTCGCAGGCCTGGTATGACCCGATGATCCCGGGAAGGGCGCCTATCACCCCCAGCTCTGAAGGGCTGGCATCAGCTTCTGTACGTGTTTCTTCGGGATAGAGGTCCCTGTATGAAGGTCCGCCCATGTAATTGAACACCGATACCTGTCCCATGAACTGGCTGACAGCTCCGTAGACCATCGGAATGCCGGCGGCCCGGGTGGCGTCACTGAGGAGATACCGGGTGGCATAGTTATCGCTGCAATCGACCGCCACCTCATAACCGCGGAGGAGTTCCATTGCATTCGCCGCGTCAAATCTCACCGGATTAGGCCTGACTTCAACCAGGGGATTAAGGCGGGAGATTCTTTGAGCAGCCGCCTCGGCCTTGAGACGAGTGATGTCTTCTGTGATATACAGTACCTGCCTCTGAAGGTTACTCATATTAACCTCGTCAGAATCAACTACACCCAGAGTGCCCACTCCTGCGGCAGCAAGGTACAAGAGTACGGGCGATCCCAGTCCGCCGGCGCCTACAACCAGAACCCGGGCATTCTTAAGCTTTTCCTGGCCTTCCTCTCCAACGGCCGGGATGATCAGTTGCCGATGATAGCGGAGTTTATCATTTTTGCTTAGTACCGTCATTCAGGCTTATTTGTGTTGTCAGTAAGTTGTTGTGAGTGTAAAGGTAACATGTTCATTCCTTAAAATCATACGGATTAAATTGATTGTGCAGCCAAATCATATTCAAAATTGAGGAGAGGTAAAAATGCTATAAGTATATATTATTAGCAAATACTAACTATATTCGCGGCATGAAAGAATTGAAGAAGATTATTGAGAAGCTTTCCGGAATGATGGGTCAGATGGAAGAGAATGCCAAAGAGCAATATAATTTTTCAGGACTGACCCTGACCCAAATGCATTACATGGAGGTCATAAATAATCTGGGGAATCCAAATCTGACAGAGCTGGCCTCTGCCCTCAGACTGTCAAAACCTACGGTGACAGTTGCTGTAGACAAGCTTATTGAAAAGGATTATCTGTTCAAAGTCAAGTCAGATGCTGATCGAAGAAGTCAGCATATTCACCTGACCGAAAAGGGTCATTTGATTAACGGGATGCATGATTTTGCACACGGGAAAATAGCTGAATATATGCGCAGGAACCTGAGCGACGATGAGCTGAAGCAGCTTATACGACTTCTGGGCAAAGTAGTACAATGATCTAATTCAGCACATAATTAGTAAGTATTAATTAAAACAACATGAGTACTTTTTTTAAAACAGACTACAAGGGACTGACAGCTGAAGAGGTCAGACAAAAGCAAGTCGCAGAGGGTTTTAATGAACTGCCTTCTTCAAAACCCAAAAACGTATTGCAGATAGCTTTGGGAGTTATCAAAGAGCCAATGTTCCTCTTGCTTGTTGCGTGCGGGACTTTGTATCTGTTTCTTGGAGATCTTACGGAGGGGCTGATGCTGCTGGGTTTTGTTTTCGTGATCATGGGTATAGAATTTTACCAGGAAAAGAAGACTGAAAAAGCTCTTGATGCTCTGAAAGACCTTGCAAGTCCGCGCGCTCTTGTAATAAGGGACGGGGATGAGATCAGAATAGCAGGCCGCGATGTGGTTACCGGTGATATTGTCATGCTTCAGGAAGGTGACAGGGTACCCGCTGATGCCATCGTATTGCAGTGTGTTAACCTTGCTGCAGATGAATCCCTTCTCACAGGGGAGTCAGTGCCTGTAAGAAAGCGGGATTGGCAGGAGGGCGATAAGGAGGTAATTCCCGGAGGTGATGACCTGCCCATGGTGTATTCGGGTTCCATGATAGTACAGGGTAACGGTATTGTTAAGGTTACCGCTGTTGCCCTTAATACGGAAATAGGTAAGATAGGCAAGGCTCTGGAAGAGGTAAAGGAGGAACCGACCAAGCTGAAAAGGGAGATGGGTATCCTGGTAAAGCGTCTTGCCATCATCGGAATTTTATTATGTGTACTGGTAATAGTTGTTTATACAGTTACCAGAGGTGATCTTCTGAAAGGATTCCTGGCCGGTATCACCCTGGCAATGGCAATGTTACCTGAAGAATTCCCGGTGGTGCTTACAATCTTCATGGCCCTGGGCGCCTGGAGGATATCAAAAAAGGCTGTTTTAACCCGTAAACCGTCAGCTATTGAGACCCTTGGTTCGGCAACAGTTCTTTGCACCGATAAAACCGGAACGCTTACAAAGAACAAAATGACTGTCACAAGTCTGCATAACGGAATAGAGTTTCTTAATATGGACAGCGGGGGAAACTTCCCTGAGTCATTCCATGAAATAATAGAATACGGTATTCTCTCAAGCCAGATACATCCTTTTGATCCGATGGAAAAGGCTATTACGAGTGTCGGCGAGAAATTTCTGAAAGGGACAGAGCACATTCATGCCGACTGGGAGATGGCGAAAGAGTATCCGTTGTCAAGAGAATTGCTGGCAATGTCAAGGGTGTTTACCAATACCGGAACACAAAAGAAGGTAATTGCATCAAAGGGAGCTCCGGAAGCCATCTTTGACCTCTGCCACCTGGATGAAAAAGCAGTCGGAAAATATGAGACTGCAGTTGCGGAAATGGCATCATCAGGACTCAGGGTTCTGGGGGTCGCCAGGGCAGATATAAACCGGGAGACCCTGCCGGATGAACAACACGACTTTGATTTTGAATTTCTGGGTCTTATCGGATTGTCAGACCCTATCAGGGAAAATGTTCCGCAGGCCATTAAGGAATGTTACAATGCCGGCATAAGAGTGATAATGATTACAGGCGATTACCCTGTTACAGCGATGAATATTGCGAAGGAGATAGGTCTGAAGAACCCTGATCTCTGCATTACCGGGCCGGAACTTAATAAACTCAGCGAAGAGGAGTTGTCTGAAAGGATAAAGAAGGTAAACATTTTTGCCAGGGTCATCCCTGAACAGAAACTCAAGATAGTGAATGCCCTGAAAAGGAATGACGAGATAGTGGGAATGACAGGTGACGGGGTGAATGACGCCCCGGCACTGAAATCGTCAAACATTGGCATTGCTATGGGAGAGAGAGGTACTGATGTAGCCAGGGAGGCCTCTTCGCTGGTACTGATGGATGACAACTTTGCATCAATAGTAGGTGCCATAAGGATGGGTCGCCGAATTTTTGACAACCTTCAGAAGGCGCTGGGTTATATCTTCGCCATACATGTTCCTATTGCCGGTTTGTCACTTATACCGGTAATGTTTGCAGATCTGCCCCTGATCCTGTGGCCGGTGCATATCGTCTTTCTTGAGCTGATCATAGACCCTGCCTGCTCGATAATCTTTGAGGCCGAAAAGGAAGAGTCAGGATTGATGAACAGACCTCCCAAGGCTATTGAAGAACCGTTCTTCGGGGCCAGGAAAATTCTGGTTAGCTGCTTTCAGGGATTAGGTATCCTTGCCGTGGCACTACTGGTATATTTTATCGGACTGCGGCTCGGGTATTCTGAAAATGAGGTGAGAACCCTGACTTTTGTGAGCCTTATTGCTTCAAATATTGCTGTTATACTTTCAAACCGTTCATGGACCTCAAATATTTTCAAGATCATTATTACTCCTAACAAATCAGTAAAATGGGTCATTGGCGGAGCAATAGTCTTCCTTGTATTGATACTCACGGTTCCTTTCCTGACAAGCCTTTTCCAGTTTGAAAAAATAAGTTTCACCGAGGTTGTGATCAGCGCACTGGCCGGATTATTTAGTATTACCGGTTTTGAGTTGTACAAGCTTATAAAAAGAAGGGAATCCACGGGTAAAACTGAAGGGAAACAACTTTTGCCGGGTTAATGCATCAGAGTATTTTATTACAACCTGTCGATTACATTCCTGAGCTTCTACTGTTAACGGTTTTCGAATCGTAGTACTGCATTGCTGTCATATCGATATCCTTTTTATAATCCGGTAAGGCTACGGATACCGTAACAGGATACCAATATACTCCAGAATTACAACCCCAGAAAGTGGTCATTTCTGCTTAAGCCCGGAATCGGTATGATTTTTGTTTCATTTAAGGGTAACCTAATCTTCGAGAGTTATGAAAAGAGTTATGACAGGCTTAACAATGCTGTTGGTTGCAGCCGTTTCCGGAATGATAATTTCATGTGAGAGACAAAAAGGTGATCCTCTTCCGGGTGATCCTGTTCCCATAGAGCTGACACTGAAACAGAAAGATGTTGTTGATTCGGCGAATAAGTTTGCATTTGATCTTTTTGTGCCGATCGTTGCTGAAAAGAAGGGGTCTGAAAACATCATGATCTCACCCTTCAGTATCTCAAGTGCACTGTCGATGGTACTCAACGGAGCTGCGGGGGAAACCTTTGAGGCCGTAAGGCATACGCTGAGATATGACGGCAAGACCCTTCAGGAGATCAATGAGACATACCTGAAGCTGATGGAGGAGATGATCCCTGTTGACAAGAGGGTGATGATGGAGATAGCCAACTCGGTGTGGGTTGAAAAGAGGCTGATTGTCAAGCAGCCTTACATTGATGCGCTGAAGACCTGGTATCTTGCCGAAGCCAGGGATATCGACGTTAATGACCCAGGTGCTGTGGACATGGTTAATAACTGGATAGAGGAGAAGACGCATGATAAGATCCAGGACATGCTTGATGATCTAAGCCCCGACCTGGCAATGCTGTTGATAAACGCCATCTATTTCAACGGCAAGTGGAGGTACCAGTTTGACGCAAAAGAAACAAGGAACAAGCCATTCTACATCACTCCCGCTGAGACGGTGCAGGTCCCGATGATGTACCAGGAGGAGAACTTTGCAGTGACAACCACAGGTGATGCCACCCTTATTGAGATGCCTTACGGGCAAGGGAACTATTCGATGGTGGTCATGCTTCCTGATGAGGATATGTCACTTGCTTCGGCTGCTGCAACATTAAATGCTAAGGATTGGGAATTATGGATGCAGAGGCTGTCAAACGGCACCACCGAGGTTCAGCTCAGCCTGCCGAAGTTTGAATATGAATACAAGCGGGAGCTCAAGGATGACCTCACGGCTCTTGGGATGGGTATAGCCTTTGGCATGGGCGCCGACTTCAGCAATATCTCGGACCAGGATATACTGATATCACGGGTGTTGCATCAGACTTTCATCAGGACCGATGAGGAGGGCACCGAGGCTGCCGCCGCGACAGTCGTTGAGTTTGAACTCACGTCGATGCCATCAACAACTGTGGTCAATATCAACCGTCCGTTCCTCTATTTCATCAGGGAGACGACAACGGGGACCATAGTGTTTATGGGGCAGGTGGTTGATCCCAGGTAATTTGCGATTTGCGATTTGCGATTTGCGATTTGCGAATGGGATGATTTTATAGCTGGTCCCTGCACCTGGTTGATACTTTATACCCTTTAGGTGCTGCTCTTGTATTCCATCAGCAGCGACTGGAATACCTCTTTAACCGAGAAAATACGGGTAGCCCTGAAGGCATTTGCACCGGCAAAGGCATAACCTGCTTCAAAGTTTCCTTTAAGTGCATTCATAAGGGCTATGATGATGCAGTATGGGCTTTTTGATATATCGCAGGTTTTGATGCACTTGAAGGGACATGCTTTTGGCTGCTTTTTGCCAGCCCTGACCTTATCTATAAAATTGCTCAGGATAGCTCTTCCAGGCATTCCTACAGGGCTTCTGATGATTTCTATATCATTTTCAGTAGCATCGATATAGGTCTGTTTAAAGTCCATTGATGCATCGCATTCCTCTGTGGTCACGAACCTGGTGCCCATCTGGACTCCGGATGCTCCGAGATCCATCATTTCCTTGATATCCCGTCCCGTATAGATACCTCCGGCAGCAATCAGAGGTATTTGCTGTCCGTATTTTTCTTCGAATGGTTTCAGCTCATTTACTATTTCAGGAACAAGCTTTTCAAGCGTATAGTTACTGTCAAAAATCTGCTCCTCCCTGAAACCGAGGTGGCCCCCGGCCTTCGGACCCTCAACAATAACGGCGTCAGGCAGGTAGTCATAATTTGTTTTCCATTTTTCACAGATAATTTTTGCTGCCCTTGCTGAGGAGACGATTGGTATAAGCTTCGTCTTACTCTCCTTTGTGAGAAACGAGGGCATGTCGAGCGGCAGACCGGCTCCGGCGATCAGGAGATCGACTTTTTCGGCAATAGCGGTTCTGACCGTGTCGGCAAAGTTTGTCATTGCCACCATAACGTTGACTCCTATTACACCCGCTGTTTTTTCCCTGGCTTTCCTGATCTCCTCTTTAAGCCCTTCGATACTTGCTTCAAGGAAATTTTCCGAAAGGTTTTTATAAATCAATCCGAGGCCTGCGCTTGATATGATTCCTGCACCGCCTTCATTTGCAACTGCTGATGCAAGACCTGAAAGTGAAATCCCCACTCCCATTCCACCCTGTATGACCGGAACAGCGATCTCCAGGTTCCCTATTTTCAATGCTTTCACGATATGTCTATGATTATTTTCGTGCAAATGTATCCTTTAATTGACAGCAATTACGGCGAGACAGATAATTAGCATAAATATCAGTGACTTATTAACCTTTATTATACTTTGTCACCTCGTTCAAAAGTCTTTACTTTGCCTGCGTTCCGTGAAACTATTTTATGTTTTCATCACCTGGTCGCAGAAAGAATAAAAAACCAATCATATGTCAGCAATGAACCTGACATATATTGATTTTCTGGTCAGCGGAGTACTGGCCACGATCATGTTTGGCGTGGGGCTCTCGATCAACTTTGATGATCTCAGGCGGATATACCGGTCACCGAAGGCATTTATCCTGGGTCTTGTCTCACAGATGATACTATTGCCTCTGATTGTCTTCCTTATAATAGGGTTCACAGACCTTCCCCCAACATTAAAGGTTGGATTTATCATACTGGCTGCCTGTCCGGGGGGCACCACCTCCGGCTTTGTAACCGTGCTCTTCAGAGGGAATGTGGCTCTGTCGGTTTCACTCATAGCCGTTAACAGTCTTTTGACCCTTGCAACCATTCCGCTTCTTGTCAACCTGGCACTGACGGTTTTCACAGGCAGACATTCTCCCTTCAATCTGCCGTTGGTGCAGACATTCCTTCAGATCTTTTTTATCACTCTTCTGCCTGCTTTCACGGGTGTTCTGCTAAGGTATTACCATGAGAAAATTGCCGACAGGATACAGCGGCCGGTAAGAACAGTGATGATCATTCTCTTTGCGGGGGTATATACCCTTATTGCGTTTGCGGATGAGACAAAGGGGGGGTCGGGCATCACTTTTCCGGATTTGTGGAGCATCCTGCCATATGCTGTTGTCATAAATTTTGCGGGTTTTGCCGCAGGGGTGGCTATGGGCATCTTTGGAAAGACCGGCATACGAACATCATGGACCATCGGAGTGGAGGTCGCCCTTCAGAACACTACACTTGCTTTGCTGGTGGCCGGTACCCTGATACAGAGCAACGAGATGGTAAAGCCTGCGCTGGTTTATGCCCTCTTCTCCTTCTGGACCGCCCTTCTTTACGGCATTGCCGTCAAGTGGTACAATAAGTCAAAGTTGTTCGGCGAGTTTAATTAGCTTTTTATCAGACTGATTTTTTACTACTGCCTACTGCCTATTGCCTGATTCTTTTGAATATGCCAGTCCCATTGCATCAAACCGCTCCATCATCTTCGGAAGTCGTTCGCTGAATCCTTCCCAGCTGCGGTTTTCGGCTGCGCCCCATACCACCTCGGAGAGTGCCGTCAGTCGGGGCAGGATCATATGCTCAGCTGTTTTGCCGTCTGTCACATACTCAGTCCAGAGGCACCCCTGGGCACCGATGATATATTTTCCCTCCTCAGGTGTCAGCTCCTGGGGCACCGGTTCAAAGGAGTAGACCTTCTCAAGGGTTATAAGTCCCCTGAATGATGTCGGCTCGGTTGCGGGGTCTCCCTGGTAAATGTTAAAGTAACAGTGCGAGACCGGTGTCATCACAGCATGATGTCCCGATCTTGCGGCGGCTATCCCGCCTTCGAACCCCTGCCATGACATCACCGTCGCCTCCGGGGCAAGACCTCCCTGGAGAATCTCATCCCATCCAATAAGCCTGCGCCCCTTTGCCGTGAGCAACTTTTCAATTCGTTTTACGAAGTAGCTCTGAAGCTCATCCTCATCTGCGAGTCCCTCTTTACGTATCCTTGCCTGGCAGTCGGGGCACCTGCGCCATTCCTTCTTGTCAGCCTCATCTCCTCCAATGTGGATATAATCCGATGGGAAAAGGTCAATCACTTCGGTCAGAACATCTTCAAGAAAAGCGAATGTCTCCTCCTTCCCGGCACAGTAGATGTCAGTTATCGGCCATACGCTACCCGGAGGTACGGTAAAGGGACCGCCGGTGCACGAATACTCCGGGTAGGCCGCCAGGGCGGAGCCCACATGCGCCGGCATCTCAATCTCTGGAACGACAGTGATATATCTCTCTGCGGCATATGCAACAATCTCCTTAATCTCCTCCTGCGTGTAAAAACCTCCGTAGGTTGCCTTTTCGTCCGGTTGCTGAGGCTCCCTGTCATTCCATGGTCTGTCTTCGCGGTCGACACGCCATGCTCCGACTTCCGTGAGCCGCGGGTATTTCTTAATCTCAATACGCCACCCCTGGTCGTCGACCAGGTGCCAATGGAAGACATTCAGCTTGTGCATGGCAAGGATGTCAATGTACCGCTTTACGAATCCGACATCAAAGAAATGGCGGCTTACATCGAGGTGCATGCCTCTCCATTCAAACCGGGGATAGTCGGTTACCGACACACAGGGCATCGTCCATTTCACGTCGCTGAGCAGCATGCTGCTTTCGATCTGAGGAGGGAGCAGCTGACGGATTGTCTGGACACCTCTGAAGAGACCTTCAGGGGTTGCTGCCGTGAGGGTCACCTTTTTCTTTGTAACTGAGAGCCTGTACTCCTCAGGCTTCCATTCGCCTGAGGTGTCAATGAGAAGACTGATATTCCCGCCGGTGCCTTCTGATGTCTTCAGTGCAAACCCGGTAGCAGGGCGCAGCAATTCAGCCAGTTGTTCCGCCACGGCTGCAGCCTCATTGCCACCCGTGTAGCTTATCCGGGTTGAAGGCGGAAGGACGAAAGCTCCGCCAGCCACTTCCATTTGTGCCGGCAGGGGTATTATCGCAGGCAACGATGCATGTTTCGTGTTGCAGGAGACTAATATGGTGCTCATTGTAACAAAAGTTATCAGATTTCCGGTCTTCATAAATCCTAAATCGTTAATCCTTGTTCGTAAATCAAAACCCCAGGGTCAATTCATTCTGCTACAGAAATTTCAAATATCTCATGTCTGTCGAACTGCAGCCAGTACTTAATTGAGTTTTGTCTTACCAGTTCCCAGTAGATATCACTGTCGAGGCCATGGATGAAATTTATTTCCCTGAGTTCCGAAGACACCTTGTCGGCGAGCTCTTTTTTGAGTGAGATGCGTACCGTTTTCCCCTTGTGGGTAAAGTCAGCCGCAGCAAAAAACGGTTTTTCAGTGCTGACTGTCAGCAGTCCGTGTCCGGGAGTTGCTCCGGTGCTTACCTGGATACCGTCATTCATGCAACTCAGGGGTGGCATTGAGCCTGCGTGGGTGGTTACCGTCATCTCATCAACACCTGTGCAGAAATACTCACGTGCACGGATTCCCATTTTTACTCCTATAATTGCATACACTCCAAGATGCCGGTGCAGCTCATTGCCTATCACCCCCGAGGTCCATTCATCTTCACCGTACCTGTTGCGTATTTCAGTAACAAATGGCTGAAGATCCGGCATATAAAATGAAGTATCAGAAGGCATGGACTTGATAACCTGCATCTTCGCTACCGTTTCTCCACTGAGAATTCTCAAGGTTGCCTGACGCAGCTCGTTTAAGTCTGCCGGGGAGTAGTAAATGCCCTTATTATCCGTTTCCGTGGCTGTGAAGAGTTCGGGGAAATGAAGGAAAATAGGTGCCATTTCATCAAAGGCCGTATATGCAAATGAATGCGAAGGCATTGAGTTGATAAGATCCTTCACCCTGGCAGCATACGGGCTATGAATATTTCCAATCTCCTCAAGCAGATCCTTATCATAAAAGCCATCTCCGCCATCGCCGGTCACAATAACGGGAACGGATCCCGCCAGTACTCTCTCAGTAGCATCGGGTGATGCCATGTAGTTAAATCCTGCCTTGCCGGGCAATCCGCTGTTCGTCCAGAGTACCTGTTTAACCTTCTCGTTGAACTTCGGCGACTGATCCATTGCATCTGACACAGTTTTCAGTGGTCCCATGGCAATGAAGGTTACCGGCGTTGTTTCTGCCGCCAGGGTCTCTTCTATGAGCCTGGCAGCGTCTTCACCTCCTGCTACGGGCAAACCCTGATGCCACAGTCCGTCAACCAGTGTCCGGATCTTTTCGTATGCAACGGGAGCCTTGTGATACCCGTCTGATGCTGTTATGGCGAGTACCCTCACGTCAGGAGATGCAAGCAACATGCATATTGCCTTAAGGTCGTCTATGCCTCCGTCGCTGTCAATGATCACGTAATGACGGGGCTTCCAGGGGTGCGCACCGGCAGGGATAATCAGCAGCAGAAGCAGAAATGCAAGCAGAGTCCGTCTCATTCTTCCTGTTTTTCCAAATGTAATAATTTAACTCCTATTGCCGGCTGATATCATTATTACCTGTCGCGTAACAGCCTCCGGAGATAGACCGGATTTTGTTTTTTACTATCTTAACATCCCTAATTCTGCTTTTGTGAAGAAGAGGACCTGGATGTGGTTTTTTATCGGCCTTGCTGCCGGTATCCTTATATTTTCCGGACTGGGGAAGGCGGTGGAGGCCACCTCAACAAATGATTTCTGTGCCCTGTGCCACGTTCATCCGCAGGCTACGGCAAGCTGGAAGCAGGGGGTTCATTACGCCACGAAGTCGGGCTACCGGGTATCATGTGCCGAATGCCATCTTCCTCCGAAAGGAGAGGGGTATATCATTGAGAAGGCCAAAACGGGGATGCGTGATCTCTGGAGCTACTGGACCAAGGACTCCACGGAGTTCGACTGGGAGGCAGCTTCAACCCTTGAGAGAGCCTCGAAGCATGTTTATAACTCATCATGCATAAAGTGCCACGAGAATCTCTTCCCGGCAACTCTGACCCGCGAAGGTTCGGAGGCACATCTCTATTACAAGCAGATGACTGAAAAGGGCGAAGAGCTGCAGTGCATCAGCTGCCACCTGAACGCAGGGCATTACATGAAGGACTATGTTCACGGGAGCAACACCGGGTTCGGCAAAACAGTGAAGGCGGCTGATACCCTCTATGCAGCGCCTGCCACCGTAACCTCCTTCGGCAATTTCACGGAGCAGATCCCCGGATCAGGGGTCACATTCCGCATGATCGCCTTACCTGGCGGGTCGTACGCCATGGGAAGTCCTGATAATGAGCCGCTACGCAGGGCTGACGAGACACTCCGGGAGGTAAGTGTTGATTCGTTCTTCATCGCCGAGGTGGAGGTGACATGGGATGAGTACATGGAGTTCTACCGGCAGACAGCTTCAGAAGGCAGATCGACAGATACGGAGGGATCACGACTGAATAAGGGTGATGTGGATGCTGTCAGTGGAGCCACGCCACCGTACGGTAAGCCGGATCAGAACTGGGGAATGGGGCAGAGGCCTGCCATCTCGATGAGTTTTCATGCAGCGGAGACCTACTGCAGGTGGCTCTCACAGGTGACCGGGAAAAAGTACCGTTTGCCCACGGAGGCGGAGTGGGAATTTGCATGCAGGGCCGGAACGCAGACACCATATTTCTTTGAGGGTGATCCGGCAAAGTATGAAAAGAGGTCTCTTTTCGGAGGAAAATCCGACACCACTGTGATTAATACATACGTTATCTATCATGGCAACAGTCCTTCAAAGACGCAGGAGCCTTCCTCCGTGAAGGCGAATCCGTGGGGCATTAAAAACATGAGCGGCAACGTGGCGGAGTTCTGTTCCGACATTTATGAAGGGACCGGGGAGCAGGTGATCAGGGGAGGATCTTACCGTGACGGTGCCGGAGGCGTCAGGAGCGCGGCGCGTGATTACACCCGGGCCGCCGAATGGCTGAAGACTGACCCGCAGATGCCTAAGAGCATCTGGTGGTACTCGGATTGTTTCTATGTGGGGTTCCGGGTGGTCATGGAGTATGATCAGGCAGTAGGCAGTAGGCAATAGGCAGTAGTGGAATCGGTAGCAAACATTACGCCGCAGGCAATTGACTGAAGTCGGCCGGAGACAAATGCAACATTACGCCGCAGGCAATTGACTGAAGTCGGCCGGAGACAAATGCAACCATTACGCCGCAGGCAATTGACTGAAGTCGGCCGGAGACAAATGCAACCATTACGCCGTAGGCGTTAAGGTATTGTAGAACAGGATGATATAATAAATAATACTACCCCGTAGGGGTTTTAGTATTGTCCTTACGACATTAATTATAACTTTGAAACATACATCTAAACTGTCATGAAAAAATCATCCATCTCAAGAAGAAACTTTCTGGGCACGGCAGCAGCTGCCGGTGCAGCTGGCATTATTGTGCCGGCACTGATTACATCGTGTTCAACAAAAAAACCAAAGAGCGTCATTCTTCCAGTCATGCCTGACGTGGCTCCTGACGGTCCGCTTTTAAAGGCCGGGCTGATTGGCTGCGGCGGCAGGGGTACTGGCGCCGCCCTGAACTTCATGCATTCCGGACCAAATCTTACCATTGCAGCCCTGGGCGATGTCTTTGCCGACAGGGTCACTGCTTGCCGGGAGCGCCTGGCAAAGGACGGTGTGGAGATTGCCGATGAGAACTGTTTCGTTGGCTTTGACGCCTACCAGAAGGTGATCGACTCGGGTGTCGACGTGATCCTGCTTGCCACCCCGCCATCTTTCCGGCCTCTGCATTTCGAAGCCGCCGTTACCGCAGGCAAGCATGTCTTCATGGAGAAGCCTGTTGCCGTTGACCCGGCAGGCGTAAGGCAGATAATGGCAACCGGCGAGAAGGCAAAGGGCATGGAACTGTGTGTCGTGACAGGCACCCAGAGACATCACCAGCATGACTATGTTGCCACCTGGGGCAAAGTGCAGGAGGGCATGATTGGCGAAATCGTGGCTGCAAACTGTTACTGGAACCAGGGACAGCTGTGGTACCGTGATCCCAATCCTTCATGGACGGAGATGGAATACATGATCCGTGACTGGGTCAACTGGAGCTGGCTGTCAGGTGACCACATCGTGGAACAGCATGTCCACAATATTGATGTAATAAACTGGTTCACAGGAAAGAAACCGGTCTCAGCGGTATCATTCGGTGCCCGCCACAGGCGTGTCACAGGCGACCAGTATGATTTCTTCAGCACTGACTTCATTTATGAAGGAGGGTTCCATGTTCACAGCATGTGCCGTCAGATAAACGGAACCGAGGGGAATGTTTCCGAATGGATACAGGGCACTGATGGAACCTCCAACTGCCAGAACACCGTATGGGACCCGGCCGGAACAGAATTATGGAAATACGATGGCTACACACTTGATGCAGAGGGAAAGATGACTGACCAGCTCATCAGGAGTCCGTATGACCAGGAGCATATTGATTTCGTGACTGCCATCCGTAACGGGAAGCCTCTTAACGAGGCTGAGTTTGTTGCTGTGTCAACGATGGCCGGAATTATGGGACGTGTTTCAGCATATACCGGCAAGAAGGTGACCTGGGATGAGATGATGAACTCAGAGCTGAAGCTCGGTCCGAAGGTATTTGACATGGGCCCTGTTGATGTTCCGAAGAATGTACCTGTTCCCGGTGAATAGTTAACTTAGGTCGACGATGAGCACCAAATCACGACGCAGTTTTCTGAAAGGGGCCGCAGCCACCGGCGCGGTCCTTTTCACCGCACCGGCACTTCTCGGCGGAAGAAGCCGGTCAGCACACGTGCCTGACGCTGACAAACCATTCAGGCTGGCCTACGCCCCCTCAATAGGCATGTTCCGGGAGCTTAGCGGAGGCGATGACCCGGTTGACAACATCAAATTCATTGCCGACAAGGGCTTCAGGGCGGTCTTTGACAACGGATTACCCGGACGTCCGCCTGCCGAGCAGGAGCGTATTGCCTCAGCCATCCAGCGGATGGGCCTGATGATGGGGCCCTGGGTGCTGTATGCCGATTTTGGAAAGACCTCCTTTGTGCTTCCTCACAGGGAGGTGCGCGACTTCCTGACGATGAAGATGGAAGAGAGCATTGACGTGGCCAAACGGACTGGATTTAAGATGGCTCTGGTTGTCCCCGGCAGATATGATGAAAGACTTCATCCTGACCTGCAGCGGGCAAATGTCATCGATAATCTCAGGTATTGCGCTGAAATTACGGAACCTGAAGGCATGACGCTGGTGATCGAACCGCTCAACACCCTGCGTGACCATCCGGGACTCTGGCTGACAGAGATGCCGCAGGCCTACCAGGTGTGCAAGGCTGTTAACAGCCCTGCTGTGAAGATAGTTGAAGACATGTACCATCAGCAGATCACTGAGGGTAACCTGATACCCAACATCGAAGCATGCTGGGATCAGATAGCCGCCTTCCACGCTGGAGATAACCCGGGGCGCAATGAACCGACAACTGGAGAGATCAATTATAAAAATATCTTCAAATACCTTCTTTCCCGTGATTATACCGGGGTGATATGCATGGAGCACGGCCGTAGCATCAAAGGGCCCGAAGGAGTAAAAAGGGTCATTGAAGCCTACAGGGAGTGCGATCCCTTCTGAGTATCATTCTTTAACCATCTGAACCTGTTTGAGCAGAGGCACAACAACTATAAGCGACAAGTGGATCAAGGCATCCATTATTGGTACCATATGGGCAGCTGCCGAGATCGTTCTCGGCAGTTTCCTGCATAACCTCCGTGTACCCTTCAGCGGTAACGTCCTGACTGCCATAGCGCTGGTAATCCTTATTTCGGTAAGTTACAAGTGGCGCGAGAATGGTCTCTACTGGCGGGCCGGACTCATATGCGCGCTGATGAAGGCGATGTCTCCCAGCGCCATCATCTTTGGTCCGATGATCGCCATCATCATGGAGTCACTGCTGCTGGAGGCATCAGTCAGGCTGTTTGGCAGAACATACGTCGGATTCATTATCGGATCCATGCTGGCCATGTCATGGAATCTCTTCCAGAAGATATTCAACATGATCATTTTTTACGGCGGCAACCTAATCGATATCTATTCGAACATTACCGCTTATGCCTCGAAGCAGTTGAACCTGCAGTTTGATGCATTCTGGGCACCGCTGGTGTTACTTCTGGCCATTTATGCACTTTTTGGAGCAGTCACGGCAGTCGTGGGTATTATCACAGGCCGTCGTATAGCCTCTCTCCCTCCTGAGGAGTCGCTGCCCGGACCAGCAGTTAGAAGAGTATCACCAACAAAGGAGGAGCATACTTTTGCCTGGTCCCTTACATGGCTTGCAGCCGACATAATTCTCATAGCCGCGATGCTGGTGGTTGTAAGCACTGCAAAATGGTACTGGTGGTTAATTACAGTCATTCCTGTCGTCACCATCCTTGCCATGCGGTACAAGAGGGCTATGCGACAACTCTCGAAACCCGGATTCTGGATCACTTTCGTAATAATCACGATGCTTTCGGCCCTTGCCTTCACGGCATTTCAACCCGGCAAGAATGATGTTACAGGGGCCATTCTCATAGGGATACAGATGAACTTCAGGGCAATAATAATTATTGTCGGGTTCTCAGCCCTGGGTACGGAGTTGTATAATCCAAAGGTCCGCAGTATTTTTGGCAGAACGCGTCTCAGGCAGTTGCCGTTGGCCCTCGAGCTGGCGGCTGCCAGCCTTCCGGCGATGATAGCCGACATGCCCGATCTGAAGACTGCTGTAAGGAAGCCGGTGTCGATACTGAACCGCATGATTACTCGTGTGGAGAGGCGACTGAATGATGAGAGGAGAGAGCAGCAGGGAGGGAAGAAGATTTTTATCGTAACGGGTACAATAGGAGAAGGGAAGACCGCGTGGCTTGCCAAACTTGCCGGCTTGCTTAAGGACAAAGGGGTCAGAGTGGGAGGTATCCTGGCGCTGCGAATAGTGGAGGAAGACAGAACGACCGGTTACGACGTCTCGGACATCAGCACCGGGGTCAGGACTCCTTTCCTGAGACATACCGGAAGTGAAGACATGGGGGTGGAGAGATTCACCGTTTATGATGCCGGTTACGATGCCGGGAAGAGCGTACTCCATCCTGAGAATAATCACAATAAGGATGTGATCATAATCGATGAGGCAGGTCCGCTTGAACTGAGGGGCCTGGGATGGAGCGACAGGCTAGCCTGGCTTTTGAATGAAAACAGTGCAATACTGATCATTGCAGTCAGGAAAAGTCTCACCGAAGCGGTAACGGACAAGTTCGGAATAGCAGGCGCCCATGTTATAGATGTGGCCTCCGGCGATGTCGTCAGTTATGCACATGAGATTGCAGCTCTGACTGCAAAAAAACCAAAGCAATGAATGATATTCTTGCCAGGGTCAGAAGGGAGCTCAGGGAAGCTTCGGATGAGAAAACCAGGGAAACAGGACAGAGGTACTTTAAAGAAGATGTCGACCTTTACGGCATCAGGTCAAAAACCGTGAATGAAATTGCACGGGCAAATCATGCACTGGTAAGGGGGAGACCTAAACAGGAGATACTAATTCTGTGCGATTCACTCTGGCAGTCGGGCATGATGGAGGAGACCTTCGTGGCCTGCCTGTGGTCCGAGAAGCTGGCCGGGCAATTCGTCGCGGAAGATTTTAGTGTGCTGGAGGGTTGGGTTCAAAAGTATGTCAATAACTGGGCATCATGCGACACTTTCTGCAATCATACCGTGGGCGATTTCATACAGAAGTATCCAGGATTTATTTCGGAGCTGAAGAGGTGGGCGAGATCGGAAAACCGCTGGGTAAAGAGAGCTTCTGCCGTTTCACTGATAGTACCTGCCCGCAAGGGCAAATTCCTTGATGACATTTTTGAAATTGCCGGAATACTGCTTCTTGACAGGGATGACATGGTACAGAAGGGTTACGGGTGGATGCTTAAGGAGGCCAGCAAGCCGCATCAGAAGGAGGTGTTTGATTTCGTCATGAGGCATAAGGCCGTCATGCCCCGAACGGCACTGAGATATGCTATTGAGAAAATGCCCGCCGACCTCAGGGCCAGGGCAATGGAAAAATAAGATCACCGGATGTTGCCGGTTCTCTCTTTCCAGAAGGCGTTGAAACTGGTCACGGGATTTTCGGCATGTCCTTCCTGCAGCCATCAACCAATGTTTAGACGGTTCCGGGTTTTAATGACCGGAAACTGCCATCGGTTCCCTGCTATTTTTTCAGCCATTCCTCAACGGAGAGAACCGTCGCGTAGCTCTTCATCGCTGCCAGAGTTGAGGCGTGGACATCGGCTGCTGACACTTCCCGGTCGCCGAATTTGAGGTTGCGGGTGGCACAGGCATCATGCAGCAGAAAGACATAATACCCGAAATCGTGTGCTGCCCGCACTGCACCCTCCACACACATCTGCGTCTGCATCCCGCAGATCACCAAAGTGTCAGTCGCGAGGCCGTCAATATAATCCTTCAATCCGGTCCCCAGAAAGCTATTGACCTCCTCCTTGACAAATATTTTCTCCCCCGGCAGGGGTTTCACCATCTCATTGATCTCCATGCCTGAAGCAGACTTATGCTGAATGTAGATGACGGGGTTGCCTGTCTCCCTGGCTGCCTGAATTGCTGTGAGTGCCTTTTCTGCAGCCTTCTCAGGCTCTGCCAGCTCAGACCGGCCTCCGGGGAAATAAAAGTTCTGTATATCAATAACCAGCAACGCATAATTATCTTGCGCCTCTGCGGCCAGGATTACGGCTGAGACGAGGATAAGTGTAAGGATAATTTTCTTCATGATGGGTAAGCAGTTTAGGAATCAAAATTAAGGGATAATTCGACAACTGGCTGGAACATCTGCTATCAAAAATTGTTATACTTTTCAGAAGAAAAAATTGAGCATACAAAACAAATGAAGTTAATCAAATATCTGGCGCCCGCGTTCTTTACGCTGCTGGCATTCTCATCATGCAGCAACCTGAAGGTGGAGAGGGACAAACCCTATGTGGTGATGGTGTCGCTTGATGCTTTCCGCTGGGATTACGACTCCATTCACGGCACCCCGGTGCTTGATGACATAGCCCGGCAAGGGGTTAAGGCAGAGAGACTTATTCCGTCGTTTCCCACGAAAACCTTCCCCAATCACTACACGATAGCCACCGGCCTGTACCCTGACCATCACGGCCTGGTTAACAATAGTTTCTATGCCCCAGATCTTGATCTGGTCTACCGTATCGGCGACCGCACCATGGTCTCCAACGGTGCTTTTTACGGTGGCGAGCCGATGTGGATCACCGCCCGCAAACAGGGGATGAAGAGCGCCTCCTTTTACTGGGTGGGTTCGGAGGCACCAATACAGGGAATGCAGCCCGACTACTGGAAACCATTCGATGATGAGGTAGCCTTCGGAGACCGTGTTGATACCGTTCTTAAATGGCTGTCGTTGCCGGCAAACAGGAGACCACACCTTGTCACTCTATACTTCGAGGAACCTGATGCCATAAGCCACAGCTACGGTCCTAAATCACCGGAGACAGGAACAGTTGTAAGGAGCCTTGACAGCCTGGTAGGTGTGCTGCGCACGGGACTGTCCAAACTGCCCCATGCCAGAAATATCAACCTCATTGTACTGTCTGATCATGGCATGACAGAGGTAGATGAGGCACGATACAACTATATCTTTGACACACTGCCGCAGCCGATGATAAAGCGGATCTACGGCGGAACACCGGTCTGGGCAGTGGAGCCAGCCGAAGGCAAAACAGACAGTGTGCTGTACCTTCTCAATCTGCAGAAGGGGATGAAAGCGTACAGGAGTGATGAACTGCCGTCGCACCTCAAATACGGGACCCATCCTCGCATTCCCGAAATTGTTCTCATTGCTGACCCTGGATGGACAGCCGGGCTGCGTCCTGGTGCCAGGTACAGCAGGGGTGATCACGGGTACGACTGGCACTACAGTGACATGCACTCGATCTTCTATGCCGAGGGTCCTGCCTTCAGGAAAGGATTTGTCGCGGACACACTCTTTAATGTCGATATATACAATATTGTCACCGGGATACTTGGGCTGACACCTGCTCCCAATGATGGGAACAGGCAAAGGATATCACCTCTTTTCAGGTGACCCGTAATTGGCAAAGTCGATATTCCTCCGGATCATTTTGTAGCCGGTACGCTTTATTGGTGACGACTTGAAAATCTTCTTAAAGTCATCAGGTGTCATATTCTGCCAGTCTCTTCTTGTCAGGGAGGTGACATTGAATTCCGGAACAAGATCTTTGTCAGTGTATTTTACAGCCTTACTGTTCCAGGGGCAGACCTCCTGGCAGCGGTCGCATCCAAAAATTATCTTTTCTGTTTTGCCGCTGAACTCTTCCGGTATGGTTCCCTCATATTCAATAGTGAGGTAGGAAATGCAGCGGCGTGCATCTATAGTCCGGTCGTTGCAGATGGCTCCTGTAGGGCATGCGTCGACGCATAGAGTGCAGTCGCCGCACCGGTCGCGGGCAGAGGCGTCATCATACTGAAACTCTGCCGTGGTGACAATTTCACCCAGGAAAAAGAAAGAACCGATATCCTTGTTAATTACCAGGCTATGCCTTCCGCGCCATCCCAGCCCGGCACGTATGGCCCATGCCTTTTCGGTAACCGGACCTGCATCACAGAACACCTTCGAGGATGAATCAGGTACCAGCTTTTTTATGATTTTCTGGACACGGTCAAGTTTCTCTTCCATCACCAGGTGGTAGTCCCTGACCCTGGCGTATCGGCTGACGAAGTAATTGTCAGTACCGGCGGGAGGGTCATTGCTGTAGTAGCGGAGGCCGGCAACAATCACCGATTTGGCTCCTTCCACCAGCGAGGTAATGTCGCCACGCTTGTCAAGGTTTCTTTCCAGAAACTTCATTGATCCGTTCCTGCCGGCCGCAATCCATTCGCTGATATGCCTGCTGTCTTCGTGATGCGCCGACGCCTGAGCGATGCCGCAAATATCAAATCCTTCCAGCCGGAGGCTTTCATGGACCTTCCAGGTAAGCGCTATTTTTCGTGCATCAGTCACAATCGAGTCATTTAAAGGAATCCCAGTTCAAGCTTGGCCTCGTCGGTAAGCATGTCACGGTCCCACGGCGGGGTGAAGGTGAGCTTGAGGTCACACTCCTTTACCCCTCTGATACCGGCAACCTTGTAGGTGACCTCCTCAACGAGATCCTCAGCCATAGGGCAGTTCGGTGCGGTGAGCGTCATTGTGATGTGCGCCACCTGTTCCTCATCAACCCTGACCTCATAAATAAGTCCAAGGTCATAAATGTTAACCGGTATCTCGGGGTCAAAAATGCTTTTAAGCACTCCAACTATTCTTGCTTCAGTCTCCTGTATCTCCTGTGTGTTCATGTCTGTTCCTGTCTCGATTTGTATGCAAGGGCATAGAGCCGCATCTGCTTCATCATGGCGAGAAGTCCGTTGGAACGGGTGGGAGAGAGATTCTCCCGCAGTCCGATTCGCTCAATGAAATAGATGTCGGCGCCCACTATCTCATCCGGGGTGCGGCCTGAGAAGACTCTCACAAGGAGAGCCACAATACCTCGGGTTATCAGGGCGTCGCTCTCAGCCGTAAAGTTTATAACCCCGTCAGTGAAGGAGGGATAGAGCCACACTTTGCTCTGGCACCCCTCAATGAGGAAGTCGGGGATCTTGTGTGCAGCATCGAATGGGGGAAGTGATTTCCCCAGGTCGATGAGGTACTCATATCTCTCCATCCAGTCGCTGAAGATGTTGAACTCCTCTATGATCTGATCCTGTATTTCGTTAATGTTCATATTCAAAAGTCATGCGAACATTTGAGTCACTTTTCTTACGCCCTGCACCAGTGCATCGATCTCTTCCTCAGTGTTGTAGAAAGCTATCGAAGCTCTGATGGTCCCGCTTATTCCGTAGCGCTCCATCACAGGCTGGGCGCAGTGTGTTCCTGTCCGGACCGCAATACCCATCTTGTCAAGAATCATGCCTGCGTCATACTGGTGTATGGAACCCGGAAGGAATGAAATCACTGATACCTTATGCGGAGCGGTTCCGTAAATGCGCATGCCGCTGATGGATGATAATCCGGTAGTTGCCCTGGCAAGGAGGGCCTGTTCTCTTTCAGCAACAGCCTCGCGGCCAAGGGCCGAGAGATAGTCGAGCGCAGCAGCCATGCCTATTGCCCCGGAGAAGTTTGTTGTTCCTGCCTCGAACTTGAAAGGCAGCTCATTGTATGTTGTCTTTTCAAATGTGACATTTGCAACCATGTCGCCACCTCCCTGGTATGGGGGGATCTCATTCAGCAGGTTCTCTTTCCCGTAAAGCACGCCAATGCCGTTAGGACCGTAGACCTTGTGCCCGGAAAAGACGTAAAAATCGCACCCGATATCGGTAACGTCCACGATGCCGTGCTGAATTCCCTGCGCTCCGTCAATCAGCACCGGGATGCCGTGGCGGTGGGCATCGGCCACTATCTCCTTAACGGGATTGACAGTGCCGAGCACGTTGGAGACGTGAGTGACCGCCACTATGCGGGTTCGCTCAGTCAGCATATTACGGTAGGCCTCAAGGTCAAGCACCCCCTCGTCAGTGAAAGGTATCACCTTCAGCTTCGCCTTTTTTCTTTCACACAGCATCTGCCAGGGCACTATATTTGCATGGTGCTCCATGCCGCTGATAAGGATCTCATCTCCCTCCGTGACGAATCTCTCTCCGAATGAGAAGGCTACTGCGTTGATGGATGCAGTGGTGCCGGCGGTGAAGATGACCTCCTCTCTGCCAGGGGCGTTGATGAACGCCCTGACGGTCTCGCGGGCCGCTTCATAGCGTTCAGAGACAATATCAGAGAGGCTGTGCACTCCCCTGTGCACGTTGGCGTTGGCCGTGCGGTAGAGCTCATCCATCACCCTGATCACCTGTTCAGGTTTCTGTGTGGTGGCACCGTTGTCAAGATATACCAGAGGCTTTCCGTGAACAATGGCCGAAAGGATCGGGAATTCCGAACGTATCTCCTCTATGGTTTTTGACAGTTTCATCACTCCGTTCAGTTGCACTGTATAGCACATGAGGCGCAGCGCGACAGCTCACCGCGGAGGCGCTTCAGCACCAGATTGTCTATACGCTCGCGAAGAGCCTCTATGGGGATATTCTTTATCACGTCATGTGCAAATCCGAACATGAGCATCAGTTTGGCTTCGCGCGCATCAATCCCCCGCGAACGGAGATAGAAGAGAGCATTCTCGTCAAGTTGGCCGACGGTTGCTCCGTGGCTGCATTTGACATCATCGGCAAAGATCTCAAGCTGCGGCTTGGTATCCATACGCGCAGTGTCAGACAGGATTATGTTGTTATTGCTCTGGAAAGCATTGGTCTTCTGCGCCTCCTTATGCACCATTATGCGACCGTTGAAGGCGCCGCTGGAGTTCTCGTCAAGCACACCCTTGAAGAGCTGTGTGCTGTTGCAGTTGGGGGCGGCGTGGTCAACCATAACGAAGTTGGCAATATGCTGCTGTTTGTCAGCAAGATACAGGCCGTAAGAGTGTGTTTCGCTGTTCTCCCCGTTGAGGCGGTGCCAGGTGGCGTTGCGAACCAGCCCGCCATGCAGGGTTATGTTGTTTGACGATGCATAGCTGTCGCGCTCCTGGTGGATGAAGGTGTGGGTTATCTTGCCCGAGTTGTTATGCTGGTTCTGCACCCTGATGATCTCAAAACGTGCGTTATTTCCCACATAGATCTCAGTAACGGTGTTGGTCAGGAAATGCTGCGGCGAGATGGCATGGTCACAAACGAGGAGTGACAATTGTGCACCATCTTCCACAACCACGAGATTGCGGTCCTGGGTAAAGATATCCTTGTCTGCCTGGATCAGGTTGACGATCTGTATGGGTTTGGTGTAGGCCGTATTTCTGGGCGCATAGAGGAAGAGCCCGTCTGATGAAAGTGCGGTGTTCAGGGGAACGAGACCGTCATTACCATTCTGAGCGTACCTGTTGTAATGTTTTTCGATGAGCGCCGGGAACTGTTTTGCTGCCGCCTTCATGCTTCCCACCCATATACCACCGGGAAGCATCACCAGGCCTTCATCACCGTGCGGGAAGAACCCGTTGAGGAGAACCATGTTCCATACATCCAGGTCCTCGACCTCGCAGTGAAACTTCTCCGCCTCCCTGAAGTCGTCAGGCACCGGGGAGTAGTACTCCTGGTAGGGTATGCTGAACGACTTTTCGAGGTTGGTGTACTTATAGGCTTCGTTTTTCCTGTCGGGAATGCCAAGGCGGAGGAACTCCTTAAAAGCCTTGTCGCGGTGCCTGTTGAAGACCTCCGGGGAGTCCTTCAGGAAGGTGCCGTTCCTGCCCTCATAGAGCTCTGACAGCTTGCTTATTACTTCCGGTCTGTAGTCCATGTCTCTTCGCTGACGTCTGCTTCCTTCCTTATCCAGTCGTATCCTCTCGCCTCAAGTTCGAGAGCCAGTTCAGGTCCTGCCGATCTCACTATGCGGCCGTCGTACATGACGTGCACAAAATCGGGCACTATATATTCAAGCAACCGCTGGTAATGGGTTATGACGATGACCGAGGTGTCAGGTCTCCGTATCTTATTGACGCCGTTGGCCACAATACGCAGGGCATCGATGTCAAGGCCCGAGTCTGTCTCATCGAGGAGTGCCAGTCGTGGTTCGAGCATTGCCATCTGGAAGATTTCGTTCTTCTTCTTCTCTCCACCGGAGAAGCCTTCGTTGACGCTTCTGTTGGTGAGTGCCGAGTCTATCTCCACAAGCTCCTTCTTCTCACGCATCTGGCGGAGGAATTCGGAGGCTGACAGCGGCTCCAGACCTCGGTGTTTGCGCTGCTCATTGATGGCAGTCTTCATGAAGTTTACCATGCTGACCCCCGGGATCTCTATCGGGTACTGGAATGAGAGGAAGATGCCCTCGCGTGCCCTCTCCTCAGGGGACATCTCCAGGAGATCTTTACCCTCAAAGGTCACGGAGCCATGAGTGACGGTGGCAATATCGCGACCTGTCAGAACGTTGGCCAGTGTGCTTTTCCCGCTCCCGTTAGGACCCATGATGGCATGTATCTCCCCCGGTCTGACCTCGAGGTTGAGGCCTTTGAGAATCTCCTTATTGTCTATTGAGGCTTTAAGTTCCTTTATCTGTAACAAAAATTCACTTTTCATATTCTGTTTGTAGTAAAATCATATTAACCAACACTGCCTTCAAGACTGATCTGGAGGAGCTTCTGAGCCTCCACGGCGAATTCCATTGGCAGCTTGTTGATGACCTCCCGGGCATAGCCGTTGACAATCAGCCCTATAGCATCCTCAGTTGAGATCCCCCTCTGGTTACAGTAGAAGATCTGGTCTTCGCCGATGCGTGAGGTGGTCGCTTCGTGTTCAACGATGGCCGTGGGGTTGTCAACCTCGATGTAGGGGAATGTATGTGCCCCGCATTTGTCACCCAGAAGGAGGGAGTCGCACTGCGAGAAGTTCCGCGCCCCTTCGGCCTTGCCCAGCACCTTTACCAGTCCGCGGTAGCTGTTCTGGCCGAAGCCGGCGGAGATGCCCTTGGAGATAATGGTACTCTTTGTATTCTTACCTATGTGGATCATCTTGGTGCCGGTGTCAGCCTGCTGGTAGTTGTTGGTGACGGCAACCGAATAGAACTCGCCTGTGCTGTTGTTGCCGCGCAGGATGCATGAAGGGTATTTCCAGGTAATGGCGGATCCTGTCTCTACCTGCGTCCATGATATTTTTGAGTCGTCGCCCTTGCATATGCCACGTTTGGTGACGAAGTTGAAAATCCCGCCCTTACCTTCCTTGTCTCCCGGGTACCAGTTCTGCACGGTGGCGTATTTAACCTCCGCGCCCCGTTCTGCGATTATCTCAACCACTGCCGCATGCAGCTGGTTCTCATCGCGCATGGGGGCCGTACACCCCTCGAGGTAGCTGACATAGGCCTCCTCATCGGCTATCAGGAGTGTACGCTCAAACTGCCCGGTGTTGGAGGCATTGATGCGGAAATAGGTTGACAGCTCCATCGGACATCTGACCCCCTTGGGTATGTAGCAGAATGAGCCGTCGGAGAAGACTGCGGAGTTGAGTGTGGCAAAAAAGTTGTCTGTATAAGGAACAACCGAAGCGAGGTACTTCTGAACCAGTGACGGGTGTTCCCTGACCGCCTCGGAGAAGGAGCAGAAGATGATGCCCATCTCTGCGAGTGTCTCGCGGAAGGTGGTCTTCACTGATATCGAGTCCATTACTGCATCAACGGCAACACCGGTCAGGCGTTTCTGCTCGCCGAGAGGTATTCCGAGCTTGTCAAAGGTCTTCAGCAGTTCCGGATCGACCTCGCTGAGGCTGCCCGGAGCCGGTTTCTGCATCGGGGCAGCGTAAAAGATAATATCCTGGTAGTTGATCTCAGGGATTTTGAGGTTCGCCCATGCCGGCATCTTCATCGTCTGCCAGTGGCGGAATGCTTTAAGGCGAAACTCGAGCATCCACTCAGGCTCCTCCTTCTTGGCAGAGATAAGCCTGACTACATCTTCACTCAGCCCTTTCGGGATTACATCGGTCTCTATATCGGTCACAAAACCGTATTTGTATTCACCTGATGTTACCTCGTCGAGTACCTTATCCTGATCGTTTTCCATATCCTTTTCCTTCAATGGGTACACACACTCAACAAATGGGCCCGATTAAAGTTGAAGCGCCTTTTTGAATTGAGCAAAATTAATTAAAAATGACGAGATTGGAGGTGTTTAAGGATGGTTTGACAAGCCACGGTATTGCCTTTGCCGGGCAGACCGGGTTATCTTCTGTTGTTGATTACCAGCGCCCCGATGACTCCCGGCACCCACCCGCAGAGGGTGAGGAGGAAGATGATGAGCACAGAGCCGCAGCCCTTGTCAATTACAGCCAGGGGAGGACAAAATATGCATACCAGGACCCGAAGGATACCCATGAGGATTGTCGATTGTCGAATTGCGATTTTCGATTATAAAAGTAAAAATTATTTCATTACTGCCGCCTTCATACAGTCTCAAAGTCAAAAGTCCGTAAAGTCTGAAGGATTTGCGATTTTCGATTTGCGGATTTTAAATTAATCGACAATCGAAAATCTGAAATCGAAAATTCCTCTACTGCCTATTGCCTACTGCCTACTGCCTCAGTAGATGATCTGCCGCCTGGAGGATTTTCAGTTTCAGGTCTTGCGGATAATCAGGGCGTGCTTCGAGGAAATTTTCAACTGTCAGCAGGGCTTCGGCCGAGTGGTGGCCTGCCAGGGTGGAGGCTATCCATCTCTCCGGGAAGAAGATATCACCGGTGCTTTTTATCTTCTCAAGCATCTCAATCGACGGAAGAATATAGTGCTCCGATCTTCGCGCAACCATGGGGTGGTGAAGGTAACCAAGCGCCTCGAGCACCCAGGGCTCGTGTTCGCGGTTTACCGGATCGCGCAGGCTTTCGAAGAATGCATCTCGCACGGCCGGGTCAGCCGAAACAGACGGAATCACGAAGTCGAAACGCTGCAGCCTGTCATTGTCGGTGATGCGGGTTCGCTGTGCCGCAATTATCTCCGGAGCACCTTCCGGACTCTTCAGCGCAAGGGTCAGCGCCAGGGTGCATAGCTCATCCTCGCTCAGTTTTACACCGCCGGGCAACTGTGCCCTCTTCCATAAATCTTTCAGATGGCCCAGTCCGCCTGAAGTGAGAGCCACGTTCAAGTAAAGATCGTACCATGTCCTTTTTTCAGATGCACTCTCAGCGGCAGACATCTTTTTCCAAATCATCTCCTCGGCTCCGGCAGCCCTCGCTGTTCGGTCGGCATCGGAGAGCCAGTCCCAGTAGACCGCGCCAAACCTGCCTGTAAGGTAATTGCGAAGTTGCTGGTCTGTCTCTGTTTCCAGCGCAGAGAAGGCCAATTTGTAAATTTCAGCCGGCGCAACAATGCCATTCAGCAGGTTTTCATACATGTTGATCCACAGTATCCCCCTCAGAAGCGGGTCACGGAAGTTATTCATATGACGAGCCAGGTGAGCGACGGTGGCACTGTCAAAAAGGAAGGTTCCGTAGCCTCTGCCGGAAATATCAGGGATAATACACAACGGTTCTTCCGAAGTGGTTAAAAACGATTTCCTGCTGGCCGGGGTCACCTCCCCTGTGACTGTATCGGAGGCTGTGATCACCATCGTTTCGAAGGTCTGCGGCCAGTGTCTTATGATGCCTGCCGGGTCATCTTCACGGAAGGAAATCCTGTATCCATCCTCTGAAGTTATGACAGGTGTGATAACCGGCATTCCGGCTTCCCTGAACCACATCCTGCTCCATTCGTCAAGAGGCTCACGGGTGACCTTTTCAATGATGGCTGTCAGGTCATCCCACCGGGCGTTGCCCCATGAGTATTCCTTCAGATATATCTGCAGCGCCTTGCGAAGGTTATCCTCGCCGGCATTTTTTTCAAGCTGTCGCATCACGATGGGGGCCTTGTTGTAGATGATGCCTCCGTAAAGTGAACCGGCGTCCTTCATATTTTCCAGATCCTGTATCACAGGGTTTGTGCCGCGCGTGCGGTCAACGGCATAAGCTGCGGGGTAACGTGACAGAAGGAACCGAAGGTCATGGTTGATGTCCGGAAAATCCGGTGCCACGATCTTGTCTGACATGTACCCGGCGAAGACCTCCTTAAGCCATACATCGTCAAACCACTTCATGGTTACCAGGTCGCCGAACCACAAATGCGATGTCTCATGGGCTATGAGGGAAGCGCGCGCAAGCTGCTCATTGAGAGTCGGTGTGGCTTCGAGAAGGAGGGAGGAGGCCCGGTACAGTATCGATCCGGGATGCTCCATGCCGCTGTACTGGAAAGATGGTATCAGCACGAAACCGAACTTGTCAAAGGGATAGGGTATCTGAGTATAATCTTCGAGCCATTTCAATGAGTTGTAGTGCAACCTGAAAATTTCATCGGCATTATTCTCAATGTAACCCGTACGGGTCTCACGGTAAAGCATCTCCATCTTAACCCCGTCGATCTCCTGCTCAACCAGCTCAAAGCGGCCGGCTGCAAAGGCAAAGAGATAGGTGCTCAGGGGTTTCGTCTCCGCGAACCTGATTATGACCCTTTCGCCTGTGGTGTCGGTGGCTGTCACAGGACTGTTTGACATTGCACGGTAAGCAGCGGGTATGTCAAGGGTTAGGTTATAGCGTGCCTTGATGTCGGGCTGGTCAAAGCAGGGGAAGGCTGTCGAGGCGCGGTCGGGAACGAAAAGTGTAAAGAGGTAGTCGTCATTGCGGTTGAGAGACATGTCTCCGGCACGGAAAGTAATTTCCACCCTGTTGAAGATCCTTGCAAGGTGCCTGGCATCAATGACAATGTGACCGTTGGTAATGACAGGTTCAACGGTAATTCCGTTTACCGTCAGGGATTCCAGGTATTCACTGCCTGCCCGGAAGTCCATCACCAGGGCCTCCCTCTTTGATGTGAGCCCGAACTCAATGGATGCCTTTCCCGTGATGGTTTCCTCCTTCCCCTGAGGGATGGTGAATTCCAGCTTATAGGTCACGTCGCTTATGGTGGCCTTCCGGTAAGTGGCAAGAAGCTTTGAGACGCCCTCCTCAAGATATTTCGCGTCATCAATCCGGCTGCAGGAAGCGAGTGAGAGCAATATAATGACTCCTGACAGAATGAACAGGGTCTTGCAGGACTGTTTTTTCATGACCGGGAATTATTGTCTTCAAATATAGTCAATGAAGGGGAAATAAACTTCCTGATAAGATCATGGATGCAGAGTCCCGGGCAGGCAGGCCAGGCAAGACCGCAAGACCTTTTAACTTTCGACTTTACAGACTTTCGACTCTGCTAGCACAGCTCCTGGAACGCCTGCCTGAATTTCAGCGGACGGGCTATATTGTGGAAGGTTTCCGTGGTGCCCCCCGTGCCGATGATGGTTATTGAACCGTAGTTTAATATGCGACCCATCACCGTCTGATCGACATTCACAGTTTCGATTTTTGAGAGATTCATCTCAAATGTACGCCTTGCGATGAAGCCCTCCTTTATGACGATTCGCCTGGTGGTTATGACGAATTCTGACAGCCATCGTTTGAACCAGGCATAGATTGTAAGTGTCAGGATGGATTTCAGGGAGAAAAATATTACCCAGTGGTACTTGGTTTCATAGGCTACTGATTCATCCCTGATGAGGTGCCCGTTGACATAGCTTCCCATTGTCTTTTAGTATTTATCCGGTATTTTCAGTCGGTCACTTTAACGGCCTTGTCCTCGCTCTGCCAGAGTCCGTGCTTGGTGCAGACGGCCATGGCACTGAGGTTCATTGAGACGTCGGGGGCCACGATGAAGAAATCGACCTCGAAGTGAGTTGGTTTATGACCGTTGACGCCTGCCGAGTAGCGTGCTTCGGCCAGCAGTGTCTCCCTGTTCCACAGTTGTATGAGGCCAATGAAATGGTCCGGGTCATCAGGATGGGGGTATTCATCGCCCAGGCGCACCTTGACCATGAATTTCTCACCGCGTTTAACGTTGTCAGGGCATACGACATGGGGCATGTGGCGATCGAGATAATCGCGCATGACCTCCTTCTCTTCCTTCTCTATCTCAATTGCTTTGAATACTCGTGGCATGGCATTTTGTTTTTTATAATAACCGGTTGCTGAAATTGATCGCGACGGTGGTGTAAATTTAGTCAGATTTATGTTCGGTTGTTATAACGTAAAAGTATCAAAGGGAATGAAGTCAATATCTGAGGCAATGACATTCTCCCGCGCCTGTTCCGGGGTCTTTCCACCCGGGATGACCGTATGGCAGGCCGGGTGAGAGATGCAGAACCTGAGGCTCAGCTGGGCCGTGGAATATTGCGGATATTTGTCGAACACCGGCTGGTATGATTCAAGGTCGGTCAGATACCCGGCCAGCTTCTCGGGTGAGAGATTAAATCTACGGTGGTCATTATCGCCAAAAGTGGAGGCGGAGGTGAATTTTCCAGATAGGAATCCGAAGAGAAGGGGTATGCGGACAATGACTCCTGTGCCATACTTAAGAGCCATAGGGAACAGGACCTCTTCTGCCTTTCGTTCAAGCAAGTTATATCGTACCTGTATGACATCAAGGAGTTGATGGTGTCTCTCGAGGATGTGTGCCTGTTCGGTTTCCATGAATGACTGAACGCTCCAGCCGGCGTGCTTGATTTTACCGGCTTTCTTAAGCCTCTCCAGGGCGAGCCATGGTTCATCTTTTTCAAGTATTTCGAGGTCAGGGCTGTGGAGCTGAAAAATGTCGATGGCTTCGATGTTAAGGCGCCGGAGGCTCTGTTCAGCAGCAAACTCAAGGTGCTTCACTGAGTAATCATGGTTGGCAGGAGTAATTTTGAGATGCTGGCCGAGGTAGGGATAGAAGTTGTTTCCCGCCTTGGTGGCTATCACTATTTTATCCTTGTCGGGCCGTTGGTCGAGCACCTCCCTGATCAGCTCCTCAGAGTGGCCGAATCCGTACACATCGGCGGTGTCTATGAAGGTCACACCGGCATCAAGTGAGGTGCGGATAGCTTTACGGGAACTATCGTCATCTGTTTTGCCCCAGTCGCGTCCGCTGATACCCCATGCTCCGAAACCGACGGTTGAAACCACGGGACCGTTGTCGCCAAGTTTTGTGTATTTCATTTTTATGGTATTAGCAGGGTTGGAGGCACTGTGGATTTTGGTTTTAAGCAGGTGCCTGAAAACTGCAAGGACAAAGATATGAATTGTGCGGGATGATGCTTATGGTAGTTGGGATTGATAAAGGTACGATTATCGTTGTAAGTCAACTCAATAATCTGTTATGATTTGGCTATTAATAAAATTGGTTGTATATTTGCACTCGATATTGCGGGGTGGAGCAGTGGCAGCTCGTTGGGCTCATAACCCAAAGGTCGGAGGTTCGAATCCTCCCTCCGCTACAAAGGAAAAGCCTTAACGCGAAAGCGGTAAGGCTTTTTTCTTTATGACCCGACGGGAGCTTGCTTCCAGGAGGGGCAGGAAGAAAAAAGACCGTAGTCCCGCGTTTAGCGGGACAAGGCTTTTTCTTTGCAAAAGCTCCCCAGTTGAGGATCACGAGCGAAGCAAGTAATCCTAAGTTTAGCGGGACAAGGCTTTTTATGTCCTAGGTTTAGTTTGAAAAAGAGCGCTTCACATAGAGAAGGGCGTTGGCGCGGAGTTAGATATGGATATGCTAAATCATTCAGAAGCTGATCAGTTACATTTTGGCTACATCATATAGCTCATATATTCAGGTAAATACAAGAAATGTTGCAGGTTAGATATATGGTTTAGTTCCATCCTGATTACATTCAGGTTTAATCCAGACTCTTCTTGTAATCTGCTATTACCTCACACAAGTTAGATCTTGTGTACTTCCCAATATCCCGTTGTTTCACTCTCCCTTGAAATAATCCCTTTCTGTTTGAGAGCTTCAATATGTTTCTGGACCGCCGATTGATTAATGCCAAGCTTTTCTGATAAAGCATTTCTTGATATGGCTGGGTCTTCTATAATTAGATCAAGTACTTCTTTTTGTCTTTCAGTTAGAAGGCCAATTTGACCACCAGCTTGACCACCAGCTTGACCACCAGCTTGACCACCAGCTTGACCACCCATAGTAGGGAAGGACATTCTTAGGAAATTATCAGAAAAAGAAAAACAGCTTCGATCATAACTCTCTAATATCCTTGGTACACCTGATCCCAATTGCTCAACCATTCCAATATCCTTAAAAACGCGCATTAATTCTTTATTTCTTGGAACAGAAAAACCTTCAAAAAATTCTTCCTCGCTTAAACCATCAGGTAATCCACCAGCAGAAGTAATTTCAATTCTGTCAGGAAATATTTCAAATTTGGGTGGCACTTCTCCCGTGAAATCATTATGCACAAACGCGTTGATCACGGCCTCCCTTATAGCTATGGGGTTCCATAGCCTCTTGTTTTCTCTTTCTTTTGATGTTATTTGTGTTGCAGTAGGATTTTCCAATTCAATTTTATCAAGGACCTGTTTTGCAGCACGGATCAAGCAGGAATGTCCATATTCATTATTCTCAATTAAATTAACACGAGA
This sequence comes from uncultured Rikenellaceae bacterium, assembly GCA_963770745.1. Lineage (GTDB taxonomy): Bacteria > Bacteroidota > Bacteroidia > Bacteroidales > VadinHA17 > SR-FBR-E99. The sequence continues at coordinate 154,647 of CAVYRA010000010.1, forward strand.
AGTACTGCTATATTTTGCTAATTTAATTGATGTAGAATTATTGTCGGCAAGAAGATAAGCTGCATAGTTATATTTGTCTGATTCAGTGAGCAATTCAAGATTTGCGGCAAAGTTATCGTTAAGAGCTAGCCCTGAAGATTCGTAGTAAATTTTCAGTTGTTCGAATTTCAAGTCTTGCTTCCCGGATATTATTCTACCAAGGGAATTTCGTGTACGCTTTGCAAATAGCTCATCAATCATTTTTTGTGGCATTTGTTCAGCGGCTGTTCCGATTCGAATGAAACATCCTTTTTCTGTCATGCCGAATTTCTTCTTGAAATATGGTTTTTCTGATCCACTGGCGATATTGATCTTAATGATATCTTTCCCTTCCTGATTTTCAGCCTGAATATCAAAGAGCCCCATACAAGATGGCAGGATGTTATTTTTTATCTTGTCTTTTAGTTTCAACATATCTCCATCCAGATCACGGACGCCAATAAGTGTACCATTCTTATCAATGCCAAAGTAGATAATGCCTCCTTCATGATAATTGAGAAAAGCGATTACTTCCTTTTCAATGTCAAGTTTTTCGGTGAGCTCTTGTTTGAATTCTATGCGGTTGGTTTCAGACAACTATTTCGACAATTTATTATAATACCTTTTCCTTTGTTTGAACATCTTTTCAAAGTAGTCAATTTTCACATCTCTGTAATCAAATATTATTGGTCTCTTTTCGGATCGTTGTATTCTACCAATATACTGGATCATTTTACCTTCAAAGGCGAAAGAATATACAATGAACAAACACTCTAAGTTACTAATGTCTATTCCTTCTCCAAACAGTTCAGTCAGCGATAGGCTCTTTGGGTTTTTCACCTATCGGCAATTCTATATTTTCATTCCAAATATATTTGTTAAACCACTGCCAATTATGCCAGGTAGCTGCCAGTCGTTCCTTAGGTTTTGTAATGCCATGACCAAATCCTTTGTAAACTATTAATTCAACAGGTACTTTATTGTCACGCAGACCCTGAAGCAATTCATAGGCATTGGCAATTGGTACACGTTTATCAAATTCTCCATGCTGAATAAGGGTAGGTGTTCTGGCTTTGTTGATATTCGTTATTGGGGATGTTAACTTGTAAATAGTGTCATTAGTCCATGGTGTTGCTTTCAAATATTGAGTGGTAAATGGGTGTATGTCAGTATTAACATAATAGGTAATCCAGTTACTTATCCCGGCTCCTACTGAGACAGCTCTGAACAGACTGCTATTTGTGGTAAGAAAGGCTGAAATGTATCCACCTTGACTCCATCCCATACAACCCATCATGTTCTTATCTATAATTCCTTGTTTATCAAGATATTCTATACCGCTAATCACATCCCACATATCCCCAATTCCAAGGTTTTTAACATTAAGGGAGCGAAAGGTTTCTCCGTAACCAGCTGAACCCCGGTAATTGGGCCGTAGTACCAGACAGCCTTTATCAAGCCATTGTAACAAAGGGTAGACACCTCCGCCAGGAACAGGAGTTGGTGTATCGATCCCCGTGGGACCACCGTGTATAACAACCATCAGAGGATATTTCCTGGCTGGATCATAGTTCTGAGGCTTATGCAGAATTCCCTCAATAACAGTACCATCCTTACTTTTCCATGTGATTACCTCGCTGCGGGCCACTTTCCAGTATTGTATCTGATCATTCATATCAGAAATCAATCTTGGGGTTCCACTTATCGCTGTAATATAAACATCAGTAAGTTGATCACCATTACGACCTGTGAAAGCAAACACCTGACCATCCTGAGAGAAAGAAATATTAAATATCTGTGCAGGAGTATTACTTAAAACGCTGAATGTCCCCTTAGCAGGATCGATGCGATACAAAGGATGGTTTGTTCTTTGCCAGATAGTACCGTAAATCCCGGAGTTTTCCCAGATTAAACCACCAAGGTCCTCATCCAAATCGCTAGCCAGTTGCCTTTCTTTTCCGGTTTCTATATTTAAGGCAAATAATTTTGAATTAGTATAAAAGTTGGAAGTAGTGTCATTTAAAGAAGTGCTAAACAGGATTTCCTTAGAGTCAGGCGACCAGTCTTCAAAAGAATCGGCACTTGGACTGGATACAACTTTTGTGGTTTTTCTTGAAGCTAAGTCAAGGATTGAAATATCTGATTTGTAAAATGAATTGATTAATGGATCAGGCTGATGTGAGAAAGCGATTTTATTTCCATCTGGTGATACAGAAAAGCTGGTAACTGTAAATCTGCCATCTGTTAGACGCAGCGCTTTTGGTAATACAATACAGCCTGCTTTTTCTTTTAATGAATCTACTGTTTCATAGCAGGGTAATTCAGATGGATCAGCCATATCAGGATTGAAATCAATCTGCCAAACATGGGATAATTTGAACTCTTTATCGTCGGTCTCAAAAGCTCCATAGCGTTTTTCCCGTTCTTTTTTTGTTTCGCTGTCCTTTTCTGGCTTTGCAAATATTAATCGTTTACCGTCAGGATGCCATTTATAGGATGAAACACCTTCTTCTTCATTTGTTAATGGCCAGGCTTCACCCCCTTCATACCTTACCACGTAAATCTGATTCTTATTCCCTCTGTCCGATAAGAATGAAATCCATTTTCCATCAGGTGAGAAAAGAGGAGAGGTACAGCTATTCTTCGGATTGTTGGTGAGGGGGAAAGGTTTATTTCCTTCTTTTGAAAGCCAGATCTCACTATCATAGCGATTTTCGTTCCAATCAGTCTTCTGAACAGTAAAGGCGACTGATTTGCCATCTGGTGAGATTTCTACAGTACCAACACTATGTAAAGAGATGACCTCTTCAAAAGAAGGTATGTGATTTTGAGCAATCCCAATGATTGTGAATGTGTTCAAAAGCACAAACAGTAATTTTTTCATAACCTTGTTTTCTTAATTTGGTGAAATTAGAGTGTACCATGACTCATTATCAAAATTAAACCATTATCAGGCTAATGCAAAATTTTCTTCGTAAGTGCCCCCATTTGAGGATCATGAATTAATCCTCCCTCCGCTACAAAGGAAAAGCCTTAACGCGAAAGCGGTAAGGCTTTTTTCTTTTGCCCATTATACTTTATTTCGTATCATTAAGCCATGGATTCAGAAATTACATATTACAGACAGTTACAGGAACATCTTGATAAACTGCCCATTGGGTATCCTAAAACAAATTCAGGAGTAGAATTAAGGATTCTTCAATTACTTTTTACATCTATTGAGGTAAAAGTGGCTCTCTGCCTGAGCCTGGGAAATGCTTCCGTAGAAACGGTAAGGAAAAGACTTGAAAAAAAATTCAAGATTTCGTATGAGACCGAAAAAGTAGCAAGAATACTTCATGATATGTTTATGAAAGGTGCTATTAACAGGTCTCGTATGGAGCCATTCAAATATAGTAATGCAATGCTTGCCATCGGGATGTTTGAACATCAGGTAGGTGACTTAAGCAAGGAAATGGTTGAGATGGTTCACCAGTACTTCGATGAGGGTTTTGATGATGAATTTTTCAGGTCTTCATTGCCGCAGTTACGTACAAGTCCCCATATGAAGGCTATTTTGCCTGAATTTAATATCGCCACCTACGATAATATGCGGGAAATTGTAAAGAAGACAAGCAAGTCCATACAGGTGGCAAATTGTGTGTGCAAAGAAGGGGAAGCAATACTTGGTAAGCCCTGCAAACAAACTAAAGATATCGAAGTTTGTTTGATGTTTGATGCGAAAAATTATTTAGACAGGGGGAAGGCCAGAACCATTACTAAAGACGAGTGCATGGAGATCATTAACCGGGCTGAACGGGAAGGATTGGTACTGCAACCCGGTAATTCACTTCAACCATTTTGTATCTGCCTTTGCTGTGGGTGTTGCTGTGGCGTGCTGACCTCAGCAAAAAAATATGAAAAACCTGCTGAATTAATTGCGCATAACTTTTATGCAAAAGTAGAAGAAGAATTGTGTACTGGCTGCACGATTTGTGTTAATAGGTGTCAGATGGAGGCTATTCAGATTGTAAATAAAAAAGCAACTATTGACCTTTATCGATGCATTGGATGCGGCCTGTGTGTTACTACTTGTAAAACAGAAGCGCTGAAACTGATGGGAAAAACTAAAAAAACGATCCCTCCCAGAAATGCTGCGATGTTGTATTTGGGCATATTGAGCGACAAAGTAACTAAACAAAAGATGATGGGAAATATGTTAAAACTGCTTTCGGGAAAGCAACTTTAAAAAGAAGGGAGTCTCAGAAAATTTTCCAGTATTCAATTCATCTTACCAACAAGAATCACTATCCTTTATAACTGATGAAGAGAACTAATGCTGGAGAATCCGGTGTTAGAGAGCACCCTATTCCGGTTTGATGTGAGCAGTCCATTGATAAATATATTGTACGATATGTTTGCACTGATATTGTGTTGTTTACGTTCCGGAAAATGGTGCTCAATCATATCCGGAATCGGTTGCTTAGTTGATCCGGAATGATATGCTCTGAGTGACCGGATTTTCCAATAAAGTATTCATCTGCAAGAAAGCGGCTAACCTAGCCGGAATCTCCAGGAACACCTGCCATCAGAAATGCAGGATCAGCCCCTCAGATCCTCTCCTTTTTGACAGGCAGCCAGAAATCGCTTTCTGTCAGGTTGCACTCTTTTATCAAATCAAGGGCATACTTAGCGCCGGAAAAGTTCTCGTCAGCATTATTGGTGCCGACGGTGAATCTGACACCGGCCTTTTTTGCCCTTTTAATGAAATCTGCAGAAGGAATCTCGTACCTGTTATTGATCTCCATGGCTATATTATTGGTCTGCAGAGCGTTAATTACTTCATCCATTCTCTTTTCCGTCCAAAAATGGTCATACCTGTCAGCCATCTGCGCGGGAAGGAATGTTGCATTAACATAGATATCGACGGGCTCCGTATTTAAAATAGTGACCAGGGTTTTAACCAGATAGTTCATGAACTCCTCCTCATCGTCAATAAAGGTCTCTTCAGGCAACCAGATACGGTTCCTTCTTCCTTTTTCATCAGTAAAGGTCATGGCATCTGTAAAAACATAATCAAACTTTTCAATTGATTCCTTCGTGAACAGGTTCACCCACTCCCGGCCTTCAGCCTGCATTGCAACGTAAAACTGCGGGTAATCATTCATAGTGAGGAGGAAGGAGTCTACCTGAGAATCATTCTGAACAAGAAATCCCAGCCCGCAGTTTACGGCAATACCATATTGAATGTTCTCAGCTTCAGATTTTCGTACTGCATCCTCAATGGTAAAGTTCCCCTTTAGATGAACATGCAGGTCTGTTATGGGAAATTCGGCAGTCTGCCGGCAACCGGCACTTAAAAAGATCAATGTCATTGAGACAAGAAACAGTAGCTTTTTCATTTGCATCGCTTTTTAAAATCAGGGACAAACTCTATGATAAAGATGCATAAAATAACCTTATATCATCACCAGATAGCCAGTAGGAGGAACGCGAGCGAAGCGAGCAGTCCACTAGGTTTCAGCGGGGCAAGGCTTTTCTTTAATAAGCAACAAGACAATCACCATTTTGTGCCATGGCATTCAAAACATGATACTCCCGTGGTTCCCCCGTTTAAATCGGAACCATGACAGGCAACACAATTCACAAGAGGTTGATCAAGTCCGCTCTTATGCATATATCCATCTTGACTTATTGTATGGTCTGCGGGAGCATTGTATTTTGGGTCATTTTCACAGCCAATGAAAAGAGCAAGCATAAGCAATACCATCGACACTTTTACTGATATGTGGTTTTTCATATTGTTCTTGATTTTAAGTGGAACATTCATTCCGTTGGTGCTTTTATATTTCTTCATTATTAAACGTGTAGTGGGCGATTTATTGTTAAGCCCCCATCTGAGGATCATAATCCCGAGCGAAGCGTAGGGAGAATAATCCTCTGTTAATACAGGTGTACTAAGCCGGCAATTATTATTATTATTACATTGAATTTCCACAAGGATCTATAATCTATGAGAATCTATCTATTGACTTTGTTGATTTTTCTTACCACTCTATCCTGCAGCAGTGGGGATAAGAAGCAAGCGATTGACACAAATACAGATACCGGTGAAAAAATGGATCAAGAGAAAAACAAGTTGAAATACCTTGCGCTGGGAGACTCTTACACTATCGGTCAAAGCGTCGACGTCGCCCTGCGCTACCCGGTTCAGATAGCAGATTCCCTGGGAAAGCGGGGATACCTCATGGAAGCACCCGGGATCATTGCAGTTACCGGTTGGACAACAACAGATCTGATGGCAGGCATAAATGCTGCTAATCCACAGGGCCCCTATGATCTGGTCAGCCTGCTTATAGGGGTAAATAACCAGTACCGGGGCATGGATATCAATAATTACAGGAAAGAGTTCGGGGAATTGATAGATCAATCGATCTATTTTGCAGGGAATGACACCGGTCGGGTCATTGTTCTTTCTATTCCGGACTGGGGAGTAACCCCGTTCGCATCGGGCAGAGACAGGGAGAAAATTGCCAGGGAGATTGACCAGTACAATGCGATAAACAAAGAAATAACGCTGTCCAGGGGTATTGTCTGGATAGATGTGACAGGAATATCAAGGCTTGCTGAGAAGGATGCAACACTCATAGCCGGTGATGGACTGCATCCATCGGGCAAGATGTACACAGAGTGGGTAAGACTGGCTGTGCCGGAGATTGTAAAAATGCTGAAGGAGGAATAATAATGGATATGGAATCAGTTTATAAGGAGGCTATAACCCTGGATGAGCAGGATGAGCTTTCAGCGTACAGATCAAAGTTTTTTTTGGGGGATGAAAAGCTGATCTACCTGGATGGAAATTCACTCGGCAGATTGCCTGTTGAAAGCAAAGCGATACTTGAGCGTTCTGTCAATATTGAGTGGGGTGAGAGATTGATCCGAAGCTGGAATGAGGACTGGTTTACAAAGAACAGAGATCTGGGAGATAAAATTGCTCGGATTGCCGGGGCTTCCGAAGGCGAAGTGGTTATAACCGATACCACTTCAGTCAACCTCTACAAACTGGCCCATGCAGCACTTAAGTTTCAGAATTGGGCAGGACCCGGATAGTGACTGATGAATTGAACTTCCCTTCGGACCTTTATATTCTCCAGGGCCTGCGTAAAGGAGTTAGGGGAGGGATATGAACTGATAGTTGTTCCTTCCAGGGATGGCATGACGATCGATACCACGGATCTAAAGGAAATGATTGATGACAACACTGCCCTGGTATCACTCTCGCATGTAGCATTTCAAGTCCGCTTTCAGGTACAACATGAAGGAGATCACATCGCTCGCCCATGAGAAGGGAGCGATGATATTATGGGACCTGAGTCACAGCATCGGTGCGGTCCCCGGTGAACTGAACGAGTCAAATGCCGACCTTGCAGTGGGTTGCACTTACAAGTACCTCAACGGAGGTCCCCGGCTCACCTGCCTTCCTGTATGTGCGGAAGGATCTTCAGGATAAACTCTCTTCACCCATATGGGGGTGGTTCGGCGAGAAGAATCCCTTCGATTTTGAATTGAAATATCGTCCGGGCGAAGGTATAAAACGTTTTCTTGCCGGTACGCCGCCAATATTATCCTGTAAAGCTATAGAACCCACTCTCGATATGATGAATGGGATTGGTATGTACAGGATCCGGAGAAAAGTGTTTCGCAGTCTGAGTTCCTTTTAAGGCTTGCAGGGGAATTTCTCTATCCTCTGGGCTTTCAGCCCGGATCTCCCAGTGATCCTGAGAAACGAGGATCTCACGTGTCGCTGCGCCATCCGGAAGCCTACCGTATCTGCAAAGCCCTGATCGATCCGGATCTCGGAGATACTGTTGTCATTCCGGATTTCAGAGATCCCGATAATATCCGCCTGGGGATTACTCCTTTATACACTACCTACACAGAATTATTTGCGGCTGTCAGGGAGATCAGGAATATCGTTGAAGATAAGCTCTTCTTAAAGTATTCATCTGAGAGAGAGCAGGTAACCTAGCTGTATTTTATCTGGTTTTTGCAGGGTTGACACCCCTTTCCCCTCAGTATTAATAGTGTTGATCAATCTTGCATCTCTTAACTGAGAGATATATTAGACTCTGGCTTTGCTAAAATCAAGTTTAACTTT
>CAVYRA010000011.1:0-128140 GCA_963770745.1 uncultured Rikenellaceae bacterium
ATATTCGCGGGGTTCCGTGGCGGCAAAGGGGTGGCAACAACATTCGGGGTGCTGCTGGCACTGCAGCCATGGCTGACACTGACCTGTGCCGGAATCTTCCTGGTTGTGCTGCTTATTTCAGGTTATGTGTCGCTCGGATCGATAATATCGGTCATCATGTTCCCGGTGCTTCTTCTGACGGTATTTCATACCCCATCCTTACTTTTTAAGATATTCGCGATTGTAGTCGCCATAGCCGTGGTATTGACACACTCCAAAAATATTTCACGGCTGATCAGGGGTGAAGAAAAAAAATTCCTGAAAAGGAAAGGAAGGTGATCCTTCAGTGCCGTCCACCCAGGCTTCTGAAGTGCTCATTTATGATGACTATGCAGGTTTGCGGATTTGCGACATTCAAGAAAATTATTAATTTTAGCGCTTGCTAAACCACACAATAATCTAATCATAAAGAAATGGAAGGTATTAAAGGAACCCGTACGGAGAAGAATCTCCTCAAGGCATTTGCAGGTGAATCACAGGCAAAGAACCGTTATGAATTTGCAGCCAAGGTGGCAAAAGAGGAAGGGTATGAGCAAATCGCAGGCATCTTCCTTGAGACAGCGTTGCAGGAGCAGCAGCATGCGAAGCGTTTCTTCAGTTATCTCGAGGGAGGCATGGTTGAGATCACCGCAGCCTATCCGGCAGGCAAGACCGCTACGACCAGCGCAAACCTCGAGGCTGCTGCCGAAGGTGAGCACGAGGAGTGGTCCGAGCTTTATCCCTCATTTGCACAAGTAGCAGAGGAGGAGGGCTTTAAGGAGATTGCAACCTGTTTTAAAGCTATCTCTGCAGCAGAAAAGGTGCATGAGGAGCGTTACAGGAAGCTGCTCGCCAGCATGATGGGCAACAAGGTTTTCGAACGTGATGAGAAGATCTTCTGGTACTGCCGCAAGTGCGGTTATGTGCACTTCGGCACCAAGCCGCTGAGGAACTGCCCGGCATGCCTGCATCCCTTCAACTACTTCGAGGAATTCGCCCAGAACTATTAATCAGGGTCTCCCACAGATGATTGACGGCAACACGATGCTCAGCCTGATGAAGAGCAGGCAGAGCGACAGGAAGTATCTTGACAGACCTGTTGAGAGAGAAAAGATCGAAAGGATTACCGAAGCGGGCAGGCTCTCACCGTCTGCCTGCAACGGTCAGCCATGGAGGTTCATTGTTGTTGATGAACCTGATCTTCGCCGGGAGGTAGCCTCCGCCACAGAATCGGAGGTACTCAGGATGAATACCTTCGTTCAGCAGGCGCCCGCACTAATCGTTATTGTGCGTGAAAAATCCAATTTCACTTCAAGAGCAGGAGACCTGATCAAGCAGAAGGATTATTCCGTGATTGACATAGGTATCGCAGCGGCCTCGATAATTTACCAGGCCACTGCAGAGGGACTGGGGACGTGCATCATAGGGTGGTTTGACGAGAAGAAGATAAGAGAGCTTCTCGGGATACCGAAGTCAAAGAAGGTTGAGCTGGTCATCTCCGTCGGTTACACTGACAACCGGTTGAGAGATAAATCGCGCAAGCCGCCAGGCGAGGTTACAACATTCAACAGATATTAACAAAGCAGAGCTGCATCCGGGATGTGGCTCTGTTATTATCGGCAGGATCTTATTAAATGCAGGGAACGGAAAGCCCTTCGGATTATATCAGTTGAGCCTGGCAAGCGCCTCTTTGATACGCCGCACAGCTTCTGTTATCCGGTCGTCTGAGGTGGCATAGGAGATCCTGATGCAGCTGTCTGAACCGAAGGCGGTGCCGCTGACCATGGCCACCCTGGCCTCCGCGAGGAGGAAGAAGGTGAGATCATCGGCGTCCTTCATCACCTTGCCGTTATGGCTTTTGCCAATGAAGTTGCTTATGTCAGGCATGACATAGAATGCTCCCTGGGGTACTCTCACCTTCAGTCCGGGTATCTCACCCAGCAGCCTGCATATCAGGTCCCTGCGACGAAGAAAGGCTTCGCGCATCCTCTCTTTCGAATCGCTCTTTGAAGTCACCGCGGCCAGTGCAGCTCTCTGTGCGATGGAGCTGACTCCTGAAGTGAACTGTCCCTGCAGCTTGTTGCATGCCTCCGACAGCCAGAGGGGGCCTCCCATGTAACCTATCCTCCATCCTGTCATGGCATACCCTTTCGATACACCGTTGACTGTCACAACCCTGTCGGCAATGGAGCTGAATGTTGCCAGGCTTATGTGCTTGCCGGAGAAGGTAATATGCTCATAAATCTCATCGGAGACAATGATGACCTGGGGAAATTTCTCAAGGACCTTCACCAGGCCGGCCATCTCCTCACGGGTGTAGACCATACCGGTGGGATTTGAGGGGGAGTTGAAGATCAGCAGGCGCGTCTTTGGAGTGATCGCTGCCTCAAGCTGCTCAGGGGTTACCTTGAAATCGCTGTCGATTGTAGTCTGAATTATTACCGGCTTCCCCTCGGCGAATATAATGTGATCAAGGTAACTGACCCAGTAGGGAGCGAGCAGGATCACCTCCTCGCCGGGGTCGACCACTGAGAGCATGATGTTTATAAGGGTATGCTTCCCTCCTGCCGAGACTATGATCTGTTCGGGAGAATAGTCCAGTCCGTTTTCTTCTTTGAATTTCCGGGCTATTGCCTGTCTCAGGTCGGCGTACCCGGGCACGGGGGGATAGAACGAGAAGTTATCATCTATTGCTTTCTTGGCTGCCTCCTTTATGTCATCGGGGGTGTTGAAGTCAGGTTCCCCGAGGCTGAGGCTGATGACGTCAATGCCCTGTTCCTTGAGTTCACGGCTCTTCTGTGCCATGGCAAGAGTCTGCGATATCGAGAGGGACTGTACTCTCCTGCTGACATGCTCCATAATTGATAGTTTCTTTGTTAACCGGTTGTGAAAGGACCAAATGTAATTGTTAAAAGTGAAAAAGAAAAGGGTTTATAACATGCCCGTGCCTGATAATCGGGCTTGAATAAAAATGATTAATTTGCATGCCGTAACATCTACAAATCACCACTGACATGGAAACCGTTCTTGAGATTCTGAAAATACTGCTACCGGCACTTCTTGTGATGATCACAGCCTGGCTGGTGATACGGAACATGCTTCGCGATGACCAGGACCGCAGGCGGCAGGATCTCCTCCTTCAGACGGTAAAGACAGTCACGCCGGTGAAGCTGCAGGCATATGAAAGGGTGGTGTTATTCCTCGAGCGCATCTCCCCGGAGTCGCTCATCATGCGGACGGCGCAGCCTGAGATGACTTCCCAGCAGCTCCATTCGGCCCTGGTCAGCAATGTCAGGAGCGAATATGAGCACAACCTGTCGCAGCAGATCTACATGAGCAACGAGGCATGGGAGATGGTAAAGAATGCGCGGGGGACGGTGGTCAGGATGATAAACGGTGTTGCCACCCAACTGCCTCCCGCGGCATCGGGTGAAGAGCTCTCGCGCCTTCTCATCGAGGAGGTGATGGACATGGATACGGAGCCATGCCGGGCTGCCATAAACTATATCAAATCGGAGCTGGCACGGATAATGGGATAAAAGAAGACGCCCTCGTGGGGCGTCATTTTATCTCTGGTAGTTTTACCGGACCCTCTTTTAAAGAAGGCTGATGCTTCGTTTCACGAATGTGCTCAGCGCCTCTCCCTTGAGCATGTTGTTGGCGAGCATGGCAAGGTCAATCAGTTGTTTAACTGCTTTGTGCTCACTCCCGAAACCTGAAAGCAGATTCTTCCTCTTTTCTTCAAGCTGTTTCAACTCACCTCTGAGTCTCTCAAGGTCATCCTTTTCTACAGTTGGGATCTCCTCGGGCTTCTTCTTGCCATGCTCCTTCTCCATGAAATCAATCTCAACCTTCGTCTTTTCGATTCCTGCGCTGTTTTTCTTAAGCTCGTCAGCGTGCTCCTTGTCGAGATCTCCGGCGAGGGTGACCACCAAAGGATGGTTGGTGTTCAGCACCAGGTCAAAGCTGTCAGGCATCTCACCGTAGAATGAGTATCCTCCACCGAACTGGGCCATATCCTTCATCCTGCGCATGAACTCGCTCTGGGTGATCACCAGCGGCAGGTCATTCTCATCAAGGTTCTCGGCTCTCACCTGGAAGCGTGCCTTGTCGCTGTCGGCCACCTGGCTGCGGAATATCTGCGTAAGGTCATCAGACTGTGACCTTGCCAGTTTCGCTTCATGGCTCTCATCCTTCTTTATAAGGTTCTCCACGATGTCACTGTCTACCCTGACGAATCTTGAACCCTGATCCTTCGATTCCAGGGCATTGATCAGGTGGGTATCAAGCTGTCCGTCGAGCACCAGCACGTCATAGCCCTTCTCTCCCGCCTTCGCCACATAGGTGTGCTGCGCAACCAGGTCAGTGGTATAGAGATGTACCAGCGACTTATCCCTGTCAGTCTGATTCTCCTTTATGAACTTGTCATACTCTTCAATGGTGAAGTACTTGCCGGCAGTGTTCTTGTACAGGGCAAACTTCGATGCCTTCTCATAGAACTTCTCTTCGGTGATCATGCCATACTCAATAAAGAGTTTAAGATCATCCCACTTCTTTTCGAAGTTCTCCCTGTCCTTCTTGAATATGTCAGCCAGGCGGTCTGCCACCTTCTTTGTTATATGGCTTGATATCTTCTTTACGTTGGAATCGCTCTGCAGGTAGCTTCTTGAGACGTTGAGAGGAATGTCAGGCGAGTCGATGACGCCGTGAAGCAGTGTCAGAAAGTCTGGCACGATCCCCTCAACGGAGTCGGTCACGAATACCTGGTTGCAATAGAGCTGGATCTTATTCTTCTGAATCTCGAAGTTGTTCCTGATCTTTGGAAAATACAGTATCCCGGTGAGCTTGAAGGGATAATCGACATTGAGGTGGATGTTGAACAGAGGATCCTCCCCCATGGGGTAGAGCTCATGATAGAATTTGTTATAATCCTCCTCCTTCAGCTCTGACGGCTTTATCGTCCATGCCGGGCGGGTGTTATTGATAATCTTGGGCTTTCCGGTATCGACCATCTTACCGTCCTTCCACTCCTTCTCATTGCCGAAGTGCACCGGCACCGGAAGGAAGCTGCAGTATTTCTTAAGGAGGTTCTCCAGCCTTTGCTCATCGAGGAACTCCTTTGAATCCTTGTCGATGTGCAGGATAACATCGGTGCCCCGTTCTGCCCTGTCAGTCTCTTCCAGCGAATACTCAGGACTGCCGTCGCAGCTCCATTTCACCGCAGGTACATCTTCACGGTACGACTTTGATATCACCACCACCCTGTCTGAGACCATGAATGACGAATAGAAACCAAGTCCGAACTGCCCGATGATGGCGCTTGCCTGGTCCTTGTACTTGTCAAGGAACTCGTTGGCGCTTGAGAAGGCGATCTGGTTGAGGTACTTGTCGATCTCATCGGCGCTCATGCCGATTCCGTTATCAGAGACGGTGATGGTCTTCTTTTTCGGATCGAAGCTGATGCTGACCTTCAGATCGCCAAGTTCGCCCTTGAAATCACCTGTTGAAGCAAGTGTCTTAAGTTTCTGAATGGCATCAGTTGCATTGGAAACCAGCTCCCTGAGGAAGATTTCATGATCTGAATAAAGGAATTTTTTAATGATTGGAAAGATGTTCTCTGTTGTGACTCCAATTTTACCCTTTTCCATATGATATAGTTTTCGTGATTATTCTGCCCCTGATCTTCAAAGTGCGTGCCGCGGGCAGGAAGTATGACAGAGTGTCAGTATGAAAGTCGTAAAGTCGGAAAGTCTGAAGGATAGGCGATTTGCGATTAACATCAGATTGCCAGCACTACTGCCTAATGCCTAATGTGCCTGAAATGACTATGGACTGCCGACTGAAGACTCCACTAAAGCCCTCCCTGCAAGCCGGCTCCGTCGCTAAAATGACCCGCCGGGTCATTTCTTAACGCTCGGCCCTCTACTGCCTCATACAGTGCTTTCAGCCGCTGGCAGGCAATGCGTATCTCGTCAGGCGATATTGTCAGCGGGGGTGCAATGCGGAAAGCTTCATCGCAGAAAAGGAAATAATCAAGCATCAGTCCGTGCTCCGGTGCGCGTGCCACCAGTGCCGGGATGATTTCCGGCTTCTCCGGCAGCACGGCCAGGAGGAGTCCTTCGCCCCTTATCTCCCTGAATGGCATGCCTTCAAGTTCCTGCCTGAAGAGTTGTTCTTTCTCAACGGCCTTTTGTGCGAGGTTGCCGCCCACTATCACCTCCAGCGAGGCCAGTCCTGCTGCGCAGCAAACCGGGTGTCCGCCAAAGGTGGTTATATGTCCCAGGACAGGGTGATGGCTGAGTGAAGACATTATCTCATGTGAGGCCACGAATGCACCGAGGGGCATTCCGCCGCCAAGGGCTTTGGCCAGAACGACTATATCAGGAATGACATTATACCTGTACATTGAGAAGAGGCTGCCTGTGCGTCCGAAGCCTGTCTGCACCTCGTCAAATATCAGCATGGCGCCGTTCCGGTCGCATGCATTACGCAGGTCTGAGAGGAAGTTTCCCTCAGGTGCGATCACCCCCGCCTCGGCCTGGACAGGCTCCACCAGAACGGCCGCAGTGTCTGCAGTGATCATAGCGACAGCCTCCGGCGAGTTGAACTCCGCCATGGTCGTTGCCGGCATCAGAGGCCTGAAGGCGTTGCGGTAGATCTCCGATCCCTGCACGCTCAGGGCCCCGATGGTTGAGCCGTGATAGGCGTTCCTGAAGTATATTATCTCGTTTCTGCCGGTATGCCTGCGAGCCAGCTTAAGGGCGCCCTCTATAGCTTCACTGCCTGAGTTGACAAAGAAGACCGATTGCAACGACGGGGGAAGAAGGGAAGCGAGTCTTTCCGCATAGCGTACCTGCGGGCTCTGCACCACTTCGCCGTAGACCATGAGATGCATGTAACGGTCTGCCTGCTCCTTCACGGCAGCCACCACGGCAGGATGGCGGTGACCGGTGTTGCTCACCGAGACACCCGAGATAAGATCGAGATAATCCTTACCGTTATTGTCATAAAGGAACGATCCTTCGGCCCTCTCTATCTCAAGCATAAGGGGTGTGGGAGAGGTCTGTCCGAGATGGTCAAGGAAGAGTTGCCTCAGTGAAGGCATCTAACGCGTCATTATGTTGATATAGTTCATTATCCCCTCACGGTAAGATTTTCCGACGGGGAGGATTTTGGGGGTGTTACCTACAAAGATGGTCAGGCTGTTCTCGCTGATCGACCTGATAACGCTTTTGTTCACGAGATACGAACGGTGTATCCTTACAAAAAGGCCTGACGGCAGCTGCTGTTCGATGGCCCTCATGGTGAAGTGAATGGTATACTTCTCGTCGCGCGTGATGACGCTGACGTAGTTTTCCAGCGCCTCAACATAGAGAATCTCCTTTAGTTTAAGGCGGACAAGTGATGATGCCTTCTTGATGAATATCTCCTCCTCGCCTACGGTTGAGGCTGCCTGACGCGGGGCATAGTACTTCATGATCTTCTCCACCGCCCTGCAGAAACGGGGATAGGTGATGGGCTTCAGGAGATAATCGATGCCGTTGTAATTGAAAGCCTTGTATGCATGCTCCTCACTTCCCGATACAAATATTATATGCGGAGGATTTTCGAGGCTCGAAAGGAAGTCGAACCCGTCCATCTCCGGCATCTGGATGTCCAGAAAGATCAATTCAACATCCCTTCGTGACATCAGGAGGTTTCGTGCCGACAATGATTCGGTGAAGCTTCCGATCAGGGAAAGTGATGAGGATTTGCCTACGAACTCTTCAAGGGTTCTGAGCCATACGGGGTCATCATCAACGATTATGCAATTCATTTCGGGACTTTGCGGTTGTGTTCAAAGCGTGGTTAACAAATATACTAAAAATAATAAGATTTAAGAATGGGCCGGAAATTTTGAGATTTATAAAAAAAAGGAATGCCGTACATGACGGCATCATTTTCAGGAAATAAAAAAGGGGTGCTGGTGCACCCCTGAAACTTTTACTTCAGGCCTTTTGTAAGAGCCGGAGCAGCTTTGAACTTAACGACCTTCTTGGCCGGAACATTCAGTTTGGCACCTGTGCGGGGGTTGCGAACAACTCTTGCGCTTCTCTTCTCAACTTTGAAAGTTCCCATTGAGGGGAGCTGGAGCCTCTGGCCTTTTTTCATGGCGTCACCGAATGCACCAACGAAAGCGTTCAAAGCGATGTTGGCATCTTTAAGTGAAAGTCCTGCTTTCTTTGCAATGCTGCCTACTAATTCTTTTTTTGTCATAGTCAATACAATTTTAGGGTTAGACGAATTTCCTATCTGCATACAAATTTATTTCATTCTAATTCAAAAGCAAGTTTTTTGGCTCTTTTTTATGCTGAGATGCCGATTTTTATGATAAATGAGCGTTTTCACAGTTAAAAAATCCCCATAAAATGATCAGAAGAGCTTTCGCAGGTGTGTCACAGGCCCATTTTAGGGGAATTTCAGACATGTCCACGAATTGCAGAAAAGGCATAATTTTTACCTGGTTGAGGCAAAAATCAAAAAAACACTATATTTGCGGCGGAGAAATGGCAGAGTGGTCGATTGCGGCGGTCTTGAAAACCGTTGTCCGGGCGACTGGACCGGGGGTTCGAATCCCTCTTTCTCCGCAGACCATAGCACTCCTGTTCCGCCTTAGACGGAACAGGTTTTTTATTTTACGGCATACCGAGCCGGGCTTGCCCGGGTGAGGGATGACGGAAAATAAAAGACTCTCATACGCTTCAGCGTGTGAGAGAGTGCTATGGTCTGCAGGTCCCCCGCAAGGGATCACGAGCGAATGCAATAAGCGAGTAATCCCTCAAATACCTGAAGGGTCATTCAGGTTCTGACGGTTCCTCCTTGATGGATCACGAGCGAATGAAATGAGAGAGTAATCCCTTACATATGCGGAAGGTCATTTTAGCTTCACCCTGGACAGTCCGTGTTATGTTATCGGATTTTACTTAAAATCCTTGCAGTTGTATTCTATGCTTTTTAATTTGAACTCACCATAGACCAGATCTTCATCGGGGTGTTTATATATTAGTTTTGCACCGGAAGGAAGACGATATCCGTTAATATTTATATAACCTGTCACCGGGGTGAGCCAGGGATAGTTTTTGTAGATCTTCCCATCTGTAGTCTCAAACCTGTCATTGCTCAGGAAGTTTACGAGCTCGCCTTCTTCATTAAAAAACAAAGTTGAACTGACAGAAATATTACCATTGGTGTATTTTGCATCGACTGTCATGGCGTCAATCTCCTGCCATTCTATATTCCTATCAATCAGTGTAGCCGGTGCCATAAAACACATATCGTTAAACAGTGTTACAGTCTCTCCCTGATTCATTTCCTTACCTTTAGCATTAACTACTGTAAACAATCCAAAAATCTTTACCAGCATGATTGCTGTCTGATCCCTGTAAAGGTGAATCCCTTTCGCAGGAATTCCCTTTTTCTTTGCAACAATGTAAAAAAGCCGGGTTGGTTTGTCAGTGAAGTTGTATTGTACTGACTTGAGAGGCATAAATTCTTCGGACGATTTTGATCTGATCCCCCCGGTAAATTCTGCTCTGAAGTTCAATACTTTTTCTTTCCCGACCGCTCCTGTGTAATGAAGATACTTTTGAACAATGGCAGGTAAGTGCCGTATATCTTCTTCTGTCAGCGTTTCGCTCTTTAGTGTTCTTGTGCGTTCCAGGGCCTCCAGAACAGCTTTTTTATAGGTCCTTTTCATCTTTAAACTTTATCCGGTTCGAAATTACAGAATATATCTAACAGGCGATTTGGAACCCTGGATGTTATTTATTTGTAATTAATACTGTTGCCCCCTATCTCTAATTTGACATCGAGCGGTGGCTCCAATAAGAATTCGCTTGAGATAAAGAATCCATACTCCTATAATAAAACCCAGCTACAATAACAATGTTGCTAGCAGTAAATAATTAAAAATTATATCCAAAATCAA
Source organism: uncultured Rikenellaceae bacterium (assembly GCA_963770745.1). Taxonomy (GTDB): domain Bacteria; phylum Bacteroidota; class Bacteroidia; order Bacteroidales; family VadinHA17; genus SR-FBR-E99. The sequence continues at coordinate 9,986 of CAVYRA010000011.1, forward strand.
AATCGTATAAAATTGAAAAACCTTGATTTCCATTCGTCCATTTTCCTGCTCCAAAACCTAAATTATAATACCAGTGCTTATTTATCACTCGTTGCCATCCGTATTCTATTCCAATCAGATTCGCTTTATTGTCAAGGAAGTAGGCATCAACTATACAAATATAATTTCCTGAATATTTGTAAGTCCTCTTGTTCTCAGCTTTTCTTTTGTCAATGTTATGATAGTATCTTAATTGGGTATCAATGAATGGATTTATAATCCAACCGACTGAACTGCCATATCCAATTTCATTTTTTAACATTGTACTCACAGAAACCTTATCACTTAATCCTAGCTCAAACCCTACTCCTGGCAGCAAAAAACTCATCTTGAAATTAATAAGAGGTTTGTTATGAATGTTCTTTTCAAAATAAGAATTACTCTCAGGATTTACTGATTTCCAAACGTTGTATTTCGTAATAAATTCATCAACATTTTCTTTGTTAATGTATTTTATCTCATTAGTCAAATTTGGATAATCATTGCAATAAAATTTAATAGCAGGAATCAGTCTCCCGGAATTTATATCAGTATCAAATCCTCCTAGCTTTTTGGATTTTCTATATGCGTAAAGGTTTACGTTTCCAGATAAATCTTTTCTAAAAAAAGCTTGAGACCATATTCCCAAGTCGCTTTTCACATACATATCAGTTTCAATATGTATTTCTGTTAATGCCTTTCTTGGATATCTGGTTTTGCTATCCCCCTGATATAAATTAACTCCAATTGCTGAATAGTAATCTTTATTTTTCAGTGTTCCTATAATTGTGTCCTTCGTTTCTAAAACTAAATATCCCTTTTTTAAATCATTTTGTGCACGTACACTCTTTGTGCAAAGTGTGGTATAACCTACATAGCTGCAGTTCAGATTCACATCCCCGGCAGGGAGGTAAAGCCGGTAATAGCCGGTTTTACTGGTAGTACTACCGCGGTTCACTCCTGCCAAATAGACATTTGCTTCCTCTAACCCCTCTCCGCTTTCGGAATCTCTGACATATCCACTTACCATCACGGTTTGAGAATAGACGGAAAGGGTGAAAGAAAAAGAAGAAAATAGTGAGATTTGTTTTCATATATAAGTGCCTGTAATTTATTTCCTCAGGAACCTGACATCGCTGAGAGGATAGTCCAGCTTAACCGTTCTAATAATCTCCCCTGTTTCAGGAACGATGAACAGTACATCATTGTCAGAGCTGACAGCAAGGTAACACCCTGTGCCGGGATCAAAGGCAGCTATACAGTAATGATATCCGTCAATGCCGTTCACCCGACTTGAATTAAGTAGTTTCCCGGTGCCAGGCTGGTATATTTCAATGTAGTATTCCCCTGTTTCACTCCCGGGTCTCATAGCTATTATGTTCCCTCCATCCGGATCAAACACCACATTTGTAAGCGGTTTGTCCAAGTCAACGCTCTTCGTTGTTGTTCCGGTGACCGGGTTGATGAATAACAGCCTGTTGTCTGCCCTTTGAAGGACATAAAGCCTGTTTGAGGGATCAAAGAAATGCGTGCAGAGAAAAACGCCATCCCCGAGATCGAATTCCTTATTTAACACTACATCTCCTGTTTCAAGGTTTGTTGCAAGCAGATAGGTATGAAATACCTGTAATGTTGCATTATTGGTGCTGTCCGGATCATCAACATACTCGTATTCGCCGTAGGTGCCGATGAGTAGGTTGTTCTCCGGATCTATCACCGCACTTGAAATAAGGCCGGGTAGCCTGAATGACTTTAATATTTCTCCGTCATCGGTATTGACAAGGTTGAAAACCGTATCACAGCTTACATATCCGTATCCCCCTGTGCTCGGGTCATATACCGTTGAACTCAGGATATGGCAATCGATTGGGTTTGTGTTTACATAACCCGAGTCGAGGTCGATTGTTACCATCTCACTCCCTTTGGTTGATTTAATTCCTGTGAGCACGAGGCTTCCAGACTTTGTTTCGACTGGTTTTTTCTCGCATGCAGACAGTCCCAGTAGGACAAGAATAATGATTGCAGAATAGGATTTCATTGCACGCTAAATTTTCAGATTACATATACAGACAGTCAAAGATATGCAATTTGAGATACTTTTTCAACAATGAAATTACAGAATTTTCAGAAACAACATAAGATGACGGCCTTCTGCACTGAACAGGCTGATTGGAACACTACCTGTTATACGATGTCTCAACTTTTAGGGATTACCAGCATCCCGGAGGTCATATAATCAGTATTTTTATAATTAAATATGAAAACATTCCTGAAAGTGGTATTGATGAGCCTTGCAGCGCTGATGATTCTTTCATGCACAGAGCAGAACACCAGCAATCTCAATGCTGAAACAGAAAAGGCGATTATTGAGAAAGTGATCCGGAACAGTATAGTCTGGGCAAAGGAGAAAGACCTCCAGCTCCTGTACAGCGTGATTGCCGATGACTCCTGCTACCTTGAAGTCCAGCCAACCAACAGGGTGGTCAAAGGGATCGCTGAATTTAAAAAGGCGGAAGATTTCTGGATGCATCCTGAGTTTAAAGCAGTGCGGTTTGAGACCAGGGATATGACTATTAATATCTCTCAATCCGGAACAGTCGCCTGGTGGTATTGCATGCTCGACGACATCAATACATGGAAAGGCCAGCCGGCAAACTGGGAGAATACCCGCTGGACTGGGGTGCTTGAAAAACGTAATGGCAACTGGGTCATTGTACAGATGCACTTCTCGTTCGCCAGTGAGTAAATCAGCAAACCGAAACCTTCAAAATGGGCAAACTTAAATACCATCACCTGGGAATCCCTACCACCAGGGAACTTCCTGAAAAAGATTACATTCCTCATTTAAAACTATATGCATCCGGATTTGAGGAGAGTCCCTATGGGATCGAATGGATGAATTTCGATGATGATTGCCGGCTGCCTGATCTTGTCAAATCGGTACCGCATATTGCCTTTGTTGTCGACGACTTAACGGAAGCCCTGAAAGGAAAAGAAATACTTATTGAACCCAACAGTCCTTCAAAAGGGTATTACCGTGGCGTTCATTGTCGAAAACGGTGCCCCGGTAGAACTGTTGCAGTTTGATGGCCCTGAAGATGAGTTCTGGCCTGAAAAGGTGATGTACCGGTGAAAGCCGTTCTGCGTCATGCTCCCGCTCTGTGCAATTTGTCTATCTTTGCACCAACCTTCTCCAAGATGAACAAAGACATAACTCTGAGCGTCACCGAACCCGTCACCCTCATGCCATTCCTCCTAGGATCGCTGAAGAACAAGAGCCGCGACAATGTCAAGTCACTTCTGCGCAACAAGCAGGTACTGGTAAACGGTGAACCTGTGACACAGTTCAACCATGAGCTTAAGGCAGCCGACCAGGTGGCAGTCAGAGGCGAGAGGCAGGCTGACGGTATCGTGGCCCGCAACATGCGCATCGTCTTCGAGGATGAACACATCATAGTCATCGACAAAAATGCCGGACTGCTCTCCATGGCCTCCGACAACGAGAAGTACCTCACCGCATACAACATTCTCAGCAGCTATGTCAAACAGCAGAAGCCTTCAAACAGGATCTTCATCGTTCACCGGCTTGACCGTGACACATCGGGACTGATGATGTTCGCGCGGAGCGAGAAGATACAGGGCCTGCTGCAGCGCGACTGGAAGCATAACGTCACCGCACGGACCTACGTAGCCCTGGTGGAAGGAGAGGTTGCCGAACCGGAAGGAGTCATCAAATCATATATCTTCGAGAGCAAGGCGCTGGTGATGCACACAACGCGTAACCCTGAGAAGGGCGATCTTGCCATCACCCGTTTCAGAAGACTAAAAAGCAATAAGGAATTTTCCCTGCTGGAAGTAACACTTGAGACAGGAAAGAAGAACCAGATAAGACTGCACATGCAGGAGCTGGGCCATAGCATTGCGGGGGATAAAAAATACGGAGCCTCTTCCAGTCCTATTGGCAGACTCGGGCTCCACGCAAGTGTGCTGGCATTCATCCATCCCGTCACCGGGAAGGAGATGCGCTTCGAATCAAAAGTCCCGGCCAAATTCAGGAGAATGGTCTAGAGAATCCAGGAATCAATGCCGGCCAGGCATAGCGATCATTATCCCCTGAACACGTGACTGATAAAACTTTACCCCTAGAAAGGCCAGAAATTATTGTCGTACCAGACCTGCTCCCTCAGATCCTTGTCAATCCTCGCAAGCCACTTGTGGTGACCCCGCTCCCATTCAGCAAGCATATGGTAGAGTTCCTTTTCATTGGTGTCAACAGCCGACTCCGCGCGTGAAGCATAGAGCTCCACAGCCTTCGCCTCAAAATCCATGGCGGCGCTGATGGCCGCAGCTTCAAAGCTTGAAGCGCTGATCTGACTCTTCATCTCCTCGGAGAGAACCTTCCTTGCAACCTCGTCAGGGGCGTCTCCGGCCTGCAAGGTGATGTCCATGAAGAAACTATGCTTCTGGTAGTGCCTGTACTGATCCGACAGAAACCGAATGTGCTGCTCTTCCTCTTCCGCGATCATTGTAAATATCCTCTTTACAGCATCGCTCGTTGTCTGGGAGGCAATGTTTGAATAAAAGGCTCTTCCTCTCTGTTCGAGCAAAATAGCCTCTTTCAGGATGTCAGTGGTGTTTTTCGTCTCCATCGGTTTTTTAGTTTATTCAGTTGCAATTTAGCTTTTTAACAAATTCGCCGGGATATTGTTCTTGATGTCAACCAGCTACAACACTCTAACGTCTACGACGTAAAGTTTATAATTTTACCGGTGATCTACAATACTTTATGGCCTACGGCCAATAACACTACTGCCTATTGCCTGAAATGACTGCCTATTGCCTATTGCCTCCCCTACCATCTGGCTGCTTCGCTGAAATGACCCACCGGGTCATTTCCTGAAGCTCGCCCCTCTACTGCCTAAAAGCTCTGCATCTCATAGAGTTTCCTGTATTTGCCGTCAGGATTCCTGATCAGCTCCTCGTGGGTGCCGCACTCCTCAATGCGTCCGTCTTCAACAACCACTATCATGTCTGCGTGCTGTATGGTAGACAGACGGTGCGCAATAACGATCGACGTACGGTTCTCCATCAGCTTCAGCATGGCGTCCTGTACCAGCCTCTCCGACTCGGTATCAAGTGATGACGTAGCCTCATCAAGGATGAGTATCGGCGGGTTGGCCATGATGGCCCTGGCAATGCTGATCCTCTGTCTCTGACCTCCGCTCAGCTTGTTGCCGCCCTCACCCACGGTGTTCTGATAGCCTCCGGGTGTCTCCTCCACAAACTCATGGGCATTGGCAATCATGGCAGCCCTCTCAACGCTCTGCGGGTCAGCCACCTCATCAAGGGCAAAGGAGATATTATTATAAAAGGTGTCGTTGAACAGAATAGCCTGCTGGCTCACTATCCCCATCAGACGCCTCAGATCCCTGATGTTAACGTCGCGCAGGTCATGCCCGTCGATATACACCGCGCCTCTGTCAGGGTCAATGAAGCGCGGTATCAGATCGGCCAGGGTCGATTTGCCGCCTCCGGAACGGCCGACGACGGCCACCGTCTGACCCTTTCTGATTGTAAGGGAGACATCTTTCAGCACCGGCTCATGGTCATAGGCAAACCAGACATTCGTGAACTCGATTCTCTCACGGAATTCAGTTAACCGGACCGCATCAGGCTTCTCCCTGATGGTCTCCTCGGCATCCATGACCTGGTTGATGCGGTCAATGGAGGCCATCCCCTTCTGAATGCTGAACCATGCGCTGGAGATAGCCTTGGCCGGCTGAATGATCTGTGAGAAGACGATCACGAAGGCAATGAGCTTGTCGGGCGACATGTTGCCCGTACCCCTCAGAGCCAGCATACCCCCGTAATAAACGACTATCAGAAGCACTATGGTTGAGAGGAACTCGCTGACGGGATGTGCCAGGTATGCTTTACGTGCCACACGGCGGAAAATCTTCGTGAACTTCTCGTTAGCCTGAGCGAACTGCCCTGACATCTTCTCCTCTGCATTGAATCCCTTTATGATGCGCAGGCCGGTCAGCGTCTCCTCAAGTACGGAGAGGAGCCTGCCCAGCGCCTGCTGCCCGACAAAGGATGCGCTTTTGAGCGATCTGCTTATGCGGGCGATGGCCCATCCGCTGAGAGGCAGCATCACCAGGGCAAACAGAGTAAGCTGCGGACTGGTAACAGCAAGGTAGGTGATGAAAATAATTATTGTGAATGGGTCGCGAAACATCATAGAAAGCGATGACATCACGGATAACTCGATCTCCTGCACGTCGTTGGAGACCCTGGTCATGAGATCACCCTTGCGGGCTTCTGAAAAATATGAGAGCGGCAGCCTCAGGATCTTGTCATATACCCTCTTCCTGACATCCCTCACCGTGCCGGCTCTCAGGCTGGCCATACAGTTATTGGCCAGGAAGATCATCAGGTTCTTTATGAAGCTGGCTAACGCAAAGATCAGACTCACAATCAGCAGCGTTTTCATCTCACCGTAATTCTCTATGGCTGAGGCAAAGAACCAGTTGGCCCAGGCGCCGAAAAACTTCATGGAGAAGACAAACTCTCCCGGATGGGGTGCATCACCGATCCTGCTGAAAAGTATCTGCAGGAACGGTACTATAAGTGTAAAGGTAAAGAGAGCAAAGAAGGCACTCAGGATATTGTAACCCATATTCTGCACCGCAAGCCATTTATACGGCCTGAGGTACTGCAGGAGAATCTTTATGCTCTTCATTCCTCAGGGTCAGAAACCAGTATAGTTGAACGGGGTGACGGCCTTCATCTCATCTTTGACCGCATCACTTACATCAAGAGTATCAACAAATTTACGAATGGCCTCACCGGTGATCTTCTCATTGGTCCGCGTGAGCTCCATCAGGGCCTCATAAGGCTTCGGGAAACCCTCCCTGCGAAGAATGGTCTGCAGCGCCTCGGCAACCACAACCCAGTTCTCCCCGAGGTCACTCATTATCTTATCCTTGTTTACAATAAGCTTTGACAACCCCTTTTTAACCGATTTCCAGGCAATCAGTGAATGTGCCATCGCGACCCCGGTGTTCCTTATCACCGTCGAGTCGGTCAGGTCGCGCTGCAGCCTCGATACCGGCAGTTTGGAAGAGAGATGCCCAAACAGCGCGTTGGCAACGCCAAGGTTACCCTCCCCGTTTTCAAAGTCGATAGGATTGACCTTATGGGGCATTGCTGATGATCCTATTTCGCCCTTAACTATCATCTGCTTGAAGTAGTCAAGTGAGATATAGCTCCAGAGATCCCTGCAGAGATCAGTGATAATGGTGTTGATCCGGCTAATGTTGTCAAACAGCGCTGCCAGCCCGTCATAGTGTTCGATCTGTGTGGTTGTCTGCTGTCTCTCGAGGCCCAGTTGTTCATTGAGCAGGCGGTTGGCAAACGCAATCCAGTCGACTGCCGGATATGCTACCTTGTGTGCATTGAGATTACCAGTGGCACCGCCGAACTTGCCGCTGTATTTTGTCATCATCAGGGTCATAAGCTCAGCATCGAGCCTCTCGCTGAAGACCCTGATCTCCTTGCCCAGCCTTGTTGGTGTCGCAGGCTGGCCGTGAGTGTGCGCCAGCATGGGCACGTCAGCCCACTCCTCCGCCATGGCTTCAAGGATTTCGCGCAGGGTAACCAGCATTGGGGTCAGTATTTCCCTCACCGAGTCCCTCACTGCCATCGGCATGGCTGAGTTGTTTATGTCCTGCGAGGTGAGGCCGAAGTGTACAAACTCACTCCATTTGCCAAGGCCAAGTGCAGCCACCTTTTCCTTTACAAAATACTCCACGGCCTTTACGTCATGGTTGGTGACAGCCTCTTTCTGCTTGATAAATTCTGCATCAGCCGGACTAAACTCGCGGTAAACCGATCTCAGCTCCTGCTCCTTCCCTTCCGGAAAGCCTTCAAACTGCGGCAGCCGGGCCTGCGAGAGGGCAATGAAGTACTCCGTCTCAACATGCACACGATATCGCATCAGTCCAAATTCCGAATAGAATGGTATCAGCTCCGTAACCCGCTCACCGTAGCGGCCGTCGACCGGTGAAATTGCCTTTAAACGGTCCATGATATTAATTCCTCACCGTGATTAGATCAATGAATCAAAAAACAAAAATACTATTTTGTACTGGTGTAAAAAAATTGAACCTTTGCATTTATCTGCATGCGGAACGAATGAGATGGAAAAGATAAGGGTATCGGCAGTCAAGTATATCAACAGCTACCCCTTCATGATAGGCCTTCGCGACGGTGAGGTGGCGGGGATGATTGACCTGGAGGTGTTTCACCCCTCGGAATGCGCCGACAGGCTCATCGCGGGAAAAACTGACATCGGGCTGATACCCGTCGCCATGATAGCCTCCATGAAGGAATACCATATTGTGAGTGATTACTGTCTGAGCACTAACGGAGAGGTCCGCACCGTGTTGCTCGTCAGCAATACTCCGTTTGATAAGATAAGAAGGATTTTCCTCGACTTCCGCTCGAGGAGCTCCGTGACCCTGTGCCGGATACTCGCGGCAAAGGCATGGTACCGTGATTTTGAATGGCTTCCCGCCCCGCGGGAGTTTGACATAACAACCATGAAGGATGGCGAAGCGGCTGTGATGATTGGCGACCGCTGCTTCGAGTATGCCCATCTGTTTCCGTTCAGGCTCGATCTCGGTCTCGAGTGGAAGAAGTTCACCGGTCTCCCCTTTGTCTTTGCCTGCTGGGTTTCAACGCGGATGCTGCCGGAGGCGTTTACATCACTGTTCAATAAGGCACTGAGTGAAGGCCTCGATCGCAGGAACGAGGCAGTGGCGCTGCTTAAGGAAGGCACCAGGGCAACCCCGGAAGAGGTCATTTACTATTTGAACCATAATATCGATTTTCGTCTCGATGACCTTAAACGGGAGGCTCTGACAAGATTTATTGACTATATTAAAGAACTAAAACTAAATCCATGAATAAGCTCACATTCAGACTCATATCCCTTTTATTCATCGCCTTTTTCGCTGCCGGTACAACAAGGGCGCAATCGGGGCCCGACACCACCACACTGGTTTACAAGGTGAATATCGACAAGATGATCGCGGCACCGCTTTGGCGCAGCGTGAAGAAGAGCTTCGTGGAGGCCGACTCGCTGAGGGCCGACTTCATGCTGATACACATGAACACCTATGGCGGGCAGGTCGATATCGCCGACTCCATGCGCACCCTGATCCTGAACTATCATATCCCCGTGCTGGTTTTCATTGACAACCAGGCCATCTCTGCCGGGGCGCTGATAGCTATCTCGGCTGACAGCATCTACATGAGGCCCGGGGCAAGCATAGGCGCCGCAACGGTTGTGGACCAGACCGGAGCAAAGCTTCCTGACAAGTATCAGTCGTTCATGCGCGGCATGATGCGAGCCACGGCAGAGGCTCACGGTAAGAAGCCCGTGGTGAAGGACGGTGACACAACATGGGTGTGGCACCGTGACCCGGAGATAGCCCAGGCAATGGTAGACCCCTCAATAATACTGAAAGGAATCGTCGACACCGGCCAGGTATTGACGCTAACTACACTGGAAGCAATTAAGTTTGGCTTCTGTGAGGGAGAGGCAACCACGGTGGCGGATGTCATAGCCCGGGCCGGCATAGAGAATTATACTATAAAAGAGCTGAAACTCTCAGCGGCTGACAGAATAATCATGTTCCTCGTCAATCCCATTGTCTCAGGCCTGCTGATAATGCTTATCATCGGCGGCATTTACTTCGAGCTTCAGTCGCCTGGCGTGGGATTCCCACTGGCAGCTGCCGTAGTAGCGGCGCTGCTATACTTTGCACCGCTTTACCTTGAAGGGATGGCCGCCAACTGGCACCTGATGATCTTCATTGTGGGGATAATCCTTGTGGCGGTGGAGATCTTTGCCCTGCCCGGTTTCGGCGTGACGGGCGTGCTGGGGGTGATAGGCATTGTGACAGGACTGGCATTTGTCATGATTGACAAGATTGTCTTCAGGTTCGGCCCCTCAGGTGACGGTGTCAGGGAGGTGGTTGCAGCATTTTCCATTGTGGCCCTGGCTGCGGTCCTTTCGTTTGGCCTGTCGCTCTGGCTGTCAAGAAAACTCTTTTCCCCAAACAGGCTCTTCGGAAGCCTGGCACTCGAGAGATCAATTAACCAGGCTGACGGTTTCGTCAGCTTCGACACTGCCAAGCTTTCAGCGCTGGTAGGCAGCACAGGCACAGCCCACACCGTACTTAAACCGTCAGGAAAGGTGATGATCGGCGGCGATGTATATCCTGCCGTGGCTGAGACCGGTTTCATCACAAAAGGAACGGAGATAACCGTCAGAAGGGAAGAACAGGGACAGCTTTACGTGGTGCCGGCCGTCAGGAGTTGAATAATCATGAATGGGATAACTGTCAGGCATTATTCGAGGGGCGACTTTCAATGGCATAATGGAGCTCTGGACCGCCACCGGCCTGAGCAGGCCCGAACGAGGCGATGATGAGGCCGCCATTGAGCGAAGTATCGCGCTGGGAGGAGCTATGCTTGTCATGTGTGACGGTAACAACGGGGGTAATATAATCGGTACTTCATGGATGACTTTCGACGGAAGACGCATCCATCTGCATCATTTCGGGATCACACCGTCATACCAGGGCAGGGGCCTCTCACAACTGCTCGTGAAGGAATCACTGACGTTCGTGAAGGAGAAGGGATACCAGGTCAAGCTCGAGGTGCACAGAACCAACGAGGCGGCAGTGCAGCTCTATAAAAAGGCAGGATTTGAATACCTTGGTGATTACGACATCTACATCATCAGGGATGTTCAATCAATTGAAATCTAAAATGTTAAAATAACCTTAAAGAGAATAGTATTATTTCCGGTAACAATATTTAATTAGTATATTTGAAGAAATCTATCCATAAAAAATCATGGCACGAACAATCACTTTTTCAGATCTGAGGAAGATCAAAGATCAGCTTCCTGACGGAAGCATACGGAAGATAGCAGATAAGCTCGATATGTCCGAGGAGACCGTCAGGAACTATTTCGGAGGCTGGAACTTTGATCGTGGACTGAGTGCCGGGATCCATATAGAAAAAGGACCCGAAGGGGGTATTGTCACAATAGAAGACACAAAAGTACTGGATCTTGCTGAAAGTATGCTGGCACGCTAATTCACAACCCGACAGGTGACAAAAAGCAAAAGTTCTTACTTTTGCTTTTTTTATATCCGGAAAACAAAATGAAAAAGTATCTGTTCGCATCCCTCCTTATAACAGTAATAACCCTCTCTCGGCTGCCCAGGAGCGTGGTGACACCTCTGCTCTCAGATACAGTGAGAACCATAGTCTCACATGGGAGGAGGCCATCAGCTTCTACAAAGCTCTTGATGAAGCCTATCCTGAAGCCAGGCTTCTTGAAATGGGCATGACCGATGCCGGCAGGCCGCTGCACCTGTTTATCATTTCAGGTGACACGGCAATAATACACAGCAAAGACAAGGCCCTGGTACTTATCAACAATGGCATCCATCCGGGTGAGCCGGAGGGCATCGATGCCAGCGCGCGGTTCGCTGCAGACATCCTGGCTGACAAGGACGGAATGAGGAAATACCTCCGCAACTGCACGGTGGCGATCATCCCGGTCTATAATGTAGGAGGAGCGCTGACACGCAGCCGGTACTGGCGCATAAACCAGAACGGCCCCGAGGAGAAGGGAGCCAGGCGCAACACGCGGTTCCTCGATCTGAACCGCGACTTTGTCAAACAGGACTCACGTGATGCACGTGCCTTTGCAGCGATTTACAATTTTCTCGATCCTGATGTCTTCCTTGATACCCACACCACCAACGGGTCAGATCACCAGTTCACTGTCACCCTCATTGCCACACAGCCCGAGAAGATGCACCCTGAGATGCAGGAATTCTTCCGCGGCAAGATGCTTCCCGAACTGTACAACCGCATGAAAACGGAGCAAAAGAATGAGATGGTGCCCTATGTCCAGTATACCGACAGAGGAGAGATCAAGGCCATCATTGGTTTCGAGGAGCATGCATACTATTCAACCGGATACTCCGCAATCTTCAACTCCTTCGGCTTCATGACCGAGACGCTGGTATACAAGCCTTATTCTGAACGTGTTGAGGGAACGAGGCAGTTCATATCCGAACTGGTGCGGTACACCTCATTGAACCATGAGGAGATTCTCAGGCTGAGGGCTGAAGCCAATCGCCGGACCCTGAAAGCACGTGAGTATGTGCTTGACTGGGAACAGGACACCACCAGGTGGGACCTGATCGAATACCACGGCTACAGGTATGAGGAGACCGTCACGCCAATCACCGGACGTAAGACAGGCCTTTATAACCATGAAAAGCCTTACACAGATATCATCAGATATTACAACTACTTCAACCCCTCTGTCACAGTGACTGCCCCGGAAGCATATATTGTTCCCTTCGCGTGGGAGGAGGTAATAGAACGGCTTAAGGTTAACGGAGTGAAGATGCAACAACTGAAGAATGACACCACCCTGACCGTGGAGTCCTACTATATAGAGAGCTATGAGCCGGCCAAAAGAGCTACACAGGGTCATTACTACAATAGCAAGGTGCAGATGCGCACTGTGACACAGGAGGTTGACTTCATGAAGGGAGACTACATCATACCGTTGAACCAGCGGGCGAACAAGTATATTGTCACCATGCTTGAGCCGCAGAGCGAATCAGGCTTCTTTGCATGGAACTTCTTTGACTCTTTTCTTGAAGGACAGGACTGGTACTCAGTGTGGGGGTTTGAGAGCCACCTGAAGGAGCTGCTTGACCATGATCCGGAGCTTCGCGAAGCTTTTGAAAAGGCAAAGAGAGATGATGCGAAGATGGCATCTGACCCTGTAGGACAGCTTCAGTGGCTATACCAGAACACTCCGGTATCCGAACTTGAGAAAAGAACAAGGTTATATCCTGTTGGCAGGATCATGCAGGCAGGTGATGTATTACATGGCAACAAGTGATGGTTTATGACAGCCAAAGGCCTTAACCACACATATGACAGCGAGGAGTTCCGCAGCCAGGGCCATGAGCTGATAGATATTCTTGCCGACTACCTCAGGGAGGCTGCTTCGCGCAGTGAGATGCCTGTTCTCAGGAATGTTGAGCCTGACGACCTTGTTGAGGAGTTTTCTTTCGACAACCCGGCAAATAAAGATCTGCCGCTTAGCGGCTTCATCAGCAAGGTCATTGCCAGCATGAACCACATGCACCACCCCCGTTTTGTCGGGCACCAGAACACACCTCCTCTTACGGCGGGTATCATCGCGCAGATGTGCACAACACTGCTGAACAACGGGGTAGCCGTCTACGAAATGGGGCCGGCAGCCATGGCTGCAGAGCGTAACGTCATAAGGTACATGGCCCGGCTCATCGGCTTCGGCGGTGATGCTGACGGCATCTTCACCCACGGAGGCAGCGCCGGAAACCTGACAGGGCTTCTGGCTGCACGCCAGGCGATGAGTGAGTACAACATCTGGGAGGAGGGTGTGAGGCACGACAGACCAACAGGCATCATAGTCTCAGACCAGTCGCACTACAGCATCTCCCGCAATGCGAAGGTGATAGGCCTTGGTGGTGGATCGGTGATCCGAATTCCATATGACAGCCGTTATGCCATGCAGACAAAGCTCCTCAGGGAGACAAAGGAGAAGGCGGAGGAGAAGGGCATCAGGGTGATATGCGTGGCTGCCAACGCCTGCTCAACAGCAACAGGTACGTATGATAACCTCGAGGAGATCGGTGCTTTCTGCCATGAGAACAATATCTGGTTTCACGTTGACGGGGCGCACGGACTCGGGGTTCTGTTTTCGGACAAATACCGGCACCTTGTCAGAGGCATCGATGCGGCTGATTCAGTGGTCATCGACTTTCACAAGATGCTGCTGACTCCCGGACTGAACACCATGGTGCTCTTCCGTGACGGAAAAAGATCATATGAGACATTCGCCCAGAAAGCAGGGTACCTGTTTGACAAACAGGACGAGAATGAATGGTTTAACGGGGCCAAAAGAACGCTGGAGTGCACCAAAAGCGCGCTTGGGATCGTGGCCTGGGCAGTGATAAAATATTACGGCGACGAGGTTTTGGGCAGGTATATCGACAGCCGTTATGACCTTGCTTCGAGGTTCTCTGAGGCTATCAGAACTGAGAGTGACATGGAGCTTGCAGTGACGCCTGAATCAAATATCGTCTGTTTCAGGTACGCTCCTTCCAATTGCAGCAGCGGGAGGCTGAATGATCTGAACAGGATGATCAGAAAGGAGATTGTGAAGAGCGGTGAGTTTTATCTCGTCCAGACGGAGCTTGAGGGCACCATCTGGTTACGTACCGCACTGATGAATGCCATGACCGATGACAATGACCTGCGCCGACTGGTCAGCTCAATAAAACGGCATGGAGCAGAGCTTGCCTCCTGAGGTGTCTTGACAAGGTGTTTCCCCAGGGAATACCGGGGAGCGGCATGGCAGTAACGGTCTCTTGAAAAGAAATCAAACAGCGGCGCAAAGGCATTAGCTACCTGACAAAGAAATCAAGCACGGTCTCACCGGCCAGCCGTGCAACCAGGTTATCACCCCGGCGCACAGGTCCCACACCTGAGGGAGTGCCGGTAAAAATCAGGTCTCCGGTCTTCAGTGTATAGAATTTTGATACATACGAAATTATTTCGGCAAAGCTGAAGATCAGGTCCGAGGTATTGCCCTCCTGTCTTGTCTCACCGTTAACATCAAGCGAGAAACTGATATCCGTTGGGCTTGCGAATCGTTCTGCCGGAATGAAGGTACCAACCGGGGCCGAGCCGTCGAAGGTCTTGGAGAGCTCCCACGGGTGACCGGCCTGGGAGAACTTATTCTGAAGATCGCGCGCCGTAAAGTCTATCCCCACCGTCAGTGCATCATAATAACGGTGTGCATAGCGGCTGTCGATACCTTTTCCGAGCTTTGAGATCCGAAGCACCACCTCTGCCTCAAACTGCAGGTTATTTGAGAAATCGGGAATGAAGAAGGGTTTGTTCTTTTTCAGAAGTGCGGAGTCAGGCTTGAGGAATATCATCGGCTCCGGCGGAAGCGGACGCCCCATCTCTGCCGCATGTTTACGGTAGTTAAGACCAACACATATTATTTTCATCTGTCTGTCAGGCTTTCCCGAATGAACGGAGCTTAATTGCGGTGAGCACCTGCTTGGTGTTCAGCGGGAAGTCGCCGTTCATCATCCAGGAATAATATGAAGGTTCCTCCTTCAGGACCAGCTCAACGGGCTTGCCCTTATGCTTGCCAAAGTTGAAGATCTCCACACCCTGTTCGTTGAAGACGATCCGGCCGGCCAGGTCGGCGTTGTTGTTGAAGGCACTAAAGGCGGAGAGCTTCTCGATGTCATTCTCAAGGTCAGGGTATCTGTCAAGCTGTGCCTTCAGTATTTCATAGGTGGCCGCGGTATCGGCCTGGGCGCTGTGAGCGTTCTCAAGCTCCCTCTGGCAATAGAACTTGTATGCTGCGCCAAGAGTCCTCTGTTCCTTCTTGTGGAAGATGACCTGCACATCAACATACCTGTGGCGTGCCGGGTTGAAATCGACATTCACTCTCAGGAACTCCTCGCAGAGGATGGGAATATCAAATTTCATTGCATTGAACCCTGCCAGGTCGCATCCATCAAAGAAGGCTGCTATTCTCCTTGCGACATCCTTGAAATGAGGTTCGTTGGCCACATCAGCATCGGTGATGCCGTGAATGCGGGTAGCCTCGGGGGAGATGGGTATGCCCGGATTGATCCTCAGTGTCAGCCACTCCTCTGCTCCTCCGGGTGACGCCTTCAGTGCGGAGAATTCCACGATACGGTCAGAAGCGATGCTCACCCCCGTGGTCTCGAGATCAAGTATGACCAGGGGTTTTCTCAGGTTAAGCTCCATAGTTGCCGGTGTCTCAGGCGTTGATCATCATAGGCATGAGAAGCATGAGAAGATCCTCATCTTCATTGGCTGCCTCGGCGGGGAGAAAGAGCCCGGCCCTGGTGGGATCTGCCAGCTCAATCAAAACATCCTGAGATGCTATGTTCGAGAGTATCTCAATCAGGAAGACAGACTTGAAGCCTATCTCCATGTCGTCTCCCTCATAGAGACACTTATGCCGCTCATAAGCCGAGATGGAGAAGTCCACATCCTGGGCTGAGACGGTGATCTGGTTGGGGGTGAACTGCAACTTGACCAGGTTGCTGGCCTGGTTCGAGAAGACGGATACCCGGCGGAGGATATTGTAAAGCTCCAGCCTGTCAATGCGCACCTTGCGCGGGTTGTTCTTGGGTATCACTGAATTGTAGTTCGGGTAGTTGCCTTCAACGAGACGGCAGACCACCTTATAGTCAGAGAGGTTGAAGAATGCGTTTCTGTCATCGAACTCTACTGACACCACGCCGCTCTCCTTCGGGAGGATGTTCTTCAGCAGTGAGGCCGGTTTTTTCGGCAGGATGAATGAGGCGTTGTCATCAGCCCGGGCGTCGCTCCTCTGGTACCTGACCAGCTTGTGGGCATCAGATGCAACAAAGGTGAGCTTCTCTGCAGAGGCTTCAACAAGAATACCTCCCATGACCGGGCGCAGTTCGTCATCAGCAGTGGCAAACAGAGTCCTGGTAATGCCTGCCAGCAGCACATCGGCCGGAACAGTGAAACCGAACCTCTTCTCCTTCTTGATGACCGGCAATACCGGGAAATCGATCCCGTTCTGGCCCACAACGCTGAAGCGACCGTTCTCTGAATTGATGACCACAGCCATCGTATCAGGATTGATATCAAAGGTAAGAGGCTGTTCAGAGAACTCCTTAAGCGTATCAAGCAGTATCCTTGCAGGCAGAGCTATGGTGCCGCTTCCTGTGATATTGTCAAGCCTCATGCGAGTGATAAGCGTCGACTCAAGATCGGAGGCCGTAATTTCCAGATCATTGCCGCTGATGTTGAAAAGGAAATTGTCAAGGATAGGAAGGGTATTTTTTGAACTGATCACCCGGCTTATAGCCTGCAGATGACCCAGCAGTTCTGTACTTGATACAACAAATTTCATATTGTCATTTTTTAAGTTATCCCTATTTATATCGATATTAACCGGCAACTCATTGATTTACTGAATTGTCTGCTTTAGAATCCGGTTTATCAATATTACAAAAAAATATCTTACCCTCAAACAAATTTATTTAACTGAAATATAATGCCTTCGCTTCAGCCTGTTGTAGGCAACTCCGGCAAGGATGATGATAATTACCGGCACCAGGGTGTTTACAAGCTGCCACAAGGTCCTCTGGCTCTTAATCCTGGCCTGGTCGAGGAGCCTGGGCTTTATCTCGCGTGAACGCATCTCGATGAGCCCGTTGTCATGAACGAGGTAGTTTATGCTGTTGACAAGAAAGTCCTTGTTGCCAAAGGTCTGCATGGTATACCTGTCAAGGCCCAGGGTAAGAGGCTCAGCCACTCCTCCTGACCAGCTCACCTCATTTCGGATGATGTCACCGTCAGCAACGACAATCATTTTTGTGGGCCTGCTCTCAGTCAGGATGGTCCTGCCTGCCTCTCCCATGAGGCTCTCAGTCATCCTGTTTGTGAACACTGAAGAGAAAGTGCCCTCGAGCAGCACGGCCACCGGCAGCGCACCGGCAGTGAACATGTCCTGCGGTAACCTCTCCTCTGCCTCTTCAAGTGAGATGACCAGCGGCGGAGTGACCGTCCGGCTCTGGCCCGAGGTGGTAAGGAGGATACTCTTTTTTATGCCGGGATCACGGCCTACTGTGTCTACGGTACCGGCGAACTCTGCCTTCACCCTGTTAAGGTTGCGCGTCACGGGGTGTCCGTCAGACGGTCGCAGCAAAGGGTAGTAGATCCATGGGACCGGAACATACTGTGCTTCACCGCCGGGATTGGTCACTTTTAACGGGATGAGCATGCAGTCGGCATCCTGTATGATCACAGGATTGATCCTTGCCCCGTATCTGAACAGCATATCGCTGAAACTCAGAGGTTCATACAACGCTACCGTGGATCCGGCAGTGAGACTGTCGGCATCAACCTTCACCTCCTCGGCCAGCCACATGACCCGGCCTCCATTCATGATATACTGGTCAATGATGAACTTATCCTTCTCATCAAAAGGCCCCTGGGGAGCAGCGATGATGATCGCTGCATATCGGTCTATGATACCGGGCCTGCCTCCGATTACGCCCCTGTCAATATTGTAAAACTTAGCCAGTTCCAGTGTAAGATCAGCCACATAGGCCTCCTCAAGCTCTCCGTGACCCTCGATGAACGCTACCGTATGAATAGTATCCGCTGTGGCGCTTGCAATAGCCTGTATGATCTCATACTCAAGTCCTTCAGTTGAGTGAAGGAGATTTGTCTCGGCGGGAAGTGACGGATTGTTCCTCAGGAAATTAACCGGTATTACCGTCTCGCCGGATGTGACAGTGAGTGACGGGAATATTTTTTTCTGTGTCCTCCCTCCTTCGCCGTCGGAGGCCATTACATTCACCGGCATCAGTCCGCGGCTCATGAGAAGATTGTGGTAATTCTCACGCTCCGCGCGGTCAGATGAGCCCGAGGGGTTGATAAAGTCATACGAGACCTTCCGGCCGGAGGTGATCCGGAACTCATCAAGATACTGCGCTGCACTGCGTCTCAGCTTCCGGAAACCGATGGGCATCTCACCGTCGAGAAAGACATCGACCTGCACCTCCCTGTCAAGGTCGCGGAGGATCTTTCGTGTTGGCTCTGCCAGGGTAAAGCGCCGGTCTTCCGTGAGGTCGACCCTGATGTGTACCAGCGATATGAGTATGCTGACCGCTGCCACGGCAGTGATTACTGACAGGGGTTTCTTCCATGAGCTGCGGCGAAGAGTCAGGCGTGCCGCCTCATTGAAAAGAACCGTCACAAAAACAAAATATGCCACGTCACGGATATCGAGCACACCCCTGCTGATGGACTTGTAGTGTTCGTTGATGCCCATTGCTGACACCTCCTCTGCTATCGAAGAGAGCCCCGGCACCAGTGAAAGTGAATCGAAACCGGTGAACATTATGAATGAGAGGACTGCTGCGATGATAAAGGCGATGACCTGATTCTCGGTCAGTGACGAGGCAAAGAGTCCTATTGCAGAATAGACGGCTGCCAGCATCAGCAACCCGATAAATGATCCGGCCGTCCCTCCTCTGTCGATGTTGCCGGGTGTCTCTCCCAGGATCCAAACGGATATCACAAACACTATGCAGGGCAGCAGCGCCAGCAGCACCAGCGCCACCGAAGCGAGGAACTTGCCGTATATGATGGCACCGTCGCCTACCGGGCGCGACCAGAGCAGCTCCATTGTGCCCGCCCTGCGCTCTTCGGAAAAAAGCCTCATTGTGACGGCAGGTACCAGGAACAGGAATATCCATGGTGAGAGGACAAAGAGGGTGTCGAGCCCTGCATAGCCGCTGTCAAGCAGATTCCACTGGCCGGGCATGATCCACATGATCAGACTGTTTGCCAGGAGAAAAACGATCATGACAATGTAGCCTGTGAGCGAGCTGAAAAAACCTGCTATCTCTTTTCTGAAGAGAGTGAACATAACTTCAAGTTTGCTGTAAAAATATCTAAAAGTTTCATGGCCTCACCGGCCTCCGGGCATTTTTGACGTCAGTTATGCGTGTGCCGGGGTAGTAGAAGCCGGTAATTTTATCATAGGTCACCTTTTTTTCTGCCATTGCCTTCGCGCCGTCCTGGCAAAGTCCCACACCGTGCCCGTAACCCCTGCCCCTCGCAAGTATGCTGTCTCCTGACGGTGTCAGCGCAAAGTATGCCGACCTCAGTCCGAAACGCAACCTGATCTCTTCGCTGGTTATGTGTCGTCCTGCGACAGAGCGGTCCATCTTCCTGACCGGCCCGGTTCCCGCTGTTGAATAGAGAGCGGTCTCTTCTCCCTTCGTTATGCCCTTCGACCTCAGGAAGCTGTTCCAGTCTGCAAGCGGAATACTTTTATTCCAGACTGAAGATGCTGAATAGCCGCACCACGGGTCGATGACACTGACCAGGTAAGGGTATCCAGCAAGCCACACATCGGCCGACGTTGCCGTTACGCCTCCGCAGTTGCCGTGAAAGGCCGCCACAATCAGCATGCTGTCGCGGTCAACCAGCACCTGTCCTGCAGTGAAATGGCATGCATCAATGATCGGTGTTTCACTTATCATTCCCGGGTAGACCTGGCAGTGTGTGTCATCACAGAGGTTATAGCCGTCGAGTTCATGCCTGTTGATATTACGGTATACATATGTTCGTGCTACAATCGCCTGGGCCCTGAAGTAATCGGGCGGTCCGTATTTTCCTGCCTCTGCCCTGACCACTCCCGGCATGTAACTCTCCACTGAAGTTATGTTAAGGATCTGGAGCGAGCCGGGGAACGACTTAATCTTCAGCACACCGTCAAGGGTCTTCACGGCTTCATCCTTCCCGGGAGCGCGCAACCTGAAGAGTGAAGTACCGGCTGATGGTGTAAAGGTCAGTGAATCAGCCACTCCTGATTTACCTGAGAAGGTCCTGTAAATAACCTTGCCGTCATGGCGCGTGACGGCAACGATTTCGCCGGCCGCCAGCCTTATATTATCTGATGGTCCCTGGCTGAGGATATACTCCCCCCGGTCAGGTGTAAACACCACTGTCACAGGCTTTGTGCGGGCAAAAATACGTATTGAAACCTCATTCGCGGCAGCCGGGTGCAGAAACACCATCAACAAGGTTAATACTGCCCCTGTCTTCATCAGGCAATATTTTCCTTAAGGTTTTTCAGCATGTCTTCCGCAACCCTTTCTGAGGCCCCGCTGCCTCCGAGTATCTCACGCAGCTCACTGTAGTCTCTTTTTATTATCTCATGCCTGTAGCCTGTGACGAGGATATCCTGCAGCTCAGAGTGCAGCCTAGCCTGGGTCATATCATTCTGTATCAGTTCCCTGACAACTTCCCGGTCCATTATCAGGTTCACGAGTGACAGGAAGCGCACCTTAATGAATTTCTTTGCCAGGTGGTATGTGACAGCACTTGTCCGGTAGCATACAACCTGCGGCACATTAAAAAGGGCCGCCTCCAGGGTGGCGGTCCCGGAAGTCACCAGTGCCGCCTCGGCCACAGAGAGCAGATCGTAAGTCCTGCCATTTATCACCCTGACGGGAAGAGACCCTGTAATACCTTCATAAAGCTCAGCCGGGAGATGATCCATCGCTGCAACCACGAACTGGTAGTCAGGAAAGCCTGCCGCAATGCTGACCATTGCGGGCAGTATAGATGCGACCTCCTGCTGCCTGCTGCCTGCCACGAGGGCTATGACAGGCCTCGCGTCAAGGCCCATTGATGCTGTTATGGCCTCCCGGTCAGGAGCTGCATCGCGCCAGGTCTCCACATGATCAATAAGGGGGTTACCAAGGAAAGTGACATTATACGAGTGCCGGCGGAAGAACTCTTTTTCAAAGGGAAAGATTATATAGAGCCTGTCGACATATTTCTTTACCTGTTTTACCCTGCCCTCGCGCCATGCCCAGAATTTCGGCGATATATAATAGTACACTCTGATTCCCAGCTCTTTCACGTAGCGGGCTATCCTGAGGTTAAAGCCGGGGTAATCGATGAGGATCACCACGTCAGGTCTCATTTCAGCTATCTGCTGCCGGCAATCGATGAAATTGGCTCTTACCCGGAGGATATTCCTGAGTACCTCCCAGGCACCCATGAAGGCCGTCTCACGGTAATGCTTCAACAGCCTGCCTCCTGCCTGTCTCATCATATCTCCTCCCCAGCATGAGACCTCTGCAGCCGGATCAGCCCTGATCAGGTTTCTGACAAGGGTGGAACCGTGAAGATCGCCTGAAGGCTCTCCGGCAATGATAAAGTACTTCATGTCAGAACAGCTTTATGCCGAAGACCAGGAAGGCCCATGCAATTGTAATACCCAGCACCCCCTTGGAGGCTCTGAGCATGTCAAAGCGATTAAACAGCAGGAAGATTACGATGTTGGCAAAGACAGAAATGCTCATCACCTCTGTGACCTTATCAACTTCGATCATCCTGCGGATGAAGAGATCAAGTGTCAGCCCGTTCCTTGTCAGCAGAAAAAAGATGAAAAAGGCGATTACAGGCATAAGGATCCCTGAGATTATACCAGTCAGCATATTATTGTAACGTTGGCTGAACTGCATATCAGAGTTTTGTTTTGAGGGTGCTGATGAATGAATGCGCGGTCATGTCGGTAGAAACCGGAACAACTGAGACATATCCGTTCCGGAGTGCCCATTCGTCGGTATCCGTTGATTCGGGCTCATGGTTTATGAATCTGCCCGTGAGCCAGTAATAAGTCTTGCCGGCCGGGTCTTTTCTCTTTTCGAACTCCTCCTGCCAGCACCCCATTGCCTGCCTTGCGATCATCATCCCCTTTATCTGTGATGCAGATAATGCCGGAATATTGACATTCAGGCAAATACCCTGCGGCAAAGGCTCGCGAAGAAGCAGTTGGCAAATCTTCCTGATGTACTCTTCGCATGCCGAAAAATCCGCCGTTGCAGAATAACTGTTCAGCGAAAATCCGACTGAGGTTATGCCGTAGAGGCAACCCTCCAGTGCTGCTGCCATGGTTCCGGAATAGAGCACACTCGCGGAAGCGTTTGAGCCGTGGTTGATCCCTGATACTATAAGGTCAGGCTTGCGTTCCAGGAGTTGATTCACAGCCAGCTTTACACCGTCGGTGGGGGTGCCGCTGCAGGCATAGACTCTCTGCGTTTCGTCTTCGAGCAGCAGCTTGACCCTGAGAGGGTGCTTTACCGTCAGTGCCTGTGACATTGCACTGCGGCTCTCTGTGGCCGAAATGATAACCAGCTTGCCGAACTCCTTCATGATGCTGATCAGTGTCTTTATACCATTGGCATACAGTCCGTCATCATTGGTTATCAGTATCAGTTTGTCATTTTCCTCTACTTTCATCTGGCATTTTGTTGACGTGCAAATATAACGATAATGATCATCCATTTAATAGGGCCCCGGTGATGCCTCTAACCTTTTTTCCTTACTTTTGCATGTCATAAAAAACAGTAAATTTTACCGCGATGAAGATTTCATACAACTGGCTGAGAGAGTATCTGAACTTCGATGCGGGGCCGGAGGAATTGTCAGCCATTCTCACAGGCCTGGGACTTGAGGTGGAGAGTGTCAGCGAGTGGGTCTCGGTCAGGGGTGGCATGAAGGGTGTTGTCATTGGCAGGGTTCTCACGTGTGAAAGACACCCTGATGCTGACAGGCTGAGCGTCACCACAGTTGATGCCGGCGGCACTGAGCCGCTGCATATAGTCTGCGGCGCGCCCAACGTTGCTGCCGGACAGCTTGTTCCTGTTGCTGTGCCAGGCACCATGGTCTTCCACGGTGATGAACAGTTCGAAATCAAACGTTCAAAGATACGGGGACAACTCTCTGAGGGGATGATCTGCGCCGAGGATGAGCTGGGTATCGGAACAGCACATGAGGGCATCATTGTCCTGGACCCATCGGCAAGGGTCGGATCACCTGCAGCAGACTACTTCGGTGTGACAAGTGACATCGTCTTTGAGATAGGGCTGACGCCCAACCGTATTGACTGCAGCTCACACTACGGCGTGGCTCGTGACCTGGCAGCATGGTTCAACCTGCAGAAGCCGGTCAGGGCAAAACTGCCTGACCTGTCCGCATTCAGAAAAGACAGGGCTGACGGAGCCATCAGCGTCACTGTTGAGTCAACAGATGCCTGTATAAGATATTCCGGCCTGACAATCAGGGGAATTACCGTAGGTCCCTCACCGGCATGGCTTCAGAACAGGCTCAGGGCAATAGGACTGACACCCATCAATAACGTGGTGGATATCACTAACTTCGTTCTGCACGAAACCGGGCAGCCACTGCATGCTTTTGATGCAGGAGCAATCACAGGCAACAGTGTGATCGTAAAGAAACTGCCCGAAAAAACGAAATTCGTGACCCTCGATGGCGTGGAGCGTGAGCTCTCATCATCGGACCTGATGATATGCAATGAGAAGGAAGGGATGTGTATAGCCGGAGTCTTCGGCGGGCAGAAGTCGGGTGTCACCGGCGCCACCACAGATATATTCCTCGAGAGTGCCACCTTCAGCCCTGTGTCGGTGCGCCGCACCGCACGCAGGCATGACCTGCATACCGACGCCTCTTACCGGTTTGAGAGAGGCACTGACCCCGAGATGACAATCTATGCCCTGAGAAGAGCTGCGTTGCTGGTGTGTGAACTGGCAGGTGGAGAAATTGCAGGTGATATCATGGATATTTATCCTGCACCCGTGGGCAGGGCGGTAATAAGATACTCGCTTGACCGTATGACAAAGCTGATTGGCAGGGAGATACCCCCGGAGACGGTCAAGACCATCCTGTACAGCCTCGACATACACATTACAGATGAGACACCTGATATCTTAACCCTCGAGATCCCTTCCTACAGGGTTGATGTGACCCGCGAGGCCGATGTGACCGAGGAGGTGCTCAGGATCTTCGGCTATGACAACATTGGCATCAGCAGCGAGATGCACTCCATGCTTTCACATACTGTCAGGCCAGACCGTGAGAAGGTGGCGGCCAACATGGCCGAACTCCTTACCGGAAACGGCTTCACAGAGATAATGTGCAACTCACTGACCCCGGCGGCATGGTTCGAAGCAACAGGCGACTTCGACGCAGCCTCCATGGTGCGTCTTGCCAATCCGCTCAGCAGTGACCTCAATGTAATGCGAATGTCTCTCCTCCCAGGAATGCTGAACACCATATCGTGGAACCTGAACAGGCAGAACAGTGACCTCAGGCTCTTTGAGCTGGGTTATGCCTACGCCAGGAAACATGGCAGGGGAACAATGGAGATCACCGATAACTTCAGCGAGCGACAGTTACTGGGGCTGGCGATCACCGGGAACATCAACGCCAAGAGATGGAACGCAGCCGCGACCCCGTCAGGATTCTTTCACATGAAGGGCTATATTGAGCTGTTGCTCTCACGCTTTGGCATTTCAGCACGGGAGATCTCCGCCACCGGGGAGAATGCCGGATGGTTCGCTGACGGAATGAAATACAGTGCCGGATTAACGGATCTGGCATCATTCGGGAAAATATCGAAAAAGTATCTTGCCATGTTTGACATCCGGCAGGATGTATGGTACGGTGAGATCAGCTGGGAAAACATCCTGAAACTCCTCAAGGGCAGACAGATACGCTTCAGGGAACTCCCCAGGTACCCCTGGGTCCGTCGCGATCTGGCCCTGCTGCTCGATAAATCAGTAAATTTCAGCCAGATACGTGATCTTGCTTTTAAGACTGAACGCAATATCCTTCAGGAGGTTGATCTCTTTGACGTCTATGAAAGCGAGGTGATGGGCAGCGATAAGAAATCATACGCCGTCAGTTTCATCCTCAGGGATGAGAGGCAGACCCTCACCGAAAAGAATATTGAAAAGGTGATGGGAGCTTTCATCAAAGCCTTTGAGCGTGAGTTCGGAGCCACACTGAGATGAAAAAGTTGCTTGGCACGACAAATGATTACCTCTCACTGATCAAGTTCAGTCACACTGTCTTTGCCATGCCTTTTGCCCTTATCGGGTACTTTCTCGGATCACTGATGCCGGGTTTCGGTTTCAGCCTCAAGACCTTTCTGCTGGTGGTCGCCTGCATGGTCTTTGCCCGCAGCGCCGCCATGGCGTTCAACCGTTATGCCGATGTGCATTTCGACAGGATGAACCCGAGGACCGCCGGGCGCGAGATACCTTCAGGCAAGATCCCGCAGCGTAATGCCCTGGTGTTTGTCATCGCGAGCTCAGTTCTCTTTATAATCTCGGCAGCTTTTCTTAACCGGCTGACCCTTATGCTGTCGCCCCTTGCGCTTATCGTCGTTCTGGGCTACAGTTAC
Source organism: uncultured Rikenellaceae bacterium (assembly GCA_963770745.1). Taxonomy (GTDB): domain Bacteria; phylum Bacteroidota; class Bacteroidia; order Bacteroidales; family VadinHA17; genus SR-FBR-E99. The sequence goes on from CAVYRA010000011.1 coordinate 35,988, forward strand.
ACAAAGAGATTCACCCCCCTGTCACATATTGTGCTTGGTCTGGGGCTTAGTCTCGCACCCATCGGGGCTTATATTGCCGTCACGGGAACATTTGCACTCCTGCCTCTCGTCTATTCGCTGATTGTCCTTACCTGGGTCAGTGGTTTTGACATCATCTATGCGCTGCAGGATGATCAGTTTGACCGTGAAGCGGGGCTCAGGTCCATTCCTGCTTCAATGTCAAGGAGAGAGGCGCTGGCAGTGTCGGTGTCGCTGCATTCGCTTTCGTTCATGCTTGTGTCAGTTGCGGGTCTCCTGGGGCAGGCAGGCATCATCTTCTGGGCAGGAGCACTGATCTTTACGGCCATGCTGGTCTACCAGCATCTTATTGTGAAGCCTGATGACCTGAGCAGGGTGAACATGGCATTCGGCACCACCAACGGGGTGGCAGGGGTCATCTTCGGGGTGGCGGTGATTACAGACCTCCTGATATTCTAGAACTTAAAGATGAAGGAGACACCAAGCAGCTCCTTGAACTGCACCATGGGAGCCTTCTTCTGCTTGCCGTCTGTGCCAAGCACCGGCTCACCCCGATCAAAGACCGGCAGCATGGTGTCATCATCATAAATGAGATGAACATTCAACCTCAGGTCAGTGAACCAGTTCAGGCCCATGGTGGCAATCATCTCCCACTCCACATCAACATTCTGCGGGTTTGACAGGAAATTACTGAAGAGCTGGAGCCTGTTGCTCATGTTAACCTTCTCAAACAAGACAAGTTTGCTGTTTAATGTCAGGTATGCCCCCAATTCCCTCTTTGATCGCTTGTCGGCAGCAATACCGTACTTGGTCTGATTGATGTTTGCCGTGTCAGGAACGAAAGTCCCCTTGAAAGAGACCGGAGAAAAACTGATGAAGGTGTTCTTGTCCGGCTTGTACTCAAGACCATAGCCGAAGAGGAAGGTGGCAGGGTTAAAGAATTTTGAAACCTTTACCGTATCATTGGGATAGTTGTACCCAGGCAGGAACTGCGTCTTGAACTGAAAGAGACCCGAGAGGTCGAACTTGCCGAAGGCCTTGTGATTGAGTTTTGAGTTGATCTCAAGGATGTCTAGGTTTTTCCTTATATCAGCATTCCTTCCGGATGCCTGCAGGCCGATGGCGAACCTGGCTGATGTGGAGGAATTGACCTTCGTGACCTTGTTGTTGTAATTCATTGCAGATGTCACATCAAGGACCGACGAGATATTATTCTCTCCCCCCTTAGCCCAGTTGGAGATCGCCCCCTGGGATAGCAGATATGACAGGTCTGACTTAAACCTCCACAGATCGGGCTTGATCTTGCTCAGGGCTACCCGCCGTATATCCTCCTCAATTGACGTGGTGACATTTACGCGCGTGTTGGCGTACCTGTCATACCAGATCTGTTTTTTGAACAGCACTCCCTCTTCCGCCCTGAGAGATATGGTGTTTCTCGCCGGGCTCCCCAGCCAGACGGTCACTGAATCACCCTCGCCGTCAGGCAGCCAGAACCTGACAAGGTTGTCAGACTGGCTGTTGAGCCATATATCAGTTCCCCTGCCCGTTTCACCGGTGACCCGCAACTGAGTCGAGTCGCGCGTCTCAAGATACCCTATCAGGGAACTTACGGCGGCCTCAAGCGAGTCGCCCATGTAGGGGTTTTTCAGATACCGGAAGGGGATGTCACCCCGGTAGACCGATGCCTCAGGCAGCGTATCGGTTATCACCAGCACTATGGTGTCATGTGTCTGAAGAGGCAACCGTGCGGGGATAAAATCCTTCATCAGTATGTACACAGAATCATTCAGCCTCAGGGTGTCATTCTTCATCACCGGTTTTGAATCAGCAGACAGTTTGACCTTCTCAAGCCTCTTGCCCGCTTCGATGAACATCTCTCCTGTCTTTGGCTTCCCGGTGACACTGTCAGTGGATGAAGAGTCAGTCTGAATGACCGGCAGAATGATTCGGATGGAATCGAAAATAAAGTATTTGTCAGCCGGAACCCTGATCTTATCGAACCCATAATCCGACAGGTAGCTCATCACCGAGTCAGCCGGAGGCCTGGATGCAATCCATAAGAGATTCCTGATTGCCTCGCGCAGCGGGTCATTGCTCTTCTTCCACATCTGCGTTGCAGAATAAATCCTTTCAAGATACCGCAGTGAGGCATCCCTGTCAAGTTTTATATCCTTCGGACCGTTAATGGATGGAACCGGCGTACCCTTGACGTTTTTCAGCAGGGGTATTGTGACCTCAAGGGTGTCTGCAGACACCTCCGTTTCAGTCACCGGTATAGTCGCCGGTACATCAACAACCTGTCCGGAGAGCATTATACTTCCCGGCAGGCAATACAAAATCAAAAGAATCTTTACGGTTCTCAATCTCATTTCACGATGTTTAAACAATTCCGGATTGTACCCCAAACATAAAAAAGTTATCTTTGTAAAAATAGCCCATTTCGATGATTTTCCTTTTTCAGTCGGAAAGAAACCGGAAGCTGATATTCCGGAACATCAAGAACAGGGACGCATTCTGAACCCCAAGGGTTGCATGTCTCAATGCTTTTTCACACCACTCTCCCTACAAGTTGTTAAAATTTCTTAATCGTCAATCGAAAATCGAAAATCGAAATTCTCATGAACCTTCCATACTGTGAACCCTTCAAGATAAAGATGGTTGAATCTGTCCGTCAGAGCACGCTCGCAGAGCGTCGGAATGGATAAGGAAAGCCTCCTGGAACCTTTTTAACCTGCGGTCAGAGCAGGTGTTCATTGACCTCCTCACCGACTCCGGCACCGGGGCCATGAGTGACAGGCAGTGGGGTGCCATCATGACCGGCGATGAGAGCTATGCCGGCGCTTCATCCTATTATAAGCTCAAAGAGGCAATCAAAGAGATTACCGGATTCGAGTATTTTCTTCCCACCCATCAGGGCAGGGCTGCGGAGAACGTCCTATTCTCGGTGCTGGTTAAGGAGGGCGACGTTATCCCGGGCAACGCCCACTTTGACACCACAAAGGGGCATATTGAGTTCCGCAAGGCAACAGCGGTTGACTGCACCGTAGATATCGCCAGGAACATAAATGCCGTTGATCCCTTCAAGGGCAATGTCGATCCTGAAAAGCTTGAAAAGGTGCTGAAAGAGACACCCCGTGAGAAGCTGGGGTGCATCGTCATGACCGTCACCAACAACACTGCCGGCGGGCAGCCTGTAAGCATGGCCAACATGCGGGGGGTAAGGGAGCTGGCCGACAGGTACGGTGTGCCTGTTATAATTGACTCTGCCCGCTTTGCCGAAAACGCATACTTCATAAAGACACGCGAAGAGGGATACGCTGACAAGAGCATCAGGGAGATAGCCCGCGAGATGTTCTCCTATGCTGACGGTATGACAATGAGCTCGAAGAAGGATGCCATAGTCAACATAGGCGGATTCATAGGCTTCAGAGACCAGGAGCTGTTCCGCAGGGCCACAACCTTCAATATAATGTTCGAGGGCTTTCTTACCTACGGAGGCATGGCGGGCCGTGATATGAACGCACTGGCAGTGGGTCTCTTCGAGGGCACTGAGTTTGACTACCTTGAGTCGCGTATCAGGCAGGTGGCGCATCTGGGTGAGCAGCTCACCGCGGCAGGCATACCGGTTCAGGTACCCTACGGCGGTCATGCCATATTCATTGATGGAGGCAGATTCCTGCAGCAGGTCCCCGCGGAGGAGTTCCCTGCACAACGACTGGCAGTTGAGATTTACCTGGAAGGAGGAATACGTTGTGCTGAGATTGGCACCCTGATGGCCGACCGTGATCCGGTTACACGCCTGAACAGGCACCCGGAGCTGGAGCTTGTACGGCTTGCCATCCCCAGAAGGGTCTATACCGACAACCACATGGATTATGTGGCAGCAGCGATATGCAACGTATGGGAGAGAAGGAACAAGATCACGAGAGGCCTCACCATCAAATGGGAAGCCCCTATCATGAGGCACTTCACCGTTGAACTCGATCTGCTCACCTGACATAAAAAACCTATCTTTGACCACAGGCATAATTGCACCATCATGATAAGATCAATGACCGGCTATGGCAAGGCCATGCTGGAGACATCGCACCGTAAAATCACCGTTGAGATCAGGTCGCTCAACAGCAAACAGGCTGACGTCAACACCAAGATGCCATGGATCTATAAGGAGAAAGAGCTGGAGATAAGGAACCTGGTCATCAGAAAACTCGAGAGGGGCAAGATTGACCTGATGATCTCCTTCGACGCCATGAATGACGAGCCGGCACCGGTGATCAACAGTAACATCGTTAAAAACTACTACAGTCAGCTCAGGTCGATAAGCAATGAACTGGGCATCAAAAGCGACAGCGAGTTGCTCGGCATTGTGATGAGGCTCCCCGAAACACTCAGGACCGAGAGAGCTGAGCTTACTGAGGAGGAATGGAGCATGGCCGTTAAACTGATCGATGATGCACTCTCGATGACCGACCTGTACCGGCTTGAGGAGGGAAGGGCGATGGAGGCTGACCTCAGCAAAGTCTGTCGCCAGTATCAGCCGGTACCTTGAAAACCTCAGCACGGTGGAGGGCGACCGCCTGACACGCATGCGCGAGAAGCTGATGGCAACACTTCAGGAGACCGTCGGGTCGGAAAACATCGACAAGAACCGCTTTGAACAGGAGCTGATCTTCTACCTTGAGAAGATGGACATCAATGAGGAGAAGGTGCGGCTGAAGAAACACTGCGACTACTTCATTGAGACCATGAACGGCGACGGTCAGAACGGCAAAATGCTCAACTTCATCTCGCAGGAGATGGGGCGTGAGATCAACACAATCGGTTCCAAAGCCAATGACGCCTCAATGCAGAAGCTGGTGGTGATGATGAAGGACGAGCTGGAGACGGATCAAGGAACTGACTCTTAATGTGCTTTAGACTAATGAAGGGATCGAAGAACAGCCAGAGGGTACTTATCATATCCGCTCCCTCAGGAGCCGGAAAGTCGACCCTTGTCAGTCATCTTCTCAAGGCCGGTCTGCCACTTCTCTTCTCGGTATCGGCAACCAGCAGAAAACCGAGGGGATGTGAAGTCGACGGCCGGGAGTATTATTTCATCACCTCGGCTGAGTTCAGGAGCAAGATCAAAAAAGGTGAATTCATCGAGTGGCAGGAGGTTTACAGTGATCATTACTACGGCACCCTTCGAAGCGAGATTGACCGCATTGCAGAGGAGGGGAAGATTCCGCTCTTTGACGTCGACGTGCAGGGGGGAATCAACCTGAAGAATATCTTCGGGAAGGATGCCCTGGCCATCTATATCATGCCGCCATCGGTTGACGAGCTGCGGTCAAGGCTGCTGAAACGCGGAACTGATTCTGCCGGAAATGATAGAAATGAGAGTGGAGAAGGCTGCTTCGGAGATCATGCTGGGAGACAGGTTTGACCGGGTTATTGTGAATGACGGGCTGGAGAAGGCATGCAGCGAAATACTTGAATTGGTAACGGAATTCATTGGGGAGAGATGATGGAGACAGGATTGTTTTTCGGTTCATTCAACCCGGTGCACATAGGGCATATGGCTATCGCGAACTATATAGCCGAGTACTCCTCACTGAAAGAGATCTGGTTCGTAGTCAGTCCGCATAATCCGCTCAAAGCGAAGGAGTCACTGTTAAAGGACCGCGACCGCCTTTACATGACTGAGCTTGCCATCGGAGAAGACCACCGTTTCAGGGTATCGGATGTCGAGTTCACCCTGCCACAGCCCTCCTACACAGTTGATACGCTGGCATGGCTGGCAGAGAAATACCCCGCGCGAAGGTTCACTCTCATCATGGGAGAAGACAACCTGACCACCCTGCATAAGTGGAAGAATGTCGAAATGCTCGTTAAGCAATACCCAATAGTTGTTTATCCCCGTCTTTATCCCGGCAGGAAGAGCAGCAAGAGGCTGGAGGAGATCCTCGCCATGGCGTCAGTCAGGGAGATTGATGCCCCGGTGATGGATATCTCCGGCACCTTCATCCGCAGTGCAATTAAAGAGGGCAAGGATGTCTCATGGTTCGTCCCGGCACCCACATGGCGGTACATACGGGAGATGCATTTCTACGAGTGATTTACGATTTGCGATTTGCGATTTGCGATTAAAAAAATCGACAATCGACAATCGACAATTAGTTCACCTGATTAATTATCTCCATCCCCCGCTTAATGGCCTCCTCGTTCATGGCGATGAGATGATGGTACCTTTCCGGGAGTGATTTCTTCAGGCCCTTGATTACGTATTCCGTCTTAAGTATGGGTTTGACCTTCATGAAGCCACCCATGACAAACATATTGAACACCTTCTGCATCTTCATCTTCGAGGCCTCTTCCGCTGCATCAACGCGGTAAATGGTAATATCCTTCCTCTCAGGATGCCTCGTTATTCCGTTTCCGTCATAGATAAGGGTGCCGCCCGGCTTGACGGTATGCTCGAACTTGTCCATGCTCTGCTGGTTGAGGATGATGGCCGTGTCAAAGCTCCTGAGGATTGGAGAGCTGATCCGCTCATCACTCAGTATCACGTTGACGTTGGCAGTTCCGCCCCTCATCTCGGGGCCGTATGAAGGCATCCAGCTCACCTCCATGTCCTGCATCATGCCCGAATAGGCCATGATCTTGCCCATTGAGAGGACACCCTGTCCGCCAAAACCTGCTATAATAATTTCTTCTGTCATGATCTGATCATTAATTAAAACATTGCTTGTACCATATTTCGGAGTCGCATTATGCTTCTTCCCTCCAGGAGATTTATTTTTCGGGTGGAACCTTGATGTCACCAAGGGGATAGAACGGGAACATGTTCTCCTCCATCCATTTGTTTGATTCCACCGGGGTCATCTTCCATCCCGAGGGACAGTTTGAGACCACCTCTATGAAACAGGTTCCTCTCTTTTCATTCTGGTACTGCACGGCTTTCTTGAGGGCTCTTTTCAGTTTCCTGACGCCTCCGGCGGTGTTGACGCTCTGACGTGTGACATAGCAGGTGCCGGGCAACAGTGCAACGATGTCGCCCATTTTGATGGGAGAACCCATGGTGGATATGTCGCGGCCGTAAGGTGATGTTGACGACTTCATACCTTCAAGGGTTGTCGGGGCCATTTGTCCGCCTGTCATGCCGTAGATGCCGTTATTGATGAACAGGATTAGTATGTTTTCGCCCCTGTTGCATGTGTGAATGGTCTCTGCCGTACCGATGGCAGCCAGGTCACCGTCGCCCTGGTATGTAAATACGAATTTGTCGGGCATCAGCCGCTTGACGGCCGTGGCCAGTGCCGGGGCCCTGCCATGGGCAGCTTCCTGGAAATCAATATCGATATAATTGTACATAAGTACCGAACATCCTACAGGTGTGATGCCAACAGTCCTGCTCTGCAGATCCTCCTCCTCTATCACCTCTGCCAGCACACGGTGGGCTGTAGAATGACCGCAGCCCGGACAGTAATGCATTATATTGTCAGTCAGGACTTTCGATTTAACGTAAGCAAGGTTTTCAGGCCTTACAATATCATTTATGTCTGTCTCTGCCATATCGTTTATCCTTTAATAAATAATTTAAGGTTTTCAAGCACCTCTTCCGGTGTATGGATCATTCCTCCCATCCTTCCGTAGTGGCCGACCTTTGTTTTTCCGTTCACTGCCAGCATGACATCCTCCACCATCTGTCCGGCGCTCATCTCAACCGAGAGCATCCCTTTGACCCTGTCAGCCAGCTCATTCAGTCTCTTCTTCGGGTAAGGGAAGAGGGTTACAGGTCTGAGCAGTCCGGCTTTAATTCCTTCAGCCCGGGCCAGCTGCAATGCCTTCTGGCATATCCTTGCACTGGTGCCGTAAGCTACGAAAAGGTACTCGGCATCATCAGTCATAAACTCCTCATAGCGCACCTCCTTCTCTTCTATCTCGCGGTATTTGGCGATCAGTTTCAGGTTAAACTTCTCCTGGCGTTCCGGGTCAAGGTCGAGCGAAGTGATTATGTTCCGCTCCCTTGATGCAGGCTTTCCTGTGGTTGCCCATGGCAGTATCTCCTCAGATCTCTTTTTCTGCGGTTTAAGATATACCTTCTCCATCATCTGCCCTATGGCTCCGTCAGAGAGAATCATCACAGGGTTCCTGTATTTGAATGCAAGGTCAAATCCCAGCTCTACAAAGTCAGCCATTTCCTGTACTGACGAAGGTGCAAGCACTATCAGGTGATAGTCGCCGTGCCCGCCACCCTTGGTAGCCTGGAAATAATCGCTCTGCGCCGGTTGGATGGTACCGAGACCCGGGCCGCCGCGTACCACGTTGACGATCAGGCAGGGAAGCTCGGCACCCGCGATATATGTGATACCCTCCTGCTTGAGGCTGATTCCCGGTGATGAAGATGAAGTCATCACCTTCTTGCCGCAAGCGGCCCCACCGTAAACCATGTTTATGGCAGCAACCTCACTCTCAGCCTGGAGCACCACCATTCCGGTAGTAGTCTCCGGATTGGCCTCCATGAGATATTCAAGTATCTCGCTCTGCGGAGTGATGGGATACCCGAAATAACCGTCGGCACCGGCGCGTATCGCCGCTTCGGCGATGGCTTCGTTGCCCTTCATCAGTCTCAGTTCCTTTTCCATTAAATTATCTTTTTCTTTTTCTTTTATCCCACCTTAACCTTGTAAACTGTGATTACCCCGTCCGGACATACAACTGCGCAGTTTGCGCAGCCAATGCATGCATCGGGGAAGGCTGCATACGAGAAGTGGTATCCCCTGGCGTTCACTTCCGTTGCCAGCGCCAGAGTCTGGGTTGGACATGTGACCACGCACACCTCGCACCCCTTACACTTCTCCTTGTCTATAACCACTGCACCTTTTATCTTAGCCATCTTGTATTTATTATTTCGATGATAAATATATGATTAATCCTTTACGGGATTATTTTCCCTGAAGATTTTCAGCCTTTCCTCAAGCAGGGGCAGCTGTTTCTTTCTCACCTGCGAGACGCAGGCCCTCAGTCCCTCATGCCTCTCGCTGCCACAGATATTCAGTGTGATGGCAGCTATACCGCAGGAGAGCAACTCCTGCAACAGCTCACCACCGGTCATGCCGGGGTATGAGATGGTGAAATAGAAGCCGTCAGCCACAGGCCTGTCGATATCCATGTCATATACTATGCTGAATCCATTGCTGATAAAAATCTCCTTCATCCTTGCAGCCTTCTCGCCATAGACCCTGGTGTTGTCGACAAAGTTATATAAACCATCGTTCACGGCCTTGAGGATTGCGGTAAAACCGTACTGGGCCGAGTGGGCAACCCCGGAAGAGAGGGCGTACAGGGCTCCGAAGATCATCGCCCTGCCGAAGATATCCGTCCTGTAATATCTGAGGAGGTCCGGATACCTGCGGTTATAAAGGTGGTCTGACATTACAAGCAGACCTATCCTTTGCCCCGCGTAACTGAATATCTTTGAGCTGGAGATCAGAAGGATCCAGTCATCGCAGTATTTTGCCACCGTAGGCTGATACGGAGGCACACCGGGAACCGAATAATTCTCACGGAAATCCATCCCGAAATATGCCAGGTCCTCAATCACGATGGCATCGTATTTACGTGCGAGTGTTCCGATGGTCCGGAGCTCATCTTCCGTGAGGCATATCCACGAGGGGTTGTTGGGGTTGGAATAGAGTATGGTAGAGACCTTTCCGCATTGCAGGACGGACTCAAGTTTGGGTCCAAGTTTTTCACCACGGTAATTGTAAACGTCGAACGAACGGTAATCCTGCCCGAGAATCCTGGTCTGGGTCTTCTGCACCGGGAATCCCGGGTCGATGAAGAGGGTTCCCTCCCTGGTTCTGTCATTCCGGTTGGCAACCATGAAGCTGGCCATACCTCCCATCATCGCTCCTCCGGTAGGCACGCAGCAATCGGGCTGCACATCCACATCGAGGAAGTTTTTCACAAACCGGGCTGCCTCGGTCTTCATTTCAGGCAGCCCTTCGATATCAGGATAGATTGATGCGACACCTAGTTTCAGCGCCTCTATCTCAGCCTTTATCCCAACCTCAGCCGATGGGAGTCCGGGCACCCCCATCTCCATCCTGATGAATTCGATACCAGTCTCCTTTATCAGGACATTTACCAGCTTGACTATCTCGCGTATACTCGCATAACCAATATCGGTGATGCCGCTCGAAGTGATAGCCCTGCTTACTGTTTGACGGTTAATGGGGGTATTTTTCATAAATTTTCCATTTAGAGCCCTCATCTGTGGCACCAAGATAGAAATTTATAAGAGAACGATTGCTGTTATTTGTCATATTAAATAGCCGAAAGTCGAAAGTCCTTAAAGTCGAAAGTCCGTAAATCAGTCTTCAGTTCTCAGTCTTCAAAGGCAATAGGCAGTAGGCAATAGGCAGTAGTTGTAAGTTACTGATTCTTAATCCCTAACTCTTAATTGCGACTTCTGACTGCTGATTGCCGACTGAGGACTGCCGACTTAGACTACTGCCTATTGCCTAATGCCTACTGCCTCTTTGTGGCTCCTGCTGCCAACGCCAGTATAACTCCTAAAACGGTACTGTAGAGTGCGGCAACGAGTATCCTGAACTCCTCCGGGAGAAGGAAGTTGACGGTCTGTGCCGGTATCCAGAAGAGGGGGATGCTCATTTTCAGGACAATGCCCCACATGCTGTTCCAGTCGATCGAAGCCAGTAACCTTGTTACATCCGGTACCTTCAGCAGCTTGCGCCAATTGCCTCCGGCCGAAGCAATATGGAGATCGCTTACCCTGTGGGTCACCATCAGCAGAGGTGCATAGAAGATATTCAGGAAGACGCTTATTGCAAAGGCGAGCAGCACCCTGGCGCCAGTCACGGGACCGGCCATAACCGCTGCCGGATTCTCCATACCGAAATGCGAGACTATCAATGGTACCCCTCCACCGAAGATCATAAAGGCAGCCTTGACGGTCATCCCGAGGAATCCCCATACAACAGCACGGTATATCAGGGCAAAGCCTTGGGGCAGATAAATGCCAGTCCTGATCCTGCTGCCGAGCATCTCACCCATGGTTGCCAGCAGTGCGAATTTTATGAAACTGGCAGTGAAAGCCCAGTCGGTGCTGAACCAGAGGAAAAATTCATATAGTTTTTGGGATAGAATAAACGGCAGGAACAATCCGGCAAAAACAACGATAAACAATATATCAGAACGCTTCATATGGATTGGCGAATTTCGATTGTCGATTTTCGATTTTGACATTTTTTCCTGACCGCAGGATTGCATGACCGCAAGACCCCTATTGCCTACTGACGCCTCCCCTGCAACCTGGCTCCTTCGCTAAAATGACCCACCGGGTCATTTCTTAACGCTCGGCCCTCTACTGCCTCAATCCTTATCCTGGCATCCACCGCCACAACCAGCTCCGGTGTGCCAAGAAGAGGGTTGATATCCATCTCGCAGATCTCCGGTGCCACTGTCAGCAGGTCAGAGATCGAGGTAATCACCCTGGCAAAAGCCTCTTCATTCACGCCGGCAGAACCGCGAATACCCTTTATTATCTCATATGATTTCAGCGACCTGATCATTGACGCTGCCTCCTGCTCCGACACTGGTACCAGGGCTGAGGCAACATCCCTGAATACCTCGATGAATATTCCCCCCATGCCTGCCATCACCAGGTGTCCGAACCTCCCCTCCCTCTTCGCTCCGCAGAACAGCTCCATGCCGCTGATCATCTTCTGTACCAGCACTGCTGTGACATCGGGGAGCTTCATCATCCGGCCAAACTCGGTCTGTACTTCCGTGGCGCTGCCGATATTCAGGGTTACTCCACCGATGTCAGACTTATGAACCGGCCCGACCACCTTCATCACCACGGGATACCCCATCTCCTCCGCCGCCCTGACAGCAGCCTCGGCAGATGAAGCAACACTCTCGGCGACAGTAGTAATGCCAACAGCATTAAGCAAAAGATTCACTTTCTCAGGTGAAAGGTAGCCATCACCGGCACCGTCAATCACCGCTCTTATGGCGGATCTGTCGGCTCTGACGTCATTTGCCTCCGTAACTGAAGGCCCGGGTGTAGCCTGCACCCTGCACAGGGCCTTGCCAAACAGCACCTCGTCAGGGAATATCGCATTTTCATGTGCTATGAATTCGGCTATCTCCCTTTTAACATTTATTATCGAAGGCATTATTGGATAGACCGGCTTGCTGCAGCTGCGTATCTTGTCATGCAGAAGACTGTAGACATCGTCAACCGGGAAGAGCCCCGGACTGCCGAAGATGACAGCCATGGCGTCGATCTCGTCGAAATCGTTCTCGCACGCATCGAGGATAATACCCAGTTGCTCAGCTGTGCCTGTCGCCAGAAAATCTATCGGGTTTGCCACCGAGGATCCAGGGTAGAGTTTCCCGAGGAGGCGGTCAGCGGCCTCACCCTCAAGGTGAGGTATTTCCATCCCTCCCTCGCTCAGTGCATCGGTAAGCATCACTGCCGGTCCGCCTGCATGTGTAACGATCGCTATTCTTTTTCCAATTAGCTTTTTGTAAGTGAAGAGAGCGGCTACATAAGCGAGCTCTGTACGGTTGTGACATCTGACTACCCCTGCTTTGCGTAAGAGCGCCTCAACGGCAGTGTCAGGTGATGCCATTGCTCCGGTATGCGATGAGGCAGCGCGCGATCCTGCTTCTGAAGTGCCGGCCTTGATGGCTGCAATTCGGCATCCCTTCCTTATAAGAGATGAGGAGTGTCTGAGGAACCTGGCTGGGTCCGCAATGTTTTCGATGTACATCAGCTTTATAGCTGAGCTGGTTTCGGGGTTAAAGGTGAGATCGAGGTGTTCAAGCACATCCTCAACCCCTATCTGGGCGCTGTTGCCCACTGACCATACGCTTGAGAAAGGAAGTCCGCTCGTGATAGCAGCCTCAAGAATGAATACCGCCGTGGCGCCCGAGCCGGATATAAAATCGATGCCTCTGTGCGGACAACCGGGGTATGGGCTCAGTGAATACCCCGTGATAATTGTTATTCAGATAACCAATGCAATTGGGGCCGATAAGAGAACCACCCGTCTGCCTCACAGTCTCCACAATCTCCCTCTCAAGAGCAGCGCCCTCTTCATCCTCCTCACTGAACCCGGCCGAGAGAATGATGAACCCTCCGGTCTTTTTTTCATGGGCCAGTACGCGTACAATTGCCGGGCAGTATTTCGAGGCCACAGCTAGTATAGCCATATCAGTTTCAGGGAGTTGCGACACGTCATGACAAGCTGGAAGGCCCTGTACCGCAGATGCTTTTGGGTTGACAACAAATATCTCTCCGTTAAAACCGCCTGCGAGAAGGTTCTTCAGGACCTTGCCACCGGCTTTGGTGATATCATCTGAGCCGCCTATTACAGCAATATTCCTGGGATTCAATAGCTTATCACTGATCATGATCCGTGGTTGAGTTCTTCACGAAAGTTAGAAACATTTTGAAATATAACAAATGATTCCGACTGTATCAGAGGATGCAGGTTGTCAGGAAATCATGCCGTCTGAAGGTCTGGGATATGAGGTATGAAGGTCCGGGGGTCTGAGGGTCTGTGGCTTTACTCCATCATGCAGTCTACAATACTTAATGGCCTACGACCAATGGTAGGGTTGCCCGTCTACAGCTACAATACTTGATGGCCTACGGCCATGGCTATGATGAGACCTTCTGATCTACAATACTTTATGGCCTTCGGCCAAAGCCACTTCCTACTGCCTATTGCCTATTCCCTACTGCCTTAGATAAATATGCTGCAGAATATTATCTTTGAGATCATCTTTTCGGCCGGCCCGACTATTTTTGTTGTTAAACTGAAACGCCTTTTATTATGAGACCTACCTTCCGATTCTTCTCTGCCGCAGTGACTGCACTGATGCTATCCCTGCCATTTACTGCCTTTCCGCAACCTGAAAAGGATATTGATCCCGACGGACCCGGATACGCCGAGAACTGTACCAGCATTATGGTGGGCAGGCTGGCTTCAACCGACGGCTCGGTCATGACCTCACACACCTGCGACGGCAGGTACCGCACCTGGCTCGAGGTTGTTCCCGCCATGAAGTTCGAAAGGGATACTGTGCACCATGTCTACTGGGGAACGTTGCAGACCGAGGCCGCCTGGGATATGACCAACGTGACCCGCAAGGGCGAAATCCCGGAGGCCAAATCGACCTTCGCCTTCCTGAGCACAGCGTATCCCTGCCTCAACGAGAAGCAGCTGGCCATTGGCGAAACAACCATCTACGGGCGCAAGGAACTCATTAATACAGATGGTTTGTTTCTCATTGAGGAGCTTGAGAAAATTGCCCTGCAGAGGTGCACAACCGCCCGGCAGGCCATTGCATTGATCGGATCGCTGGCAGAGCAGTACGGTTACGGTGACATGGCAGAGTGCATCACCATAGCAGACCCGAAAGAGGTCTGGCAGCTCGAGATAGCCGGGTCAGGACCGGGCAAACCCTCTTCACTGTGGGTCGCCCAGAGGATCCCCGATGACCATGTGGGCATTGCTGCCAACATACCGAGGATATCCGACGTGAAGTTCAATGACCCTGATCAGTTCATGACCTCAAAGGACCTGCGCAAGAAGGCAAAGGAACTGGGTTACTGGGACGGTAAGGAGCCCTTCAAATTCTACAAGGTAATTGGTACAGGCAAACCCTATGCAATAAGGGAGTTTTTTGTGCTCAGCACCCTGGCTCCCGAACTGGGGCTTACCATGGAAATGGATGAACTTCCCTTCTCGGTGAAACCGAAGAAGAAGCTCTCAGCAAGCGACGTGATGGCCTTCTTCCGTGAGACCTATGAGGGTACACCCTATGATATGACAAAAAACCTCATGGTAAAAGTAACCCGCAAGGATGAGGCCGGCAACGAGGTGACTGACACCGTCAAGTCGCCCATTGCCTTCAACTGGATGAGCACTGACATGCGTAACCTGGTCAATGAACTCAAGCCCGGCACCATCGAGAGGCAGAGGACCATTGCCATTGCAGGGTGCTCCTACTCGCACGTCATACAGTGCCGCGACTGGCTGCCTGAAGAGGTAGGCGCAGTAGCATGGTTCTCATTTGACAACCCGGGCCAGAGTCCGCGCATACCCATCTTCTCCGGCACCATGTCGCTGCCTGAGAGCTTCCGCATATGCGGCCAGCACCGCTACCGCGAAGATGCCGCCATCTGGGCCTTCCGCGAAGCCAACAGGCTCTCGACGGTGAACTGGGAACGGGGCCGCAAACTCATCGAACCGGCCGTGGCAGAGATGGAACAGAAGGCGCTGAGCGAGATGCCGGCACTGGAAGAGAGAGTAAAAACCCTCGTAAAAGAAGGGAAAAATGACGAAGCCAAAAAGGCAGTAACAGAGTATACAAACTCTTTTGCCTTCGCTTCAATGACCCGCTGGCAGGAGATGAAAAGAACCCTCTGGCAGATGTTCGGAAGAGGCTTCTGAGAAAAAAAGAAAAAAGCTGAACATAACCGCCAAAGGGTTGTTTTAGCTATATGTTTAATTCTATCATGGCTTCAGGTTTAGCGTCAATACTCGACAAGAAAGAATACGACCGTTCTGATATCCTTGCCATGCTTCAGTGCAGTGAGGATGAGGCTCCACTACTCTACCGCCGGGCTGCCTCCATCAGAGACAGCTATATTGGCAACAGCATTTTCCTTCGCGGCCTGATAGAATACTCCAACATCTGCGGCAAGAACTGCCTCTACTGCGGCATAAGACGTGATAATCACAACATTGAGAGATATACCCTCACCAATGACGAGGTCATTGAGGCGGCCATGACAGCCCACAGACTCAATTTCGGTTCCATAGCAATCCAGGCAGGCGAAAATTGGTCAAAGGCCTACATTGACAACATGGAGGAGCTCATCCGCACCATAAGGAATCTGACGGGAGAACAGCTCGGAATAACTATATCCCTCGGGGAACAGTCAAGGGAGACATACCAGCGGTGGTATGAGGCTGGAGCCCACAGGTACCTTTTGCGCATTGAGGCAGCCAGTGAGGCGCTCTACCGCAGGGTTCACCCTGATGATAACATGCACAGGTACCACAGAAGGATTGAGTGCCTTAAGATCATCCAGGAGACAGGCTATCAGACAGGCACAGGGGTAATGATCGGCCTCCCGTTCCAGACGATGAGTCACCTGGCAGATGATTTAATCTTTATGCGCGATTTTAACATCGACATGTGCGGTATGGGTCCGTTTATTGAGCACTCTGATACTCCGCTGGGTACCATGGGTGCTGCCAACCTCTTCATGAGGGAGCGTTTTAACCTTACCCTCAGGATGATAGCAATAATAAGGATCATCATGAAGGATATCAACATAGTCGCATCAACAGCTATGCAGGCCATCGATCCCGAAGGTCGTGAGAAGGCCATATCGTGCGGTGCAAATGTGGTCATGCCCAACCTCACGCCTGCCAGATACAGGCCGGGGTACCAGATCTATGAAGGCAAACCGGGCTTCCGTGAAGTGAAAAAGGAGAATATCAGCGGGTTGAATCTTGATCTACTGCCGGGAATTTCACTCGGTTTGGGCATCTGGGGCGATACGCCCCATTACAGAAGAAGGCTGACCAGGAGCTGATATGCTGCATAACAAACCGGCAGTATAACAACCGAACCTATTTTTTACGACATTGCTGAACATTTTCAAACCTGAATTGATGAAAAGAATTCTCCTTTTATCAGTGATACTTCTTGTATCACTGATGATTAATGCACAGTCCGGGCTCAGCTATTATCTTCCTACAGGCATTGCATACAACCCGGCAATCCCTTCACCGTCGTCTTTTATCGGCCATGAGGTGGGCGAATGGCATGTGACCCATGACAAGCTGATGGGTTATATGAAGCTTCTTGACGGGATATCGGAAAGGGCTGTGTGGGAGGAGTACGGGAAGAGCTGGGAGGGGAGACCTCTGGGGCAGCTGATTATCACATCAGAAGAGAACATGAAAAGGCTTGAGGAGATCAGGCTGGAACACCTTAAGCTCTCTGACCCGGCTGTGTCAAAGAGCGTGAGTACCGGCGGCATGCCGCTGATCATCAAGCTCGGTTACGGCGTGCATGGCAACGAGTCAAGCGCGCAGAACGCATCCATGCTTACTGCCTACTATCTTGTTGCAGGCGAGGGCGCAAAGATTGATGAAATACTTGCCAATGCCGTAATCCTCATTGACCCTGCATTAAATCCTGACGGCCTTCAGCGACACTCAACCTGGGTCAATATGTACCGGGGAAACACGCTCACCACCGATCCGGCCGGCAGGGAGTTCAGCGAAGCCTGGCCCGGTGGCCGCACAAACCACTACTGGTTTGACCTGAACCGCGATTATATCATGCTTCAGCATCCTGAGACAATCGGCCGCGTGGAAGCATTCTTCCGCTGGATGCCAAACATCAACAACGACCACCACGAGATGGGCGCCAACTCCACCTTCTTCTTCCAGCCGGGAGTGCAGTCGCGGAATAACCCGTTGGTCCCTTCGAAAAACCAGGAGCTGACGGCCATGATCGGTAAATACCATGCAAAATATCTTGATTCCATAGGCAGCCTTTATTATACGGAAGAGAGCTTTGACGACTACTACCTTGGCAAAGGTTCATCATATCCGGATATTCACGGCTCCATTGGAATACTCTTTGAACAGGCAGGTGTGAAAGGCCATCTGCGCGAAGTTCCCGGAGGAGTGCTCTCGTTTCCCTTTGCAATCAGAAACCAGTTTACGGTGAGTTTGTCCACCATCGAGGCGGGAATTGAGATGAGGTCAGGATTACTCGATATGCAGCGCGACTTCTACCTCTCAGCAGTAGCTGAAGCGGAGGCCTCCGCGGTAAAAGGTTATGTGTTCAAAACAGGTGATGACAGGAGCGCAGCGGGGAAGTTCATTGAGAACCTTCTGAGGCATAAGATAGAGGTTTACAGTTGCGGACGGAACATCACAAAGAACGGGGTGACCTTCAGCAGCACTGACAGCTATTTTGTTCCTCTTAAACAGAAGGAGTACCGCTTTGTCAGAGGCCTTTTCGAGCCTGCCACCCGTTTTGCAGACACGGTTTTCTATGACATCTCCACCTGGGTTATGCCGATGGCATTCAACCTGGGTTACAGTGCACTGAATGGCGCTGAGGCTACCGGAATGGCAGGCGGGAAGGTGACAACACCGCCTATGCCTTCAGGAGGTGTTACAGGAACCGAGAATCCATATGCCTGGCTCTTTGAATGGAGTGACTCGTATGCTCCGCGTGCCCTTTACATGATTCAGAATGCCGGGCTGACAGCAAGAGTGGCAGCAAAGCCTTTCTCTGCAATCACGGAGACGGGAGAGAAAAAATTCAGTTATGGCACCGTCATGGTTAATTCACGCGGCAGCCTCCTCCCATCAGATGAGATCAGGTCATTGATGGAGAAAGTGGCAGAAGAGTGCGGCATCACCATCCATGGCGTGTCAACAGGGCTCACTCCCACAGGCATTGACCTGGGCAGCAATGACTTCATGGCACTTGCTAAACCATCGGTGCTTATGCTGATCGATGATGGCATTCCGTCTGATGATGCAGGGGAGATATGGCACCTTCTTGACGTGAGGTACGGTATGCAGGTAACCCTGATGCCCTCCTCCAGGCTGGCATCAGCCAACCTTTCGAGGTATAATGTCATGATCATCGCCGGAAATCCTTCAGTAACACAGGCAGCAGTTGACCGGGTAAGGGAATGGAACCGATCCGGCGGAACCATTATTGCCTATAAGGGTGGAAACAGGTGGATTGCAGGCAACGGCTTTGCGGAGATAGACTACATTGAGAATGCCTCTGTACCGGCAAATGCGGAACGCAGGTATGCAGACAGGAGTGCAGACAGGGCTCTGCACACGATTCCCGGCTCCATCTTCCTGACAAAGATAGACCTGACCCATCCGCTCTGCTACGGGTACTCCGGTGAATACCTGCCGGTGTTCAAGAGTGAGTCCACCGCCGTGAAAATGACCGGTAACCTCTACAACACCCCTATAAGATATACCGCCACCCCTCTTCTGAGCGGCTACACTTCAAAGGAAAACCTTGCAAGAATAAGCAACAGTGTTTTTGCCAGTGTGCAACCCGGGCCAGGCAGGGTGATATCTATCTATGACGACACCAATTTCAGGGCCATCTGGTTCGGCACTTCAAAGATCTTTGCCAATGCCGTCTTCTTCGGACAGACGCTCAGGCAGGAAAGCAGATACGACCAATAGCTATCTCCTCTATCTCGCGCAGCGCTATCTCGAGTGAGGAAAATTGCGACCTGTCGCCGGCAAGCTCAAGGATGATCAGTCCTGCAGGTTCGCCGAAGTATACCTCATTCACGCCGAGCCGAGTCCTGATCACACAGCCGTATGTCGTCAGCAATGCCTGAACATGCAGGCCGAGGTCGTCACGGCGTGGCACAAGAGCGCCGAGCAATGTGACGCCGACGTGTTCCGAGGGGGCATCGGAGGTGCCGTGCGAGAAGGCCATCTCCTTAACGAAGATGCCCTCTATCCTCTTAAGTTTCTGTGCCAGCTCCTCACAGTCGTCCGGTAAGCCTGCAAGATGTATGATCATAAACCCTTCGCGGCTGCAGACCTCGTTGCTAAGTTCGTGGAATCCGAGTCGCGTGCTGATGACGCTGCCGTGATATGAGAGGGCCTTCTGAACCAGCCCTGCCTCCTTGATCCTGTCTGTGATTTTGATTCCTATTACTCTGACCATGACACGTTTTATTAATAATAGAGGTCTCTCTCTCCGTTCTTAATGCGGTCTATCTTCTGCCTGATGCTCTGCTTCATTGCATCATCAATGTCAGCCATGTTCTTTTCAATGGCCCTCCAACCCTTCTCTGCAAGTTCGGGAGATGCATAGTCAACGATATACTCTGACAGTGTCAGTATTGCATTGGGAGTGCAGTATCGCTTTATGAATCCTGGCACGGAGAACTCCATGAAGTGTTCACCGGTACGTCCGAGCCTGTAGCAGGCGGTACAGAATGAAGGTATATAATCGTTTTCGATGAGCTCATCGATGACATCGGCAAGCGATCTCTCATCACTGATCTTGAACTGTTCGCGGTTCAGGTTCTGTACCTCATTCTTAGAAGCTGAGTAACCACCGAGTTCCAGCTTTGTTCCGCCGTCAATCTGTGAAACTCCGAAGGCCATTGCTTCACTACGAACGTCAGGAGTCTCGCGCGCAGTTAGTATCAGTCCGGTGTAAGGCACCGCAAGACGCAGGATGGCGATCAGCTTCTTGAAATCTTCATCGCTGACATAGTATTTGCCGTTCAGGTTCAGCATCGAAGCGTCCTTTATTCTCGGGAATGATATGGTGTGAGGCCCCACATTGTAACAGGCCTCCAGGTGATTTGTATGCCTGACCAGTCCCATGACCTCAAACCGCCAGTCGTACAGGCCGAACAGGGCTCCGATACCCACATCGTCTATACCTGCCTCCTGTGCCCTGTCGAGAGCTGTCAGTCGCCATTCATAATCACTCTTCTTCCCTCCGAGATGATACAGTTTGTATGCCCCGGGGTCATAGGTCTCCTGGAAGATCTGGTAGGTGCCGATGCCTGAGCGGCCCACGGTGCGGAATCCGTCAATGTCGAGAGGGGCGGCATTGATGTTGACCCTGCGTATCTCGCCCCGGTCCTTTTTGACGCCATAAACAAGTCTTACAGTGTGGGCAATGAATTCAGGATTGTACTCAGGGTGCTCGCCGTAGACAAGTATCAGTCTCTTCTGACCGTTATCTTCGAGGGCTTCAACCTCAGCAGTGATTTCGCGGTCACTGAGGGTCTTTCGTTTTGCCTCCTTGTTTGTGACCCTGAAGCCGCAATACTGGCAGTTGTTGCTGCATTTGTTGCCTATATACAATGGGGCAAACAGTACTATCCTGTTGCCGTAAACCTTTTTCTTCAGTTCCCGTGCCCCGGCCTTGATCTCCTCAACCAGTTCCCTGTCATCAGCGTTAATGAGAACTGCCGTCTCAGCCAGTGTCAGCCGTTCCTTCGAGAGTGATTTTGCGATCAGTTCCCTGACCCTGGTCTTATCAGCCTTGGCGTTATTCAATATCGACCAGATCTCGGACGGATCTATAAAAGGCTCCATCCGGCGGTCGGGTATATTCAGTTTTTCTGGATTGAATTTCATTGTCCTTCTTGTTTATTTCCTCCCCCTCGAATTAACACACAAAGATAGGTTTTTCAGGACCAGGTTTCTCTTAAAAGCCTCAGAAAATAAGCTCCTGCATCTCCCTTACGCCCATTTTGAGAAGGGTAGCGGCAGGCACTTCAGCGCGCGAGGAATCGAGCCTCTTATGAAAGAACAGTGTCATCCGTTTGCCAGGGATATCATCCTCATAGTTTTCAAGGTGAAGGTATATTTCAGGAAGCAGGAAATCATTTCCGGGGATATAAACCATTCCCCTTGAATAAAATGTTTCTGCAGCGCATGATACGGCATATAGTCCGGGCGGCGGAACAAGTTTAGTCACATCGGTTACAGGGATCCTGATGAGCGGCACATCCGGGTTAATGCCGGGGTCTGCTTCCTCTGCCCTGCCAATTATAATGTAAAAATGGTCGAGATAGGCATTGGCGCGCTGTATGTATCCCTCCGCAAGAGCCTGCCTTATGCGGGTTGAGCTCACTGTTTCGTTCTGCACCTCCTGCATGGGTATCTCTTCAGCTTCAAAGCCATACTTTCCCCGCCACTCCCAAAGTGTGCGGTAATCGCCCTCCTGGTTGAACCCGAAATGGTGGTTATGGCCAACCACTATCACCTTCGACTTCAGCACACCGCAGAGGATATCCCTGACGAACTCCTCGCTTGTGATACGCGAAAATTCGCGGGTAAACTCAATGACAATAATGTTGTCGAGTCCGGCCTTACGGAGCAACTCAATCTTCTCTTCCTGTGAACAGATGAGCTTCAGCCCCTTGCCGGCGGATTCCGGGTAGAGCACCACCCTGGGGTGAGGATGGAAGGTGATGAGGACACTCTCCCCTCCATGGTCGGAGGCCAGCTTCTTCAGTCGCCTGATGATGGTCTTGTGTCCGATATGCACCCCGTCAAATGTTCCGGTCGTAACGACAGGCGAACTGATCACCGCGGCTTCATCAAAGCTCCTGAATATCCTCATTTACCGGTGATTTACCTGTTCTCCTTCACAAAATAGGCAACCTTTTCAATTGAAGTTATCATGTCAAACTCCTCAAGGTATACATTGTCAGGGACATTCAGCGGCACTGTTGTGAAGTTCATTATCCCCTTTATGCCGTTACTGACCAGCATTGCTGACACTGTTACGGCCTGGTCGGTCGGTACAGCGAGTACGGCGATCGAAATATCCAGTTCACCCTTGAACCTTTTCAGCTGATCAAGGTGGTAGCATTTTACTCCCGCCACTACCTTGTCAACCTTCTGGGGGTCAACGTCAAAGGCAGCAACAACATTCATGTTGGTGCGTTTCCCCCTGAAGTATCCTGTGATGGCTCGTCCCAGGTTTCCGATTCCTATAATAGCGACGTTGAGTCCGTTCTGGGCGTCAATTATTGAGCCGATGGTTTTGATCAGTTCTCTCACATCATATCCTTTGCGCATGACGCTTCCGTAGCCGATAAGCATGAGGTCGCGCCTGACCTGAACGGCAGTTATGTGCAACATTGCCGCCAGCTCATGCGAAAAGACATAATTGCGGTTTGCCGCAAGAGAGGCGGACAAAGCGCGCCTGTACTGACTCAGACGTTCAACGGTCTTTCCCGGAAGTGTCTTCATAATTCAGCCTTTATATTGGTTAACTGAAGCGTTGGAATAATCACCTTAAATACTGATCCCTTGTCGGGTATACTCTCCACGTTAATGACTCCGTGGTAGAGTTCCACCACCTTTCTTACGATGGAGAGGCCAAGACCGCTGCCGCTTATGTTACGGGTCTTGTCATTCTTTATGCGCGAGAACTCTTCGAATAGCATTTCCTTCTCTGAAGTATTGATCCCGATGCCTGTGTCAGCCACAGAGAGAGTGAACTCATTGTCATTGCAATCGACTGTTATGGTCACTGTTCCGCCTGTATTATTGTACTTAACGGCATTCGAAACAAGATTGTTCATGATGATCTCGAAATCGTTGGGGTCGGCCCAGATTGTCTCGCATCCCCTGATTTCCGTGACAAAGTGGATGTCCTTGTGAATTGCGTACGGACTGACTGTCACCACGGCCATGGAGACAAGCTCCTTCAGGCTGACATTCTGCATCTTCTCCATCTGCCTCTCAAAACTCACCTTTGTGAAATCGAGAAGGTCCATGATCAGGTTCCGCATACTGTCAATACGCTGCAACGATCTTTCAATGGCTGAAGCGTAATCATCGAGTGATTCGCCCAGTTGCCTCTCATGCATCATCTTGAGATAACCCTCGATGGCATTCAGCGGAGCCTTCAGTTCATGAGAGAGGACGGAGAGAAACTGGAACCTGACCTTTTTGCCCTCCACCTTCAGCTTGTGGGTTATCCTTCTAAGGTACTGCTGCTTGGTGATCTGTTCTACCGAAGCCTTCAGCTCCTGCGGGGTGAATGGCTTGGGTATGAAATCAATGGCGCCGTCGTTGTGGGCCTTTACAGCCACGTCAATAGAGGCGTATGAGGTAATCATGGCCACCACTATGTCATAGTTCTTTTTCCGCACATATTCCAGAACCTCGATTCCCTGTATCCCGGGCAGCTTGTTGTCAAGCAACAGGATATCAGGCATCTCCCGTTCAATAATCTCTATCCCCTCCTCACCCGTTGCTGCCTCGAGAATGTTAAAGGTATAGTCCTCATCCATGAAAGGATAAGTCACGTGAAAGTTGCCGAGTATCCTGGCCACGCCTGACCTGATGCCGGGCTCATCATCAACGACAAGAATTTTAAGCTGTGCCATTCTATATCTTAAGTAGTTTTTTTATTTCCAGCTCAAGCTGTTCGGGCCTCACCCCTTTTTCAAGGTAGAGGTCAGCCCGTATCCAGTCACGGTCCTGTCCGCTGTTCAGTCCAAAGGTGATCCCTGTCTCCCTTGATACTGCGGTGGCCAGGATGACAGGCACTTCGGGATATCTTCTCTTAAGCTTGTAGCAGAGGATAAAGCCACTGTCATCACTCTCCATCATCAGATCGAAGACGGCGATGTCAGGTTTCATCTTTGCGATTACCTGCTCGGCCTCCGCCTGGCTCTCAACCGCCACCACCTCATAACCCGCCTTGCGAAGGAAGAAAGCCACCTGGAAGAGGTAGTCGGGGTCATCGTCGGCAAGAAGGACAGTATATATTTTAGTGCTCATCATTTAAGTATGTTAATTTAATATTTTCATTTCAGTCCGCACAGGCAGCCCTATGTTACTCTTGCCTTCTGGGCAGTATCAGTTTAAAGGTTGTCCCTGTCGGTCCTTTAGCCGGATCACTGTTAGTTTCTACCGTGATCTGGCCCTTGTGCATCTTGACGATGCCATAGGTGGTCGCCAGTCCCAGTCCGGTGCCCTTGCCAATCCCCTTTGTGGTATAGAATGGTTCGAAGATCTTGGGTTTATCTTCTTCCCTGATACCTGTGCCGGTGTCAGAGACCGTAAAGACTACGTCACTGACGGTATCTTCCAGACAGATGGTCAGAGTGCCCCCGCCGGGCATTGCATCAATGGCATTTTTGAACAGATTGGTGAGCACCTGGGTCATCTGCTCGGCGTCAATTGAGGCTTCAGGACTGGTTGTACGGTCGTCGATTACCGCCTTAATATTTTCAGGAAACACCACGCCTCCTACACTGCTCTCTGTCAGTGCCCTGATATCGGTTAACTGGTGGTTCACCTGGTTCTTACGGGCAAAGTTAAGCAGTCCGCCCACGATCTTCTTGCAGCGTGCTGCCTGCTCGACGATAAGCTGGATATCCTCCCTCACCGGGTCATCCGGTTTGCACTCGTCAAGAAGAATATTGCTGTACATGATCACCACTCCCAGCGGATTATTAAGCTCATGGGCTATGCCTGCCGAGAGCTGGCCCATGTGGGCAAGCTTCTCAGACTGTTTGAGGGCGTTCTGCATGGTGGTGAGCTTGGCATTTGAGAGCGCCAGATCATGCACTGACCTGTGAAGCTTCTCAATGGTATAGGGGAGGCACATCTCCTCCTCGGCGAGCCCCTTTACGATGGCGAGGGCATGGTCATAGCAGGTATCATACCCGCATGCGCCGCAGTTCAGGTGGTCTTTGGGCGTCAGCTTGCCCATGGAAGCCAGCACCTTCTCCACCTCTGTCTCTTCACCTATCATCTGGCGCTTGTCTTCTGGGCGGAAGCGGGCAGAGAGATCAAGTCTATCATAGATATTCAGGTTGTTCCTCCAGTCGTCCATATCGAGGACTGACATCTTATGCTGTGCGTAGGTGCTTACCAGGGCCCTCCTGTTATACTGTTTTCCTCCCCTGCTCATTCCGGGTCCCATGATGCATCCCTCGCAGCATAGCAGCTCAAGGTGCTGTCCGCCTATCATCCCCTCTTCGAACTCCTTGATGGCCTCCTGGAAGTCTATCCTCCCTTCGGCGGCAATAATATTCCCTGTTATGGCATCATCATTGACCCCGGCTGTCTGAAGCAGTCCTCTTGTGACGGGGAAAATTGCACCGCGGCCTCCCAGTGGCGGATCAAACTCCGAGGGAACGGCAGTCTCAGGGTTGATGCCTGAGGATTCGAACATCTCGCGCAGCTCAAGGAATGTGAGCGAGACATCCACTTCGGGGCTCTCCGCCTTTTTCGCGACACAGGGTCCGATGAATACCACTGAGAGGTCATCACCGTGCTTCTTTCGCATCACCCTTGTCATTGCCACCATGGGTGAGACGACCGGGATAAGGTTCGCAGTAAGGTCAGGATGGTAGAACCTGATGAATGATACGATTGCCGGGCAGTCTGACGAGATATAGTTTTCTGCTCCGGCCTCGCTTATCAGGTTGCGGTACCGGTGAGCCACAAGATCAGCACCGAATGACACCTCAACGACATAGTCAAAGCCCAGAGCCCTGATCATGCCCACGACCTTTTGATGGTCAGTCACATCATGGAACTCTGCCGGGAAGCTTGGGGCCAGCAGTGCGGCCTTCCTGCCGGGTTTCTCAAGCACCTTTCTCACAAGATCAACAGTGTTCACAAACACTTTCGCACCCTGGCTGCATACTTTGGTGCAGTTGCCGCATGCCACGCATCTCTCGGTTATCACTTCCGCCTGTCCGCCTTCGATGCGTATGGCGCGTGCCGGGCACTCCCTGACACATGTGTAACAGGTACGGCAAAGCTCTTTTATAGTATATACCAGCATGACCTTATCTCCTAAAGCAACACATCACGTTTGCTGAAATGTGTCTGAAACAGTTTTTTGTCAGCGAGTTCCGGGCACTGTTCAAACACCTTCCCATACAATCCTGCCACCGAGGACGACTGTTCGGGACCGCGGACAGCCTCCTGTTCGTCGGCCTGCCAGATGAACCTCGCTCGCTGCCGCACTGCCTCTTTTGATCCGGCAGGCAGCATTCCTCCTCCGTTTACGCATCCGCCAGGGCAGGCCATGACCTCAACAAGGTCATAGATTGCGCCTCCGTCAAGCATCTGTCTCAGCTTTTCGAGGCCCTTCAGTCCGTCTACCACCGCCACTGACCATGTTACCCCGCCGGTAGTCATCACAGCCTCACGGAAGGTTCCGGTGCTGCGCAGTTTTTTCACTGCCGCCCTGTCGCACTCCTTCTCCCCTGCCCTGACAGCGATTGATCGCAGGACAGACTCAGTGATACCGCCTGCTGCCTCGGCTAGCAGCGATGCGGAACTGCGCAGGGACATTGGCTCATCTGCAGGCTCCGGATCGATGTTAGTCATATCAATGCCGTAAAGGACGATCAGCCTTGCCAGCTCCCTTACCGTGAGAACCGTGTCAATGTCACTTATTCCCTTCCGGGTCATGCTGTCACGTCGTGCCTCGAATTTCATGGCCGTGCAGGGGGTAACAGATACGGTGTAGACCCGGGTTCTCTCATCTGACACCGGGACAACGGATTTGATAATTGACCCTGAAATCTGTTGTGGAGTCTTGAGTGTCGACAGCAGTGGCAGCAGCTCCGGCAGGGCCTGTTCGCAGTATTTGACCCATGCCGGGCATGCCGAGACGATGAGAGGTTTCCTGCCGGCCTTGTCTTTAGTGCTGATCATGGTATCAGCAAGCTCGGTAATAAGGATATCAGTACCGGCTCCTGAGAGGAACACTTTGTCAAAGCCTGTCTTTCTGAGTGTTGCATTAAGCAGCCTGTCGAAATCGCGGTTATATTTCACACCCATTTCATTCGCCAGTGCGTAGGGCACCAGTGGTGAGTACTGTATCACCCTGATGATGTCGTTCTTGCTGAGTTGCTCCTGCACCTCCGATACGTAATGTTTCTCATGAAGGGCACCGGTGGGGCAGACAAGCACGCACTGGCCGCAGTGGATACAGCTTGAGAAGTTGAGATCACGGTCCATGGCAGGCCCCACATGGGTATAGCGTCCCCTGCCAATAAAGTCGATCGAGATGGCTGTTACCACCTCCTCACATACCCTGAGACAGCGGCCGCACAGGATGCACTTCGACAGCTCCCTGACGATGGCGGGGCTCGACTGGTCGCGCCGGGGCTTGATCTTGCTTCCGCGAATGCGTCTCTCCCTCACCTGCATCTCATCCGACAGTCGCTGCAACTCGCAGTCGAGGTTGCGGTCGCAGTAAAGACAATCGTCAGGATGGTTCGAGAGAAGGAGCTCAACAATGGTTTTTCTTGCCTTAATAACACGCGGTGAGTGTGTCCGGATCTTCATCCATTCCTCCACCGGAGCCGAACAGGCGGTTACCAGCCTGTCACGACCCTCGACCTCCACGACACACATTCGGCAGGCACCTGTCGGGGTGAACTCCGCCATTCTGCACAGGGTGGGGATCATGATGCCGTTACGGTTAAGGGCTGAGAGGATGGTCTCTCCCTTTTCCGCCTTTATGCTCTTGTTATTTACTTCTATTGTGAACTGCATGGCTTATTTTACCGTTACGGCGCTGAACTTACATACATCATAGCATATACCGCAGCCGATACATTTGTCTTCAACGATGAAGAATGGCTGCAGCCTTGTTCCATAGATGGCGTTGACCGGGCATTTGGCGGCACAGACAGTACAGCCCGTGCATTTATCCACATCAATGCTGAATGTTCTGAGCCCGCGGCATACATTGGCGCGGCAGCGCCTGTCGAAGATATGCTCCTCGAACTCCTCACGGTAATTGGTCATGGCGCTGATGAACGGGTTAGGCGCCGTCTGTCCCAGTCCGCACAGCGAGGTGTCTTTCATCACCGAGGCTATCGTCTCAAGCTGCATTACTCCCTTGAACCTCTCGAGGGTGGCGTTGGAGTCTTCGGTGTTGGGCTTGCGGATGATATTCTCGAGTATCTCCTGCATGCGCCCCGTGCCCTCACGGCAGGGTATGCACTTGCCGCAGCTCTCCTTGTGGATGAACTCCATGTAATATCTTACAAAGTCGACCATGCAGGTGGTCTCATCAATGATTATGAGGCCTCCTGAGCCCATTGCTATTCCATGCTCCCTCAGCACGTCAAAGTCGACAGGCAGTTCCAGATTCTGTTCGGTGATGAATGTTCCGGAAGGCCCTCCTATCTGCAGTGCCTTAAATGCCTTTCCCTCCCTTATGCCATCGGCGATGCCTTCGACGATGGTTCTGAACGGAGTGCCCATCTCCACCTCAATCAGGCCTGTATAGCGGCCTCTGCCGCCCAGGGAGAAGAGCTTTGTTCCCTTGCTGCCGGCGGTACCCATGGTGCGGAACCACTCCGGACCGTGAGACATGATGAGAGGGACGTTCATCAGGGTCTCGACGTTGTTGATCACGGTGGGCTTGCCAAAAAGGCCGCTGGTAGTCGGATAGGGGGGCTTCAGCTCCGGCATTCCGCGTTTGCCCTCGAGGCTGGCTATCAGCGCCGTCTCCTCGCCGCATACAAACGCACCTGCTTCCTCCCTGATAACTATGTCGAGATTGAATCCGCTTGAACAGATGTTATGGCCTATTATCCCGTATTCGCGGGCAGCTTCGAGCGCTTTCCTCAGTCGCTCAAGAGGATGCGGTGATCCGGTCTTCAGGTAGATCACCGCGTTTGATGCCCCAATGGCATATGATGCGATGCAAATTCCTTCTATCAGCCTGTGGGGATCTCCCTCAAGCACCGCCCTGTCGGCATATGAGCCCGGGTCGCTCTCCTTGGCATTGCATATCAGGTACCTGTTGTCAGAGGCTGAGTTGAGGGCATACTTCCATTTCAGCCCTGTGGTGAACCCTCCGCCGCTCCGTCCTCGCAGGCCGCTTCTTTCAACGATGTCACATACCTCTTCATGAGTGTAGTTGCGTATTGTCTTCAGGAAGGCCCTGTAGCCGCCCCGTGCGATGTACTCTGCTATGCTCTCAGGGTCATACCATCCGCAGTTACCCAGTACCACTCTCTTCTGAAGCCTGAAGAAGGGAAGCTCCTCCATGAACGGGATCTCATGCCAGGCTTCGAAACCGGTTGACCCGGTCTGACCGACAAGGTCCTCCTGGGGCATATCGTTATGAAAGACACCATTGAGCAGGGTTTCAATTTTATCTTCGGTGATATTCCTGAATATCAATTTGTTTTTACCGGGAAGATGGACACACATGAGGGGTTCAAAGGCAGAAGGCCCATGGCAACCTGTCTTCACCACGAGCCCGCGAATATTCATTTCGCTAAGATACAGTTCTGCGGCGGCGGCACTCCTGGCACTTCCTGCTATCAGAGCGGCTGAGCCCGATGCCACGTAGATGACCGGCTCCGAGGGCTTGTCGCGTCTTATGCCGGCAAGCCTTTTTTCGCTGGCGCCCGGCAGGGTGTCGGAGCCGTGCATCAGAACCTCTCTGACCAGGAATTCCCTGGTGTCACCGTCTATCTTCTCTTTCATTTCAGGTCAGCCAGTGCTTTGAGTTTAGTAATCATTTCCGGAAAATCCTCCGGCCGTACATGAGTATGATACGTGTCACCGATGCATATTACGGGACCCTCATTGCATCCGCCCATGCAAGCCGTCAATTCATAGCTGAACCTGCCGTCACGCGTCGTCTGTCCGGGTTCAATGCCCAGGGTATTGCGGACTGCTGTGATGACCGGCGTGGTACCGTTGATGAAGCATGAGGTGCCGTTGCATATCCTCAGGTGGATCTTCCCGGCAGGAAAAAACCTGAAGCGGTCATAGAACGTTGCCAGGCCGAATATTTTTGTGGTAGACATGTGAAGGAAGCCGCCAATCCTGATTATAGCCGTCTCAGACAGATATCCCTCTGCCTCCTGGACATCCTGCAGGATGGGTATGAGATTCTCGTGGCTTCCCTCCCTGTAGTGACTCAGAATTTCATCTATCTTGCTCATTACAAAAGTGATCTTAGTTTTCAGACCATTACAAATTTACTTATTTTATTGTTATTTCAAAAACATTGTTAATTTATTAACAATTACAGGCTGAAATGAGTGTAGATTTTCGGGAGCGAATGAAATTTGTTGTACTTTTGAGTGGATATGAAATGAAAAAGGGCTGTTGGGACAATCGTACGAAATTGAAATATGCCTCGGAAGTTCCTGTTTTTCAAGAGGAAACAGGGAGGCAGTGCAGGTTCTGAGGGATTATCTGAGGAAGAATCACCTCGATGACAAGGTGGTGTTGCGCGGAGCCCGATGTATGAACCGTTGCAGCGAGGGGCCCTTTATCACCATCAACGGAAAGATGTTTGCACAGATAGGTGTGCAGGATATAGAAAAGATCCTCGAGAAGGAGCTGTTATAATCCTGGACCCGAACTTAATGCATTGATTATGAACATTCCCGATCAGGTTATTTACATAAATGAGGATAAGTGCCGCAACTCTTATTCCTGTGTCAGGGCATGCCCTGTGAATGCCATCGAGGTCAGGCCTGAGAGAAGGCACCCCGTGATCATTGCTGACAGGTGCATCGGGTGCGGACTCTGTTTCCTCTCATGCTCCCCGAAAGCCATTGAGTTCATGGATTCGAGGAGGCAGGTAAGGGAGCTGCTTGCCTCGGGCCGCCCGACCGCTGCGCTCATTGCTCCCAGCATAGCCTCGGAGTTTGATGACATCACCGACTACCGCAAGTTCGTCGGCATGATAAGGAAGCTTGGCTTCACCTATGTACATGAGGTCTCCTTCGGTGTCGACCTCGTTGCTTATGCTTACAAGAATCTCTTCGAGGAGTCGAGCGGCAAGTATTACATCACCTCCAACTGTCCGGCCATAGTTGAGATGATTGAGAAATATCATCCCCAGCTCGTGCCCAACCTTGCGCCGCTGGTTTCGCCAATGGTGGCTTCTGCCATGGTCACCCGCGACCTTTACGGTGAGGATGTCGTCAATGTCTTCATCGGTCCGTGCATCGACATCAAGGAAGAGGCTGAGCTCTACAAGGGGAAAAACCTTGTTGAGGCGGTACTGACCTTCATCGAGATACGGCAGATGTTTATCGAGAACGAAATACAGGAAAAAACCGTGAAGATGGCCGAGTTTGATCCTCCCTTCGGCAACTGGGGAGCCCTTTACCCCTACCCTGCCGGGATCCTGCAGGCTGCCGGCATCAAGCGTGACCTGGTAGCAAGCCATGTGATCACAGCCTCCGGCGCCGAAGACGTGAAGGAGGCTATCAACGACTTCGACCATCATATTGACACCATCAGGCATCACTTCAACCTTTTCTTCTGCCCTGGCTGCATGCTGGGGCCTGGCATGATAAGGCACGATGAACGGTTCAGGAGACGGTCGCTCGTCAAGCAGTACGCCGAGAAGCGGGTCGAGGCTCTCGACAAGGAACAGTGGCAGAAGAACCTGGAACGGTGGTCGTCACTGGACCTGACGCGCACATTCACTCCCAATGACCAGCGCATCCCCGAGCCCTCCGCGGAAGCGGTCAATGAGGTCATGAAGATAATAGGCAAGGAAAGGAGCTCGGAAGAGATCAACTGCAATGCCTGCGGGTACGGTTCGTGCCGCGACTTCGCCACCACGGTGGCAAAGGGGCTTGCGGTGCCGGAGATGTGCCATACATACAACCTCAGGAACAAGCAGGAATATATCGAGACCCTGCGCCAGACCAACAAGAAGCTCTCGGAGACAAAGAAGGCTCTCAAGGAGTCGGAGGAGCAGGCGATGAGGGAGAAGGATACGGCACAGGATGCCTCCGAGACTATGAACAGCATGCTCAACAAGCTGCCCAACGGGGTGGTAATAGTTGACAATGAGCTTAAGATCCTTCACTCCAACGAACGGTTCCTTGAGATCATCGGCGAAGATGCAAAGGCAATTGCTGAGATCATCCCGGGCCTCAGGGGTGCCGATCTCAAGACACTGCTGCCCTTCAACGTTTACAATATCTTCTCATTCGTGCTCCGCGAAAATGAGTCGGTCATCAGTCGCGACGTGCAGCTTGAAGACCGTATGTTCAATGTCTCGATATTCCCAATCAGGCAGAACAGGATCGCCGGGGCTGTCATCCGTGACCTTTTCTCGCCGGAGGTGCAGCGCGAGGAGGTGATCACCAGGGTCTCAGACGTCATCGACAAGAACCTCGATATGGTGCAGAAGATCGGGTTCCTTCTTGGGGAGGGTGCGTCCGAGACCGAGAAGATGCTTAATTCCATTGTCGAATCGTTCCGTCAGAAAAAGAATGAGCCCGGAAAATAGCCAGATGGCAGGCATGGAGAGGGAGTTCTTCATCGAGGTCAACAGCCAGCAGCGCAACCATCACGGTGAGCGCATCTGCGGTGACGTTTTCCTCTCCGAGAACGTGCGCGAGGAGAACCGCATCATCACTGTTCTCTCCGACGGCATGGGACATGGCGTCAAGGCCAATATCCTGGCAACCCTCACCTCCACGATGTCACTCAACTTCACACGTGAGCACAAGGAGCCTGACCGCATAGCCGAGATCATCATGAACACTCTTCCCATCTGCTCCGAGCGGAAGATCAGCTATGCCACCTTTTCGATAGTGGACATTGAGAGCGACGGCCGTGCCAACATACTCGAGTATGACAATCCACGCTGCATCATACTGAGGGGTAGCCAGCCCTTTGAGCCCGACTGGAGGGATGTGGTTCTTGACAAGGGACGCAATGCCGGCAAGCGGCTCCGGAAATGTAACTTCTATCCCGCCAAGGAGGACCGGATAATACTCCTCTCTGACGGTGTGGCCCAGAGCGGCATGGGAAGCAGTGCATGGCCGCTGGGATGGGAGCGTGACAACGTGCAGCAGTATGCCGTGTCACTGGTAGCCAGCGAGCCCTCCATCTCCGCCGCCACCCTGGCCGGGAAGATAGTGACCATGGCCTACAAGCATGACAACTATGAGGCAAAGGATGACATCTCGTGCGCCATTCTCTATTTCAGGGAGCCGCGCAAGCTACTGATCTGTTCAGGGCCGCCCTATGACGAGGAGAAGGATAAAGAACTGGCAGCCAGGGTCACCGGTTATAACGGCAAGGTGATTCTCTGCGGCGGCACCACGGCAGACATAGTGGCGCGGGAACTAAACCGGAAGATAGTTGACGAGCTCATCTTTGAAGACCCCGACCTTCCTCCGGAAAGCTTCATGGAAGGGGTCGACCTGGTCACCGAGGGTATCCTTACACTGCAGAAGGTCAACGAACTGCTGAAGGGATACAAGAACAGCGTGAAGCTCGGCAAGGGACCGGCGGACAAGATTGTCAGGCTGATCATGGAAAGTGATGAAATAAACTTCATTGTAGGTACGCGCATCAATGTGGCTCACCAGGATCCGACACTGCCTGTCGATCTGGAGATACGGCGCACGGTTGTCAAACGCATTGCCCGCATCCTCGAGGACAGGTGGCTGAAGCTGGTCAGCATTGATTATATCTGAGATAGAAGGCAATAGAGGGCCGGGCGTTAACAAATGACCCGGTGGGTCATTTGAGCGAAGGAGCCAGATTGCAGGGGAAGAGAGAGGAATTTTCGATTTCAGATTGTCGATTGTCGATTTAACAAAAATCGCAAATCGCAAATCCTTCAGACTTTACGGACTTTTTGGACTTTCGACTTCTTGCTGTGCTACCTTAAAGAGGAAGGTCATCACCTCGGGCAGTGAGAGCCCGCGCGGCAGTCGCCTGAAAATCTTCACCGACTCGATCTCTGAAGTATCGATGATATCACCCAGTTCATCCACCTCGGCATGGAAAAGCCTGCCGTACCGTATGCCCGTACCGCTGTCAACGGAATAATATGTCACCGGTGCCATTACAAACCCGCAAGCGCCCGTCTCCTCCGTCAGCTCTCTCACCGCCGCCGCAATAGTATCTTCTCCGGGTTCGGGATGGCCTGCAGGCAGTTCATAGCCTCCCCTCCTCCGGTGCCTGACAAAGAGCCATCCTCCCTTGTGCCTGGCCGCAATAACCACGTATGTGATCTTTCCGGGCTCCCTGTCAGAAAATATCTGCTCAACATTCACCATACTGTAAAAATAGCTCAAAGGATAACAATGTAAGGAGTCAGTTGTTTAATATTATATTTACCCAAAACCACAAGGATGCTGATTTTCTTAATCACAATACTGGCAGACATTTGGCTCTGGTACGTGCTCATAACCGACCTCAAAAAGCGCAACATACTACTCCGTTACGTTGTGCTTGCGGTAAAGGGAGGTCTTACTGCGGCTCTCATTTACCTTGTGATCAGTATAGCAGCTTACGGCGGAGAATTTGCTGAACCTGCCAACGCTTACAGACAAATTGTTTTCGGGGCATTGGCAGCGCTTAATATTATAGCTGCAACAGTGTATCTCGTCATGATCCTCTTTACCTGGCTCCCGGGCAGGTTGATGAACCGTAAGCTTAAAGCAGCCGGTATAATTAACATTACTCTCTTCCTGTTGGTTGTGATAATTTTTGCCGACGGCTATTTCCGCCAGAGGTTTGATGTGAGAATAGTCAGGCAGGATATTCCGTTGAAAGACCTTGACCCTGCCCTCAGTGGCATGAAGATAGTCCTGATAGGCGATCTCCATATCTCATCGTGGCACCGGCACTATGACAGGCTCGAAGAGGTTATGTCCGTGATAGCTTCTGAGGAACCTGACCTGCTGGTAAACACGGGCGATTTCATCACCTACGGATGGCAGGAGTACGGAAGCAGTGACACAATCCTTCGTAAAGCAGGTGCCCGCAGCGGTGCTTTCGCCGTCATGGGAAACCACGATGACGGAACATACCACCCGGACTATGATGAACGTTACGGCGATGAAAACTTTGAGAATTTAGCGTACAAAATTACAGCATCAGGTTATCAGCTTCTCTCGGACACGGTTGTCAGGACAAGCCATAACGGTGTTGAGATAGCAATTGCGGGTGTAGTCACCTATGGGCACCGTCTTGACATGAGTTACGGCGACTTTGAGAAGGTGATGGGTCAGATCCCCGACAGCCTCTTCACGGTCATGCTGCTTCATGACCCCGCGGGATGGCTCCTTTCAGCAGTAAACGGCAGGATGCCCGAGCTAACACTCGCCGGTCACACGCATGGCATGCAGGCCGCGTTGCCTGGAGGGGGCACCTCTCCCGCCGCGAGTTATCATGAGCGGTGGAAAGGACACTACACGTTCGGCAACCGCCATCTCTACGTGACCACCGGACTAGGCACCTCAGGCATGGCCCTCAGACTTTTTATGCCGCCTGAAATAGTCGTTCTCACGGTGATACCGGACTAAACTATTTTTTACCTTTGTATTTTATCTTGAGAAGGAAGATGAAGTTTAAACCTGTATTCGTAGCAGCCGCCCTGATTGCGGCTATCCCGGCATATTCACAGGAGAAAGCCCTCAGGGTCATCACCAGGGAGGTCTCAGAGATGCACATGAAATACCTCTCCTCCGACAGTCTTGAGGGGAGGAGAACCGGCAGTCAAGGCAACAATGCTGCAGCTGATTATATCAGTTCCGCTGCCCTCAAAACAGGCGTCAGTCCGCTCCCGGGTCACGATGGCCTACGCCAGACCCTTGAATACTTAAGGATCACTCCAGTCCCGGGAAGCTCGGAAATCCTGATTAAGGACACTACCGGCAACACACTGCACAGGGCGGAGGTGATGCCCCTTATGCCTCCAAATGATAACATCAGCCTGAGCGGCGAGGTTGTCTTCGGTGGCTACGGCTACACGAACAGTGAGAATAAGTACAACGACTTCGCGGGGATCAGCGTGAATGACCGGATTGTGATCATAATGACCAGAGTCCCTGAACTGCGAGGCTCAGGCATGCCGGCGCCGGGAACAGGCATCAGTGAGATGACCGAGGTGCGCAAGCTTCCTATGATAATGCTTCAGAAGGCCAAAGCGGTGTTTTTTGTCTCAGACCCTGCACTCGGAAGTGACGTATCAGCAGACCTGCTCTCTATGGGCGGCTCGTACCAGCTTGTTCCCCTATTCAGGACGCAGATATTCAATTTCACTCTCAACGCCTATTCCATCTCCACTGAGACGGCTGACATGCTCCTGAGAAGCTCAGGCCTTACCCTGAAACAGATGCAAGACAGCATTGCCTCTACCCGCAAGCCGGCTTCATTCATTATTCCAGGCGTGAGAGCTGATATTAATATAGTAGTTGCCAAAGACACAGTAACAAGTTCAAATATAATTGGTTACATCGAAGGATCCGATCCCGTCCTCAGGAATGAGGCAGTCATGTTCACCGCCCACTATGACCATGTAGGCAGGGACGTTGCCGGTAACATTTATAACGGGGCTAATGACAATGCCTCCGGAAGTGTCGGACTGCTCAACATTGCATCAGCCTTTGCCGCACTTGAGAGAAAGCCGGCAAGAAGCACGATATTCTTTTGGACCACCGGCGAGGAAGAGGGACTGCACGGCTCATCCTTTTACGCTGAGAACCCAATGTTTCCACTTGAAAAGACCGTTGCCGTAATCAATTTCGACATGATAGGCAGATCGCGCCGTGATACTGATGTTGGAGCCTCGCTGGCCGGAAGGGTTGACATCACGGGCCCTGATACAATCAAGGCAATCTCCGGTGAAGACTTTCCCGAGCTTGTCTCCCTGGCAACCGATGCATGCATGAAATCCGGTATCCATATGATTGACGAGGGCAAGGGAGCACATTTCTCGGGGTCAGATCACTACCCGTTTTACAAAAAGGGCATCCCGGTGCTCTTCTTCTTCAGCGGGCTGCACAGCGATTACCATAAGCCTTCGGACGACTTCGAGCTCATTGATTTCGACAAGCTGATGAAGGTATCAGAAGCAGGTTTTCTTATCGGTTACCAGGTCGCCAGCAGTCCCTTGAGGCTGGAGAAGGCGATAAAGGCACAAAAATAGGTTTTCCAGCATTCGCATGAAGAAAAGGACTGTCACCATTTCCTCGCAGGAGGTGGAGGTTGACATTGTAAGGTCGTCAAGGCGGACAGTGGCGCTGTATGTCAAGCCCGGAGGCACGTTGCTTATCAGGGCCCCGTGGTATGTTCCCGTTAACATGCTGATGCAGTTCGTGCGTCAGAAGACATCATGGATAGAGCGACAATTCAGGAGACTGAAAGATGTGAGGCCTCCGGCCGGATCTTCATTGACAGAAGATGGCAGCGTTATTCCATTCATGGGCAGCCAGGTTACGGTCAGAGTCGCGACAGGTGGCAGGAACACAGTCGTGCTCAGGGAAAATGAGCTATGCCTGACCATTGCCGGAGAAATTTCTGCGGAGAGAATCACTGCCCTGACCGAAGCCTGGTATCTCCGAGAGGCAAAAAGGCATTTCACCTCACGAACGGCGTTGCTGGCCGCTTTGCATTCATCACTGCTGCCGGCGCCGGGACCGGTAAACGTCCGGAAAATGAAGCGCCGCTGGGGCACTTGTCACTCCAGCGGAGCCATATGGTTCAACCGCGAGCTGATAAAAAAGGAGCAGGAACTTATTGATTACGTCATCATACACGAACTGTGCCACCTCGTTCATCCCAATCATGGCAAAGAGTACTACGCGTTGCTGGGCAGAATTATTCCGGATTTCCGTGAGCTCCGGCATAAACTTCAGAATTAAGAATTAAGAATTGATAGTCAGCCTGTTAGTCCAGGAACTGAAAACTGAAAACCGGGAATTTCACTATTGCCTACTGCCTATTGCCTAATGCCTTACTGAAGACAGAAGACTGAAGACTGCCGACTTACTTCTTCGATCCGCTAAGCGATATTAGTGAATACCGCCTGTATATCATCATCATCCTCGAGGCGGTCAATAAGCTTTTCCACATCGGCCATCTGCTCTTCGGTAAGAGTGACGGGATTGAGTGGGATGCGTTCGAGGGAACCCTTTCTGACTTCTATCTCTCTCTTTTCCAGTGCCTTTGAGAGAGAACCGAAATTGGTGTATTCGCCGTAAACGTACCAGGAACCATCATACTCTTCAATTGACTCCAGGCCTGCCTCTATCAGTTCAAGCTCCAGGTCATCACGGGAGATGTTCTCCGGCGCATCGAATTCGAAGACAGCCTTACGCGAGAACATAAATTCAAGTGACCCTGTAGGAACAAGTGCACCTCCGTTCTTACCGAAATAAGCCTTTACATTTGCGACTGTGCGGGTGTTGTTATCGGTGGCAGCCTCGGCCATGATGAGCACCCCGTGGGGGCCCTTTCCCTCATAGGTGACCTCGGTATAGTTTGCAGTATCCTTTCCCGAAGCACGCTCAATGGCTGCCCTGATATTATCCTTGGGCATGTTCTGTGCCTTGGCGGTAAGAATAGCGGTACGGAGCCGGGGATTCATATCAGGGTCAATGCCCCCCTCCCTTGCAGCCATTGTGATTGCTTTTGCCAGCTTGGGAAAAAGCTTCGACATCTTGTCCCATCTTGCCTCCTTGGAGGCCCTGCGATATTCAAATGCGCGTCCCATAGGTGTCAGTTTATGCGAAGAAGAGGTAAGCTATGAAGATTGCTGCAATTGACCCGACGATGTCAGCTATCAGCCCGCAGACGACTGCGTACCTTGAATTCTTGATCCCAACCGATCCGAAGTAGACTGCCAGAACATAAAAGACGGTATCGGTTGAGCCCTGCAGGCAGCAAGCCAGGCGGCCGACAAAAGAGTCGGGGCCGTGGATGGTCATGGCATCGATCATCATACCACGCGATCCGCTGCCGCTGAGGGGCTTCATCAGAGCGGTGGGGAGAGCCTCAGTGAAGGCAGTGTCGATACCCATCCATGCCACCACCGCGGTGATGCCGTCAACCAGCAGGTCCATAGCGCCCGAGGCCCTGAAAACGCCTATGGCAACAAGAATGGCAACAAGGTATGGAATAATGGTTATGGCGGTCTTGAATCCGTCCTTCGCCCCTTCGATGAATGCCTCGTACACATTGACCTTCTTCACCAGCGCCATCACTATGAAGGAGACGATGATCGAGAACAGAATAAAATTGGCAGAAAAGGTTGATAGTGCGTTTATCGTCTCCTGCGGCAGGGTGCTGAAGTACCAGACAATACCGGCAATTATGGCTGTAAGACCGCCCAGGTAAGCCAGCACAACCCTGTTCAGGAGGTTGATCTTCTGAGCAACTGCAACTGCGATAAGTCCTGCCAGTGTAGCTATAAAAGTAGAAATGAGTATCGGGATGAAGACATCTGCCGGGTTTGCAGCCCCGAGCTGCGCCCTGTAAACCATAATGGTCACGGGGATTAGACAGAGTCCTGATGCATTCAGCACCAGGAACATGATCATCGGATCAGTCGCCACCTCCTTGTCAGGATTGTGTTCCTGAAGCTCTTTCATCGCCTTGAGCCCCATGGGTGTTGCAGCGTTGTCGAGGCCCAGCATGTTGGCGGCTACGTTAAGCATCATTGAGCCATTGGCAGGACTCTCAGCCGGAAGTTTGGGAAAGAGCTTTCTGAAGAGCGGCCCTATGGCCCTTGAGAGCAGTCTCACTGCACCACCTTTCTCTCCCACACGCATAAGACCCATCCACAGGGTGAGGACGCCGGTAAGCCCAAGAGATATTTCAAAGCCGGTTTTGGCACTTGAGAAGGTGGAGTCAACCATCCTGTTGAATATCTCCGTGTCACCGCTGAAAATGAGCTGTGCCAGGGCAAAGACAAACCCTATCAGAAAAAAGGCGATCCAGATATAATTCAGAGCCATCCGGGGAAAATTCTCAGATTTTAAAAGTAGGGAAAATTTCTTATCAAAATGTCAACGCGGAATAATCAGAACTCATCCACCTCGATTATTTCAAAAGGCACCTGCAGGATGGTCCTGAAATCCTTCCCGGCGTCACGCATATTCTCATCACCATTCTCGCAGAACCAGCGTATAAGTACGTCACGGTTGCCGAGATAGATCTTCTCGAACCTCTTGAACAGGGAATGGATCCTGTTTGAAGAGCTTGTATTGAAAAACTCCAGCTTGACGTTGAGCACCGTACGTTCGGCAGGACTAGCGCTGTACCTATCGAGGTACTCGAACAATGGCCCGTAGAAACCGTTCGAGTTTTCAGGTATCGATTTGCCTTTTATCTCAAAGAGTCCGCTTTCCGGATCAAATAATACCGATGGTGTTTTCGAGGTCTTTCTGATAATATACTTCTCCATAATCACGAACTGGCAGCAGAGTATAAATGTAAAATATTCCGGTCAAACAGACAAATCAAACAGGCTGTGGAAAACAAATTAATGATTTAAAAGAGCTTTTTGCTACATTTGGGCTTAAACAGTCAAAACAGTATTAAAGTTTTTCGCGGAATGATCAGATTGAACAGGGTATCCGGCCGGGTTGCGGCAGCGGTAATATGCATGATGTCATTGCTTCAGGCAGTATCAGCGAAGGATATCACGGTGACCGGAACCGTGTCAGATGAGAGCGGTGCCCTGGTCATGAACGCAAAGGTCTCGTTTTTTCTCAACACAACGGAGTACAGGGTCGTGACAGGCTCAGACGGCCGTTATGCCGTGAAGATTACCGGTTCCTACAGCGATGTCGCCGGCCAGTTCCGGGTAGGTACGCCCTATCCCAATCCCTTCAACAGCAGCGTCAACATTCCCTTTATCATCAACCTTGACGGCGACGTGATGCTGAATATTTACAACCTCTCCGGGGAAAAGGTACGGGTAATGGTTTTCCCCGAGGTGGCCGCTGGAAGCTATAATATCATATGGGACGGATGCGGGCAGAACAATGCGCCTATGAGTCCGGGTCTCTACATCTATGCCCTCACCTTCAAGGGCACGACCTACAGCGGGAGGCTGGTGAAGACATCAGGAGGAGCATCACTCACCGCGGGTAGCGGCCTTGAGCCGGTGATGATGCCACCGGAGATCAGCCTCCCGGAGCCTTCCTACCGTTTCCCGGTAACATCTGAAGTCATTGCCTCGCAATATTACCCTGTCAGGCTGACAGACATTACCCTTGCAGGTGATACAATTATCGATTTTATTCTTTCCCCGAGGAGTGCAATGCCCTTCAAGGTGTCAGGAGGCCATATCGCAAGGCAGTTCCCAGGCAGGTACAGGTCAATGATACTTAAGGGTATCAACCTCGGATCATCTCCTCCCGGATACTTCCCCGGTGAGATAGCCTACGCCATCGCGCCTGAGATTTACGAGAAGTGGATCAGCCGGATGGCTGAGGCCGGATTCAACTCGCTCAGAGTATACACCCTTCACCCGCCGGTCTTTTATGAGAAGCTTGCCGAATACAACCAGCGGCACCCTGACAAGCCGCTCCTGCTTTTCCAGGGCATATGGCTTGAGGAGATCGAAGACGGTTTGGACCCTTCGGCATACGATCTTATTAACCGCCGTGCCGCCTTCAGCAGGGAGATAGCAGAGGTAATCGACTGCATCAACGGTAACGGTGACATCGCATTCAGGTACGGAAAGGCCTATGGCATCTACAGGACTGACGTCTCGCGCTGGACTGCGGGATACATCATTGGCAGGGAGGTAGCGCCCCAGGAGGTTGACACAACGAACAAATATCATCCCGGCACAACCTCATACACAGGTTCCCATTTCAGCATTTCAGGCGGCACTGCCTCTGAAGTATTTGTTACAGAGATGCTTGACAGGGTGGTAGTGTTTGAGGAGTCGGAATACTCCGTCAGCAGACCTGTCAGCTTTTCGAGCTGGCCCACCCTTGACCCTCTTGTCCATCCTACGGAGATCTACACCGATGAGGATGTGGCTTCATTCGACATCACAAAGATCAGCGGGGCCGGCACTCCTCCGGGGCTGTTCGCCAGTTATCATGCCTATCCCTACTATCCGAACTTCATAAGTCAGCAGCCCTCCTATCTGGGCTACAGTGACAGCGAAGGGCCTAACAGCTACCTGGGTTACCTCAGTGACATGAAGGGACACTACGGCAGCATGCCGCTGCTGATAGCAGAGTTTGGTGTCCCATCGAGCTGGGGCAGCGCCCATCAGTCGTTCAGTGAAATGCATCATGGAGGCTACTCTGAGACGCAACAGGGAGAGAAGAACATGCGAATGCTTAACAATATGATCGA
Source organism: uncultured Rikenellaceae bacterium (assembly GCA_963770745.1). Lineage (GTDB taxonomy): Bacteria > Bacteroidota > Bacteroidia > Bacteroidales > VadinHA17 > SR-FBR-E99. The sequence continues at coordinate 78,707 of CAVYRA010000011.1, forward strand.
CGCGGGGTGTGCCGGAGGATTCATGTTTGCGTGGATGGATGAATGGTTCAAGAGGACGTGGATAGTGCTTTACCTTGAGGCATACGGGCTTGCGGGCGGCTCAGAGATCATACCCACACGTCAGCTGTGGCATAACGAGACCTCCCCCGAGCAGTGCTTCGGGCTTATCAGCTTTGACCAGAGGGATGTTCCGGGATTTGTGTCATACAGCACCGATGCTCCGGCGGGTCCGGTGAGTTCCGTGAGAGCAACGCATGATGAAGGCTTCCTGTACCTTGAGATCAACACTGCGACAGACCTCACCCCCGCAGATGAGTTTATGGTTGCCTTCGACACCTACCTCGGCAACACCGGTGAGTCAACTCTCCCGGGCGGTGCCATCATGGCCAACAGGGCTGAGTTCCTTCTTACCTTCGGTCTTGATGATGATACGGCACTGCATCATGTGACGCAGGCGTATGACATGAACGGACTGACTGTACGCTACAACCTCACCAATCCGGCGTTGCAGAAGTACAGGAGCACCTCCACCGACGGTGCACCGTGGAATGTGATGAGGTGGATCAATGACGGTTTTGAGCTTACCTACCATGATATCGGCAAGGTACCCCTCGAGCACGCAGCTTCATTCAGCTACGGCAACAGGGCTGCCGTGGCATGGAACGGCAGGCAGGTAGAAATCAGGCTGCCGTGGACCATGCTCCATTTCAATGACCCCACTCAGATGAGGGTCAATGACGGGGCAATATCCTATGACGGGGGCTATAACTTCGAGATTATCACCACGGAGTCTGACGGCATAGCCGTGTCAGTGCATCATAAAGGAACTGTAACAAACACCGTCAACAGGTACAGCTGGCCGAAATGGCTGATCGTACCTCCCACTGCAGAAAGGGAGAAAGCCTCGCTTCATGTGATTGAAGAGGGTTTAAGGAGCATCCCTGATTACATTGATTAGGTCAGGCCGTTGGATATGCCCACATGAACAGGTCAGGCCGCAGGGCACACCCTCCTGATCAGGTCAGGCGGTCGGCTTCTTCGTTTTCTTACCCTGGAACCCGCTTCTCTCGGCCTTGCCCCACCCCTTCTTGCCGCGTAAGGCCTCAAGGTTGCCCCTGACGGCGAAGTATGTATGGACCGGGTAAAAGAAGGGCTCGAGCATGGCGGTACCGATAAGTCTCAGCACATCCCGCTTCCTCCGGTACTTATGGAAGGTTATCTCCTCAAAGAGAATAGCCCATGTGGTAAGGCTTACCGCAAAGCTATAGACAAACAGGAAGAGAAGCAGGAAGAAAGGAAGGTTCAGAGCACCCGTAACAGTGAGATAAACGGTATAGATCATTCCGAGGAACGCTATCAGAGGTGCAGCCCACTCGAATATGAGCCAGTACGGATAACCAAGCAGGCCGAGCCGGCCGTAATGGCTGTTCAGCATCATCTTGCGGTGCGACCAGAGCGACTCTATCAGGCCCCTGGTCCACCTGGTCCTCTGCTTGCGCATCGATTTGAGATCCGATGGCACCTCGGTCCAGCACAGCGGATCAGGTATATATGTAACCTCGTAGTTCTCCTTGTGTTCTGCCATGTAGCGCCTCATCCTGAGCACCAGCTCCATGTCCTCGCCAACGGTCTTGACGTCGTAACCTCCGGCCTTGATCACTGTTTCCCTGTCGAACATGCCCATGGCACCCGAGATGAGCATAAGCCCGTCAAGGTGACTCCATGCCATGCGGCCCAGGAGGAATGCGCGCGTATAGTCGAGTACCTGGAGACGGGGGAGAAATTGTTTCGGGAGGTTTATCTGGCGGATATGTCCGCGTTCAACATCGCATGAGTTGACGATGCGGATGACCCCGCCTGTGCCTATGACCTTTTTGTCCTTCTCTTCAAGGAAGGGTTTGACCAGCTTCAGTATGGAGTCTGCCTCAATAATTGAATCGGCATCAATGGTCACGATGAGGTTGCTGCGGCTGATGTTTATGCCGGCATTGAGAGAGTCAGCCTTGCCCCCGTTGTTCTTGTCGATGACGGTAAGCCTGTTGTATGCCGGGTCTTTCGACTTGTAGACACCCCTGATCCTTTCGCACGGTATGCGATAGTCAAAATAATAGTTGACCCTGACAAGCTCGTAGGCCTCCCTGATTTTTTCAAATGAATTGTCGGTTGAACCGTCATTGACGATGATCACCTCGAAGTTATTGTAGTAGAGTGAGAGCAGTGTACGGATGTTGTCTATTATGGTCTTGCTCTCATTGAAGGCGGGAGCAATGATGGTGATCCGCGGGCTCAGCGGAGAGAGCACCAGGGAGTTGTAGTTGACATAACTGTTCTTGCGCAGGTATTTCCTGAGTGCAAGCGCGGAGTGGATGCCGAGCAGCAGGTAAGACCCGAAGAGAATCAGGGTCAGGTAGAATATCAGATGTGCAAAGATAAATCCCATGGTATTCAGTATATCCTGCGGTCAAGCACGTGCCTGACTATAATATTGTAGTTTTTATACTCCGATTTCATAACCTTGACAAGAGCCTGTACCCCGATCTCACCCAGATTCTCGATGGCTTTGACTGCTTCGATCTGCAGCTGCACGTCATCTTCCTTGTCAAGCACCAGCTTCAGAAATCCCAGCATCGACTGTTCGGGCATCTTACCCATAGATTTCACAATCTCAAGACAGTTGTTATATTCCTGGAACTTGTACATACGCTTCATGGTCTCCAGCGTGGATCTGAGGTCGAGGTCACCGGCCACCTCGACAGCCAGCTGGCTGACGCGCTGGTCGCGGTGAAGGAGAGCTTTTCTTATCTCCGGTTCGGCTTCCTTCTGTTTGAACTCCCTGATCATCCGCAGGGCAAACATCACCACTGTCGGGTTAGGTGAGCTGAGCCATTTCTGGAAATTCGGAACAGGTATCTCATGTTGGATAATAAGGTCATGGAGAGTGATCTGCTCCCACAGTGAGAATGGTTTCTTCATTTGAGAAAGGAAGTCGAAGTGGTTCTCGTCACTCAGATGCACCAGAGCTATCTGGGCCTCCATCCTCAGTATCTCATTCCTGGAGTTGAGCACTCTGTTCATCTCCTCGTTACCGTCCCTGATGCCCATGAAGGCGAGCTCCCTGAAGCCCTTGATCTTCTTGTGCCACTTGCGGCTCCGGGCCCTTGCCAGGGAGTCCGCATCAAGGCTGAGTTCCATGTAAAGCTTCTTTAGCTTCTCCTCAGAGTCACCCTTGAGGTTCACACTGACGTCTATCATCTCATCAATGAGCACCTGCCGACGGTAATCGTCGGAGGCTATCTTCCTGAACGCATCCGATCCGGTATTCCCGAAGAGGTAATCTATTATCAGCGACTGGTACTGTTCGAGAAGGTACTGTCTCAGCCTGGCCTCCTTCTCCATCCTGTTCCTGTTGAGAAGGATGAACACCAGAAGGATAATCATTGAAATAAAAGAACCTATAATGGTAAATATCAGGGCATTCACCAGTGCCACCGATTTCCCGAAGTAACTATACCGGTTCAGCCATGGGTTGTCTCCTTGGAGGAAGAACATATTCCTGAAACTGCGCTTTACCGGTTCAATCTCCGTGTCGGATGTTATCGTATCTATCTCCGTGCCGGCTGTTACCGGTTCAATCTCTTCTGCAGCCGCAGCCTCCGGAGGGGCAGGTGCTGCCGCCGGAATCACCGCGACTGTGTCCTGCACCACCTCAGCGGGCTCAACAGGAACCTGTGATTCCGGGTTATCATCCGATACGGCCGTTGATACAGGCTCCCGGGCCGGTTCAGTGAATGATACCGGTATATACAGACAGGGGGCGCTCCCCCTCAGGGAGCTGTTGATAAAGACCTTAAACATATTCCCCTCCTCTATCACATCAACAGCAAGGCCAAGCATCTGCTCAAGCCTGTGCTGTAGCGATGCCGCGTTGGCACGCCGGCTGAAGGCTCCCATCTGAATGACATAGTTGCCGCGTGCCAGTGAGACCAGTCCGTCAACAGTCAGCTCGGAAGGGAAAGAAGAGAGTACTGTCACCGGCATCTCCGACTTATCGTCATATAAGGAACCGGCATCTATGCCGGGGGTATCAGTCTGATTATTACCGTACAGGGGTATCAGGCAAAGGGCAATGGCCAGCAATATGGACAGTGTCATCTTCATCTTACTTTCCCTATTCCCCTTATTACTCCGACATTGCCTTCAAACCTGTTGCGGAAGTCTGATTCATTGTACTTTTCATAGGAATATCCTGCCCCGATCCTTACGGACCAGTATGAGTTTATCTGGTTGAAGTATGTCAGCCTGACGCTTGCGGCCTTCTGCCTTTCAAGGTCGGTGAGTATGTCATAAGGCTCATCCGGCGCGGTGCCGGCTCCGAGGGTCATCTGAAGGTAATCGGTTGTGCCGAGGTATCTTCTTGCGGTGAGGAAGAACGAAGTTGTCATCCCGATATCCTTTAAGTAAAAATATCCCCTGCCTGAGAACCACCAGTTACCTGTGTATTTTTCAAGGGATAGTGTACCGATGAATATGCTATGGTCAAAGTAGTAATAATTGCCTCCCATTGAAACCGCCCATCCTTTGGGCATTGTCTGCCACACTTCAAGGGCTGCCCTGTGCCTGGGGAACCAGGTTCCGGGGCTGTAGGCGTAGGCAACGTAAGCGTAATTGGTTTTTGTAAGTTCGGGCCAGGCTTCGGCAGCGAACTGTATATCATCGCCGGTTGTGTTGGCCGGTTCCCCCAGGCTTATATGCCCGTAGTTCACTGAAGCCACTGCCTGTCCCCATGAAAAGCGATGTCCGGCTCCCAGGGTGAATACCTGCCAGAAGCGTTCGTAAGGCTCGCTGAAGGTGTCGAACATCCATCCGGCTCTCAGGTCGGTTGGAGGGGTAACCTGCTGTGACCGGTCACGTGACCACCTCCTTATATCGCGTGCGGCTTCAAGCGCATCGCTGTTGTCAGGGTCTGCTGCAAGCAGCGTGTCTATCACGGCAGCTCCTTCGTCATACCGCCCCTGCCAGGCAAGAATCCTTCCCAGCAGCACTCGTGCATCGCCATAATCAGGGTATAGCCTGACGAGTTCACGGGCAGCAGGCTCAGCTTCGATATAATTGTCTGTCAGAGCAAGCGACCTGATCCTTGCATACTCCGCCTCAGGGTTGGTGACCTCCTGGGAAAAGAGGGCTCCGGCGGTCAGGACCGCTATCACCAGTGAAACAAGAAATGATCTGTACCTGCTGTGATGCATACCTTATATTACGGTTACCGCAGCCCTGATCTTTCTTATCAGGTCCTGCGGATCAAATGGTTTTGTTATATAACCGCTGACCTTCATCTCACCTGCCTGGCGCTGCACCTGGGGGTCACTGAATGCGGAGACGATCAGCACGGGAGTCTGTTTCTTCAGTTCCGTCCGCAGGAACCTGATCACCTCCAGGCCACTGTGGTAAGGAAGGTGAATGTCAACAACAACAACATCGAAATCGGTCTTGCGGAGCACCTCTATTGCCTTGATGCCGTCATTCACGGTCACCGGGTCAAATCCCTCCCTTTCAAGGACTACTGATATAGCTTTCAGCGCAAGTTGGTTGTCTTCACAGATCAGTATCTTCATTGTTGTTGCAGTTCCTTCCTCCCAATTAGATTATCAACGCAGTAAGACGTCTTTTAATATATTAGACCGCCAAAAATGGTTCTTTTTATCCTTCCCTCAAAGAAAAGGAACCCTCAATTTGACCTGTGTTGATAAATCGTTGATAACCCGCCAGTAAACTATGATTAATAGTTTACAGCTCCTTTATCCTGATGTTCCGGAACCTTACCAGTGAACCATGGCCCAGGAAGCCGATATATCCCTTGCTGTTCCGCAGCCCCGGATGATCCTTTCCGTCAATGGCTCCGTTCGCTGATGCCTCCGCGATATCGCCGTCAACTATGACCGTACCGTTAAGTACTATCTTAATTTTAGTGCCCCGGGCGGTCACCTCCTGGTAGTTCCATTCGCCTACCGGTCTCAGGAATCCTCTCCTGGCGGGTATTACACCGTAGACGGAGCCATGGTACTGGTATGGCTCGAGATCGGCGTAAATTGCTGCGGTGTTATCAAGTATCTGCAGTTCCATTCCGGCATAGGCAGCATCACCTTCCATGGGGGTCCTGATGCCCAGTCCGTTATTGGCACCGGGAGTAAGCTGGAACTCAAACCGGAAGATAAAATCCGAGTACTCCTTCGCGGTGTACAGGTTTCCGCCACTGTCATCGCCAGGCTTAATGACAATCATTCCATCTTCGACGGTGTATGAGATCTTGTTTCCCACCCATCCGTCAAGATTGCGGCCGTTGAACAGTGACACATATCCCTCTTCCTTCTCCCTTGGGGTAAGCTGATATTCGGCAGACTTTATCTCACGTATAAATATATCCCTGAAATTCAGATTAGTTCCATGAGCCTGAAGCTCCACGGCGCCCTTCTCAAATATGGGGATACTCCTGTCCCAGTAGTTCTCCATGATAACATCATCAGTCACCAGTTCACCGTTGAGCCATACAGAGACCCTGTCGCCGGTCATCATGATACGGAAGGTATTCCATTCCCCGACCGGGTTATCAGCCACTTTCAGCGGTGCCGAGGGGTTTTTCTGGTTATTGTAAAGTCCGCCGGACCCTACCTGGGCGCCCGCGTCAGTGCGAGATGTATCCCATATCTGCACCTGTGGGGAACCGCGGAGGTAGATACCGCTGTCGCCATCCTTTGTAATGCGCCAGTCGACGTACATCTCGAAATCACCGTAATCCTTCACGCTGCATATGTTGTCTCCCTTTCCGCTGAACCATACCATGCCATCCCTGACACTCCAGTTATTGAGCATTTTCAGGTCAGCCTCCTTCTGCCTGGCAGCCAGTTCCCCGGGTTTCATCGCTGCCCTTGTTACAGGATTCCCGACCAGTCCTTTCCAGCCTGTCAGATCCTTTCCGTTGAACATCGATTCAAACACTTCATCAGCAGTCAGCTTCATTGAAGCGATTGCCTCACCGGCGGCTATCATAACCTCTTCAGAAGTATCGGAGAGGTATCCGGATATGAAAAATTCTGCCTGGCGGATCTTCAGGGCAGAGGCCAGGGAGATCATCTCAACCTTTGCGTCGGGTGCCATCGCATACGGGGCTATATCCTTTATCAGCAGGAGCTTGCGCTCTGGAGTCAGGGAGGAGAGAGCAACCGTGCGCAGGTAGGCATCGAATGCCGGCCTGCCGAAGGTCTTGTTACCTGAGGCACTGATATCAAGAAGGGCTGAAGCAGCTGTATGGTCTGACCAGTGTGCCAGCGCATCAAAGCACACATCGCGTGTCTCAGCGTTTCCGTTCTCGAACTCCCAGGCCACCCTCTTAAGTGCCTCTGCCCCACCGGTACGGGCCAGCAGTGGAATCAGCCTCAGCTTGTCGGTGCTCTTGTCAAGGGCCTCAAGTATCATCTCGGATCTTCCGGCGGGGTTGTCATTGCGCATAGCAGCGCTCAGCAGGGCTCCCTGCAGAACGGTTATCTCAGCCTTCTCGCGGGTCTGCCCGAGCAGTGAGATGATCTGCGGCTGGTTGTCCCATGAGGTCAGGGAAGCGAGGGAGGTCAGGGCGGCGGCACGCACGGCCATGTCCCCGGACGCGGTATAAGGATAAACCGTCTTAAAATAATTATTGTCGCCCGACCATGAGAGCAGCCATATCAGTGTTACTGTGGCGTGTCCTGAGGAGGCTTGCAGGTTTTCGGCCACCCTTGCCATGCTTGTGCTGTCAAGTATCGTTGTCAGTGCGTTGGCAGCGGCGCGATGGCCCTCCTCATTGTCATACCTGAGTATCCATGCCAGCAGCGGATCGACCGCCTTCTTTCCCTGAAGCCTGGCCAGGGCCGTGACAGCTTCACCGGCTATCTCCTGTGAAGGGTCATTGAGTGCCTTCAGCATCAATGGCACGGCAAGGTCATCACCGCGCTCACCCAGCATGAACAGAATCTCGGGTTTGGCTTCGGGACGGGCCTTTGCATATCTGCTTATCCATTTCTTTGTCACCTCGCTGCCCGGTATTGCTGCTGAGAGTCGCAACGCCCCGCTGCGTATCGCAACATCCGGATCATTGGCAGCCTCAAGGAGCATATTCAGGGCTTCGCTGCCTTTTACTGCGGTCTTCACGCTCATGGCAGCAAGACGCTGCCCTGCCGATGCAGGTGAAGTGCTTTTGGAGATGACCAGGTCAGTAATCCTGTCCATCGATTTGACATCACCGTCAAGGCCTTCATTCCGGGCATAGAGCAGCAATGAATTCACTGCTCCGACCGGATTCCACTGATATGATGCCTCCTCCGCAGCCTGCATGATGATCTGCCCTGCCCTGTCTCCGCCTGTTGATGCCAGGGCATAAAGTGCGGCAGCCCGTTCTGCATCCGTGCCCTTCCCGTTCCAGTAAATATAACTGTCGAGTGCTCCGGCGTAACGGTGTTCTGCAAGTGCAATCATCATCTGAGCGGCGCAGGGCGAGGTGCCCTTCCTCAGGACTGAAGCAATGAGATCCAGTGCTGCCTCACTGCCAATCGACTGCAGTGCCATGACAGCGTCATCGCATGAATTATCACTGCCGGCAAAATCTTTCAGCGCCTCAACGGCCGCCTCAGAGCCTATCAGGTTCAGCTGCCTCATGAAGAAAGTCCTGACCTCACTGTCAGCTGCTGCCTTCATAAACCTTATGCACTGCCTCTCCCAGGCGTTCTTCCTGACCTCATCCCTGTCACCGGAAAGGTGGGCGGTAAGTGACGCGACTGCAAAGCGGGCTCTGGTGTCATCACCGGTGCCGGCGGGAATCACCTGTCCGCAGATGAGAGCTGTTCCTTCATCGCCCAGGGAGTACATCTCCTCCATCAGGCGAACGGTAAGCTCCCTGCTGTCTGCCGGCAACCTGGCCAGCAGGTCGGCTACCCTGGTCTCAAGCGTCCTTACATCCTGTGAACCTGCGACTGCATGAAAAAGCAGCAGTGCCGAGAGTGTCAAAATTGTTCTGAGTCTGTTCATGATTTTTACTGTTTCCTGTTTCTTACATATGCCATTCGCCTCTCATAGGCTGATCGATCAGGGCGTTAGCCGCGTCGTCGTCTATGAACAGCTGTTTGACGGGATCGAACTTCAGATCCCTGCCCAGGCGCAACGCAACCACGCCCATATTTACTATGGTACATGACCTGTGTCCGTTGGACTCATTGAGCGCAAACGGTTTCCTGGTCCTGACTGATTCCGAAAACTGTCCAATCTGTGGCTCGGGATCAGGGAGGTCATTGACAAGCGCCTCAAGGTTTGGTATATCTGACACGAATCCCTTGAAAATCTTTCCTTCCGGGCCTTCAATATATGCTGCCTCCGTGTCGCGGTTCTCACCGTCGAGGATAATCTGGCAGCCATCGTCATAGGTATAGGTTATCCTTCGCCATGACCCTACTGCATCATAATGCTGCTGCGGGGCGTCGATCTCCACTGAAACCGGACTGGTATCATCCTTTCCAAGGAGGTACTGAACCGGGTCAATGTAATGTTGTCCCATGTCGCCGAGGCCTCCCCCGTCATAATCCCAGTATCCCCTGAAGTTCTCATGCACCCTGAGCTTGTTATAGGGTTTCCGTGGGGCCGGGCCGAGCCAGAAGTCATAATCGAGGCCTGCCGGAACCGGTTCGGGAGCCAGATCGGTCAATCCGCTCCAGTAAAACTTCCAGTCGTAGCCGGTGATACCGCTTATAGTCACCTTCAGTGGCCACCCCAGCACACCGCTGCTGACAATCTTCTTGAGAGGCTTGACGGTAGTGCCCAGGCCATAGAACTGGCCGCTGAACCTGAACCAGGTGTTGAGTCTGAACATCCTGCCGTTGGCTTTAACGGCCTCGACAAGCCTTTTGCCCTCACCAATTGTTCTTGTCATGGGTTTCTCGCACCATATGTCCTTGCCTGCCTCTGCGGCCATTTTAGCAATTATGCCGTGCCAGTGAGGAGGTGTGGCAATATGTACAATATCGATGTCAGGTCTGGCAATCAGCTCCCTGAAGTCACGGTATCCCGTCACTCCCCTGCCGGCCCTGTCAAGAGCTTTCTTCAGATGCCCGGAGTCGACGTCGCAGACTGCGAGCAGGCGGGTATTCTCGTAACCAAAGTGGCCAAGCCCCATGCCACCGACTCCGATAATCCCCTTGGTAAGCTGGTCACTGGGAGGCAGGTATCCGCTTCCGCCCAGGACATGGCGGGGAATTATCGTCAGGCCGAGGCCTGCTGCCGTACTTCTGATTATGAACCCGCGTCTGCCTGTTTTTTTCATAGCTCTGGTGATTTGAAATTGATTGTCCGTAAATATAAAGAATTTGGCTAAACGGAGCGCCGGAGGGAAAAGAGAAAAGCGCTGCAAACACCTTCTACCTTCTGACCAGTAAGATTTCCTGAGGCCTTTAAATTTAAGAGATCCTGTTCTTCTCCGATGACATTATATTTCCTGAGGCCATCAAGTACATGCCTGGGAATAAAATGAACAGGTAACTAAACACGGAAGAAGGGTTTATAGATGGTGGACGGGGAAATAGGTTCATCCCTTCCCTAAACAAAAACAGTGAAAATCCGGGATTTTAAGACTAATTTAGTAACAACTCAGATTTTGACCCGTATAAAATTTGAAATCTGAGATCTTATTCACATCTTTAGTCTGCCTACTGTTAACCTAAATTTCTGACCATGACAAAACATCTTCTGGTGTCCGTTTTGACCTTATTGGCATTTGTTCCTCTGAAATCACAGGATTATATCAGGTTTGACCGTATTGATCCTGTCTACCTCACAATGGAAAAGTGTCCGTTCGACTCCGCTGCCCAGGCTTTTTTTATCTTCAATGAGCAGTCATGCATTGCCGAATACCATAAGAAATCTGCAACTTATGATAGCTACGGCAAAATGATTGAAGGACCGGATTATCGTAATAAAATTCACATTCACAGGGCAATAAAGATCCTTGACAATGAAGCCACCGATTGGGGGAACATTTCCATTGTACTGAATACAAAAACTGAAAAAATCGAATCTGTTAAAGGTTTTACATATAATATTGAAGGGAACAAGACAGAAAAGGTCAAGCTTGAACGCAGCCAGATCATTTATGAAGAAATAAGTCCTACAAGGGAGCGGGTTAAGATAAGTATGCCACAGGTTAAAAAGGGTTCTGTAATTGAGTATGAGATAAGCATAGCCTCGCAGAGTTTCTATTCCCTGGGGCCGTATCCGTTGCAGTTCACCATCCCTGTTGAAAAGAACATTCTTGTTATTAAAAGGATGGAGTATTATAATTACAACAGGATTATAAAAGGATACCACACACTGGATCCCCGTTTTTCAACCGATCTGGTTACAGTCCCGATAAGTGTGGTTGAACAAGATTTTTCCGGAAGGTCAAGAAGTGAGAGTAATATCACTTACCAGCAAATGACGGAGGAATACAGTATGGAAAGAGTTCCGGCTTTCCCGGTTGAATCATATCTTACCACACCTGACAATTATCTTTCAAGTGTCAGGTTCGAGCTTGCCTATACCAAGTTCCCGAATTCTCCCCAGAAAAATTTCAACACTTCATGGGAAGCGATGACTGACCTGCTGCTTGGTGAGTCCAATTTCGGTCAACAATTAAAAGGTACCGGGTTTCTGGGAGATCTGGCCAGTGAGCTTAAATCCAAATCATCTGATCAGTCAGCGTTGGCAAAATCTTGCTTTGAAGCTATAAGGGACAAGATCACATGCAACAATCAAATCGGCATTTTTTGCGAAGATAATCTGCGTGATGTTTTCAAGAAGGGCGAGGGAGATGTCCAGAGTATAAACCTGCTATTAACTGCGCTGTTAAGAGAAGCCGGAATGAAGGCCTGGCCGGTAATATTGAGCACCAGGCGCAACGGAATAATCCAACCGGTGTATCCTTCAATAGAAGATTTCAATTATGTTATCTGCCTGGCTGAGGTCAACGGAAGCAAAATATTGATGGATGCTTCCGACAAGTATCTGACAATGAATCTTCTTGACCCTATCTGCCTGAATGATAAGGGGAGGATCATTGATAAGACTGAAACAGGGTGGATTGAACTGACAAATCCGATAAACTCATATAAAAGAGCTGCAACATGGGATGTGGAGTTCGGAGAGAATGGAACCGCACTGGCGAAAGTGGTAGAAACATATGAGGACATCGGGGGTTATCGTCAGCGTGACCGCATTCGTGATGAAGGAGGTTTCTCGAAATACATTGAGAGCATCAATAATCCTGAAAACGGATTTACCGTCAAAACCTCTGACCTGGAAAACCTGGAACAGCTTGACCAGCCATTCAGGCAAATGTTTGACCTGGAGCTTGACAAGAACTACTTGCAGAGTGATCTATATATATTCCTTCCGTTATTCAGCGAAGCGATGAGTGAAAACCCGTTTAAACTAAAGAAAAGGGAATATCCCGTGGAATTCGATTACCCATATATCGAGAAAGTGGTTGTAAAAACCAAAATACCTGAAGGTTACATCGTGGAAAGTCTTCCTCCCAACAAGACATATGTGATGCCTGGCGGTGCGGCAGTTTATGGATTCAAGATAACGGCCGGGGAAAATGAAATAGTTGCTGAATACAATTTTCAAAGGAACAAGATGTTATTCATTCCTGATGACTATGAAAAGCTGAAGGAATTCTACCGGGTCGTTGTTGCAAGTCAGAACGAGAGTGTGGTACTTCAAAGATCGGCAGAATGAGAATCCGGATAATGGTCTTACTGGCCTTTGCAGCATTCCCGGCTCTCAGCCGAAATACCGTTAACAGTTCCAATGACTCACTTACTGTCAATGCCAATGCTGTAATTAATAAATACCATATCACCTACGAGGTAAAATCGCCCACAGATATCCGCAAAACAACAAACTACAAAGCTACAGTGCTAAACCAGAGCGGGAGGAACTATGGCAGTGTCAGGACTTCCGTTGACAACCATAGTAAAATAACTTCATTCAACGGAACTGTTTCAAAGGCTGACGGTACCATCATTGATAAAATCAAGCAGTCAGACCTTAAAAACGTTCCTTCCTATCCTGATTTTGTCTTTGCAGCCGATGACAGGGTCTGTTATTATGAACCCGCAATTCAGGACTACCCTTATACTCTTGAATATGAGGTGACTGTCGCAAATTCAGGATTAATTGCGTTTGATACCTGGGCGCCAATTGACAACACCGGACTGTCATGTGACACTGCCTCCTATACGATTATTTATCCTGAGGACTATAAGATCAGGTATAAGAGTTTTAACATTCCCGGCAAACCCGTGATGCATAAACTTGACGGGAACCGGTCTCTTATCTCGTGGAGCATAGGTGATTTCGCAGCAATAGAAATTAATAATTTCATACCCCCTATGGAAACCTTCCTCCCCTTCATGATGGTAATGCCTGAGAAATTTTCCTTTGACGGCTATTACGGAGAGGTTGCTGACGCAAAAAGTTACGGCTTATGGGTGTCAGGGCTGATCGTGGACAGGGGGGATTTGAATCCCGGGACAAAAGAACGGATGGCTGCTCTGACGGCTGACGCAGCAGGAACAAGAGAGAAGGTGAGCAGAGTATACAGATTCATGCAGGAAAATACCCGTTATGTTGCTGTTGCATACGGCATCGGTGGTATCCAACCTGCTCCTGCCGACAAGGTCTCGCAATATGGATACGGTGATTGTAAGGGACTCTCCAACTACATGAAAGCACTTCTTTCCTCCGTCGGCATCAAATCATACTACGCCGAAATCGGGAACGGCAGGAAAAGAATAGAGCATGATGAATACACATTTCTTCAGACTAACCATGTAATACTGTGCGTTCCTGACGGGAATGACACAATATGGCTGGAATGTACCAATCCCTATTACAATGCCGGCTACCCGGGTTATTCAAACAGTAACAGGAAAGCGCTGCTGGTGACCGAAAAGGGCGGTATCCTTGTGAACACTCCAAGGGCAGATTCTTCCAACAGCTGCCGGGTGGCAAAATATGAGCTGGAGATCCGCCCTGACGGAAGTTCTGCATACAAAATCATCGAGGAGTCAACAGGTCACTACTTTGAGGACAGGCTTTACATTAAGTATATCCCCCGGAACGATGCACTGAAATATCTGTACCGCGATCTTCCGCTAAGAAACCATGAAATTAAGTCGTTTGCAATCACAACGGATACAGACAAGCTGGCAAAACTGACAACCACCATCGATGGGAACCTAAGCAAATACGGCACCGTCGCAGGAAAGAGGCTGATAATTCCGGCAGTTCCCTGGAGGTTATTTCGTACAGTGCCTAAAATAGAAGCTGACAGAAAGGCTGACATTTTTTTCTACGAGCATACAGCATGCAGTGATACAGTTATAATCAAAATCCCCGACGGATACATGATTACCACTCAGGACCAGACAAAGGAATTTTCAAATGAAATCGGAAGATACAGGCAATCTTTCAGTTCGGACGGATCCAGCCTTTGTATTATAAGGGATGTTATCATCCCGGCCGGCAGTTATCCGGCCGAATCCAGGGAAAAGGTAACGGAATTCTATAAGAAAAGCCAGGCCATTGAAGCGATGTCAATAATGTGCGAGCTGGCAAAATAAAGGATGGCGCACGCGGGCTGTTACTCAACTCCTGAAACGTTATATTGTCTCCGCAGTTCCTCCAGTCTTTCTCTGAGATCCTTTTCTACCTTGTCGTATGACGGGTCATCAATAAGGTTATTCATCTCATGCGGATCCTTGCTTAGATCATAAAGCTCCCATTTGTCAATGTCATTATAAAAATGAATGAGCTTGTACCTGTCGGTTCTAATCCCGTAATGTCTCTTTACCGCATGCTCGGCCGGATATTCATAATAATGGTAATATAATGCATCACGCCATTTTTTCGGTTTTAATCCCTTAAGCAGCGGTACCAGCGAGACCCCCTGCATGTCTTCCGGAGGCTCTACGCCGGCCAGCTCGAGGAATGTGGGTGCAAAGTCAATGTTCTGTACCATCTGTTCTATGTCTCCGTGAGCGGTGAATGACTCCGGCAAGCGCATCATGAGAGGGGTCCTGAACGACTCTTCGTACATAAAGCGCTTATCAAACCAACCATGCTCCCCAAGGTAGAATCCCTGGTCGGAGGTATATACCACCAGGGTATTCTCCAGCAATCCGGATGAACCAAGGTAGTCAAGCAACCTTCCTGTATTCCGGTCAACAGATTGTATTGTCCTGAGGTAATCGGTCAGATACCTGTTCAGTTTGTACACTGCCAGAGAATCACCTGAGAGCGGGTTCTCATTATATGCCCTGCTGATGCTGTCGTACTCCCTGAGCCATGCCGTGCGCTGTTCGGGGGTAAGCCGGCGGTTAAGGTACCACAGGTAGTCTTTTTCAGACTGAGAAAGGGAATCGCCGTCTGTGCCTGTGATCTTGAGGTCGGAAGCCATCCGCATGTCTTTCATGATACTCATCTCCTGCTCAGCTGCAGCCTGTCTCCCCTGGTAATCATCAAAGAAATTTGCCGGCACCGGGAATCGTGTTCCGTCATAAAGACCGAAGTCAACGGTGTCAGGCATCCAGTTGCGGTGGGGTGCCTTATGGTGCACCAGCAGGCAGAAGGGCTTGCCCGGATCTCTCTTCCCGAGCCAGTCAATAGCCATGTCGGTTATGATGGTGGTGGCATACCCCGTCTCCCTGTATGTCCGTCCCATCTCAATGAAGTCAGGGTTGTAGTAACTCCCCTGGCCCGGAAGGATATTCCAGTAGTCAAAACCGGTGGGCTCGCTCTTGAGATGCCATTTCCCTATCAGGGCAGTCTGGTATCCTGCCCCCTGCAGTAGCTTCGGGAAAGTTACCTGGGAGCTGTCAAACCTGTGCCTGTTATCGAGGTGGCCGCTGGCGTGGCTGTGCTTTCCGGTGAGCAGCGCCGCCCTGCTCGGTGCACAGATGGAGTTGCATACAAAACTGTTGCGGAAGACGATACCCTCATCAGCGATGCGGTCGAGGTTGGGGGTCTTGTTGATCTCGCTGCCATAGGCTCCAACAGCCTGGTAGGCATGGTCATCGGCCATGATGAAGATGATATTCGGCTTCACAGCCTCCTGCCTGGTGCACGACCAGAGCACGAGTAGCAAAAACGGAAGAACTGTCAGTTTATCTTTCATTATGTTACCGTATTATGTGGTTACCTTCCCGGAGTACCATCAGGACCCTTCCGGTCCGGCATGTCAGATAGTAACCATCTTTTTCCTGATGATGATCCACGCAACTATCAGCAGGTAGAGTGCACAGAGCAGCAACACGGCCATTCCGGGCACCACTCCCAATGCGTCGCTCACCAGTCCCATCAGCGGCGGAATCAGCGCCCCGCCCGATATTGCCATCATCATGAGCCCTGATATCTCATTGCTTCTTTCGGGGTATCTCTGCACCGTAAGTGAGAAGACCAGGGGGAAGATGTTGGCTACTCCCAGGCCAATGATGAACACCAGTCCCCATGCTGCAGCTTTAGACGGGATGACCAGGATCAGAAAGATGGAGATGATTGACAGTATGGCGCTGTAGAGCAGCCCTTTTGTTGATGCGAGTCTTGTCAGGATCAGCGCTCCTGCAAATGTTCCCAGCATGCGTCCCAGGAAATAGATGCTGCGGCCTGACTGGGCTGCCACCTCATCGATGCCGAACCTGGCGGCAAGGTATTTGCCGGAAAAATAGTTGAACCCCACGTCGATGCCCACGACGAGAAAAATGGAGAGCACCATCATCAGGATATAACCGTTACCCAGCAGTTTGAAGGCTGATGACATTGAGGCTTTGGGTCCTGTCACGGCTGTCTCTTCCACCTTCACCGTGCTGAGCCATAGAACGCTAAGGAAGGAGATGATGCCATAAACGAGGAAAAGCAGCTTCCAGTCGCCGAACCGGCTGGCGAACAACGCCGCAAGCGGCGCGGCAATCATTGATCCTATCGCCTTGATGAACTGCGAGAAACTGAGAAAGCTTGAGGCTCTTCTCCCCGGCACAACGTCTACAAGCAGAGGATTGGCGGAGACCTGCACGATGGTGTTGCCTATGCCAAGCAATGCAAAGCCGGCAATTACCGTTGCAAAGCTGTAGAAGAAATAAGGTATGAAGAGCCCGATGCCGGTGATGGCCATCCCGATGTTGAGCATCACCTTCTTCCCTACCCGTGCCTGGATGATTCCCACGGGCACTGAGAGCAGGAAGAACCAGATGAAAGCGGCAAAGGGTATCAGGCCGAGAATGAAATCACTCAGGCCGAGGTCGCCTGCCACACGGTCCTTGCCAATCCCCACGAGGTCGACAAAGCTCATAACGAAGAAGGAGAGAAGCACCGGTACCACCAGTCTCATCTCGATTTTTTTCTCATTCATATCAGGATTGTTATTTAGTCTTACATCAGGGGCAGGGCCGGCTGCACGGCCTTCCAGAATCCTTCATCAAGCAGGTAGGCACTGCCGAGCAGGGCAGCATCCTCCTTTAACTCAGATATTGCCACTGCAGTCTTGCATCCGGACTTTCTCAGTTCATTTTCGAAGGAAGGGCCAAAGAGCTCCCACGCATGTGAGATGTTGCCTCCGATGATGAGAATCTCAGTTTCAAACCTGGTGAGCCAGGGGGCAAGGAAAGCTCCCAGGCTGGCTCCGAATTCGGTGAACAGTATCCGCACTTCAGGCTGGTGCACCGCCTCCATGGCTACCTCTTTCACCCCGGCTGCCTCCCTGCCTGTTACGTCATGGAACCTCGCTGTGAACCACCGGGTAGAGAAATAGTCATCTGCTATACCTGTTCCGAACGGAAGGTGATAGACGCATCCCATCTTCGGCACCCTGTCACCATCAACAACAGGAATGCGGTCATCAACGAAAGCTGATCCGAAGCCTGTGCCGAGGGTAATAGCCATCATCTTCCTGTAGCCTGCCGCCTTGCCTGCCCACGCTTCGCCCACGGCGAAGGAGCTGGCGTCATTCATGAACCTCACCCTGCAGTCGCACGGCAGTCCGAGCCTTGAGGCGACAGCCTTGCCCACATTAACACCGTAGAGTTTTTCGTACTTGGGCACTCCCCTGATGAGGCAGATACCTTTAACGTAGTCAAACGGGCCCGGCATGGCGAAACCTATCCCGCGAAGATTGAAGATCTGAATACCTCTCAGAACCCTCTTCAGGGTATCAGTCCAGACGGTAAGTATCTCATCGGCTTCGGCCTTATTATCGACAGGACTTTCGGCGCGTAAGCCACTGATGATCTTATGGCTGGCCATGTCCACGGCTACGGCTGTGATGTGACTGCCGCCTATATCCACGCCAATGGCGATGTTCTGAAGTGAAGTGTCCATGGTTTCTTTCCTGTGAGTCCTGATTTTAAGGCAATGAAAATATCTATTTTCCCAAAGAATGCAAAATGAAATCAGTTTATTATTCTCAAATTAATAGGAGCAATCTGAGAAATGTTCTAAATTCGTGAGTTAATACCTCAATAACCCCTGACCATTCACAATCAAACAACTTTTCGTCATGTCAAAAGCCACAAAGGAAGATGCGCTCCTCTATCACAGCAGCGGGCGCAAAGGCAAGGTTGAAGTAATTCCGACCAAGCCATACTGCACACAGGCAGATCTCAGTCTTGCCTACACTCCGGGAGTAGCATATCCCTGCCTCGAGATAGAGAAGAACCCGGAAGATGCATATCTGTATACTGCCAAGGGAAATCTTGTTGCGGTCATTTCAAACGGCACGGCTGTTCTCGGGCTTGGTGACATCGGGGCTCTCGCCGGCAAGCCCGTCATGGAGGGCAAGGGACTGCTCTTCAAGGTTTTTGCCGATGTCGATGTCTTTGACATTGAAGTTGATGAAAAGGATCCTGAGAAACTGATAGAGATATGTGCAAAGATAGCTCCTACCTTCGGGGGGATCAATCTTGAGGACATCAAGGCGCCTGAGTGCTTTGAGGTGGAGACAAGGCTCAAGGCAGATGCTTGACATCCCGGTCTTTCATGATGATCAGCACGGCACAGCCATCATCTCGGCAGCCGGACTGCTGAGTGCCATTGAGATCACCGGGAAAAAGCTGCCCGACATGAAGGTTGTGGTATGCGGGGCCGGCGCAGCGGCCAACTCCTGCACCAGCCTCTATGTGGCACTGGGCATAAAGAAGGAGAATGTTGTCATGGTTGACAGCAAGGGGGTGATCAACAAGAAAGCGGACAGATCTCAACAAATACAAGAAGGAGTGGGTCACTGACCGTGACGTGAACACACTTGCAGATGCAGTGAAGGGAGCAGACCTTTTCCTGGGCCTCTCGGTTGCCAATATGCTGACCAGGGAGATGCTCAGCACCATGGCGCCCCATCCGATTATCTTCGCAATGGCTAATCCCAACCCGGAGATAAGCTATGAAGAGGCCATGGCAACGCGTGATGATCTGATTTTTGCCACCGGCAGGTCTGACTACCCGAACCAGATAAACAATGTACTCGGGTTCCCGTTTATCTTCAGGGGTGCGCTTGATGTAAGGGCCAGGACCATCAATGAGGAGATGAAGCTTGCAGCCACCAAAGCGCTGGCCGCACTGGCCAAGGAACCGGTCCCGGCGGTTGTGCTTGAGGCGTACGGCCTGGAGAAGCTTGAGTTCGGAAGGGAATACATTATACCCAAACCGCTCGACCCGCGCCTGATCTCACGGGTTGCCTCAGCCGTCGCCAGGGCAGCCATCGAGACCGGGGTGGCGAGGATGAAAATTGACGACTGGGATGCCTATATGAAGTCTCTTGATCTGCGGACATCAGAGCATATAAGCAGGATATCCGATATATGCTGTCTGAGACACAGATAATTAAAAGGGCCGGCATCAACTGATTACCGGCCCTTAATTCACCCTCTTCACATGTCAACCAGCCTGCTGTGCCCAAACTCTTAAAAAACACAGCATATCATCAATTTTTTATCACAAGTTTAGACTCGTACATCGTCATTATCAGGGATGAAATCTGTTCAATGTTAAAACTGCTCCTGTTCAGGGTCACGTCAAAGAGATAATCCAGTGAGAGCGGCTTCTTGTCAAGGAAATCGGTAATCAGCTTATTCCTTTTCTCATCGGTCTCCACAGTGTATGCCTCTGCTTTTTCAATGATCATGCCCTTCTTCTTCATCACATTCTGTACCCTCCAGTACATTGGAGCCACAAGCCTGACATGAAGTGCATTGGCCATATTGTTGGTTATTGCCACTCCGCCCCGGCCTATTATCACGGCATAACCGTCACGGGCTATTGAAAGCACTACCTCCCTGATAGCCTTTTTCACAGAGCTGTCTGTCACGAACGAACCGGAGAAAGCCATGATCATCTGCGATATGTCAGTCATTCCGTATCCCTGGTAGAATGTCTCAATACGTTGTGTGTCAGTTCTGAGCTCGTGGGCCGCATGGTATATGATATCCTTGTCAACCCACTTCCACCTGTTGGTGTTAAACCTGATGTTAAGCTGTGCCACCAGTTCGGCTGCGACTTCCCTTCCGTCACAGCCGGTCAGGCGTGATATAGTTATGACAGGGCCAGTCTGATCAAGGGGCCTGCCAAGCGTTTCAGCCCTGTAACGTGTATCGAAATAATCAAATATCTTCTTCACGGCCAAGGCATTACCTGCAGCGTGCATGGTACAGTGACCGCACAGGCTGCAGAGTTTGAAATTTTACAAAATATAATAAAAATTTACGGGAAAATCAAGTAAATCCGATAAAAAGCTGCGTTAATTGACTCTCCGGATTATCGGACTCATTCACTGCGCATTACAATCCAATGATTGAGACTTGCCCTCTTCCTGCAGACATAACCCTCAGGAGTCTCCGTGTTCGGTCCGCCTGATGATCTCATTCTGAAGATCCTCGCCCAGGTCATTGAAGTAATCGCTGTATCCTGCAACGCGAACGATCAGGTCACGGTACTGTTCAGGGTGCTTCTGCGCACTGCGGAGCGTTTCGGCGCTGACAACGTTAAACTGTATATGGTGCCCGTCGAGGCTGAAATAGCTTCTTATGAGTGCCGTAAGTTTCTGATAGCTCTCCTCATCCTGAAAAAATTCCGGTGAGAACTTCTGATTGAGAAGTGTTCCGCCGGTGCGGAGGTGATCAATCTTTGAGGCTGACTTCAACACAGCGGTGGGGCCCTGGCGATCGACTCCCTGGAAAGGTGATATACCCTCTGACAGGGGCACGCCTGCCTTGCGCCCGTCGGGAGTGGCTCCAGTGACATTGCCGAAATAGACATGGGAGGTTGTGGGCAGCATGTTTATCCGGTGAACGCCTCCCCTCGGGGTCGGCCTGCCGGTGACGGCATCGTGAAACATCTCAAAGACCTCAACGGCCTGCGTGTCAGCGTAGTCATCATCATTACCGTACTTCGGGGTGTGGTAGATCATCTCATACTGCATCTCTTCAGCCCCCCCGAAGTTGTCTTTCAGGGCTTTAAGAACCTCATCCCAGGTATACCTGCGCCTGTCGTAGATATTGAACCTGATTGATGTAAGGATATCGGTGACACTGCCAAGCCCGACACCCTGAATGTATGTGGTGTTGTACCTTGCCCCGCCGGCGTTGTAGTCTCTGCCGCTGGCAATGCAGTCGTCGAGCAGCAATGACAGGAACGGCACCGGCAGATGAAGGGCAAAAGTTTTTTCGATTACATTGTTGCCCCTGATCTTGATATCGGCAAAATGGTTTATCTGCTGCCTGAAGGCCAGCAAGAATTCTTCCCAGGAGGTAAACTGACGTGGTTCACCTGTCTTTGGTCCCACCTGCACTTCTGTACGCGGATCAAAGCCGTTGTTGAGTGTGACCTCCAGAATCTTGACAAGGTTGAAATAGCCTGTCAGCCAGTAGCACTCAGTGCCGAAGGCTCCTGTCTCAACGCACCCCGAGGCTCCCCCGTTGCGGGCATCGACGATGCTCTTGCCCTGTCTCAGGAGTTCCTGGATGATTGCATCAGTGTTGAAGACCGAAGGCTGCCCGAAACCGGTCCTGATGATATCAAGAGCCTTATGTATTAAGGTATCGGGGTTCTTTTGGCTCACCTGGATCATGGAGCTGGGCTGCACGATGCGCATCTCCCGTATGACGTCAAGGAGGATATAGGTCATCGGGTTGACTGCGTCAGTGCCGTCGGGTTTAACACCGCCCAGGTTTATAAGACAGAAATCGGTGTAGGTGTTGCTCTCCTGGGCGGTGACACCCATCTTCGGCGGCGAAGGATGGTTGTTGAACTTCACCCAGAAGCATCCGAGAAGCTCATATGCCTGCTCAGTGGTGAGGGTGCCCTCATCCAGCCCTTTGCTGTAAACAGGCCACAGGTGCTGGTCGAGGCGGCCGGGATTGAATGAGTCCCACGGATTGAGCTCGGTCACTACCCCGAGGTGAATGAACCAGTAATGCTGGAGCATCTCATGCAATGTCTCCGGGGCGTGTGCCGGCACGCGGCGGCATATTGCGGCCATCCTCTGAAGCTCGCCGCGTCTTCCGTCATCCTTCTCCGTGACAGCCATAGCTTCCAGCTTCTCCGCATGTCTTCCGGCGAACATGATTATTGCATCACATGCTATGTCCATGGCCTTGAGCTCCTCAGCACGCTCATAAGCCTGGGGATCACTGCGGAAATCGAGTGCTGCAACCGCATCAGCAATCTCGCTCTTCAGGTCAAGGAATCCCGTGCGGAACATCTTGTATCCCAGAACGGTGTGACCCGGAGCCCTTTGCTCCTGGAATTCCGTGAAGATGCCGGCCCTGTAGGCGGCAAGCCACTCAGGGGTCATCCGTTCCATTATGCGGTCACGGTTGCTGCGGCCCTTCCAGAAAGGAATGATCTCCTCAGTGTATATCTTTTTTACGTCGTCACTAACCCTGAAAAAGACCTTCTCACGGGTGTTGAGGATGTCAAGATCCTGCAACGAGTGAAGGCTTATCTCCGGAAATGTTGGGGTCGCCTTGGGGGCAGGGCCTCTCTCGCCCACAATTAGTTCGCCTTCATTGATGCAGACAGCCTTGTGTCTGAGCAGGTATTCAAAGGCACGGGCCCTGAGAACCGGAGCCGACAGCCCCAGGGCCTCGAGGCCGGAATAAAACTGTGTTATCAGCTGAGCCCTCTCGGCGGTAATTGTTTCGGTTGCATTCAGGCTCTGTTCCCTGAGCCTCGTAACTCTCTCCGTCATTTTCATAATCTGTTCCTTTGTCCCCTGCGGGAGTTTTTCTTAGCCGCCTTTCTTAACGTGAATCCCCAGCGGCGTCAATAAATCAATGTATTCATCAAGATTACCGTTCGCTACCTGGCTGACTGATGCCATCCGGTCAGTAAGGTTGAAACGGCGGTACTTCGAGCTACCGGTCTTATGATAAGGGAGGAGACTTATCTCCCTTATCGTGGTTGCTTTCCGGCTTTCGATGAAGAGTCGCAGTTTTTCCATATAGGCTGACTCTGCTGTCACACCGGGGATGACCGGGATCCTCAGCATTACCTCTGCCCCACTGTCAAGAAGCATGTCAAGGTTCGAAATGATACGTTCGTTGGGCACTCCGGTGTATTTTTCATGTATCTCCGTATCAAGATGCTTGAGATCATACAGGAATAAATCGGTGACCGGCATTAATGACCTCAGAACCTCGGGCGGAGCATAGCCGGAGGTGTCAACAGCAGTATGGAATCCCTCCCTCTTCAGCAGCGTGAGCGTTTGATGGAGGAACTCATGCTGCAGCAGCGGTTCGCCGCCCGAGAATGTCACGCCTCCTCCGGAATGATCCATAAAGACCCTGTCGCGCTCCGCCCGCTTCACTATCTCCTCCGGGGAGTACTCGATGCCCACCTGCTCCTCAGTGGTGAACTCCCTCTCTCCTATCCTGTCAACTCTGGGTATGGTGAGGTGGCAAGACGACTTACCCTCAGGATTGTGACACCACCAGCAGTCAAGGGGACATCCCTTCATGAAGAATGTGACCCTGATGCCGGGGCCGTCATGAATTGCATATCTCTTTATACTGAATATCAAGCCTTTCATAATAGGATAAGCGAAATTGGGGTAAGATCAGGAAAAGGAGGCACCGGGCTGACCAAGCCCGGCCTGAAAGGCTATCTGTCGTAGAACATAAGGCAGTGATACAGCCTCCTTCCGAGACGGTTCATCATAAACCTGTGTTCCAATCGCTGCATGATGTTAAACTAACGCACAAACTTACTTTAAATTTTCAAAATATGCCAGTCTGTGCCCGAAGAAATAGTGCAAAAGACGATTATCTGCTTAATAAATAACTGTTTATAAGCCACTTACTGATAATCATAATTGATTAACATAAGATTAACGAAATGATTGTGCAACATTTGGAGGGGTTACCGGTCTTTATTTTGAGAATACGGAAAAGGACAGTTCCACTAAATCTCACAGAACAGTTAGTTGTTTAACGAAAAACGGGTCAGTCATGAAAAGAATTTTCCTTGCTTTGTTGGTTTTTGCCACCATGACAGCATTGTCTTACGGCAAAATTATTGTGAAGGGTGAATCGAACACATCCTTTGGACGCTACACCATTGAAGTCTGTGATCAGCCAATGCAGCTTGCAGGCGAAGAAATGAAATGTTATCTCATCAGCTATGAGAAATCACCCCTTACAGTAAAAGTCTTTGTAGACAAGGACAAGAAATGTAAGAATTTTGTTGTGGTCTCAGATGATCTGTCTGTGATGTACAGCTGCAATGGCAAGTACTTCGGTGTCAACAAGGTTGACGAGCAGTACCAGGCTGCAGGACTGAGCACGGACGATGCCAGGCTTGACAGGTACGATTACTTTCATCAGAAGGTTCTCGCACGGGGCGGCACCACCGACTATGACGCCACAGTGCTCATCGCATCCTATTTCCCCGAGCTCATCAAATAGAGCCGGAAGAAAGATTTTTTCCTTCCTTAATCAGGCCGTCCGGCCTGTCTACGATCAGGTTTAGGTTGATAGGAGATACTCCAGAGTGGGTATCTCCTTTTTTTTTCAGAGGTGTTCATCTCTCTCCTTTTATATTGACAATTGTCACTTCTCAGAACGTTATCTGAATTATCTTTGACCTGCGAAAGGCAGCGGAACATTTTGTATTAAATCCCGGAACTTTGCTATCATGAAAAAGAAGATCAAATTCAGTCTCCTTTACCGAGATATGTGGCAGTCGTCAGGCAAGTACCAGCCGAGGGTTGACCAGTTGACTGCAGTGGCCCCCCATATTATTAACATGGGTTGTTTTGACCGCATTGAGACCAACGGGGGCGCCTTTGAGCAGGTGCAGCTTCTCCTGGGAGAAAACCCCAACACGGCAGTCAGGGAGTGGGTAAGGCCGTTCAACAGTGCGGGCATACAGACACACATGCTTGATCGCTCTCTCAACGGTATCAGGATGTACCCCGTGCCCGCCGATGTCAGGCGCCTGATGTACAAGGTAAAGAAAGCCCAGGGAGTGGATATTGCGCGGTCGTTCTGCGGGCTGAATGACCACCGCAACCTTGAGCTCTCGGTGAAGTATGCACGTGAAGCAGGAATGATATCGCAGGCTGCACTTTCAATCACACACTCACCGGTGCACACCGTTGACTACTTCATGGGGGTGGTTGACCATGTTGTTGAGTACGGGGCTGACGAGATCTGCCTGAAAGACATGGCCGGTGTGGGCAGGCCTGCCTCACTGGGTGAACTGGTAAAAAGGATCAAGAAGAAATACCCCGGTATTCTGGTGCAGTATCACGGCCACAGCGGTCCGGGAATGTCGGTTGCTTCAATGCTGGAGGTTGCACGGGCGGGGGCAGATTACCTCGATGTTGCGATGGAGCCCCTCAGCTGGGGAATGGTGCACCCGGACCTCATCGCCATCCATGCAATAATGAAGGATGCGGGGTTTGAAGTCCCGGAAATAAATATGGATGAGTACATGAAGGTCAGGTCGCTCACCCAGGAATTCATAGACGATTTCCTTGGTTATTTCATTGACCCCCGCAACAGGCAGATGTCTTCGCTGCTGATCGGTTCCGGGTTACCGGGTGGAATGATGGGCAGCATGATGGCTGACCTCAAGGGTGTGCATCAGGGCATAAATGCAGCCCTGAAGGCAAAAAACAAGCCGGAGCTGTCAGAGGACGAGCTGGTTGTCTGGCTGTTCAGGGAGGTAGAACATATCTGGCCCATGATGGGTTACCCGCCACTGGTGACACCCTTCAGCCAGTACGTAAAGAACGTGGCACTGATGAACATCGTCTCGCTGGTCAACGGCAAAGAGCGATTTGCAATGATAGACCCGAACAGCTGGGACATGCTTCTCGGACGGGCAGGCACACTGCCCGGTCCGCTGGCTCCTGAGCTGATAGAGCTGGCGAAGCGGGAGGGTAAGGAGTTCTATGACGGAATCCCGCAGGATAACTATCCTGATGCACTGGACTCCTTCCGTAAGGAGATGGAAGAGAATAACTGGCTCCCCGGTGATGATGAGGAGGAGCTGTTCGAACTGGCAATGCACGACAGGCAGTACAGGGATTATAAATCCGGCGTGGCCAGAACCCGGTTCCTCAAGGAGGTGGAGGATAAAAGGGCTGAGATGATGCAGGGGGGACCGGCCAAAATATCTAAAAAGCAACTTCTCTTTGCCCCTCACGATGGCACCGTGCTGATATACACCGGAACAACCTCTACATACTCATCTGACGAAGAGCTTATTACCATGGGTGACGAGGTCAGGAAGGATGAGATTCTCATGTACCTCATGCTCGGCAAGAGCATCAGCGATGTACGCTCTGACCGTGACGGGGTGATAAGCAAGGTTCTGGTCAGAAGCGGCGATAAGGTCAAAAAGGGCGACCCCCTGGTTGAATTCAGGTAGGAGTCTTCCCTCCTTTTTCCGGCTGAGTGGAAAACCTATCTGCTCAACGTTTTTTGTTTTCTTGCCATTTATCTATATTTTAACCGCCTAAACCCAAATATACCCTATATGAAAAAACTGTTCATTATGCTTTTGATTGTTTCCCTAGGAGCGGTCTCCTGCAAGCAGGAGGTCTGCGAGAACCCGTTTTACTGTGACTGGGACACACCGTTTGAGGTGCCCCCCTTTGACCTGATTAAATTTGAACACTTCAAGCCTGCCTACCTGCTAGGCATGGAAGAGGAGATGGCAGAGGTAAATTCCATTATAAACAACACCGAGGAACCCACCTTTGATAACACCATAAGGGCCATGCAGTTCACCGGTAAGCTGCTGACGAAGGTTCAGCGCGCCATGGGACCACTCAGCGGAGCCAACACCAATGACTCCATCCAGGCGCTGCAGAGGGAGATGTCTCCACTCTTCTCAAAGCACAGGGATGATATAGCTTTGAATGAAAAACTTTTTGAAAAGGTAAAATCGGTCTATGAAAGCCGCGACAAGTTTAACCTCACACCTGAGGAGAGCAAGCTGTTGGAGGACCAGTATCTGGGCTTCATCCGCAACGGTATCGGTCTTTCCCCGGAAGATAAGGAAAAGCTTCGCAAGCTTAACAGCGAACTGTCGCTCCTCGGCGTAAAATTCGGCGAGAACCTTCTGGCCGAGACCAACGGCTTCACCCTCGTCATTGACAACGAGCAGGAGCTCTCCGGGCTTCCCGAAGGTCTCATGGCACAGGCCGCCGCAGCCGCAAAGGCGAAGGGAATGGATGGCAAATGGCTCTTCACCCTCCAGGCTCCCAGTTACTTCCCCTTTATGACCTACGCTGACAACAGGGCGCTGAGGGAAAAGATGTTCAGGGGCTATATGATGCGCGGCAACAACGGCAATGACCGTGACAACAACCAGATACTGGCTGACATCATCAGGCTTCGCGTGGAAAAGGCCAGGCTTCTCGGCTACGAGAGTCATGCCGACTATGTACTGGAACGCAACATGGCCAAGGAGCCGGAGACGGTGCTCAATTTCCTTGCCCAGATCTGGGAGGCCGCACTGCCGGTGGCAAAGGCCGAGGCCTCAGCCCAGCAGGAGCTGATTGACAGGGAAGGCGGCAACTTCAAGCTCGAGCCATGGGACTGGTTTTATTATACCGAAAAGATCCGCAAGGAGAAGTATGACCTCAGCGACGAAGAGACAAAGCCCTATTTCTCAGCCAAAAACGTCACCGACGGTATGTTCTATGTTGCCAACAAGCTTTATGGTCTGGAGTTCAGCGAAAGAAATGACATTCCCCTTTATCATCCTGACGTGAAGACCTTTGAGGTGAAGCGCAACAAGAAGCATGTCGGTATACTCATGATCGACTACCATCCGAGGGCTTCGAAGAGAGGCGGCGCATGGTGCAGCGGCATGAGGCCGCAAAGGCTCGATGAAAAGGGCAAATTCGTGACCCCGCTGGTGAGCATGGTCACCAACTTCACACCTCCATCAGGTGACACTCCCTCACTGCTCACCCCTGACGAGGCAAGCACCCTCTTCCATGAGTTCGGCCATGCGCTGCACAACCTGCTGTCAAACACCGAATATACAAGCGGTCCATCACGCGATTTTGTGGAGCTGCCCTCGCAGATCATGGAGCACTGGGTCTTCGAACCCGAGGTGCTGAAGGTATACGCGAAGCATTACCAGACAGGCGAGGTCATCCCAGACGCCCTGATTGAGAAGATAGAAAAGGCAGGCAAGTTCAACCAGGGCTTCGTCACCGTCGAGTACCTGGCGGCCTCTTCACTTGACATGGAGTATCATTCACTGACCGAACCGGCTGAGATAAACATCGGCGAGTTCGAAAAGAATGCCATGGAAAAATACGGACTGATCAGTGAGATCATTCCCCGCTACAGGTCGACCTACTTCAACCATATTATAGGAGGCTATTCGGCAGGCTACTACAGCTACATCTGGTGTGAACAGCTTGATGCCGACGGCTTCAAGGCCTTCAAGGAGACCGGAGACATCTTCAACAAGGAGGTTGCCGCCCGGTTCGAGACCGAGATCCTGGCCCGCAAGGGATCAAAGGATGAGCTTGAGATGTGGATTGCCTTCAGGGGTCGTGAGCCTGGCATAGAGGCCCTCCTTGAAAACCGGGGCTTTATAAACCAGTAGCAAATGTATGCCAGGATGGGTGTGCCGGGAAGAGTCTTCCTCACCCTGCAATTTCTCTTACTGATGTCATGCAGCTCCGCAGGCGACTCCTCCAGGGTGGAGAAGGGCGTGCTGGATCTCAGGCATATACAGCAGGGAGATGATTTCACCGTCAGGATGAACGGTGATTGGGAGTTCTTTTTCGGCACATTCATCTACGGCACTCCGGGAGAAATTTCAGACACCCTGCGCCCTGACTGCTACGGCAGGGTCCCGGGTTACTGGAGTGAATATACGGTTGAGGGCGAGCGACTGCCGCGGTTTGGCTACGGCACCTACAGGGCAATGATAATGCTTCCCTCAGGTTACCGTGACCGCATGGGCTTTGACATGCCCGTCTTTGACACGTCATACGAGATAACCATCAACGGCGTGACTATGGCAAGAAACGGAACGCCGGCACGCAGCCTGAACGAATCCATACCGGCATACGAGCCTCTTTTTTTCAGCTACACCCCGAAGAAAGACACCCTTGAGCTACTTATACGTGTCTCTAACTACGAGCACCGCAGGGGAGGATTCTGGATGCCAATGAAGGTGGGTACCTTCCATGCCATCCAGTCCAACTTCTCAAACCAGTGGTTCATCTCCGTCACTGCATCGGGTATGCTGTTCGCCTCGTTCCTTTTCTTTTTTATCTTCTACCTGCTCGACAGAAGGGACAGGAAGCTGCTGATGTTCTCCATACTGGTGCTCTGCCTTGCGCTCAGGCCTTTTCTGTCGCCGCCCTACCTGATCTCTATCATGGATGTCACCAACTGGACCATGATTGTCAGGGGCGAATACTTGATTCTCTTAATGATGATTGCCTCCGGGGCATGGCTTGCATACCTTATTTACCCGACACCGTGGTTCAGGCGGCTGGCAATTGCGGTTGACGCAATATTCCTGCTGGGAATCATTCTTGTTTTCACCCTGCCGGTAAACCTCTTTTCGTACTCCGTATGGGTGATACAGGCAATCGCGGTATTTGTGCTGCTCTATGCCCTCATAATGAGCATCCGGGGCTCACTGAAGGGGAGATGGGTTGATATTCTCTATATGATTGCCCTTCTTGCCATGGGTATCGGGATTATTGCAGACATTCTGCTAGCCAACGCCCTGGAGGAGAACCAGCAACTTTACATTCTGCCATTCCTGATGCTTGTATTCGTAATTATGCAGGCAACACTCCTGATACGTGACTGGACCAGGTCAGGCAGGGAGAGAGAGAAGCTCTCACTGCAGCTTGAAGAGCTTAACCGCAGCCTGGAGAACAGAGTCAGGGAGAGAACCAGGGAGCTGACGGAAAAGAGTGAAGAACTGAATGTCCGGAATGAAGAGATAGCACTGCAGAATAAAAAGCTCTCCGAGACCATCAGCCTGAAGAATAAGATCTTTTCAGTCATTTCCCATGATCTGCGCAGCCCCGTCGTCAATATCCTCTATTCCCTTTATATGCTCAAGGAGGAGGAATTCCGTGATAAGACCGAATCTCTTGCCGATTCGTGCATCCAGTCTTCACAGATGCTCATAACCCTGCTTGAAAATATGCTCGTATGGGGAAGAGGGCAGGAAGACATGATACGCTACGCACCTGCAGAGAATGATCTCTCGGACATAATTCTGACAAACATCAGTATACTTAAGGACAGTGCCGACAGGAAGAACATTTCAGTCAACTTTACGCAGGTGGGAAGGTCAAAAGGATGGTTTGACAGGGATCTTGTCGATATTATGGTAAGGAACCTTCTCTCCAACGCCATCAAATATACCCATCACGGCGGCCGCGTCACGATTCATATAAAAGAGAGGGATGAATCAGGCGACTGGGTTACTATAAGGGTATGCGACAATGGGGTCGGGATAAGTGAAGAGAGGCAGAAAAAACTATTCACCGGAAAAGATATTATTACCACCCATGGCACTGATTCCGAGAAAGGTACTGGCATCGGGCTCAAGCTTGTTCATGAGCTTGTAACCATCAGCAAGGGTACAGTCACCGTTGAGAGCACACCGGGAAGAGGCAGCTGCTTCACCGTGACCCTGCCCGGACCGAACCAGGATAGAAGAGGCCGCGACCTGATTATCTGACGGTACGACGGTGCCATGGGTGCCAGGGTTGCCGCCGCTGAAACAGAGAGAGCCCGGGAGGACTTAAAGTCATACTTCCGAGAGCCTTGAGAGGCCTTTCGGATCGAGCAGAGTGACCTCACGCTTTTCCACGTTAATTAGCCCCGCCTTCTCCATCTCACCTAATGCCCGGGCAAGGGAGGGACGTGTCACACCAAAGAACTCGGATAACTCCTGCTGGGTGCGGTCAATCAGCACCCTGCCGGATGAGGCCCCCGGAAGGGACGACAGGTAATGGGCAAGCTTCCCCTTTATGGTATGGAATGAGAGGAACCTTAGCCTGCCTGACAGAAAGAGTGCCTTGGTGCACACAACAGTCAGGTAATTGGAGAGGATCCGCCTGTCACTCCTCATGAGATTGAGATAATCGGATTTGCCAATTATCAGCAACTCCGAGTCGATATTGGCTATGACATTGACAGGGTAATGCGCACCGGCCCCGTAAATAAATGCTGAGGCAAGCGCCTGCGGTGGATTAACATCCTCTATCTTGATGGTGCGGCCTGCCAGATCAGTCATCTCACCCTTCATGCTCCCTGAGAGCACAACCATGACAGCCGATATCTCCTCGCCCGCCAGCGCGGCAACGGCACCGGCCGGATAGTGCCTGACACGGTAATTGACGCTTTCAAGAAGAGTTTCAATCTCAGAATCATCAAGGCCGCTAAAGAGAGGCGACCTGCTCAGCACAGGAAACTTCATCATTTTTTGTTTAAAATTAATAATAATCGTAAATTGTAACATATGTTACAGAAAATGATTTTCCGCGGGGCTACATTTGTGAGGTAAAACTTTTAACGGGAGCCATGGAAAGAGACATAATAAAAATTGATGATGAGAAGTGCAACGGATGCGGTCTGTGCGTCCCGAACTGCCATGAAGGAGCCCTCCAGGTGATTGACGGCAAGGTCAGGCTTGTCTCGGAACTGATGTGTGACGGGCTCGGAGCATGCATAGGCCATTGTCCCGAGGGTGCGATAACCATTGAGAAGCGGGAGGCGGAACCGTATGATGAGATAATTGTGATCAGCGATATGGTAAAGAAGGGGTCCAACACTGTTATTGCTCACCTGAGCCATCTTAAGGACCATCATGAGTACGGTTACCTTGAAGAGGGTACAACGTGGCTTGAGCTCCACCGTGACAAGTTGTCATTCAAGGTTGAGGAGGTTCTTGATGCGGTCAACGGAAAGACCCTGCTCTTGCAGGCCTCACCTGGTGCACCTGATGCACACGGCGGGCATGGCACTCACGGTGCACACAATGCCAACGGTGCACACGGCGGGCATGGCGCTCACGGTGCGGACACGGCGGGCATGGCGCTCACGGTGCACACAATGCCAACGGTGGACACGGCGGGCATGGCGCTCACGGGACACACGATGCCAAAGGAGGACACGGCGGGCATGGCGCTCACGGTCATCACGGCGGCAGCTGCCCCGGCAGCAGGGAGCGGCTCATCACCCCCGCACCGGTTTTTAACACGGACATGGCGGTGACACCTTCTCAACTAACCCACTGGCCGGTGCAGATGCACCTTGTCAACCCGAACTCCCCGGCATACAGGGGAGCCGACCTGCTGCTCGCAGCAGACTGTGTGGCCTTCTCGCTCGGGTCATTCCACAATGACTTCCTGAAGGGAAAGGCGCTGGCGATAGCCTGCCCGAAACTTGACCACGGTACCGAAACTTACCTTGACAAGCTTACTGCCATGATTGATACAGCGAAGGTGAATACCGTCACAGTAATGATGATGGAGGTACCGTGCTGCGGCGGGCTGATGCAGATGGTTCGCACAGCACTGGCGAGGGCTTCCAGAAAAGTGCCCGTGAAGGCTGTCATTGTCAGCATTGACGGGAAGATCCTGAGCGACGAGTGGATTTAGAAACGAACTTTAACAGTATATATAAATACTAATAGATTAAGAAATGAGCATGTTTTGTTACCAGTGCCAGGAAACGGCAAAAGGAACCGGGTGCGTCGTGAGAGGCGTATGCGGAAAGACGGATGATGTTGCACAAATGCAGGATCTTCTGGTCTGGGTTGCAAAGGGAATATCCATCCTGGGGACCATAGCCCGCGAGAAACACTATTCAAGTGCAAAGGTTGACAGGTTCGTCCAGGAAGCACTGTTCACCACCATCACCAACGCCAACTTTGACAGGGCCAGGATCATTGAGCGGATTCATGAGGGCATCGCTCTCAGGGAAAACTTCATCACTGAGATGAAGAGCCACGGGATAAACATACCCGTGAACCTGCACCCCAGCACTGCGTGGAAACCCGCCGGTGAGCAGGATCTTTTTGACACTGCCGCCAGGGTTGGTGTCCTTGCCACTGAGGATCAGGATGTCAGGTCACTGCGCGAACTGGTGACCTACGGCGTAAAGGGTACGGCTGCCTATGCTGAACATGCCGGTAACCTCGGCTATAACAGCGATGGCGTTGACGGTTTCATGCAGCGCGCGCTTGCCGCCACGACCAATGATAACCTGTCCGCAGATGAGCTTGTGGCCCTCGTACTGGAGACCGGCAGGCACGGGGTTGAGGTAATGGCCCTGCTCGACAAGGCAAACACCACAAGCTACGGTAACCCGGAGATCACCGAGGTCAACCTGGGAGTAAGGAATAATCCTGCCATACTCATCAGCGGTCATGACATGAAGGACATGGAGGAGTTGCTCCGGCAGACAGAGGACACCGGTGTTGACGTCTACACCCACAGTGAAATGCTACCGGCAAACTATTACCCGGCATTCAAGAAATACAAGCATTTCGTTGGAAACTATGGCAACTCATGGTGGAAGCAGACAACCGAATTCGAAACCTTCAACGGTCCGGTCCTCTTCACAACCAACTGCATCGTCCCGCCGCGCGAGAGCTACAAGAACCGTATCTATACCACCGGAGCCTCAGGTTACGCGGGCTGTATTCACATTGCAGACAGGGAACCCGGCAGGGAGAAAGACTTCTCAGTCATAATTGAACATGCAAAAAGGTGTGCTTCCCCGACTGAGATAGAGACAGGAACGATTGTGGGAGGGTTCGCCCACAACCAGGTGCTGCAGCTGGCTGACAAGGTTGTCGAAGCAGTGAAGAGCGGCGCAATACGCAAGTTCTTTGTCATGGGCGGATGCGACGGACGTATGAAGAGCCGCGATTACTATACCGAATTTGCGCAGAAGCTTCCGAAGGATACAGTGATACTGACGGCAGGATGTGCAAAATACCGCTACAACAAACTGAAACTGGGTGATATCAACGGAATCCCACGCGTGCTTGACGCCGGTCAGTGCAATGACTCCTATTCACTTGCGGTAATAGCCCTGACACTCAAGGATGTGTTTGGTAAGAACGATATCAACGAGCTGCCCATAGCATACAATATTGCCTGGTATGAGCAGAAGGCCGTGATTGTGCTCCTGGCTCTGCTTTATCTTGGAGTGAAGAACATTTATCTGGGACCGACAATCCCGGGATTCCTCTCACCCAATGTGGTAAATGTACTGGTTGAAAAATTCGGCATAACAGGAATCACTACGGTTGATGAGGATATGAAAATCCTTATGAATTAAAAAATTCAGTAAATAATCAAAAGGGGAGTCTCACCGGGGTCTCCTTTTTTTTTGGAGAGGGGCGGCGGTTCAGGCATATATACTGTAAGCCTGTGTAATATATATCACTTAATTGCACAATAACTTTGAATATGAGCGGATTTCACTAAATTAGTGCGCTGAACCCTGCGGGGAACAGTCAACTAAAACCTTTATCTATGAGTAGCGGAGCTTCATTAAAAGCAGTGGACAGTGGTTTTTATCTTGGACTGGACATCGGATCCGTCTCACTCAACACCGTGCTTCTGAATGATCAATTTGAAATTGTAGAAGATTACTATGATTATATTCACGGCAAGCCCTTCAATGTGCTGCTTGAACGTCTCTCCTCAGTACT
This sequence comes from uncultured Rikenellaceae bacterium, assembly GCA_963770745.1. Classification (GTDB taxonomy): domain Bacteria; phylum Bacteroidota; class Bacteroidia; order Bacteroidales; family VadinHA17; genus SR-FBR-E99. The sequence goes on from CAVYRA010000011.1 coordinate 113,984, forward strand.
TCGTGACCATCCCGCCGGAACGATAAAGGGTATTGCACTGACGGGAACGGGCGGGAAGCTGGCTGCCGGGCTGATAGGGGGTGTCTTTGTCAATGAGATAATAGCTCAGGCCACATCCGCCGGCAGGCTCTTCCCCGATGCCAGCACCGTAATTGAGATCGGAGGCGAAGATTCAAAGCTTATTGTCCTTGAAAGGAAACCAGGCGATGAACACTCCAGGCTGGTTGATTTTGAGGTGAACAGTATCTGCGCTGCAGGAACGGGTTCATTCCTCGATCAGCAGGCCAAGAGGATCGGCGTTCCCATTGAGAAGGAGTTCGGTGAGATGGCCATGCGTTCTGTCAATCCTCCCCGAATAGCCGGGCGCTGCAGCGTCTTTGCCAAGAGTGACATGATCCATCACCAGCAGTTGGCCACACCCCTCCATGATATTGTGGCAGGACTCTGTTTTGCCCTCGCCAGGAACTTCCGGAGCACGGTGGCAAGAAGCAAGGAGATAAAGAAGCCTGTCATCTTCTCAGGCGGCGTGGCAGCAAACATAGGGATGGTAAGGGCATTCAGAGAGGTCCTTGACCTTGCCGGTGATGAGCTGATCATCCCTGAACATCATGCATCAATGGGCGCAATCGGTGCAGTCATGTACGGACTGACAAACGGGTTGCAGATGGACTCATTTGCCGGACTGACCAGCCTTGAAGAATACCTTGAAAACAACATCTCCGCTTTAAGCAGCCTCCCGCAACTGAAAGAATCTGACGCCATATACAACAAAGAGGTCCGGTTCAGGAAGAACGGCACTGAGAGGTTGCCCGTCTACCTGGGCATTGATGTCGGATCACTCAGCACGAACGTGGTGCTTATAGACCCTGACCATAATGTGGTGGCAAGGAGATATCTGCCCACGGCCGGCAAACCCCTTGAAGCGATACAGAAAGGGATGACGGAGATTTATGACGAGGTGGGCAGTGATGTTGAGGTTATTGGTGCAGGCACCACCGGATCAGGACGTTATCTCACCGGCGACTTTATAGGCGCAGACACAATCCGTAATGAGATAACAGCACAGGCAACAGCCGCAATTGACTATGACCCGACGGTTGACACAATATTTGAGATTGGAGGGCAGGACTCGAAGTATATAAGCATCGAGAACGGAGTGGTGACAGACTTTGAGATGAATAAGGTCTGTGCTGCCGGTACCGGATCGTTCCTTGAGGAGCAGGCTGAGAAGCTGAACATAAAGATCGTGGATCAGTTCGGATCCATGGCGCTGAAGTCTGAATCGCCGGTCAAGCTGGGCGACCGTTGTACTGTCTTCATGGAGTCGGACCTCAACAGCTTCATGCAGAAGGGGGCCAGGAATGATAACCTGGTTGGCGGACTGGCCTATTCCATCGTGTACAACTACCTGCAGAAGGTGGTGGCTGACCGCAGGGTCGGCGACAAGATCTTCTTCCAGGGCGGAGTGACGAACAACAAGGCTGTAGTGGCTGCCTTCGAGCAGGTGCTCGGCAAAAAGATAACCATACCTCCTCACTTTGACGTCACCGGAGCTATAGGTGCCGCCATCCTGGCCCAGAGATCCATGGTTGAAGGTCAGAAGACCACATTCAAGGGGTTCGGCATACGAAACGCAACATATGAGATCAGCAGATTCGTCTGCAACGCCTGCGTGAACCACTGCGAGATTAGCAGGGTAAAGATCGAGGGAGAAGTGAAGGCACTGTTCTACGGTGGACGCTGTGAGAAGTATGAGACCGACGGCCGGAAGAAAAAAACAGACCATATCCCGAACCTCTTCAAAAAGAGGATCGAGATGCTCACCGGCGATTACGTGGAGAGGGAGGCCAACGGCAAGCCCACAGTAGGGATACCAAGGGCTCTGATGGTTTACTACCAGCAGTTTCCCTTCTGGAGGACCTTCTTTGAGGAGCTGGGATTCAATGTGGTTCTGTCGAGAGAATCGGATAAGAAAATTGTCGCAAAGTCGATTGAAACCATCACCGCAGAGACCTGCCTCCCCGTTGAGCTGATGCACGGACATGTCATTGACCTGCTTGACAGGGGAGCAGATTATGTCTTCCTCCCCTTCATTGTCAGCGGCAAATACAAGAAGGGCGACACGACCACAAACTCCAACTGTCCGTGGATACAGTCGTACCCCTTCATGGTGAAGGCTGCCCTCAGGGGCAAGGTTGATGATTCGAAGTTCCTCACTCCCACCCTTCACTTCCGCTATTTTGAGCGTGCCCTGGTGAAGGAGCTGACCGCATTCTTCGGTGACAGGTTCAGCCTGAACGGTGTGACGATCAAAAATGCCATATACAAGGCAGATAACGTACAGGTCGCGTTTGAAAAGGGTCTTGTAGAGTATGGCCGCACGGTGATGGATGCCCTGCCTGAAGGTTGTCGGCCGGTGGTCATAATTGGAAGACCTTACAACAGTGCCGATCCGCATCTCAACCTCGACCTAACCGAGAAGCTCCTGGCACAGAATGTCATGCCCATACCTCTTGACATGATAGATCTCTCAATTGCTGAGATCTATGGCAACTACCGCAACATGTACTGGCCCAACGGTCAGAAGATGATAGCAGCGGCACAGCATGTTGCCAGGACTGACGGGCTTTATGCGGTTTATATCAGCAACTTCAGGTGCGGTCCCGACTCATTTATCTGGCATTATGTCACCGAAGAGCTGAAGGGCAAGCCCTTCCTTCACCTGGAGGTTGACGAGCACTCTGCCGATGCAGGCATGGTGACACGGATCGAGGCTTTCCTTGACAGCCTTGCGGGAGCCGAACAGAATGAAAAGAAGGATCTGACCATCATCCGGCCGCGGCCCAGTCCAACTGAGCCGCCGGTAAACAGGATCCTCTATTTCCCCTATATGCATGACGGCGCATATTTTGTTGCCGCCGCGGCACGAAGCGTTGGCATTCCCTCGGAGGTGCTCCCCAAACAGACCGATGAGGATATTGCACTGGGAAGAAAATACACATCATCAAAGGAGTGTTTCCCGATGATATGCACCACAGGCAGCTTCCTCAAGAAGCTGATGGAGCCGGGAGGCGACCCTTCGAAGATGAGCTTCTTCATGCCTGACCATAACGGACCCTGCCGCTTCGGGCAGTACAACCAGTTCCAGAGGATACTTTTTGACAGGCTCGGCTTCACCGCTGCAGAGCTTGTGACCCCATCCAATGACACTGCATACGCCGACCTGGCAGGCGACAGGAGCAAGCGATTCAGGATCAACGCATGGAAAGGCTTCGTGTCATTTGACTACATAAGGAAGTTGTACCGCGAGATACGGCCATACGAGCTCAACAACGGTGAAACTGAAGCCGTCTACCAGACCGCGATAAAGAAGGTTGAAAAATGCATTGAGAATAACTCCAGAGGCCTCCGCCGCCTGCTCGTTGAGACAGCGGGTGAGTTTATGTCGGTGAAGGTTGACAGGAGCAGGCGCAAGCCTGTGGTTGCGGTACTCGGAGAGATATATATGCGTGACAATGCAGGATGCAACGGCAACATAGCCAACAGGCTTGAAGCGCTGGGGGCGGAAGTCGTCATAGGACCCTTCTCTGAATGGATCACCTATTCCACGCATCGCTTTGCGCGTGACAGCCGCTGGAAGAATGATACGAAGGGACTTATCAGATCGAAGATACAGGGTATCGGGCAGGAGGTGATCGTGGATTATCTTCTCAGGGGCATCAACAAACATACCGATACCACCAAGGACGTGTCGCTTCATGAGATACTGAAACTGAGCAACAAGTACGTCAGCGAATTCTATGACGGTGACCCGCCAATAGCTATGGGTACATCGGCAGCACTTGCCCAGAGAGGGGTATCGGGCATTGCTGCCATACTTCCCTTCACATGCATGCCCGGAACACTGGTCGCTTCTGTCAGCGACTCATTCCGCAAAGACAACAACAATATCCCCTTTATCAATATCCCGTATGACGGACAGGACACCGTCTCGCTGGAGACGAGGCTGCAGGCCTTTATGTTCCAGGTCAGGGAGTATGCTGAGGCTCCCCAACCAGTGTCATCTCATCAATGAGGTAGCCTGCACCGGCAAACTTGTCAATGATAAAGAGTACATACCTGATGTCAAGGCTGATATTACGGCTCTGCTTCGGGTTGAACATAATGTCTGACGCAACCCCCTCCCACGCACGGTCAAAGTTGACCCCTATCAGGTGACCCTCCGCATTGAGGACAGGGCTTCCCGAATTGCCGCCTGTGGTGTGGTTGTTGGCTATGAAGCAGACCGGTACATCACCGTTGACGGCATACCTCCCGAAATCCTTTTTATGGTACAGTTCCTTTAACCTGTCGGGAACATCATAATCATAAATTTCCGGATTGTCCTTCTCCATAACCCCCGTGAGTGTTGTATAATGCTTGTGATAGACTGCGTCGCGGGAATCATATCCCATCACCTTTCCGTAAGCCAGCCTCAGTGTTGAGTTGGCATCAGGATAAAAGATCCTGTCATTGCCCTGTTCCATCTGTGCTGCCATGTACAGCTTGTTAAGCTCCATGAGCCGGGCGTCATATGACGACAGCTCAGGCCTCACCTTCGATTCTATCAGCTCCCCTGCGGAACTGGCAAGTATGTAGAAAGGATCCTTCTGTACCTTCTTTGCATCAAATCTGTTCAGCATGGCGTTAACCCTGCTCTCATCAGTGAAGAGTGACCTGGCAAAGAGCTTGTCCGTCACAGCTCCGAAATCGCCCTTGGCTGAAGCGTAGAGTTCCCGGTATGCCGGCGCCTGCCATTCGGGGTCAACGTTCTTTCCGTAAAGCTCCATCACCGCGACAAACAGTTTTTTGGATACGTCCTGGTCATAATTGCGGAAGAAGCCCGCGGAATATTCTTTCAGCCTCTGAAGTTCTTTATCCAGGTCCGGACTCTGTTTTGTTGCCAGCTCCACGGCCCTCCTGAAGGCCGCGGCAAGGGCTGCAGGCTCTGCACCTGCCGATCCGAAGACCTCAGAGGTATAGACGTTGACAAGGTAATATTTCACATAGCTTTGATATATTTCTTCATACTGGTCCATGATGGTGCCATATTTCAGGGTGCGGGCCGGGTCAGCCTGAACCCATGATGTGAATTCCTTCTCAAACGCCTCCTTGCGTTCAACACCGTTCATGTTGTCAAGGCTCTGTATCTCTCCTATCCATTTCTTCCATCCGTTGGCCAGCCCGAAGGACTTGCCCGAATACTTCAGCCTGACGAGGGGATCTCCGGCCATAGCCTGTTCCATTATTGATATCTTTTTACCGCGTATCTCCACCTGCTTCGGATAGATGACATCTTTCAGCATGCTGATATGATCTGACGGCGCATACTGCTGTGTCCTTCCGGGATATCCGAAAACCATGGTAAAGTCACCCTCACTGACACCTGCCAGTGATATGGGAAAATGATATGCGGGTTTGTAAGGAATGTTGCCGGCCGAAAATGCTGCAGGTTTGTTTTCCTTGTCAGCATAAACCCTGAAGAGAGAGAAGTCGCCCGTGTGGCGCGGCCATACCCAGTTGTCGGTGTCGCCCCCGAATTTTCCTATGGCTGAGGGAGGCGCTCCTACCAGCCTGACATCACGGAAGACCTCATTGACGATCAAAAAATACTGGTTGCCGAGGAAGAACGGCCTGACAGCTGACAGATAATGGGTACCCCGGGTTGCTTCGGTATTGATGGCTGTGATATTTGCATTTATTGCCGCAGCCCGTTTCTCCCTTTCCATTCCGTCAGTGACACCTTCGAGCACCCTGTCAGTGACATCTTCCATGTACTTGAGGATGGTGACCGTCAGCCCGGGGGTAGCCAGCTCATCCGCCTGGGAGGCTGCCCAGAAGCCATCGGCAAGATAATCATGCTCAATTGTTGAGTGACCCTGAATTGACCCGTAACCACAGTGATGGTTTGTGATTATCAGTCCCTTGTCAGAGATGAACTCGCCGGTGCATCCTCCTCCGAACAGGACGACGGCATCCTTCATTGAAGCCTTGTTGATGCTGTAGATATCTTCGGCAGTGAGCTTGAAGCCGTTCTCCTGCATCAGTTTGATATTGTATTTTTCGATAAGGACGGGTACCCACATACCCTCGTCGGCATTGGCGGCCGGTGAGAAGAGCGCCACAAGCAGCGCAATAATGACAAGTCGTTTCATATCGTTTTAGATTTGTTTCCTGTGAACCCCACATGTACTACATAAACAAGCATTTATTAACATAATTCACGAACATGTGGGTTCTATCCGACCTTTAAAATTAACTATTTACGGATGAAATACAGTAATTCATCATAGAGATCGCTGACGGGCATACCCACCACATTGTAATATGATCCTTCAATGCGCGTTATGCCTCTCAGTCCTATCCATTCCTGGATGCCGTAGGCACCGGCCTTGTCATGGGGCCGGTAGTTCTTTACGTAGTATGATATCTCTTCTTCCTCCAGCTTCCTGAATGTGACACCGGTGGTGACTGAGAATGTATGGCTCCTTCGACTGTCTCTCAGGCATATCGCTGTGATCACCTCATGCCTGCATCCCGACAGCAGCCGCAGGAAATGCATGGCCTCTTCGCCATCGCGCGGCTTCCCCAGTAACGTATCATGGCACCATACAACCGTATCTGCGGTAATGACTATCTGCCCTGTGGCGATTGGCGCCGTCCAGGCCTCAGCCTTTCCCGCAGCAAGATACTCGGCTATTGCCTTTCCCTGCAGATGACCGGGCCATTTTTCGTCATAGTCAATTGTTACCGTCCGGAATCTGAACCCGGCCTCCTGAAGCAGCTGTTTTCGCCTTGGTGAGGCGGATGCCAGTATCAGATCATAGTCCTTTAATCCGTCAGCAACCATCCTAGAATATTTTTCCCGAAGTGATGATTGCACCTGCAACAAGGGAATAGAGAATACCAAATAGCATAATGAGCTTCATCAGCCTGCTGGCCATATGGAAATGATGTTGCGCCTTTCCTGTCAGCACCCTGTATATCACAAGTGCGAAGGGTATCACCAGCAGGAGTGAGATATAAATAAGTGTTATCCTGTCATTAAGATACCTGTACCAGACGATGTACAGGAGAGCAACTGTGAACAGTGAGAGGATCGTGACAACCGACCTGCATGTCAGCAGCCCTGATATGACCGGAAGGGTCTTTCTGCCCGTCTCCCTGTCACCCTCACAGTCTTCCATGTCTTTAATTATTTCGCGTATGAGAGTCGTCATGAAGGCAAAGAGAGCGAAGCCTCCCACCCAGTAAAAGAGGATAGCCACTCCCGGGAAGCCGACTGCGACCTGTGAATAGTAGGCGTATATGGGGGCTGCATCGTACATTACAACCATTGTCGGGACCATTGCTACCAGCAGGGCTACAATGATATTTCCAACCAGGAGTTGTCTCTTGTATACAGCAGAGTAAAAATAGAGCAGGCCCGAGATCAGGACAAAGATGATACCGAGCCAGAAGTAACCTATCCGGGCAGAGACATATGTGCCGCACGCCACACCGAGAATATTCAGCACATTGTGGTACAACATGGCCATCCGCCTGGTAATGGTGTTTCCCACGATGATCGACCCGCGGTTGATCAGGTCGGCGCGGATATCGAAATAATCATTTATAACATAGCCTGCAGCCGTGATCAGGCAGGTTGCGATCACCAGTATCAGGAAATCAAACCATCCCAGCTGGAAAGTCATGCTGGTTACGGTCATCGGTTCCCCGGTCAGTGTCACAGGCATGGCATTCAGCAGAGGTCTGAGGATGGCATACCTCATGAGCATCATTGTCATTGCCACCACCAGGAGGTTTGGCAGCCTGACAAGGGTCATCACATCCCTTATCCTTTCACCACGAGAATGCTTCATGATCCATCCAGTTTTCGTGCAGTCTGAGCGCCTGTTCAATCACGTCACGCACACATCCTTCTCCACCCCGTTTGTCTGATATGTAAACGGATATCTGTTTGATCTCACTGTCAGCGTCGGCCGGGCAGGCGGGCAGGCCAACCATCTTCATCACCTTGAAGTCAGGGATGTCATCGCCCATGTAAAGGACATTTTTCAGATCCACATTCCATTTGGCGACAAGCTCATTCATGCTTTCGCTTTTTGTCCTGGAGTTAAGAAAAATGTCAGTGACGCCGAGCGTTCTCAGGCGCTTGATGTACTCCTTTGAATTGGCACCTGAGATCACCCCCACCCGGTATCCCTTTTTCACTGCCAGCTGAATAGCATAGCCGTCTCTCAGGTTGACCGTGCGCAGTGGCACGCCCCACACTGAGAGGGCTATTGTCTGGGTTGACAGAACGCCGTCTATGTCAAACACGAAGGCCTTTACGCCCCGGAGCTCTTCCTTGAAATTGGTCATCTGCCGTTCTTCTTGTGATGACCGGCGATCATTTTGGTGACAAGCCGGTACAGTTTCTGGTATTCAGGTGAGAAAGATAGCAATTCGATATGACTTTTAATTGTGCCGTTGTCATGTCTCACAGCAGGTCCGGTCTGTGCAGAGGCAGGTCCGGTACGCAGAGCCTTGCGGACGGTCTCTTCCATCAGCGGGTGCAACAGTTCGGGGTCAAATCCAGCCCCGGCAGCTATTGCTTCGCCCGTGGTCATCATGAAATTCGAAAAGTTATTGGTAAAGACTGCCGCCACATGAAGGTGTTTTCTCTGCGTTGAGTCACAGTCCCATGCGCCTGCCCCGATACTGTTGCCAATTTCCCTTAGCATCATGAGCGAACGGCTGTCTGTAGCCTCGATAAAGAACGGTACCTTGCTGAGATCAGGCGAAAAGCCCTTTGTAAAGGTCTGCAGAGGGTACAGGACGCCTGCATTCCTCTTTCTCACGAGGGCTGACAGCGGAACGCTGCCGGCGGTATGTACTGTAAGTGTGTCTCCGGGGATACCCGCTGACGAAGCAATCTCCGTCACTGCAGTATCGGTGACGGCCAGTATCACGATGTCACAGTTACCGGGTACTGACAGGTCATGGCGCCACTCCGCCCCGGTTGCTTCAGCCAGCTCCCTGGCACTGTCGCCGCTCCTTGAGGCAACGGATAAGATCGTGTGTCCGGCGGCCTTCAGTCCCGCCGAGAGGGACACTGCCACATTGCCTGCGCCAATAAAGGATATGTTGTATTTCGCCACTGTATATGAGGCTTGAGCAGCTCACTGAAGAACATCACTTACCGTATTCGTAAGCTGCGACATTAGTCACGTCGATCTGGTAGATCCTCATATAACTGTAATAATATGAGTTGCTTGCGTTCATCAGGTAGTTGCATTCATAAAAATACTGGCCGGAAATCAGGATCTCCTCTCCCTGGCTGAACTTTGTAAGCTCGCTCATCCACTCTGAAGGATTGCAGAAATAATAGACTGAATAGTTGTCCCATATCGGTGAGAAACGGGCAGACTTTGTTGTGGCGTCGTAGGTGATGTAGACATGTGCCGTTGCCAGTGAATCGAGTGCATCGCCATCGCATCCGCACTTCGGCTGCTTCTTGCAACCCCCCGCCATTATGGCTCCCGTTATTATCAGGAGGACCAGAACGGCATTAGCAATTATCCTGTTTCTTTTCATGAATTTGCCTTTTATCCATCTGCAAAATAACGCATATTTTCCGTCTATGCAAAAAAGAAAGCCGGATGAAAGATCAACCGGCTCATCTTCAAGATGTTCGTAAATCATGCCTGGGCAGTAGGGCCGCCAAAAGTGATCGGCATAACCGGTCCGGAGCCCTTCACCTCGCGGATGGGGCCGTGAACGGCCTCATACTTTGAGATGTTGTCACTGAGAGCAGCCACAAAACGCTTGGCATGCTCAGGTGTCAGGATGATCCTTGACTTTACCTTCGACTTGGGTACGCCGGGCATAATCCGAATGAAATCAATGACAAACTCTGCAGGCGAATGGGTGATGACTGCCAGGTTCGAGTAAACGCCCTCGGCAACCTCCTCGCTCAGTTCAATGTTGAACTGGCCCTGGTTTTTGTTCTCTGCCATTATTATGATGTTTAATCCTGTTCAACCTCGCTGGTACTCTGTCCGGCATGAACAAGTGATTCATAGTCGTCAAGGGAACCCACGATGATGTTATTGTACTCCCTGAGGCCAGTTCCGGCCGGGATAAGATGTCCGACAATGACATTCTCCTTCAGTCCTTCAAGGAAGTCAATCTTCCCAAGGATGGCTGCTTCGTTCAGTACCTTGGTAGTCTCCTGGAATGAAGCTGCCGAGAAGAAGCTGTTTGTCTGGAGGGCGGCGCGGGTTATACCCTGCAGCACCTGCTGCGAGGTAGCCGGCACAGCATCTCTTGCCTCTATGAGCTTGAGGTCACGGCGTCTGAGCAACGAGTTTTCGTCTCTCAGCTTTCGGGCGGTGATCACCATCCCTGCCCTTAAAGTCTGACTGTCACCGGGTTCAAGCACTATCTTCTTGCCATAAACCCAGTCGTTCTCATCCATGAACTCCAGCTTGTCAACAACCTGACGTTCAAGAAATTTGGTATCACCCGGATCAATGATCTCCACCTTGCGCATCATCTGTCTGACAATGATCTCAAAGTGCTTGTCATTGATCTTCACACCCTGGAGGCGGTATACCTCCTGGATCTCGTTGACAATGTACTCCTGAACTTTTGTCGGGCCCTTGATGGCAAGTATGTCAGAAGGCGTTATGGCGCCGTCAGACAGCGGTATGCCTGCCCTGACGTAGTCATTCTCCTGTACAAGGATCTGCTTCGAGAGCGGCACAAGATACTTCTTTGTCTCTCCTGATTTGGAAGTGATGGTTATCTCCCTGTTACCCCTCTTGATCTTGCCGTAGGTCACCTCTCCGTCAATCTCGGTCACTATGGCCGGGTTCGACGGGTTACGTGCCTCGAAGAGTTCTGTCACACGCGGCAGACCGCCGGTGATGTCACCGGACTTGCCCACTGCCCTTGGTATCTTCACTATGGTATCGCCGGCGTCAACAACCTTGTTGAGGTCAGTCACCAGGTGGGCTCCCACTGGCAGGTTGTAAGATTTGATCTCCTCTCCTTCAGCGGACATGATCTTGATGGTCGGGTTCTTGGTCTTGTCCCTGCTCTCAATGATCACCTTCTCCTTGAAGCCTGTCTGTTCATCAGACTCTTCACGGAAGGTCACCCCTTCAATAAGGTAGTCAAATGCCACTTTACCGGCCACTTCAGAGATGATGACGGCATTGAACGGGTCCCATTCGCATATGAGTTCACCCTTCTGCACCTCCTGGTTGGCCTTGATGTAAAGCCTGCTGCCGTAAGGTATGGTATGTGTCGTCAGGGCAATGCCTGTCTTCTTGTCAATGATGCGAAGCTCACCCAGTCGTCCGATGACCACATCCACCTTACCCTTCTCGGGGTCTTTCTTGGAGACGGTCCTCACCTCTTCGATGACGGCTATGCCGCCGTATCTTGCGATGAGGTTTGATTCCGTGGTGATGTTCGAAGCCGTTCCACCCACGTGGAAGGTACGGAGGGTAAGCTGTGTGCCGGGCTCCCCGATGCTCTGGGCAGCTATCACGCCGGTAGCCTCACCCTTCTGGACCATTCGGCCCGTGGCCAGGTTGCGGCCGTAGCACTTGGCGCAGACACCCTTCTTTGATTCACAGGTGAGAACCGAACGTATCTCAACCTGTTCAATGGGCGACTCGTCAATGCGGTTTGCCACCTCCTCGGTTATCTCCTCCCCCGCAGGGGTAATCAACTCGCCGGTAAGAGGGTTATAGATGTCATGGACGGTTGTGCGTCCGAGGATTCTTTCATAGAGTGACTCCACGATCTCCTCGTTGTTCTTGATGGCTGTTGCCACCAGACCACGCAGCGTTCCGCAGTCCTCCTCGTTTATGATCACATCCTGTGACACGTCAACGAGACGGCGGGTAAGATAACCTGCGTCAGCCGTCTTCAGGGCGGTGTCGGCAAGACCCTTACGGGCACCGTGGGTTGAGATGAAGTACTCAAGCACCGAGAGTCCCTCCTTGAAGTTCGAGAGGATGGGGTTCTCAATGATCTCCGATCCTGATGAGCCGGACTTCTGAGGCTTGGCCATAAGGCCCCTCATGCCTGAGAGCTGGCGGATCTGCTCCTTCGAGCCCCTCGCACCTGAGTCAAGCATCATGTAGACCGAGTTGAAGCCCTGCTTGTCATTTGACAGCTGCTTCATCAGGCTCTGCGTCAGACGGGCGTTGACATGTGTCCATATGTCAATGATCTGGTTGTACCTCTCATTGTTGGTAATGAAACCCATGCTGTAGTTGGCGAGCACCTCTTCAACCTGCTCGTAGCCCTCCTGGACGAACATCTCCTTCTCCTGTGGAATGATGACGTCGTCAAGGTTGAATGACAGGCCGCCGGTGAATGCCATGCGGAACCCGAGGTCCTTGATGGCATCAAGGAAGTCTGCCGTCTTGGCTGTGCCGGCCTTCTTCAGTACGTTACCTATGATATCCCTGAGCGATTTCTTTGTGAGGATCTCGTTGATGAATCCAACCTCTTCAGGCACGAACTCATTGAAGAGCACGCGGCCTACTGTGGTCTCTATAATGTGATTGACCTTCTGTCCGTCAACCACGTCATCAACCTTGACCTTAATGATGGCGTGAAGGTCTATCTTGCCTTCGTTGTGAGCTATGCGTACCTCCTCATGCGAATAGAACACTGATCCTTCGCCCTTGACCTTGATGGATTCCGTGCTCTTGCGTGCCTTTGTAATGTAATAGAGCCCGAGGACCATGTCCTGTGAAGGAACGGTGATAGGGGCGCCGTTGGCCGGGTTCAGGATGTTGTGTGATGCCAGCATCAGCATCTGTGCCTCAAGAACGGCCGCATTGCCCAGCGGAAGGTGCACTGCCATCTGGTCACCGTCGAAGTCGGCGTTGAAAGCCGTACAGACAAGCGGGTGAAGCTGGATAGCCTTGCCTTCTATCAGCTTGGGCTGGAAGGCCTGTATGCCGAGCCGGTGAAGGGTCGGGGCACGGTTGAGCATGACGGGATGGCCCTTGAGAACGTTCTCAAGTATATCCCACACGACCGGATCCTTGCGGTCTACGATCTTCTTCGCGCTCTTGACGGTCTTGACGATACCGCGCTCAATGAGCTTGCGTATCACAAAAGGCTTATAGAGCTCGGCTGCCATGTCTTTGGGGATGCCTGTCTCATGAAGCTTGAGCTCCGGACCGACAACGATTACCGAACGGGCCGAATAGTCAACCCTCTTGCCGAGAAGGTTCTGACGGAAGCGTCCCTGCTTGCCCTTGAGGCTGTCTGAGAGCGACTTCAGAGGCCTGTTGGCGTCAGTCTTGACGGCATTGGCCTTGCGTGAGTTGTCAAAGAGCGAGTCGACAGCCTCCTGCAGCATCCTCTTCTCATTGCGGAGGATCACCTCGGGGGCCTTGATCTCAATAAGTCTCTTAAGTCGGTTGTTGCGTATGATCACCCTGCGGTACAGGTCGTTGAGGTCGCTTGTGGCAAAACGGCCGCCATCAAGAGGAACGAGGGGCCTCAGCTCAGGCGGTATGACCGGAACGATCTTCACGATCATCCACTCAGGCCTGTTGATGTTCTTTGACTCCCTGAATGCCTCTACAACCTGCAGCCTCTTGAGAGCCTCACTCTTGCGCTGCTGTGATGTCTCCGAGTTGGCACGGTGACGCAGCGAATAGGAGAGCTCATCAAGGTCAAGCTTGTTCAGCAGCTTGTAGAGAGCCTCGGCTCCCATCTCGGCAATAAACTTGTCAGGATGGTCATCATCAAGATACTGGTTCTCTTTCGGCAGTGTCTCAACGATCTCCATATACTCCTCCTCGGAGAGGAAATCGAGGTATTTGACGCCGTCAACGGCTTTTACACCGGGATTGATGACAACATACCTCTCATAATAGATGATGCTGTCAAGCTTCTTTGTCGGCAGGCCCAGCAGGTAGCCGATCTTGTTCGGCAGCGACCTGAAGTACCATATATGAGCCACGGGCACCACCAGCGAGATGTGTCCCATGCGCTCGCGCCTGACCTTCTTCTCCGTCACCTCTACGCCGCAGCGGTCGCAGACGATACCCTTGTAGCGTATCCTCTTGTACTTTCCGCAGTGGCATTCATAGT
>CAVYRA010000012.1:0-18717 GCA_963770745.1 uncultured Rikenellaceae bacterium
ACAGTGATCGATGTTCTCCTTTACACTGAAACTACACTGATGGATGAGGTTGTGGTCATAGGGTATGGGACCCAGCGTGCCAGGGACCTGACTGCGCCGATTGTCACAGTGAAGGGTGAGGACCTGTCAAGGCAGGTGACCTCCAATGCAATGCAGGCCATGCAGGGCAAGGTGGCAGGAGTTCAGATCATCAGCAGCGGGGTACCGGGAAGTGGCCCCTCGGTAAAGATCAGGGGAGTGGGGTCAATCGGTGATTATGCAAAGCCCCTTTACGTTGTTGACGGTGTTTTTGTGGATAATATTGATTTTCTCGGTGCGGGTGACATAGAAGATCTTACCGTACTGAAGGATGCCTCCGCCTCGGCTATCTATGGGGTGAGAGCAGCAAACGGAGTAATACTTATTACCACAAAAAGGGGCACCACAGGCAAAGCCAGTATAAGTTATGACGGTTATTTCGGGATGCAGGTGCCGGTTAACATAATGAAGATGGCAACCAGGGACCAGTATGTTGAGCTGCTGAATGAAGCCTACGAAGGAACTGCAGGCTATATCCCCAAAGACCCTTCTGACTACCCTGCATCCACAGACTGGTACCAGGAACTGGTAAGAACCGCGCCGATGACTGGTCACAGTATTGACATCTCAGGGATGTCGGAAAAGACATCTTATTCGATCGGCGGAAGCTACCTTTTCCAGGAAGGGATAATGGATACAAAAAACAATTTTGAAAGGTTCAATATAAGGGGAAGGCTTGAGCAGAATGTAAATCAGTATTTAAAGGTAGGACTGAACACTATTATTTCACGGTACGATAAGTTCAATCCCAACGAGGGAGCATTCTTCGGGGCATATGTCAACCCGCCTGTCTACCCGGTTTACGATCCTTCGAATACATCAGCTTATCCTGTACTTTTCGGGTCACCACAAACCTATGGATTTGGTAACCAATATGGTAATCCGGTTGCAGCGGCTTATTATTTTGATAATTATGAAAAAGGCAATAAACTTGTTTTCAACGGGTATGCAGAATTTTATCCTGTAAAGAATAAACTGACATTCAAAATTTCATACAATCAGGATTTAAGCAACTGGACCAGCAGGGCATATACACCTGCCTTTTATGTAGGTGGGTCACAGGGTGTCAGAAAATCGAGCCTGTCAAAGACCTTTGGAAACTCTTCCAGGCAGATCATTGATAACCTGCTGACATTTAAAGATCATTCGGGTGGTCTGAGTTATACATTAATGGTAGGTCAATCAACCCGCATTGAAAAGTGGGAGACCCTGTCGGGATCAGCGATTGATGTGCCAGGGCTTGATGAGCAATCAAAGTATCTGGTGCTTGGTTCCTTCAGGGACCGCAATGCATATGACGGGGCGGGGAGGTTTAATGGATTATCGTTCTTTACACGAGGCACCTTCAACGTCAATGACAAATATCTTGGCACGGTTACCTTCAGGGCAGATGCCAGTTCCAAGTACCAGAAAAAATGGGGCTACTTTCCATCCATAGGACTAGGATGGAACCTTACCCAGGAAGATTTCATGGATAATCAGAAATTGTTCAGTTATCTCAAGATAAGGGCGAGCTGGGGTCTTCTGGGAAATGACAATGTGCCCGCGAACTCGACAGTAACACTTGGTCAATCCGGGGCAGGTGCTTCCGGCATTTTCAGTGATGAATTGGTTGATGGAATGGGAGCACAGACCGTAGTGCAGAATTACCTGCGCTGGGAGGTTGTCAATGAGTTTGACCTTGGAGCAGATTTCACAACCGCAGGCAATAAACTCTCGGGTGACCTGGACTTTTATCACCGCACCACAGACAATGTTGTTTTTTACGCCCCTATTGCTACCGGAGGGGGAGTTGCAGAGTTGCTCGGCAATAATGGAAGTGTGGTCAATGCAGGGGTAGAGCTTAGCCTTAACTGGACCAAACAGTATGAAAACGGATTGAAGATGACTATAGGCTTTAATGCCACAACTATCATAAACAGGGTAACGGAACTCGAAGGCCGCGAGTACATACCAAGCGGGTATGTAAGGGGCAATTATACTACCCGCACTGCTGTCGGTCATCCGATCGGTTCATTTTACGGTTACGAGGTCGAGGGTGTATATGAGAGCGAAGGCGATGCATTAAGGGATGAAGTCTCCCAGGCAATAAAAGGCGCCGGATTCTTTAAGTACAAAGATCAGAACGGGGATAAGGTTATTAACGATGAGGATAAAGTCTACCTGGGAAGCGCTATTCCATGGCTGATAACAGGACTTGATTTCGGTTTCAACTACAAAGCCTTTGATCTTAATATATCGCTCTTAGGACAGATTGGCAATAAAATTCTTAATGCCAAAAGAATGAACCGGGACGTCTTTGCAGATGGCAATTATGACCAGGATTTTTATGACAATCACTGGACGGTTGATAATCCTTCGGATAAATACCCTTCAGCATTTGCTTACAGCTTCTCATTTACCCAGCAGGCAAATGACTTTTTTGTCGAAGACGCCTCATTCGGCAGGATACAGAATATTACATTAGGATTTACCACAGACAAGATCAGGTTCATTCCCGGATTGAGGATTTATGCATCAGCCCAGAGACCCTATACCTTCTTCACATATAAGGGATTTACAACCGAGATTGGAGGCACTCCCATCAGTACCGGCATAGACAATTCCGTGTATCCGTTACAGGCAGTATATACATTGGGACTTAAGGCAAACTTTTAATTATAAATGGGATAGCGATGAAAAGATTATATACAATATTCATAGTGACCCTGTTACTGATATTCGTCAGTTGCGAGGATTTTCTCGAGATAAGACCGGAGGGTACCTTGCCTACCACTGGAATCGATTACTCGAAGTCAGAAAATGTCTTTCTTTCGGTAAGCGCCTCCTATGCCAAACTCAGGAACTACGGAGCTCATGTATTCCCATACATAGGTGCTTTTGAAATAGCATCTGACAATGCAGACAAGGGGAGCAGTCCGGAAGATAACCCGACTATGCTCGAGATTGATAACCTTGCCTACCAGTCTGACAACGGATTAATAAATGATCTTTGGATCTCCTATTATGACATAGTCAGCGGGGCCAATTATTCAATTCATCAGATGCCGCTTTTTGAAGAAGCGCTGCTAAACAGTTCCGACAAGTTGTATGCCATTCAGTGTCAGGGTGAGGTTAAGGCGATACGGGCCTATGCCTATTTCAACCTTACACGGCTCTTTGGCAGGGTCCCTATTGTTGATACGTTACTGACAGCTGAACAGCTTGCTTCGGTCCCGCAGTCTTCAACAGCAGATTTATATTCATTCATTGAGAAGGATCTGCTTGAGGCGATAGAGATTCTTCCGGTAGGGTATACAAAAGAATGGGATGGCAGGATAAATAAGTATACTGCCATGGCGCTGAAAGCAAAAGTGCACTTGTACCAGGCAGAATGGGACTCGGTGGCGTCTCTCACTGACAGGATAATAGCATCGGGCCGGTTCGGTCTTCTCCCTGATTTCCGGGAGGTGTTTAGCATTGACGGAGAAAATAGCATGGAGTCGCTTTTTGAAGTGCAAAGCTCAACACTTGGCAGGAGCACCGGGGACCAGACTTTTCTTGAGTATGCCTATGTGCAGGGTCCAAGGGGCAACAATCCTTCCAATATGCAGGGGTGGGGTTTCAGCACACCGAGTCATAACCTGATAAACTTCTACACATCCAGAGGGGAGGTCATTCGTCCTGCTACAACCCTTCTTTACAGAGGGACTAAAACGCCGGAAGGAGACAGCATTAAAACAATATGTACAAATCCGGTTTATAATGGCAAAGTTTATACACCCTCAATATATAACAACTGGAACTTCAACGGATACGGATTTGACCATAATGTGAGAATTATCCGCTACGCTGATATTCTCCTAATGTATGCCGAAGCGAAGGTAAATGGCGCTACTGTACTTACAACCAACGGCCTGACTGCTGATGATGCCGTGAACCTCGTCAGGGACCGTGCCGGGCTTCTTCTGCTCGCCGGGGTCACTGTCCAGCAGATCTGGGATGAGCGCCGGGCTGAGCTGGCAATGGAACAGGACAGGTTTCCTGACCTTGTCCGGACCGGGCAGGCAGCCGCGGCACTTGCATCCAAGGGTTTTGTTACGGGCAAGCATGAAGTTTATCCTATCCCATCAGCGCAAATGCAGCTGAATCCAAACCTCACTCAGAACAGTGGGTATAACTAATAAATATTTTTTAATGTAAAACCAAACACAGTTAATTATGAAAAACAAATTTAAAATTACCGGAGCTTTACTGATCGGAATGATGATCATGATGAGTTCGATGCTTACATCTTGCAATAAGGACGATGATCCCGATGACGGAAAAATTGACCCCAGCACGATTGCTACTACCAATCTGGTGGCTTACTTTCCTTTCGAAGGGAATGCTACCGAATCGATTGCAAACTTAACACCGACTATGCAGCCAAATGTGACCTATGTTGCAGGCCGCCGGGGTCAGGCTTACCAGGGAGCCAATATGGCACACCTGCTATATACTCTTCCTGCAGCCAGTAAAATGAAATCCTTAACATCATTCTCAGTGGCTATGTGGCTGAAATCCCCACTTGTAACAGGTGACCCTGAAATTACTCTCTTTGAGATAGGAAAATCAGACGATCTTTTCTGGGGTAATTTGAAGCTTGGATTACTCAGGCTCGATGCAACAGCTGATTCTTTGAATTTCAAGGCATTCTTCTTCAAGGACGGAGCCATCTGGTCAGGCCAGCACATCAGTTATTCTGATCCGCTGTTCCCTACAAACATCTGGATGCATCTGGTATTCCAGTATGACCAGGCAACGTCCAAGTTCATGATCTACAAAGATGGTGTTAAAGTTGTTACCAATGACGGAGTTGAGAACAGATGGGCAGCTGGTGATGATGTGGTTCCCAGACCGGCCCTTGGACCGTTGGCATTTGTCAATGCTGATAAAATCAACATCGGCGCATGGCGTCCGAAGACTGAAGGCACTGCCCAGGATGCATGGATGGGCTGGTTCCTTGGTAACCTTGACGAACTGCGCGTTTATGACAAAGCGCTGACTGCAACTGAAGTGAAAGCACTGTTTGATGCTGAGGTAACGCAGATTGAATAATCACATTGTTTAATTACGGGAGGATCAGGTTACACTTTTCCTCCCGTTTTTTTTCTTTTTTTTCAGAGAATGAAATACATCATTTTCATATTCGCCACTCTATTCACTCTGGCATCCTGCCAAAAAGAAAAGGTTGATCCATTGCATGAGATCACGGTTGACTCCGTGTTTGTCAACCAGATATATGTGGCCAATAATTCTATCATCAGGGATGTGAATTACGATGATATTGTCATCAGCTTTAAGTTTAGCGAGACGGTCGATACACTTCTCTTTAACAGCGAAAAAATTTCTATTACAGGAGGATCAGAGCCTTCATTCACTTACAGATTTGACAAAAAATCACAGTCTCTTACTGTCATTCCCGACGCATTTGCAGCCCCTTTTACGCTGTACAGGCTTCTGTTCGACCAGGGAAGTAACCTGGGCGGTTTCATATATGAGAATTATACCTTTACCTTCCGGACAAGGCTTGATACAACTCCCAAATTTCCTGAAATACCGGATGACTCACTCCTTACACTGGTTCAGAAAAAGACCTTCGGTTACTTCTGGGACCATGCACATCCGATCTCAGGCCTGGCACGAGAGCGTTACGGCTCGGGTGAGACAGTCACATCAGGCGGCAGCGGCTTCGGACTAATGGCTGTCATTGTCGGCATAGAAAGAGGCTTTGTCACCAGGGAAGAGGGTTTTGAGCGTCTGAACAAGATTGTAAATTTTCTCATTCGTCCCAGAGACAGACAGATTTCATGGGGCTTTTCCCCACTGGCTCAACGGCACAACAGGCAAGGTGATTCCCTTTAGCTCCAATGACAACGGAGGAGACCTTGTAGAGACAGCCTTCCTGATGCAGGGACTCATCGCTGTAAGGGAATATTTCAAGGACGGCACTGCAGCAGAGAAGGAGATGTGTAATTCCATTACCGCTTTATGGGAGGAGGTAGACTGGAATTGGTACAGAAGAGAGGCTCAGAATATTCTGTACTGGCACTGGTCACCTGATAAGGGGTGGATAATGAACATGGGGATATCCGGATGGAATGAAGCCCTCATTGTCTATGTGCTTGCGGCCTCTGCACCGGTAAACCAGATACCCCTGGCGGTTTATACGAACGGGTGGGCACGCAATGGGGCATATCCCATGGTTAACAATAAAACATTTTATGACATTTTGCTTCCTCTTGGGCAAGATTATGGCGGACCCCTCTTCTTTGCCCATTACTCATTTATGGGACTTGACCCGAGGAACCTGGCAGATCAGTACGCTTCCTACTGGTCCCAAAACGTTGCCCATTCAAAGATTAATCACGCATACTGCAAAGCCAATCCAAGGGGTTATTCAGGTTATGCTGATAATTGCTGGGGGCTGACAGCCAGTGACATACAGAATGGATACAGGGCAAGTTCTCCGACAAATGATCTGGGGGTAATTGCCCCGACAGCAGCACTCTCATCATTCCCATATACGCCTGTCGAAAGCATGAAGGCACTGGAATTCTTCTATTATACTATTGGCGACAAATTATGGGGTCAGTATGGTTTTTATGATGCCTTCAACCTCACTTCGGGTTGGTTCGCGAGTTCATATATAGCAATTGACCAGGGTCCAATCATTTGTAATGATTGAGAACTACCGGACCGGGCTTCTGTGGAATCTCTTCATGTCTGCCCCGGAGGTGAGGGCCGGTCTTGATAAACTTGGATTTACATACTGAAATGAGATGAGAAAGAGATACCTTATCTTACTGGCGGTCCTTGTTCTTGCCTCCTGCAACAGGCAGTTACAGGTCAAGTATACATCCAGGGGCCGGGCCAGTTATAACCTGACAGCCGGTGAAGAGACCATGCTGGACTCGATACAGAAGAAGACTTTTCAGTTTTTTCTGATGGAGCATCATCCGGAATGGGGCATTGTGAAGGACCGTACGGCGGTCTGGGCACCTGCCAGCATCGCGTCAACAGGCTTCGGCCTGCCCTCATTTGCCATTGGCGCGGAGAGAAACTGGATCACCCGTGAGGAGGCAGCGCAGATCACACTGAACACGCTTGACTTCTTCGTTAACTCGGTTCAGAGTGCCGACACCGCAGTTACAGGTTACAAGGGCTTTTATTACCACTTCCTGCGAATGAGCACCGGCACCAGGGAATGGAAATGCGAATTATCGTCTGTGGATACCGGCCTGCTTCTTATGGGAATAATCTTTGCCCGGAATTATTACAACCTTGACAATGAGATTGAACGCCGTATCCGCTCACAGGCCGAACTCATACTAAACCGTGTGGAGTGGGATTTCATGATGATGCCTGATTCGGGTAAGTTTGCACGTCAGATATCGATGGGATGGCATCCCGAGCAGGGGCTTCATCATATGGGATGGAGCGGTTACAACGAAGCTCTTTTTCTGTACATACTTGCAGCCGGAAGCGGCCTTGAAAATGCTGAAGAGAGTTACAACTCATGGCTCAGTTCCTATAAATGGCAGACTCCTTACGATGGTCTTTCTCATGTTGCATTCCCTCCGCTCTTCGGGCACCAGTTCTCACAGTCATTCATTGACTTCCGCGGCATAGCTGATTCCTACATGAAGGAGAAGGGGATTGACTACTTCGAAAACTCCCGCCGTGCAACATATGTACAGCGACAGTATGCCATTGATAATCCTCACGGGTGGGTAGGGTATGATTCGCTCTGCTGGGGCATCACGGCAAGCGACGGTCCTACTGCAAAATATAACTTTGACGACAGGGAGTTCCTTGGCTACGCCGGGAGGGGGACAAGCGGTCCGGACTATAACTATTTTGATGACGGTACCATTGCTCTCTACGGACCTCTCTCGTCACTGCCATTTGCACCGGAGATTGTGTTGCCAACCATAAAATCAATAAATGAGAAGTATGGTGAACGATTGTGGGGAAAATACGGCTATTACGATGCCTTTAACCTGACCGCCAACTGGGTCAATGATGATTTTATAGGCATTGACCAGGGCCCTATGCTGATCATGATAGAGAATTTCAGAACCGGCCTGGTATGGGATTACGTGATGAAAGACCCGATAATTCAGAAGGGACTTGCCAGGCTGGGATTTATATATCTGTAATATTTTCGCAGGCGGATTAATCTGATTAAAAACCATTATCACGATGGAGTACCACATCAGAAGAATAATCAACATTACCCTGTTGCTGTTCGTTGCCGCTGCATCCGGCAATGCCCAGGTAAGGACACTGGATGAGTTTGAAACCGCAGACGGATGGTCATACAATCTGTCTGACGGGGTCACGATGAACCACTCCGTTGAGAAGGGAGTAACCGGAAATGCCATCCGCATCGATTATGACTTCACAAAGGGAACCGGCTATGGCGGCATTCAGAAGTTATTCCCGGTGGAGCTGCCTGAAAACTACGAGTTCACTTTCTGGCTTAAAGCAGAGTCTCCCTCCAACAACTTTGAGATAAAGTTCATTGACAGCACCGGAAATAATGTATGGTGGGTTAATAACCGCAACTATTCCTTTCCCGGAGAATGGAGAAAGATCCGTATAAAAAAACGTCATATAGAGTTTGCATGGGGGCCTATAGAAAACAGGGTGCCTGAGCGCTTTGACCGGATAGAGTTTACCGTCGCATCATTTGTCGGCGGCAGTGGCACCTTATGGATAGATGACCTCAGTTTCGAACCCCTGCCGCCTGAGAAGCACTCATGGCTGGCACCGGCGATATCAGCTTCGTTATCAGCCAGGAAGCATGCGCCAGCCATGATGGCTGACGGCTCTGATGAAACATTCTGGCAGAGCCGCATAGCGAGAGAGCGCAGATGTAACGGTTGATTTCAGGGAGAGAAGGGAGTTCGGGGGGGTGCAGATCAGGTGGCTGAAAGGTCATCAGGCCGGGAGCTTTGATATATTCCTCTCAGATGACGGCAACCGGTGGGACAAAGCATACTCTGTTTCATCAAACATGGGTGATGTGAGCTTTGTAAGGCTTCCCGAAGCCGAGGCAAGGTACCTCAGACTGGAACTGACCGGGCCCGCGGATGCCGGCACATTCGGCATAAGGGAAATTGGAATTCCCGGATATCGGGAAGCACCATGACGACCAATGATTTCCTAAAATACTGTGCGCCAGAAATTCACCTGCGGGGAATTACCCGGAGTACTTCTCGGAGCGGGCATCGTACTGGACTGTGACGGGTGTCAATAATGACACCAGGGAGGCGCTCATCAACGAATCAGGTATGGTTGAAGTTGACAAGTCGCTGTTTTCCATTGAACCGATGCTTAAGATTGGCGATTCACTTATTAACTGGAGTAATACAGAGCCGGTGCAGTCGATGGCATTTACCGGTACCGGAGGGGAAGCCATGTTCGTGCCGTCGGTAACATGGCAGCACGACGGACTGAAGTTTGTCACCGGCGTCTCATCCGGAGGCACTGCCAATGTCAACTCCATGCTCTATATCGGTTACAGGTTTGAAAATCTCTCGGACCGGCCTGCAGACTTTGAGTTTTACCTCCTGGTGCGCCCTTACCAGGTTAATCCATACTACCAGTTCCTAAATACTACGGGAGGCAGCGGGAGGATAAGCACCATAAGTGAGGAGGCGGGGGGCACGATCGCTGTTGATGACAAGGTTATCGTGACTACCAGGGCGTATGATGCTTTCGGAGCTGCTGTGTCCGATGAGGGTAATCTCGTGGAGATGCTGCGCAACGGCATAATGCCTCCGGGCAAAACAGCCACCGACAGGTCAGGGATGGCAAACGGCGTAATGAAGTATTCAATTCACCTTGAGCCGGGTGAATTGACTGAATTCTTTGCCGCAGTACCCTACCATGGGAAGAATTCCATTGAAGAAAGTGCTGATCTGCAAGATATTTCCGGCGCATTCTACCGTGCTGCTGACTTCTGGAAAACTAAAACGGAACATATAAAGTTTGACCTGCCGGCTTCGGCTGACAGGATTGTTGATACCTGGAGGTCAAATCTGTTCTACATCCTGATCAACAGGGACAACGTGGGCATCCAGCCAGGGTCACGATCCTACGAAAGGAGCTGGATACGAGACGGGTCTCTGACCTCTTCTGCACTTCTCAAATCCGGAATTGTTGAGGAGGTCAGGGATTTTACGGACTGGTATGCATCACACCAGTATGAGAATGGCAAGGTCCCCTGTGTGGTTGATTTCAGGGGTCCTGATCCGGTGCCCGAGCATGACAGCCACGGTCAGCTTATCTACCTGATACGTGAATATTTCAACTTCACCCGGGATACTGCTTTCCTCAGGTCAAAAAACGAGAACGTTCTGAGGGCAGTTGACTACATTGAATCACTTATTGCGGAACGGTCAACCGATCACTTCCGTTACGGAAATGACAGTATACGTGCCTATTACGGGCTGGTGCCCGAGTCGATCAGTCATGAAGGATACTCAGCCAAACCAATGCACTCATACTGGGATAACTTCTTTACAATCAAGGGCCTGAAGGATGCGGCCGAAATACAGAAGATACTGGGTGAGAATGATAATTACCGGAGAATAGCAGCCATAAGGGATACTTTCAGTGTAAATCTCTATAACTCGCTGGATCTTGCCATGAAGGTGAGGAGCATCGATTACATTCCCGGCTGCGTTGAGCTTGGCGATTTCGATGCGACATCAACCACCGTCGCGCTCACACCGTGCAATGAGCTGCATAATATGCCCGTTCCACAGGTTTATAATACTTTTGAGCAGTACTACGACTTTTTCCTTGAGAGGAGGGATGGCCGGAGAGAGTGGATTAACTACACGCCCTATGAAAACCGGCTGATAGGATCGTTCATAATGCTTGACCAGCCTGAAAGGGCACATGAGCTGATAGATTACTTCCTTGATGACCAGCGCCCGCAAGGGGGAGGGTGGCATCACTGGGCCGAGGTGGTGTGGAAAGACTACCGTCACCCGGGTTTTATCGGAGACATGCCCCATACCTGGTGCGGAAGCGACTTTATCAATGCCGTCCGGTCTATGTTCGTATACGAAAACGAATATGATCATACGCTCGTTCTTGCATCTGCCCTGTACCAGGACTGGATCGACGCTCCTGAGGGGATGTCGGTTGAAAACCTGCCTACATATTTTGGGGAGATATCCTACTCGATAAAGAAGGAGGACAACAATTACCACTTTGTAATAACCGGCGATATCGGTCTGCCGGAGGGGGGTATCAGAATAAGGAATTTCAACGGTCGGAAAATGCCATCGGCAGTTACTGTCAACGGCAGGGAGCTAAAGGATTTCAATGAAGGGGAAATCGCAATCAGGGAGGTGCCGGCTGAGCTGGTGATCTACTATTAACTGCTGAAAAAAACAGTTGAATGAGTAATAAAGATAAGAGTACAGTAAAGGCTTCCGGACAGAGTGACCGGATTACGATGGGACAGCTGGCTGCCTATTCCGCCGGGGGCATCATACCCATCGCCCTCTTCAACATTGCAGGGCAGCTGGTTGGCCTGATGGGTAATATAAGCCTGGGGCTCAGCGCCTTCTGGCTCGGTCTCATCATGATCATCCCAAGGTTATGGGATGCCTTCTCCGATCCCATTGTGGGCCATCTCTCTGACAATACCCGGAGCCGGCTTGGACGAAGGAGACCCTATCTCCTTATTGGCGGAATAGCCGTGGCGGTCTTCTTTGTTGTAATGTGGTGGATCCCCAAGGGAGAGGCAGTGCATGCCATGTTCCCAAGTGATGCCGGCTTTCAGCGATTCCAGCTTGTTTACATCCTGTTTGGCCTGCTACTGTTCTTCACTGCCACCACCATCTTCGAGATCCCTCACGGTGCCCTGGGCATGGAGATGACAACCGACCCTCATGAACGGACCCGCCTCTTCAGCGGCAAAAGCTTCATAGGCAACCTCTTCGCCATGAGTACACCGTGGCTCTTTGCCCTCGCAAACACTGAGGCCTTCAGGGGCCCGGGGGGCAATGAGGCTGATGGAATGAGATATGTTTCCCTTCTCATAGCGGCCGTGATTATTCCCCTCTCATTCTGGTGGACTGCCAAGCTGCGGGAACCAGGCTTTGTGAAAGTCGCAAAACAGGAGAAGACCCATTTCTGGACTGACGTGAAAATAGTGGGCACCAACAAGAATTTCATCTACCTGGTGATGACCATTTTTACACTCGCCATGGGCTTTAACTTCGTCAACCTTCTCGGGTCTTACATACCTATCTTTTATGTTTTCGGAGGTGATAAAATAGCCGGCGCAAGGCTGCTTGGCATCAACGGAACCATCTGGGCAATCACCGGCGTGCTGGCCGTCTTTCCGCTGAACTGGATAAGCCCGAAACTGGGTAAACGGAATACACTAATAATTGCCATGGTGCTGATGTGCCTTGCGCAGCTTTCAAAGATCGTCTGTTATAACCCGGAGCATCCGTACCTTGTCATCATCCCGACAATTATGCTGTCTGCGGGAATGCTCTTTTTCTTTACCCTCGGGTCATCGATGGTGGGAGATATCTGTGATGAGGACGAGCTGAAGACAGGCCACAGGTCGGAAGGGAGCTATTACTCCATCTACTGGTGGTTCATCAAGCTGGGCACCGCCCTCGCCAGTTTTGTGGCTGGAATCCTGATAACACTGACCCTCTTCGATCAGACTCAGGTGACAAAGGTCGACAGCCTTCAGGGAAGCGTGCGTGAAATGCAAAGCAAAATCCAGTACTGGAAAGGTTATGATGGTACAGGTGCCGCTGCCGACTGGACAGGTAATGCAAAGTCACAGATATCGGAGGCCCTGAAGGAGTCAAAAGAGTACCTGCTTTACCTTGAAAATGAGGTGACAAAAAAGCCTGAGAAGAAAAGAACCGGCTACGCTGAGAATGACGCCCGGAGAAGGAATGTATTTATTAATGCTTCCACAGATGCAAAATCGATGATCAGCGACCTCGAATCGATGCATGATGCGCTGGCCCAGGCATCACCGGTGCAGACGGATTCGCTCATCCGTTCAGCAATTCCTATGATTATGCAGTCGAAACTGATGAAGGCGAGGATCTATTCATTCGATCTGCTGGCACACCTCCAGGCCAGGACGAAACAGCATGAGAAAAGCAAGGCGCACACTACACAACTGACGCAGAACATATCCGGCATCAATAACAGGGTCAACGGGCTTAACCCCGGCTCGCCACCGGATGTGCTGTACAGTGAGCTTGCCGCCATTGAAAAGGACATTGAGCCTCTGAAAAAGCAGTCGCCCTATACCCTTCTGATGATGAGGATTGTAGAGATCGGCCTGCCCCTACTGCTGAGCCTGCTGGCACTGTTCTTCGCTGCGCGGTACTCGCTTACCGAAAAAAGAACTTTTGAGATCAAGGAACTGCTCACTCAGAAAAACAGGGGAAATCAAGGCGGCACTGTTTAAACCGGGGGTTAACATGGAGCTTAATATTTAATCTGACAGTAATGACATACAGCATAAAGGGACGTAATTTCATTCAGGACGGGAAAAAGGTATTTCTCAATTCGGGAGAGATACATTATTTCAGGATAATGCGCGGGCTGTGGGACAAGCACCTTGGTGAGGCCGTGAAGGCGGGGCTCACATCAGTAAGCACATATATCCCCTGGGCATGGCATGAAGAGGAGGAGGGACACTTCGACTTTGACGGCTCGACATGCCCGGAGAAGGATCTTGAAGGATGGCTCAGGTGCTGCCGCGAGCATGGGCTGACCTGCATCGTGAAGCCCGGACCGTTTATCCTTGCCGAATTCAGGGGGGCAGGATTGCCTGACTGGTTCGTTGAAAAGTACGGAGAGGAGGTCCGCATGCGGAACAGCAGGGCGAGAGATGGTGATGAGTGATGGTGTCAGCCTGTTTAATGAACACTATCTTGAAAAGGTGCGACTGTGGTATGATAAGATCATGCCGCTTATCTGGCCGGAATGAACTGTCATCCGGCGGTCCGGTGATTATGATGCAGATATGCAATGAGATAGGAGTCTTCTCATGGCTGGCCAGGCAGGCAGACTATGGCAATGACGTCAGAGGAAGGTTCATCTCGTGGCTGAAGGAGGGGTTCGGAAGCATCGATGAGGTGAATAAGCTATGGGGAACAGATTACGCCGGCTTTGACCTTATTCAGCTCCCGCCCGACGGTCAGGCACCGTATGCTTCAGCCGGAGACCGGGGACGCGACAATGAATGGCACTCATTCTGGAGAAGATACTACGGTGACTACCTGAGACTGCTGACAGGCATGGCCAGGGAGAGAGGCGTTACGGTTCCCCTCTACCACAATCTTCCCGGATGGATCTACGGCAGCGGATACGAGTTCCCGGTAAATAACACCATGTATGAGGATCTCTTCAATGAGAAGAGTGAGATAATCTTCGGAATCGATCATATTCCTGAATTCGTATCATACCGCAACATGCATGACGACCGTATTGTCAATGACATTACAGGCGCGATGCAGGGAAGGGGGCCCCTTTTTGCCGCCGAGTTCCAGAGCGGATCACGTGAATATCACGTTGTGACCAACCCACGCGAGATGGAGTTGTTTTATAAGGCAAGCATTGCCAACGGCCTGACCGGATGGAACTATTATATGTTCTCACAGGGACGGAATGCAGAGAGGAAAGGGTATTCAGGAGATACATTTTACTGGTTCACTCCCCTGACGGCAGAAGGCGGGCGAACAAGCGCATTCGCTCCGGTGGAAAGAATGAGCCGGATGCTGAAAGTGTCAGGAGACATAATTGTTGATGCACATCGAAGGGCAGAGGTATGCGTACTGTTTTACCCGCCCGCCTATGCCACTGAACTTGAGAGGCCTTCCGGAGGAAGCGGCCTCAGGTTTGTTCCCTCTTCCATACGCAGACCGGCTTACTTTGACGGGTTGCTCAGGGTTTTGCAGGTTCTCAACATAGACTATGACATGGCTGACCTGAACAGGGCTACGGCAGAATCACTAAACCGCTACAAACAGGTATGGGCCTTCGTTACCGATGAGATGGATGCACCGGCACAACAGACAATAGCCGATTACATAACCGGCGGCGGAAATGCTGTCATCTATCCGTATATGCCTGACCGTGAACTGTCTCAGAAAAAGTGCACGGTTCTGCGTGATGTGCTGTCCGTGTCACCCTCAGGCAGCGAGATTATTGATTCGCCGCTGATAGATATACTCGGTTACCGAGACATCAAGTGCAGCAATCCGATCATGACCTTTGCTGAGAAGTCCCTGGCCGGGACTGATATAATTGCCCGGACCATTAACGGCACTCCGTGCGGATTCATCAGGAATGTGGGTAAAGGAGTGGTGACATACATCGGCACCTGGTTAGGGTTCGACACAGAGGGTCACAAGCCGGTTTATGAGGCTATCCTGAAAAGATCCGGAGCAAAACTGAGACAGGCATCATCAGATAATGACTGGCTGACAGTCAGGGAACGCTTTGCCGGCAACGATAAGGCCCTGCTTTTTGTGGCGAATTATTTTAATGAGGAGCGCAGCGGGATGATAACATACACTCACCCCAAATCCGGAGAAGCTGTAAATCTGCCACTTTCCGGCAAGGCGATTACCTGGCCTGCTCTATACAGCGTGCTGACCCCGGTATGCATTGAAATTTCCAAAGGACTGCAGATTCTGCACTCTACTTCAGATATCCTCGGCCACGAAATGAATGACGGTGAACTGTACCTTACACTCTGTGGCGATCGCGACCTTAAAGGTGAAACTGTATTCGAAGGAGACGGTACAGTTAATATGAGGTCAGCCGAAATTGATGGTGCCCATGTTGAACTGATCCGTATTGGTGATCGTATTGCATTGACATATAATCATGAACACAAGGAGGAAATGGTTCTCAAAATCAGAATCAGTTGATGAAAATAGGTAACTCCATCGGGCTGTCAGCCAGCTTTCTGAAAAACGGTCTGATAAGTGCAATTGATGCCGAACCTGTCAGGATAAGCCTCCGGGCATCTTCGATATATTCAGGAGCCTCTGCAAATATCTGGTTGAGGAAAAGAGGCGGACGGATTGAATACCGGCCCCTGATGGGTCCGGGCAGTGACACCAGGTTTCGTGTTGGGAAAAATCATTTCAGGGTCACCGGCAACTGGGACGGGTTGGTATATGAGTGTCTCCTTCAATTGTCTGAAAAGAGCCTGAGCTGGAGGTGGAGCGTGGATATCTTGAATGACTCAGGTGTAGGCCAGCTGCTTGATCTGATCTATGTTCAGGACGTTGGGCTGAAAGTTGCCGGATCCGGTCCGGTAAATGAGTATTATGTAAGCCAGTACCTGGAACGGAGGATACTTGAAGACCCTCTGTACGGTTCAGTCGTATGCTGTCGTCAGAACATGAAGGAGGCAGGTGGGCACCCATGGCTTATGATCGCATGTGTTAACGGCGCTGTCGCCGCAAGCACTGACGGAATGCAGTTTTACGGCCGGACATACCGCCGGACAGGTATCCCTGAAGGAGTTGTTTCAGAGAGGCTGGGAGGGGAATATGCCGGGGAATCTTCTGTTGTTGCCCTCCAGGAGGCAGCGTTTGAGCTCTCTTCCGGAGCGCGTCACAGAAGCGACTTCGTGGCGAAGTTCATGCGCAACCATCGCCCCGCCACCTCCATGTCAGACCTTGACAGGCTGCCCCGTCTTTTACGTGAATTGACCCGTCAGCATCTGACTGCAGATACAGGTTACCGGATGAAGCCGGTTATCAGCCTGTTCAATAATCCTGATTTCCTGCAGGCTGAGGAGCTGAATGAGTCAGAGCTTGACGGATTTTTCGGCAGTGAGAGACGTCACCGTGAAATGCATGAGGGTAAACTGATTTCATTTTTCAGCGGTGATAGCAATCATATCATGCTGCGTGAAAAAGAGAGCCTGGTTGACCGTCCCCACGGCCATATAATTCAGGCTGCAGCAGGTTTTGCACCTGATGAGAGGATCATGTCAACCACGGCATTCGCATTTGGAGTATTCAACTCTCATCTCACGCAGGGCAACACCAACTTCAATATCCTCCTCTCTGTCTGTAACAGCCAGTTTAACCTTTCACCTGAGACCGGGCAGCGAATATTTGTCGAGATTGACGGCTGTTTCCGGTTACTGGGAGTCCCGTCGGCATTTGAGATCGGGCTGAACAGCTGCCGCTGGATTTACAGGAGCGGAGAGCGATGTTTTCAGGTCCGCACCTGGACCTCTGTCAGATCGCCTCAGATAAATCTTGAGTTCAGGGTAATCAGCGGTCCCACCACAAGGGTGCTGATGACACATGATTTTGATGACCTCAACGGATGGACCATTGAACCGGGCGGGAACGAGGGTGAATACATTGCCCTTCCCCGGCCCGGAAGTATGATTACGTCACGGTTTCCAGATGCCCGCTTCAGGCTGACGGTTCAGACCCGCGGGGCCGGTTACGGAGCCGGCGTCGATGACGTGATAAGCGCCACAGGGAAAAGACGGGGCGGCAATTTGTTTGTTCTTGATTTCAGTAAAACAACAAGTTTTTGCATGAGTTTTACCGGCGAGGTTTGTGCCGGAGAACAGACGGTTATGTTTGACGATCCTGAGCTGCAGTGGATTGCCGACTGCCGTGATGCTGCCGATGAATGGAACAAGCTGAGTCTCGGACTTGCACTAGGGGGAGATCAGGCTGACATTTCGGCAATCAGGGAGATCATTCCCTGGTATGGCATGAATGCCCTGACCCATTATCTTACTCCGTACGGTCTTGAGCAGTTCAGCGGGGCAGCATGGGGAACCCGCGATGTGGCCCAGGGGCCCCTGGAATTGCTTCTCTGCATGCAGAGGTATGATGAAGCCAGACAGGTGTTGCGCATAATCTTCTCAAACCAGAACCCGGACGGCGGATGGCCTCAGTGGTGGATGTTTGACAGTTACCGTCATATCAGGGCCGACAGCGCTCACGGAGATGTTATCTACTGGTGCCTTATTGCCGTGAGCAATTATATCAAAGTAACCGGAGACTTTGATTTTCTGAATGAAAACCTGCCATTTTATACAGAGTGATATAAACGCGGGAAAGGTTGAAAAATCACTTGGAGAGCATATTAACCGATTGGTTAAAAAGGTGATCGGTTCCTTTGTTCCAGGCACCTCGCTGGTGCAGTTCGGAGGAGGCGACTGGAATGATTCACTGCAACCTGTGAGCAGGGAGCTGGCAAGGCGGATGATCTCGTCATGGACAGTGGAGATGAGCTACCAGGCATTCAGCGATTATGCGGAGGTCTGCCGGATCAAGGGAGAGACCGGCCGGGCCGCTGAGTTTGATAATCTGTGTCAGCGGATAAAATCGGACTTCAACACCCACCTGGTAAAAGACGGAGTGGTGGCAGGATACGGTCTTGCTGAGGATGATGGCACAATAAGCCTGCTGCTGCATCCTTCAGACACCAGGACTGGGATAAAGTACAGCATATTGCCAATGAACCGGGGCATAATAAGCCGGATGTTCACCGCCGGACAGGCAGAGAGTCATCAGGAGCTCATTGAGATGAAACTCAAGGGGCCTGACGGAG
>CAVYRA010000013.1:0-130859 GCA_963770745.1 uncultured Rikenellaceae bacterium
CCCCTGCGCAGTTTCCTGCTGCTCGACTCAGCGTATTGCTAGGATTCCCGCCCTCGAACGCCTGGTCCGCCTGCCGCACGAAGAATTCGCCCGGGTTTTCCAGAACTTGAAACAGGCGGCCGACGCTGCCCACCAGGCCAAATCACACATGGCAGAGGCCAATCTGCGCCTCGTGGTTTCCGCGGCGAAAAAACGTACGTCAACCGCGGCCAGTCCTTCCTGGACCTCATCCAGGAGGGAAACATTGGGCTGATGAAAGGGGTGGAGAAATTCGATTACCGCCGCGGCTACAAGTTCTCGACTTACGCGATCTGGTGGATTCGCCAGGCCATCACCCGCTCCATTGCCGATCAGGCCCGCACCATTCGCATCCCCTCGCACATGATCGAGATCATGACCCGGCTTTGGCGGGCGCAGCGGCAACTCACCCAGGATCTCGGCCGGGAACCCACCGCCGACGATCTCGCCGGGGAAATGGGGCTGCCGGTCGCGCGCGTCAACGCCCTCCTGCGGATGGCCCGCCAGCCCGTCTCCCTGGACGCCCCGGTGGGCGACGATGGGGATGTGCGGGTCGGCGATTTCATCGAAGACAAGAACGCCGAGAACCCCTCCGACCGGACCAGCTTCAGCCTGCTGAAAGAAAAACTGGACTGCGTCCTGACCAGTCTCACCGCGCGGGAGCGGAGGATCCTCGAGATGCGATTCGGCCTGACGGACGGCTCCGGCCACACCCTGGAGGAAATTGGCAACTTATATAATGTGACCCGCGAGCGCGTTCGCCAGCTCGAGGCGAAGGCCTTGCGGAAGCTGCGGCACCCGACGCGATCCGCCACCTCCGCGGCTTTTTGGACAGCAAAAAGGAAAACGTCTAGTAGCCGAGGGACAGGTTGTACCGCAGGATATTGTTGCATCGCACCTTGTCGATGGTGGCCTTGCTCCGCCAACCCTGGCAGATCATCTCCCCCGACAGGGCCGTGCGGCGGGTCGCAATCGCTCGCGCAAGTTCCGCGCTCAAGTCCCAGTCGCCCCCCACGCACTCGGCGTTCTGGCACTCGAACCGGAACAGGGATTTCGCATGCTCGAGATTCACCGAGTATTTGATTTCGCTGGTCCGGGTCGGGCTATGGGGACCGATCTAGGACAGGTCCAATGACAGCGACTTCAGTTCGCGGAATGTCTCTGCCAGGCTCGTCGAGTCGCTCGTGAGTTGACGCTGTTGCTGGCGGTATTCCGCCCGGGCACCGATTCTCGTTTGGTACATAAATTCTATTTTTTTGCGTCCGCCGGCCGCCCCCTGGAAACAGCGAATCTCACGGCGCCCCGCAACCCGCTCCCGCAATCGCACCGGAACTGTCACACCGTGGTTTGCCGGGCAGCCCGAAGTCCGCGCTCTGGATCACGCCTGAAAAATGATTCAACGGAGGATGGTCCTGGGATTGGCAGGTCGGCTAAATCAACACCTATACTAAGGCCAGGGAGCCAAAATACAAGCCCTGTTTCCAGTGTCCGGCAGACCTCGACGAAAAGGGGTGGGACGTCTCGTCCCCAGTAGTTTTGGCCAGGTGCGTTCTCCCCTTGGCGTCCTTAGCGCCCGTGGCGTGAGGTTTCAGGTTTCATGAATTTCAGCTTTCTGCTTTCTACTTTTTGCTTTGCCCCGTCTTCCATCACTCCATCACTCCATCACTCCGTTCTGTTTGGTCACTGATCACTGATCACCGATAACTCGCCCTTCCGTCCTCCGCCCTCTGTCCCCACCCTCCCCCTCCGCGTCCTCAGCGCCCTTGGCGTGAGGTTCCAAGTTTCACCGAAACACTGAAACACCGAAACACCGGGTTTTCTGCTTTCAACTTTCAGCTTTCTGCTTTGGCTTCCCCCTGCTCCCTGCCCTCTGCCCCCTGCCCCCTGCTCCCTGCCCCACCCCCCCTCCAGTTTCGATGTTTCCGCTTCCGGCGCCGGGCAGGTACCTCACCTATACAGCGGAGCGTGGCGGCAACTATGAAATTTACAAGATCGCCATAAAGAAGAATAAGAAAGAGATCAGGCTTACCGATGCCCCGGGGCTGGATGACGGTTCGGAGTATTCGCCTGACGGCAGGTATATCTATTTCAACTCGGCACGTACAGGCACCATGCAGCTCTGGAGAATGAAGCCCGACGGTACTGAACAGGAGCAGCTTACTTTTGACATATATAACGACTGGTTAGCCACATCTCTCCGGACGGAAAAAACATAGTCTTCCTCTCCTTCCTGCCAGATGTCAGGGCTGATGATCATCCTTTTTACAAACATGTGTATATCAGGATGATGCCTGCGAGCACGGAGGCACTCCAAAAGTGATCGCCTATTTTTATGGAGGCCAGGGCTCTATCAATGTGCCAAGCTGGTCGCCTGATGGAAAGCAGATAGCCTTCATCTCAAATACTGGCACAATCGAATGACAGATAGCAAATTACGAAAATCAAAAGAGTAAAACCAAAATCTGGTTTTATGAGACAAATCCAGGAGACTATATGATCAGGATACGAAAAATCACCAATCCCTACCTTGAGGCAAACCTGAAGAAGATTGAGGAGGTAAAGGAGATCATCAGGAAGCAGTTTTCGATGATTTC
This sequence comes from uncultured Rikenellaceae bacterium, assembly GCA_963770745.1. Lineage (GTDB taxonomy): Bacteria > Bacteroidota > Bacteroidia > Bacteroidales > VadinHA17 > SR-FBR-E99. The sequence goes on from CAVYRA010000013.1 coordinate 2,613, forward strand.
GGAGAAGAAGATTGAAGAGATTGACTCACAGCTAGTTGACCCGTTAAAGCATAAGTTCCATACTTCCCTCTTCGTTTCCGAGGACATTCATGAGACCGTCAGGGCTTTTGCCATATTGTTTTTCATGCCTGACCTGAAGTTCTGCTACCTTGATTATATCGCCTCGGCTCCAGACATATCCTCATCGGGTCTGGGAGGGGCTCTGTATGAAAGGGTCAGGGAGGAGGCCGTCTCGCTTGATGCCACAGGACTTTTCTTTGAGTGTCTGCCGGATGACCCGGCACTGTGCAGCGACCCGCTGACGCTGGAGCAGAACCGCAAGAGGCTTGCTTTCTATGAGCGCTTCGGAGCGCGACCCATTGATAATACTCTATATGCAACCCCTGTGAAGCCTGATGATGACTGTCCGCCTTACCTTGTATTTGACGGATTGGGTAGAAATGAACCCCTGACACGCAAGAATGCCCGGGAGATTGTGAAGGCTATCCTGGAAAGAAGGTACGGAGATTATTCAGACAGCCAGTACAATGAGATGGTCATAAACAGTATTGCTGATGACCCGGTCATTACAAGGGCAGCACGTTATACGCGCAATAAGGTTCAGCCAGAGGGGAGTGCCGGCCTGCCGGAAAGGAAGAAGATCTGGCTGGCCGTCAATGACCGGCACTCTATCCATCACATCAGGGAGCGAGGGTATGTTGAGTCGCCGGTAAGAGTAAAGAGCATCATGAAGGAGCTTGACAAGAGCGGGTTGTTCAGGTCGGGGAAGATCAGGGAGTATCCTGACAGGCATATCCTCGAGGTGCATGATCCCAATTACTACAGTTATTTTAAGAAGGTATGCCAGAACATCCCGAGGGGAGAATCGGTCTATCCGTATGTATTCCCGATACGGTATGCATCACGAGCCCCCAAGGAGCTTTCAGTGCGTGCAGGATACTACTGTTTTGACACCTTCACCCCGCTGAACCAGAATGCCTTTCTTGCGGCACGCTGGGGAGTAAACTGCACAATGAGTGCTGCTGACGAGATACTTGCCGGCACCAGGTATGCCTATGTGCTCACCCGTCCGCCCGGACACCATACCGAAAGGTCAGTCTTCGGTGGTTTCTGCTACTTTAACAACTGCGCCATAGCAGCTCATCACCTTAGCAAAAACGGAAGAGTGGCCATTCTTGACATAGATTATCACCACGGCAACGGTCAGCAGAACATCTTTTACCGCAGGAAAGATGTGCTGACTATCTCACTGCACGGGCATCCCTCATTTGCTTATCCCTATTTCTCGGGGTTTGAGGAGGAGAAGGGTGAAGGTGACGGATTGGGATTCAATTACAATTTCCCGATGGCCGAAAAGTTGACTGCCGAACAGTACAGGAAAACACTGAAGAGAGCTCTGAAGGTCATCAGCGATTATAGGCCGGACTATCTTATTGTTGCCCTGGGTCTTGATCCGGCCAAGGGTGACCCCACCGGCACATGGAGCTTCGGCCATGACGATTTTGAAGCCAACGGTGCCATGATTGGCAGGTTGAAGCTGCCGACGCTTGTTGTTCAGGAGGGGGGATACAGGAACCAATCGCTAGGTATAAATGCCAGGGCATTCTTCACCGGCCTTCATAAAGCCTATAACGGAATTGAGGAACAGAAGGAACAGAAGAAACTGAAAAAATATGGAGAAAGGTAATAACAGGAAGCTCTTATTGCTGTTCACCACGGTTGTCTTCATCACATCCGGCTGTGACTTCAGTCACAGGCTTAGCAGGGAGTACGTTTTGTGGTACGACACGCCTGCGGCTGAGTGGACCGAAGCGCTTCCTGTGGGAAACGGCCGTCTGGGCGGGATGCTGTTCGGTAATCCTTCGGTGGAGAGGCTTCAGGTGAATGAAGAGTCCCTATGGGGCGGGATCAATGTTCCCAATAACAACCCGGGTGCAATGGAGAACCTCCCGCGGATAAGGAAGCTGATCCTTGACGGAAAGATCCCTGAGGCTTTTGAGCTTGCTGACAAGCATCTTTCAGGAATACCGGGCAAGACAAGATCATACCAGACACTGGGGGATATTTACTTTCAGTTCGCGGACACCCTATCGGAGCTGACAAACTACCGGCGTGAGCTGGATCTTGAGACAGGCATAGCAAGGGTCAGCTTTGAGCGGGGCGGCGGGAAGATTGAGTATGAGGTATATTCATCAGCCCCGGATGACATCATGGTCATCTCAATGAAATCAGATAAAGAGGGCGGGCTTGACATGTCTCTGTCGTTGCAACGGCCGCAGGATGCGATCATCACTGTAACTGAGAACCGCATTGACATGGATGGCCAGGTGATTGACCATGAAGATCCCGGCCTTGGTCCGGCGGGGAGCCACATGAAGTTCTATGCGTCGCTGATGGTGATGAGCTGTGACGGGACGCTCACCCCGGCAGACAGTGTCATGCAATATACAGGTGGCACTGAGATGGTATTGTTCTTCAACGCATGCACCGACTACAACATTGACGGTCTCGACATTGACCGCTCCATTGATCCCCGGAAGCGTTGCATGGAGGCAATAAGCGCTGCCTCATGGAAATCATATAAGCACCTGAAAGAATCCCACATCAATGAACACTCTGGCATGTTCAATCGCGTGAGTCTGTCGCTTGGCGGTGACCCTACCACTGACGCCATACCCACTGATGAACGGCTCCGAAGGTTTCAGTCAGGGGCTGATGATCCGGGCCTTTTAGCCACATATTTTCAGTACGGCCGGTACCTGCTGATGGGTTCATCACGTGCTCCGGCGCAGTTGCCTGCCAACCTTCAGGGAATATGGAACAAGGATCTCCTGGCGCCCTGGAACTCCGACTACCACACCAACATCAACCTGCAGATGAACTATTGGCCCGCGGAAGTGTGCAATCTGACCGAAACGGCTGAGCCTTTGATACGTTTCATGGAGGAATTGACCGTTCCGGGAAGTGTCACTGCACGTGATACTTACGGTGCGAAGGGGTGGACAATGCATCACACAACGGATGTCTTCGGCAAGACTGCAGTGCTTGACGGGGTCTACTGGGGCATGTTCCCTCTGGGCGGAGCATGGATGACCCTGCACCTGTGGGAGCACTATGAATTTACAAATGATACAGCCTATCTTCGTGAGAGGGCTTATCCCGTGATGAAAGGTGCTGCGGAGTTCATTAGCGGATTCCTCATTGAAGACGCAGAGGGTAATCTTGTCACCGTCCCCTCCTACTCCCCGGAGAACAGTTACATTGATCCCGTTTCGGGCATGGAGTTTAAGCTGACATATGGTCCGGCAATGGACAACCAGATCATCAGGGAAGTACTTGTCAACTGTCAGAAAGCCGCCCGGATTCTTGGCACTGACGCTGAGTGGGCCGCGGGCCTGGACGGTATCCTTGACAGACTGCCGCCTGACCGGGTTGCCACCAACGGGACTATAATGGAGTGGATCAGGGAGTATGAAGAGGCCGAACCCGGTCACAGGCACATGTCGCACCTCTTCGGGCTGCATCCGGGTACGCAGATAACACCTGAGACACCTGAGCTGTTTGCCGCAGCCCGGAAAACGCTTGAGAGGCGAATGGCGAACGGCGGCGGTCATACAGGCTGGAGCAGGGCATGGATAATAAACTTCTACGCGCGCCTGCTTGACGGAAATGAGAGCTACAGTCACCTGAGACAGCTTCTTGAGAAATCGACTCTTCCGAACCTCTTCGACAACCATCCGCCGTTCCAGATCGACGGTAACTTCGGGGGTACGGCTGGCATCGCGGAGATGCTGCTGCAGAGTCACAACGGGGTGGTGCAGATACTCCCGGCCCTGCCTGATGCATGGCCTGAGGGCGAGGTAACAGGACTGAAGGCGAGGGGTAACTTTGAGATCGGTATAGGGTGGAGTGACGGTGTAGCCGGACTGATCACGGTGAAGTCGCTTTCAGGTGCGCCCTTGAACCTGGCCTACCGCGGTAACAGTGTTTCAATGGAAACTGAAAAAGGCGCTTCCTACAGGTTTGACGGTGATCTGAAATGGATAAAGTAATCCTATTCGTTGCGTTGAGCCTGCCGGTGATTTTCTTATCAAAGCAGAGCCTCTTCGAGCCCCGGAGTCACGGGTACACAAGGTTCTTCAGCTGGGAGTGCATAATAGTTCTTATCGTCATCAATTATGAACACTGGTTCAAGGAGCCTTTTTCCGCGAAGCAGGTTGTTTCGTGGCTGTTGCTGATCATTTCGGCCTGGTTCGTTACGGAAGCTGCATTCCGGCTGAGGCGGGCCAGAAAGCAAGGAATCGTCAGGGTTGACGAGAAGCTCTTCAGGTTTGAGAAGACCACCGAGCTGGTTACCTCAGGCATCTTCAGGTACATACGACACCCTATGTACTCCTCGCTGCTTCTGCTCGCATGGGGTATCTGGCTCAAGCAACCCCTCGCCGCCACACTGCCCGTAGCCCTTCTTGCATCGTGGCTGCTGTGGCTCACCGCTAAGCGCGATGAGAGAGAGTGCATCGAATGGTTCGGCGACAGCTACAGGGAATACATGACCCGAACCAAAAGGCTCGTTCCTTTCATTATCTGAAGACTTTTCAGCCAGTTACTTCCAGCTATCGATCCTGTCAAGCGGATAGATCGGTCTTGGTATGTTAATGTAGTTGAGGGCGAACGGGTCAGTGTTGCTCAGCCCGGGAGAGATGACATTGACCGTCTTCCTGTTATAGAGGAGATAGTTATAGCGGAAGGGAAAAAGGTTTTTGACAACCACTATATCTGCCTTCCAGATTGACAGTCCCAGCTCCCTGAAGTCTGATGGCTTCCTTGAGGCCATCGGCAGTTCGGAGAGTATGAGGTGGATTCCGTTATGCTTCACAATGACCGTTTTTCCATAGGAGGTCTCCTGTTTCATTGTAACGATTCCGGTATATGTTAACGGGGCGTTGTATACAGTGTCTATCTTACCCCCAACGGTGAGTGTGACCTCATCGCCGACATTACTGTTCCATGCCTCGCGTGCCGCCTCTTCGTCGCGCAGGGTGATGTATGAGGTCATCTCGCTCCCATGTTCCACCAGGGCTTTAAGGATCCATGTGCTCTCTCCCGGCGTGCCAGTGCCCACGGCATCGGAGACATCACAGAAGACGAGGGTACCCAGTGCACGGGCAATCTTCTTTTCCCGGGCAATTGCCACTGCCTCTTCCGGACTGTTGCCCTGAGGCTGAGGCACGTCACGGACTGCCCATGCCATCTCCGAGATCTCATCAGCCAGGCTGGCGGCCAGATCCGGTTTGCCATCCGTTATGCCGACGGTGCTGTATCCAAGTTCAGGTTCGTCAATCCAGATATGCACCGGGAAGAAAGAGACAGAAAGGACATCCTCCTGTTTCTCCATCTTCTTCATTCTGGCAAATATCTTTTTAAAAGGAGGCAGGAAATCGATGTTGATGCCACCGCCTTTCAGCAGTTTCATCTTGTTGACAACCATGACCGGTTTGATCTCCCCGAGCACTGTGCGTATCAGCAGGTCGCCGGCGTGGAATGCCGTCTTGAAATGATCCCTGTGAGGGTTGGTGTGATAGCCGACGATGATGTCTGCATTCTCCGCCCTTCGCTGAGTGACATTTGCATGGAGGTCGAAGGTCACGGCTATGGGGACATCCGGGCCCACGACTTCCCTCAGGGATGTTATCAGGTCGCCCTCGGGATCAAACATACCCTGCACTCCCATGGCTCCGTGCAGTGAGAGGTATATTCCGTCGACTCTTTCACGGCTCCTCACCTCATCAATGATCAGATTCTTGATTTTGGCATAGAAGAGGCTGTCTACCGGTCCGCCCGACATTGACTTGGCATGCACTATGGGTATCGCCCGAATTCTTCCCCGGCCGCTCTTTTCAACTGCAGACAGAAAACCGGCAAGCTGTTTGTCTTCCTCAACGGCTGATGCAAGCACATCATCTCCGTAGAAAAGGTGGTCAGCCTTAAAGTTTACTTCCGTTGTGATTACAGGTGAGAAGCTGTTCACCTCATGCATGAATTCGGCAAAGAGTATTGTCTTTTGATCCTGCTGATCCTTCAGATCCGGGGATGATGAGCATGATGACAGCATCGCCGTCATTACCAGCCCGAAGACTGCTAAAATTGATCGGACGCGATAGTATTCTTCAATCATAATTCTGTATATTTAAAACAAAAATAGAAAAATATAGATTGTCCGATTCTCAATAAAAATTTGTTCTTAACCCAATTAATGCTGCTTTACGTAATAGATGCACAGGGTGAAATAAGCTCTCGCACCGTGCAAATGCTGAATTAAAATTTTTCATTTGGCTGATTTTATGTTCGAGTGGGTCAGGCACTGGCGATACGGTAACCAGTACAGTTATGAAAAGTACTTCAGGCACAGCGACAGAAGGCCTGCAGGCAAATCCGGTATTATCCTTGCTGACCTGGGCATGCCTGAAGATTTTGACCCGGGGTTCTATACTAAATTCATGGATCATGTTTTCGTATATTCTCTTCCCGGATTTCTTCAGCCCATCATTCTTGCAGACAGGGGAATTGCCCTTATCGACCCGGCCAATCCTTTGGCGAAGGAAGAATTCAAGCCGGCACGGCTGGTTGATATGAACGGCTCATCTACAAACAAAAGCGGTCAGCCATACATTGATTGTAAGGTAACCTGGCGTCCTCCCGGCATGAAGAGGAATCCTGCCGATCACGGCTATTTCCTTTACAAGGGAGACGGCAAAGGAGGTGCTCCTGATATCTGCCAGAAGACGGCGGCAAAGGTGGCAGGCTGGTATTACGGTCATCTGTTGCCGGAGAAGAAGGTTGCCTGGGCATACCAATGTGCCAGGATTTACGAAGATTCTGCCGCAGCATTGAAAGCGAGGTATCCTGATGCTTCTATCCGTCATGCCCGGTACATGTATAACGAATCTTTACGGCAGGCTGTTGAGGAGCTGCTGAACGAAGGATGTGAAACAATAATCTACCAGTGTATCTGTAACCCCGTATACTCTGATTTTGAAGATTACTCGCTGGCCATACCCCTGGTTCACGGGATGGTGAAAGGCAGGGCAAAGGTCATCTGTGCAGATCAGCCCGGTAACCAGCCAGCCATGCGGGAAGCCTTTGCAAGACTGGCTCTGGATAACCTTTCAAGGCTGCCATCAGACACAAGCCTTCTCGTGATCCTCTCAAGACATGGCCATCCGTTCAGGAGGGAGACACAGGATATCAGGGGGCACGAATACAGGCTGCCTCTGGAAAAAGCCATCCGCGACCTGATGAAGGACCGCAGTGGCAGATGGGAACTGGTCTGGAGCGATGATGAATTTGCTGATGAATACTGGGATCCGCGGAACAAAAAGTTTTCCACCTATGCAGCTTACCGGAAAGCGATTGAAGAAGGGTACGATTATGCACTGGAAATACCTACAGACTTTATTGCAGAGAACACTGACCTGATGTTTTTTCATGCGTCGAAGAAATTCAGAGCCTTCGCCGAGTATACCGCAGATACTCCTGTGCCCTATCCTGACTGGGATAAACCACTTGTAAGGACATTCAGGGAGGGCAAAACAACAGGTATTTACGCCGGTTGTCCCGTAGGGCCATATCGCCCGTTCGTGGCAGAAGCAATAACAGCATCCGTCTCTGAAATACTTGAAAACCGCTAATGAAACCAACTCCTGAATAATATGGAAACCAACATGGATAAGCGATCGATTCTGCTCAGTAGCATGCCGGCAGTCTTTCTTTTCATGCTGGCTGTAATGCCGCTGCAGGGGCAGGGCGACTATCAGTCGTTCTACACCGGGAGTCTGAAGATAAACAACACCGGGATGTATATCCTCGGAAGCTGGGCATTGGCCAATATTGCCGCCGGGGCATACGGTTGGACTACGGCAACGGGAGACATGAAGTATTTCGGGCAGATGAACCTCTTCTGGAATGTAGTTAACCTATCCATTGCAGGATTTGCCCTCTATGGGAATTATACCACTGACGCTTCAATGATGAGCGGGCAGGAATTGCTGGCCAAACACCTGAAGACGGAAAATATTCTTCTGATCAACTCGGCATTGGATGTCGGATATATCGGGGCTGGTTTCCTGATGAGACATCTGTCCGCGGGCTCGGCAAAAAGAGGAGATCTGCTTAAGGGATACGGGAATTCGGTGATAATGCAGGGAGCCTTCCTCCTGGTTTTTGACCTTGTGATGTACGGTATTCTCCGGGATTACAGGGTGGATTTCCTGGAAGGAATTAACCTGGCCGTCACTACGGAGTCAATAATGGTTAGCTTGCGTATCAATCTTTAGATAGGAAAGTCGTAATGAAAGTACTGCTCACCGGTGCAACCGGTTACATTGCAAAAAGACTCCTGCCGGTGCTGATTGCAGAGGGGCATGAAGTAGTTTGCTGCGTCCGTGATGCCAGCAGATTTGACAGATCCAGGTTTAAAACAGACCGTCTGAGCGTGATCACGGCCAACTTCCTTGTCAAAAGCTCTCTTGCGTCTATCCCGGACGATATTGATGTCGCCTACTATCTCATTCACTCCATGTCAACTTCCGTCGGCGATTTTGAGGCAATGGAGAGGGAATCGGCAGTCAATTTCAGGGAGAGGATGAACGGGATCAGGGTCAGGCAGGTGATCTATCTGAGCGGAATAGTAAACGATGAGACACTGTCAAAACACCTCGGATCACGCAAGACGGTGGAGGATGAACTGGCAAAGGGTTCATATCATCTTACAACGCTGCGGGCAGGCATAATCCTGGGTTCAGGGAGCGCCTCGTTTGAGATAATGCGCGACCTTGTAGAGAAGCTTCCGGTGATGGTGGCGCCCCGCTGGCTTGATACAAAATCACAACCCATTGCAGTCCGTAACGTAGTAGAATACCTCAGTGGTGTGCTGATGAGAGAAGATACCTTCGACAGCAACTTTGACATTGGCGGTCCGGATATCATGACCTACAAGGAGATGCTGCTGAGGTTCGCCTCTGTCAGGAACCTGAAGCGGAAGATATGGGTTGTGCCGGTCATGACACCCAAGCTCTCCTCCTACTGGCTCTATTTCGTCACCTCCACATCATATAAGCTGGCCGTCAACCTGGTTGACAGCATGAAGGTTGAGGTGATTTGCAGGGAGAACGACCTGCACCGGAGGCTGGACATCAGGCTGCTCAGCTTTGAGGAGGCAGTCAGGAGCGCCTTTGAGAGGATTGAGCACCAGGAGGTCTTTTCAAGCTGGACTGATGCGCTTTCAGGACCGCTGCTTGAGAAAGGGCTTTCTGACCTGGTTAAGGTTCCGACCTTCGGATGCTTTCATGACATCAGGAAAAGAAAGGTAACCGACGAGGCTGCAGTACTTGAATAAAATCTGGGCAATAGGTGGCAAAACCGGCTGGTACTATGCCAACTGGCTCTGGGGGATAAGAGGATTCATGGACAAGTTATCAGGAGGGGTGGGACTGCGCAGGGGAAGGAAAGACAGCATTGAGCTATCACCGGGTGATTCACTCGATTTCTGGCGCGTGCTCTATGCCAACAGAGATGAGAAGCGACTGCTGCTCTTCGCGGAGATGAAGCTGCCGGGTGAAGCATGGCTTGAATTCAGGATTGAAAATGACACCCTGATCCAAACGGCAACCTTCAGGCCGCTGGGATTGAAGGGACGGTTGTACTGGTACTCAGTCATGCCGTTCCATGAGCTGGTTTTCAGGGGCATGATAAAACGAATCACTTCGTAAAAGCTGAATTGATATTGCTAAATTTGTTACTACCGGTTTATACCCTTCAACAATGCTGATGCTTCAGTACATACAGTTAACATTTTTACTGCTCCGTAAAATCCTGTTTAGCATATGAAGCATCAGCCGCTTATGAAAAAACTAAGGGCCGGTCTCAAGGCAGATGAGACCGGTAATAAGGCCAATTCATTGATCTTCCTGCATCATTACGGGTTTAAAATTCCCTTGACCTTCCTGGTCACAACGAGAGCCCATGAGATGTACCTGGCGAACGGTGAATCAGTCATTGAAAGCCTTAAAACAGAGCTGGATGCTCTTCCGGACAGAACATGGGCTGTGAGATCATCAACCACTGCCGAGGATTCAAGTGAGTTCAGCTTTGCAGGGCAGTTTCAAACCATTATCAATGTTTCCGGCAAGGAAAAGATACTGGATGCCGTTGTTAAGGTTTGGGAGTCAGCCTCTTTGCTGAATGTCAATGACTACATGAAAAAAACCGGTGTGTCAGGCATCAGATGCGGGGTGATAATACAGGAGATGATCTCTGCCCGTCTGGCAGGGGTCAGCTTCAGCAGGAATCCCGTTACTAACCAGAATGAGACTGTCATTGAGGCCGTCGAGGGAGCCGGAGAAGAGCTGGTACAGAAAGGGATCACCCCGATGCGCTGGAGGATCAGAGAAGGTTCCGTTTCAGAGGGGAATGAGCATTACGGTTTGTTCCAGGTCATCAGGAAAGTGGCTGCCGATACGGTCAGGCTAAGGCGCTATTACGGCCAGCACATAGATATTGAATGGGTTTACGATGGCAACCAGCTATATTACCTCCAGTTGAGGCAAATAACAGCAAGGCGGGATATACAGATATATTCCAGCAAAATGGCCAAAGAGATGTTGCCCGGACAGGTCAAGCCACTGGTCTGGTCAGTGAATATCCCGATGGTGAACAGCACCTGGATTGGCCTGCTGGAAGAGATTACCGGTCCGCTTGACACCAGGCCTGAAGATCTGGCCAAATCTTTTTATTACCAGGCATATTTTAATATTGTGGTGCTGGGAAAGATTCTCAGCCGGTTCGGGATGCCACCCGACAGTCTTGAAAAATTCATGACCGGCAGTGAGAGCGGAGGTCACTCCTTCAGACCGGGCCTAAGGACCCTCAGGCACACTTTCAGGATAGTCAGGTTTCTGAGATCGAAGATGGCTTTTGAGAAGACTTTCCTCAGGGAGTATGATCCGCTGAAAGTGCACTGTCGCAATTATGCCCGAAAGATAGACGGGGAATTCAGCACTGACACTTTTGAAAGTCTCTTCTCCGGACTCTTTGAAACCGGACAGAGGCTTGCCTACCTGAATATCATCACCCCGATGATGATGACGATGTATCACAAGGGTCTCAGGAAGAAACTGAAGAAGGCAGGACTCGATTATGATTTTATCGATTTCAGGAAGGATTTTCCGCAGTTGAGAGATTATGAGCCGCTCCCCCTTCTTCAGGAGATAAGGGAAGCGATAGAGGCATTACCCCCTGGAGTCAGGGAGAGGTGTGTCTCCATGGCTGCCCTGAGGAGGATAACGGAGGCAGAAGATATCTGCAGGAAGATCGATGATTTCATGCAGCTTTTCGGGCATCTCAGCGAGAGCGGCACGGACCTCTCCTACCCCAAGTGGGAGGAAGACCCGGAGGCTGTATTCAGGATGATCCTTGCCACTGACGGAGAGAAAAGGAGTCGCGAGCTCTATACGCCTGACAGCCTCAGAGAGAGAGGCACAAGGGTGCCCCGGTCCTTGAGAAAAGCTTATCTCAGGGCAGGGAGGTTCAAGGTCTACCGTGAACAAATAAGCTCCCTGTACATCTACGGATACGGGTTATTCCGCAGGTTGTTCCTTCTGGCCGGGAAGGAGTTGGTAACAAGGGACATTCTCGAAAAGGCTGACGATATTTTTTATCTGACCCGGGAAGAGGTTGAGGGCCTGTTATCTTCCCCTCGCCCTGCCACATCTGTTGACTATCAGGCGCTTGTTGGTCACCGGATGCGCGAGATGGAAGAGACGAAGGATATCGTTCTTCCTGTCGTGATCTACGGTGAGGAGGCTCCCTTGCCAGAAACGGGAAAGAGCAGGAATCAATCCGGAACCGGGACATCACAGGGCAGCTACACCGGGACCACCAGGGTTGTGAAGAGCGTTCGGGATTTTGAAGGAGTGACGCGCGGAGATGTGGTTCTTATTCCTTTTTCTGATGTGAGCTGGACTCCTGTTCTTGCAAAGGCAGGCGCTATTGTGTCGGAGACCGGGGGGATGCTCTCGCACTGTTCCATCATAGCCAGGGAGATGGGTATCCCGGCAATGGTTTCGGTACCCAATGCATGCGCAATCGGCAACGGTCTGACGGTAACGGTTAACGGGTCAAACGGTATACTTACGGTTCACGATTATGAATGATGTACTTTTTTACCTTGAGAATCATCCCATTCTCACCGCGGTGATCTGTTCGGCAGCGGGATACCTGATTGGTTCAGTGTCATCTGCAAGGATTGTCTATTTCCTGGCTACCGGCAAAAGAACTATTGAACCGTTTGCTGAGCCTGTGCCACATTCTGAAGAGACTTTTGAATCTGATCTTGTCAGCGCCACCCTTGTTACCAAAAAGCTGGGAGCAAAATTCGGGTGCATAACCTCATTGGCTGATATGGTGAAAGTCGCATTACCAACTCTGCTGGCGAAGCTTATCTTAACCACCGAGCCGTTCTTTCTGCTGGTGGCGCTGTTCGGTGTCATCGGGCATAACCTCCCGTTATGGTACGGGTTCAGGGGTGGACGCGGAGAGTCGCCGATCATTGGAGCGCTGCTGGTCATCAACTGGTTCGGCCTTATCATTGCCAATGTCGCTGCAGCATTGCTGGGGTTCATTACAGGAAGCGTTCTTGTAATGCGCTGGGGAGCATATGTAATATTGATATTCTGGTTATGGTATTATTTCAACGACTGGCGATACGGGCTGTTTATGATACTTCTGAACTTCTTCTTCTGGTCTTCAATGAGAAAAGATCTGGCACGCTTCATCGAGCTGAAAAGGAAAAGAGGACTTGAATTCACGGAGGAAGAGGTTTCTGAGTTTATCCTTATGGGCAAGACTCCGGGCAGGTTCCTGGACAAGTACAGTCTGTATGCACTGATGAAACGAGTGACTGGAAAGAGAAGACCGGGCAGCCGATGATAGCATGTAAAAAACATATTGCAGTCGCCGTTCTGGTACTCACGTCAGCAACCCTTTCTTCTCAGAAGGCCGGCATAAGCCTCGACAACCAGGTAAGCACCTGGCTTGGAGTGAATTTCCAGGAAAATATCACGGGCCAGTCTGGTCTGAGGTATATACCGTCATTGAGTCCATGGGTAAAAGCAGGGGAAATAGGCAAGTTCGACGCCGAGCTGTCAGTCAATACCTTCGGGAGCATGTGGTTCAGCGGCAACGGTATTGATTCCACAGATTACAGGTTCAAACCATACCGTTTATGGGTAAGGTATTCTACCTCGCATTTAGAGTTACGAGCGGGGCTCCAGAAGATTAACTTCGGCTCTTCGAACATTCTCAGGCCGCTGATGTGGTTTGACAAAATGGATTTCAGGGATCCGCTTATGCTGACAGACGGGGTTTACGCTCTTCTCGGCCGTTATTACTTCAGCAACAACACTAACATCTGGCTGTGGAGTCTTTACGGCAATGAGAAGACAAAGGGCTGGGAGGCTGTCCCCTCCGTGAAAAACATACCCGAATACGGAGGCAGGGTTCAGCTGCCGGTTCCAGGGGGCGAATTTGCCATTAGTTATCATCACCGGGATGCGGATTACTCAGCGCTTGCGGTTCAGTTCCCTGGTCCGGTGAACACCCGGTACAATGAGCAATTTTTTGCAGCAGACGGTAAATGGGATATCGGTCCCGGGATATGGTTCGAACTGGTCGGCAAGCTGAATGAAAAGGAGAATCCCTTCACCACAAGGTGGGAGAGTTACTTAAGCCTCGGGATTGATTACACCTTCGCCATTGGCAAGGGCCTGAATGTTGCATCAGAGTACTTCAGGTATACAAACAGGCCTGATGATAACCAGACAAGCCTTGAAAGCAACTATTCGACCCTTTCGCTGAGCTACCCGCTTGGGCTTTCGCATAACATCTCGGGACTGCTTTACTACAACTGGGACACCAAAGAATGGTACAGGTTCCTCAACCTGCAAATGAAATATGACTATCTAACTCTTTATCTGATGGCCTACTGGAATCCTGACGAGCTCCTCCCCTACAGCAGCGGTGAAGGCAGCAGTTCATTTGCCGGGAAAGGTTTTCAGGTTATGCTGGTACTTGACATTTAATTATTTAGAAAATATTGATGGAAAACGGAGTAATTATAAGTATTGAAGGGCTGAAGAAGCATTTCCCCATGGGAAGCGGGAGGTTCACCGCCCTCAACGGCATTGATCTCTCATTCGGCAAGGGTGAGTTTGCGGGGATAATCGGACCGAGCGGCTCAGGCAAGACAACCCTGCTGAACATCATTGGCACGCTTGACAACCCTTCAGAGGGCAGAGCGGTGATCCTCGGTCATTCCGTGGGAGAACTTTCAGCCAGGGAGTCTGCCTCGCTGCGCAAGTCGAAGCTTGGATTCATCTTCCAGAGTTACAATCTTTTCCACGTGCATACGGTCTTTGAGAACGTGGAGTTCCCGCTGCTTCTGCAAAAGATTGAGAGCAGCCAGAGAAAGCAGATGGTGCTTGACGCACTGGAGTGGGTGGGTCTGACCGATAAGATAAACTCGCGTCCCGCACAGCTCTCGGGTGGCGAGAGCCAGAGGGTGGCAATAGCAAGGGCGATGGTAAAGAGGCCTGCCATTGTTCTGGCCGACGAACCAACGGCTAATCTTGATGCGGCCAACTCCCACAACATTCTCCAGACAATGGAGAAGCTCAACCGCGAATTGCAGACGACTTTTCTCTTTGCTACCCATGACGAAAAGGTAATAGGTTATGTGCGAAGGAAGATCTGGCTGGCAGACGGCAAAGTGTCTAAAGATGAGATTATCGACAAAAACTGACCGGAGGAGACTGCCATGCTTGCATTGAAACTTGCGCTGAGAAATCTGTTGGGAGCAGGTCTGCGGACCTGGCTCAATGTAATAGTCCTCTCCTTTTCCTTCATCATCATCATCTGGACAAAGGGACTGCTTGAAGGATGGGACCGGCAGGCAAAGAACGATATGATAGAGTGGGAAGTGGGTCATGGCCAGTACTGGCACAGCAACTATGATCCTTACGATCCGTTCACGCTGAATGACAGTCACGGGACACTGCCCGAAACATACCGGAGTGCAGCAGAGATGAATCTGCTGGTGCCCGTACTCATAACGCAGGGATCGATCTACCCGCAGGGAAGGATGCAGTCAGTGCTCATCAAGGGAATTCCTCCGGGGCAGCAGATACTTAAGTTGCCGACGGGACTTCTCAGCTCCGGCGACGGTGAGATCCCATGTATAATTGGAAATTCAATGGCAGAAAGTACCGGTCTCCGCGAGGGCGATTACGTCACTGTCAGGTGGAGAGACAGGAACGGAACCTTTGATGCCACGGAAGTGAGGATAGCAGGCGTCTTCGAAACGACTGTCCCCTCAGTTGATGTGGGACAGATCTGGCTTCCTATGGAAGATCTGCAGGCTATGATGCTCATGCCGGGCGAGGCCACGCTGCTTGTCAGTGGCGATGCCCCTGGTCCCCTTCCTGCCGACGGGGAATGGGTTATGAAGGAGCAGAAGGAGCTTCTGGTAGATATTGATAATATAATCAAGGCCAAGGGAATGATAGGGGTAATAATCTGGGGCATACTCCTTATGATGGCCATGCTTGCCGTCTTTGACACACAGGTGCTCTCGATTTTCAGAAGGCAGAAGGAGATAGGCACTTATGTTGCGCTCGGGATGACCAGGCGGCAGGTGGTGGGACTCTTCACCACCGAGGGTGCCATGCATTCCGTGCTGGCAGCGGTAGTGGGCGCACTCTATGGAATTCCGTTACTGACAATACAGGCAATAAGGGGTGTTTCAATACCGGTAAGCAGCAGCGACTTCGGGATTGCGATGGCTGAGAAGCTCTATCCGGTCTACAGTCTGTCGCTCATAGCCGGCACAGTTCTGATAGTGATGATTGTAACAACAATCGTCAGCTACTGGCCCTCGAGGAAGATAGCGAAGCTCAGTCCGACGGACGCATTAAGGGGGAGGATGCAATGATAGGATTTCTCTTCAAAGGACTTATAAGGGACAGGAACAGGAGCCTCCTTCCGTTTCTGGTGACCACCATTGGCGTAATGCTTACGGTAGTCTTCCATGCATGGATCACGGGAGTGATAAACAACAGCATTGAATTCAGCGCCAGGTTTTCGTCAGGGCATGTCAAGATCATGACACAGGCTTATGCGGAAAACGCCGCCCAGTCGCCAAATGACCTCGCCATCATTGGTACCGACACTTTGCTGGAGGCGGTCTCTGCAGCTTACCCGGAGATGGATTTTGCCAGCCGCATCTATTTCGCAGGTCTGATCGACGTTCCGGACAGCACGGGAGAGACAAGGGCCCAGGGACCTGCTCTGGGCATTGCCATAGACCTGCTCTCATCCAATAATGAAGAGAAGGAGAGGATGAACATCCCCTCCTCGCTCAGGAGTGGGAGGCTTCCGGCCGCCGGGAAGGAAGCACTTCTTAGCCATGAATTTGCCGGGAAACTCGGAATAGATCCGGGTGATACCTTTACCCTTGTAGGGACCAGTATGCTGGGGGAGCTCACGATGTATAACTTCATCCTCAGCGGCACTGTTGAATTCGGGACAACGGCACTTGACAGAGGTACGCTCATTGCAGACCTCAGCGATGCCAGGGAGGCCCTCAACATGGCTGATGCTGCCGGAGAGGTGCTTGGCTTTTTCAGGTCAGGTGTATATTCGGATGACGACGCTTCAGCGGTAAGTGAGCAGTTCAACAACAAATACTTCTCTGAAGATGATGAGTTCTCCCCTGTAATGAAGACACTCTCAATGCAGAACAACATGGGATTCCTGGTTGAGTACTCCGGAAAGCTTCAGAGCATCCTCATTGCCGTATTTATACTTGCAATGTCACTGATACTCTGGAATGCCGGTCTTCTCGGTGGACTGAGAAGGTACGGCGAGTTCGGGATGAGGCTGGCAATAGGTGAAGAGAAGGGTCACGTGTATAAAACCATGCTGCTTGAATCGCTCATCATCGGGTTCTTTGCTTCCGTCACCGGACTGGCCTTCGGGATGCTGATAGCCTTTTACCTCCAGGAGAAGGGTGTTGACCTTGGCATGATGATGAAGAGCGCATCAATCATGATGCCACGGGTATTCAGGGCACAGATCACACACTGGACCTGGGTGGCGGGATTCATCCCCGGCTTTCTCTCAACTCAGATAGGCACGATGCTTGCAGGAGCAGGGATATACAAGAGACAGACAGCACAACTTTTCAAAGAGCTTGAATCATGAAGAAACTGATAACGATATTGCTGCTTACATGCAGCCTGATGACGGTTTCGGCACAGTATCCCGACGGGAAGCAGCTGCTCGAAAGGATTGACAGGAATATGTCGTCGGAGAACCGGATTTTCACCTCCTCTATGATAATATACGGCCGGAGGGCCACCCATACGGTGAAGATGAAGACATGGACTGCCGGTGAGAAGAAGTCGTTCACCGAGTACCTCTTCCCCGCCCGTGAGCAGGGAACGAAAATGCTCAAGCTGGAAGATCAGCTCTGGATCTATTCCCCTTCAACGGACCGGATAATTCAGATTGCCGGACATATGCTGCGTCAGTCGGTGATGGGTTCTGACCTGTCATACGAGGATCTGATGGAAGACAACAGCCTGGTAAGGCAGTATAATGCAAAGGTAACCGGGACGGATTCTATTGACGGCAACCAGTGCTGGGTGGTTGAGCTTACTGCCTTTGTACCTGACATTGCCTACCAGGGAATGAAGCTGTGGGTTGACCAGGAGCGGAACATACCGCTGAGGGAGGAGATGTATGCCAAGAGCGGCACGCTGCTGAAGAGAACGGAGCTGTCGGATGTTCAGCGGTTTGGCAACAGGTGGTACCCGCGTAAGATACTTGTTCCGTGATATGCTCAGGGATGGCAAGGGAACGGAATTCATCATCGAAGAGATTGAGTTTAATGTTCCGATAGCGGAGCACATTTTTTCCAAGGCAAGTCTGAAGAAGTAGATCAGGGCACAGGGCACAGGGCTCAGGGCAAAGGGCTCAGGGCAAAGGGCAAAGGGCTCAGGGCAAGGGGCACAGGGCTCAGGGCTCAGGAAGCAGGGCAGTTTGAAACCAGCGGCCTCGACTGCAGCCAGGTCACATCGGTGTCAGACCTCAGTTCGGTATCAAAGCTGATACCCTGATCATCTTCCCCTTTAAGAAAATAGTTCAACCAGGGAATAATGTATTTTTTCAGTACCTGATGCTGTTCTTCAACAGGTATTCCCTTGTTGCAACCTGAAAGTTTCTGGGCCAGCCGGCATACTTTGCTGGAGTCTGCCATACCGCAGTGGGTGCCTCCCCTGATAAGTATGAATGTCTTGTCTGCGGCAGCGGAAAAACTGTATATCGGTAATTGATATCTTCCGGATGGCGTTATGCAGTCATTTCCCCCTGCAAATATGAGTGTAGGCACTGCAACGGATGCGGCAGCCTGGATGGCCGAAGGTTTGGTATTCATCGGGGTCAGTGCCACAACCGCTGTCGTTCCTTCATAGATATTGGCCGCTGCGAACAGTGCTCCCCCACCCATACTGTGGCCCATAAGGCAGCTGATGTCACCGGTGATGCCATAAAGTGGCGAGCCGGCTTCCCTGCCCATTTTTTCTGTCTCCGCAAGAACAAAGGCAAGGTCCTCCGAAAGAGCCAGGTGGGAAGGGAACATCCCTGTTTCACTGTAAGGGAAAACGACGATATACCCCTCCGGCACAAGCGCCTCCCGGATATGTCCGTATAAATCGGGTGACATCACGTATCCATGAGCAAAACAGATGACAGGGAATCTCTCAGAGCAACCTTCATCCCCGGCCCAACCGGTGCCTCCCTTTCTTTCAGGATAATAAATTTCAACCCTTATTACCCTGTTCCCCCGATCAGAATCTCTCATCTCTGCAGAGGTGTGACCAATAAGGTATTGTTGAGCCGTCACATTGGCACAGGTTATTAAAATAGCTGCTGCAATCAGTCCCCTCATAAATTAACGGCTTGTTTATAACAATCTCAAAGGAAGTGTCTGTTCCATCATATTCTGAATACAAATTAACAAATAAATCACCAGCCTGGTCAGCCGGCTTTCTGAATAGGACTTTCAAATGTCAAAATGATAATTACTTTTGATTGAATTTCTGACTAATGATAAAAGTTGCTGTCACCGGAGCTTCCGGACATGTAGGTACAAACCTCTGCAGGATGCTTCTGAAAAGTGGTTACAGTGTCAAAGTGCTGATCCATAACCGTCTTGAAGGCCTTGAAGGTCTCAATATTGAATTTGTAAAAGGTGATGTTACCAGCATACCTGATCTCCGCAAACTCTGTGAAGGATGTACCGTGGTATACCACCTGGCAGCCTGTATCAGTATCAGGAAAACAGATCAGAGGTGCCTGGTAGTAAATGCCGGCAGCTGTGAGATCCTTCTGAGCGCAGCGAGATCCGAAGGAGTCCGGAGAATTATACACTTCAGTTCAATCCACGCATTCAATCAGGAGCCCCATGACGAATTACTTGACGAGAGCAGAGATCTTGAACTTAATAGCAGTGTGTCTTATAACCGTTCAAAAGCACTGGGTCAGAAGATAATGATCGAAGGTTCATCAGACGGGCCGGAGGTTGTTGTGCTTAATCCAACCGCTATTTTAGGTCCCTACGATTTTCAGCCATCGCTTCTGGGCAATGCCGTCATCAGGTTTTACAAAGGTCAGAATCCAAGCCTGATACCCGGAGGATACGACTGGGTAGATGTCAGGGATGTGTGTTCGGCGGCTATCAATGCGATTGATAAAGGGGTTCCAGGGGAATGCTACCTGCTTTCCGGGAGCTGGAAAAGTCTCAAAGATATGGCCAACACAATTGAAAAACTGGGCGGGCATAAGACACCCTGGCTGAATTTACCGTGGTGGCTTGCGCATGTTGGCGCCGTCGTACTGAACATGCATACCACTCTCACTGGAGGCGTACCACTCTATACCTCAATGTCACTCGATACTTTAAAAGAGAGCCACAGGAACATCTCTTCAGCAAAGGCAGCCAGGGATCTTGGATACAACTCCCGTCCCTTTGAGGAGACCATGGCAGACACTATACGGTGGTTTAAGGAAAACAACTGCATCTGATGGAGAAAATAACATTTGATCTGCTTGTCTGGCTCTGGACTGCAGCAGCACTGATCATCTTCCTGATGTTACTGTTTGTCACCGCTCCTTTCGGACGGCACTCAAAAAGAACATGGGGCCCTACTATCCCCAACAGGCTGGGCTGGATTATCATGGAGATCCCCGCGCCGCTGATTTTCATTACGCTGGTTATCACCGGCGATGCACCGAAGAGTGTCACGGTATGGATCGTTACCGGGTTGTACCTCCTGCACTACATCAACAGGGCAATCGTTTACCCGTTGAGGATCAGAACCACGGGAAAGGTGATGCCGCTTGCGGTGACCGGTATGGCCGTCTTCTTCAATTTTGTCAACGCCGGATTCCTTGGCTACTACACAGGCACCCTGCACACTCATCTCACCGGCGACTGGCTTACCGATCCCCGGTTCATTGCCGGACTGGCGGTCTTTATTACAGGGATGGCGATCAATGTTACTTCGGATGAGAAGCTGATTCACCTGCGCAGGAACAAGAGCAACGGGTACCAGATCCCGCGGGGCGGACTGTTTGAAAAGGTATCCTGTCCGAATTTCCTGGGTGAAATTGTTGAGTGGGGAGGCTATGCCCTGCTCTGCTGGTCACTTCCGGCCTTTTCCTTTTTTGTATGGACATTCTGCAACCTGGTCCCCAGGGCCATCTCGCATCACAGGTGGTACAGGAGATATTTCCCGGAATATCCGCAGGCAAGGAAAGCAGTATTTCCTTATATTTTGTAATTTGCCAATGAAATTTCCCTGAAATGAGCAACGGCTACCTTAACTACCTGCAAAGATTTTTCTGGCTCGCCGTTTTCGCTGTAGCAATGGGTTTCCTGGAAGGCATCGTGGTTGTCTATCTGAGGGAGCTGTATTATCCTGACGGATTTGATTTCCCCCTGAAGCTCATGTCACCGGAACTTGTAAAGATTGAATGGATCAGGGAGATTGCAACACTTGTAATGCTGGCCGGAGTAGGTGTCCTCACGGGCAGGAACGGCCTGCAGAGACTGCTTTATGCCCTCTTTGCCTTCGGGGTATGGGATATATTCTACTACGCGGCGCTTAAGCTGCTGATCGGATGGCCAGCCTCCCTCCTCACCTGGGATCTGCTGTTTCTTATTCCGGTATCATGGCTGGGGCCGGTGCTTGCCCCGGTACTGAACTCCGTAACTATGATCCTGATGGCCCTGCTTCTGGTAGGAAGGCAGGAAAGAGGTTACTACGTCAAAGTCAGCATCGCCGACTGGATCCTTATTTTTGGCGGGGCATTGGTTATCCTCTATACATACCTGATTGACTACACAAGACTGCTGCTTGAGAGCGGGGCTCTTGCTTCAAAAAGCTCCCCGGAGACGAAGGAGCATCTTATTTATATGATAACAAACTATATTCCTGAAAGTTACAGATGGCCACTGTTTATTGTCGGTGAGGTGCTGATACTGGCCGCAATAGCACATATTTTATTAAGAAGTCGTAAATATGCCAAAGATGAAAAAGTTGACTAACCTTCTCACGTTTATTGTGTTATTATTGATTCTGCCTGGTTGCGGCGAAAAGAAGACGCAAACTGCAGCCACTGACGATCCCTACCTCTGGCTTGAGGAGGTTGAGAGCGAGAAAGCCCTGAATTGGGTAAGAGCCCAGAACACGATATCTGACGAAGCTTTTACCGGGCAGCCTGTCTATGCGGACCTTAAAGAGAGATTTCTCGGGGTGGTTAATGACAGGGACAGGATAATTATGCCGTCGGTTTCAGGGAAACATGTCTATAACCTCTGGCAGGATGCCACATACGAGAGAGGGCTCTGGAGAAGGATGACCCTTGATGAATTCATCAAAGGCAAAACAGAGTGGCAGACCGTCCTTGACCTTGACAAGCTATCAGCTGAAGAAAACCGGAAATGGGTTTTCAAGGGCGCCTCATGGCTTGCACCTGATTACAGCAGATGTCTCCTTTCGGTGAGCGACGGAGGCAAGGATGAGGGGGTGATAAGGGAGTTTGACGCTGTGAAAGGCGCCTTCGTCGAGGGAGGATTCTCTGTAAATGAGAGTAAGGGCAGTGCAGCCTGGGTAGATACCGATCATATTGTAGTGGCCACCAGCTATGGCTCCGAAACAATGACTACTTCGGGATATCCTGCCATGGTGAAACTCTGGAAAAGGGGTGCTGATGCGGCAGAGGCAGAGACCCTGCTCGAGATTGACAGATCAAGAATGGGCATATTCGTCGGAGGAGTTTACAGCGGCGGCATGCAGTACACTTTTATCAACTCGCGGATAGGATTCTATGAGAACGAAATGTATCTCTACACGGCAGAAGGCCTAAAAAAGATTGAAGTACCCTCAGATGTATCATTCCAGGGCATGTTCGGTGATGATCTGCTCCTCTACCTGCAGTCAGACTGGGATGTTGACGGGACAGTTTTCACCAGCGGGTCACTGGTCAGCTTTAACATGACTGCATTTCTAAGCGGGTCCAGGGTCGTCAGGCCCATCTACAAGCCTGACGAACGTTCCAGCTTCGCCTCCCTTCTTACAACGAAGGAGTTCATCGTTGTCTCAACGCTTGATAATGTTCAGAGCAGGCTTAAATTATTCAGCTTTAACGGCCAGGAGTGGACCGGCGAGGCCGTGCCTGTTCCTGAATTCGGAACTGTTGCACTTGTAAGTTCTGATGATGAATCCAATGACTTCTTCTTTTCCTTCAGCAATCCCGTGACACCATCGACTTTGTATTACGGAAACGGAAGTAAAATAACGGTCCTGAAGCAGCAGAAGGCATACTTTGAGGCTTCCGGGCTTGTTGTTAACCAGTATGAAGCCTTGTCGAAGGACGGCACAAAGGTGCCCTACTTCATCGTACACAGATCTGCCATGGATTACAACGGCGCCAATCCGACATTCATCTATGCCTATGGCGGCTTCAACAGCTCCACCAGGCCCACATACAGTGCGGTGACAGGCATTGGATGGCTGGAAAAAGGAGGCGTTTATGTAATTGCCAACATCAGGGGCGGAGGGGAATTTGGTCCTGCGTGGCATCAGGCTGCGCTCAGGGAGAAGAGGCAGAATGCCTACGACGACTTTCATGCCGTGGCAGAAGACCTCATAAAAAGGAAGATAACTTCTCCGGAGCACATCGGCATAAATGGCGGAAGCAACGGCGGTCTGCTGGTAGGTGTGGCATTCACGCAAAGGCCGGATCTATACAAGGCTGTGGTGGTGGATGTGCCGCTGCTTGACATGAGGAGGTACTCAAAACTGCTTGCCGGTGCAAGCTGGATGGATGAATACGGCGACCCTGACAAACCTGAGGACTGGGCATTCATCAGCAAATACTCACCCTATCACAATCTTTCTAAAAAGAAAACATATCCTGAAGTCCTCTTTGTAACCTCCACCAAGGACGACCGGGTTCACCCGGCTCATGCCAGGAAGATGGCGGCAAAGATGCTTGATATGGGGCACCCCATCTACTATCATGAGACTATAGAGGGAGGTCATGGTGCGGCATCAACGAATGCGCAGAGAGCTGAGAAATGGGCTATGACGTACACCTACCTTTCAAATAAGCTGATGAGCAGCAACTGATGTAAGTCGGAGAAAAAAGCGAGAAGACTGCCGGATTTGGGACGCCGGCAGTCTTCGTTGCATTAAAACGGACTTATGGAAAGAAAGAAAGAAGGTAATTAAGCTTGTCAGTCAAATGGAAAGTTATTGAAAGAATTATGAAGTTTTGATGAAGACTGTAAAAAATAGTGCCTGTCCGAATCTAAGTTCCACGAGTCATTCACGGCTCTGAAGCGATATTTAATTCATTGTTCAGGTTGGTATAATATTTTATATATTTATGGACCTTGATCAGACATTCAGTTAAACTAACCATAAATACCATGACCAGATCAAAATCAACAGTTTGGATCCTTCTGTCATTCATGCTTCTATTGGCATCCTGCGGAGGCGGTAAGAACCAGAAGGCCGCTGAAGTTCCTGCTCCGACAGCGACAGTTGAACTTTCGATTGAAGGAATGACCTGCACCGGGTGCGAGAACACCATCTGCAGCAATCTTGAAAAGCTTCCCGGCGTCAAATCCGTAACGGCGTCACACACCGGGGGCAATGCCATCATCGAATATGAGCCGGGCAAAGTTGACACCGTTAAGATGAAAGAGACTGTTGACGGGCTGGGATACAAGGCCGTGAAAACAAGTGCCGTGGCAACCGGCGGCAATGATTAACAGCATCCGGCCGTTCATATCTGTTTTACCTCAAGCTGATTACCATGTCTAAAGAAAACCATGAGGAGGAAAAAGGCAAGCCTGACCTCGATAAGGTGATTGACAACTCAAGGCGTGATTTCATCAGGAAGGTCACCCTTGCAGGTGCTGTTACCGTTACAGGCGGGGCGGCCGTTTACTCCGGGCACCGTTTTGAGAAAGCCAAGCATCGTGAGGGTATGGTGAGGGTGCTCACCGAAGACAACCGGCTTGTTGAGATACCTGTTGAGCAGATGCGCGATTTCAAGCCTGACCTGAAGATGCTGCAGACAAGAGGCAGGGAAGGCATCGCTGGCCGGAGATGGGTCATGGTGATCGATCTTTCGAAATGCCGCAACGCCAGGAAATGTGTTGAGGCATGCCAGAGCGCGCATCATCTGAGGCCCTATGAGTACCACATCAACACACTTGTGATGCAGGAGTCGG
The DNA here is from genome assembly GCA_963770745.1 of uncultured Rikenellaceae bacterium. Classification (GTDB taxonomy): domain Bacteria; phylum Bacteroidota; class Bacteroidia; order Bacteroidales; family VadinHA17; genus SR-FBR-E99. The sequence goes on from CAVYRA010000013.1 coordinate 27,532, forward strand.
TCAATACCCCCGCGTTCTACATGCCCAAACCGTGCCAGCACTGTGACAACCCGCCGTGTGTCTCAGTCTGCCCTGTTGATGCCACCTTCAAAAGACAGGACGGCATTGTGCTCATTGACAATGAGAGGTGCATCGGATGCCGGTTCTGCATGGCTGCCTGCCCCTACTCAGCCAGGATATTCCACTGGCAGGAGCCGACACTGGCTAAGGCTGACATAGATAAGGAGTATGATATTGAGCTGAACGTGCCGCAAAAGAAAGGAACAATCACCAAATGTCTCTTCAGCGCAGACAGGCTGAGGGAGGGGATCCTTCCTTACTGCGTCTCGGCATGCCCCAATGGGGTATTCTACTTCGGCGACGAAAACGAAGATGCAGTGACAAACGGCACCACCAAGGAGACTGTGAAGCTCAGTGCGCTCCTTGAGACGAGCGGGGCTTACCGCCTTTTGCCTGAGCTCGGTACCAAACCGAGGGTCTACTACCTGCCGCCCAAGAACAGGATCTTCGAATTCGAGCAGGGTGAAAAGGGGGAATACAAGGAAGAAAAAGCATAAAAATTCATCGATATGGATGACATCCGCTTCAATTCACCCGGTGAGCAACGAAAGATCGACTCTATTGCTGCCGATATCCTGAGGAACGTCAGGATCAACAGGAGCTTCCTCCTGTGGATGGGTTTCCTTGCAACTCTCCTTGCCCTCTGCCTTGTTGCCTATGTCATCCAGCTCCGGCAGGGACTGGGTGTGACAGGCCTGCGAGACTACACCAGCTGGGGTATGTACATCGCCAACTTCGTCTTTTTCGTGGCTACGAGCCTTGTGGGCATGCTGATCAGTGCAGTACTGGGTCTCATTGGTTATCAATGGGTTAAGCCTATTGCACGTATCGCTGAAATAATTGCCATAGCCTTTGCTGCAGTGGCCGGGCTGGTCATCATCTCTGACATGGGGCGTCCTGACAGATTGCCATATGTATTCATGTTCGGCCGTGTACAGTCGCCAATACTGTGGGATGTAACAGTTGTGACGACATACTTCGTGCTGAGCCTGCTGTTATGGTTCTTTCCCCTTATTCCTGATCTCGCCATTTCAAAGAGCAGGCTTGAGGGAAGGCCTGCCTTCCTTGTAAAGGCCTATGAGATTCTCTCTTTCCGGTGGGAGCATCATGAGATGCAATACAGGTTCATGAAGCAGGCCATACGTATCCTCCTGATACTCATTATCCCTACAGCCTTTGCGATACACACCGTGACATCGTGGCTTTTTGCCGTCACGCCCAGGACAGGATGGGACAGCACCATCTTCGGGCCCTACTTTATCTCCGGAGCTTTTGTCTCCGGAACAGCCGCAGTCATTATCGCCATGTATTTCTTCCGGAGAAGTTACAGGCTGGAAAAATACCTGACAGATTACCATTTTGAAAAGATAGGAAGGGTTCTTGTGCTGGTCTCAATCGTATATTTATACTTCAATCTTAACGAGTTTCTCGTACCCGGATACAAGTTAAAGACCGGAGATGCAATCCATCTCAGGGAGCTCTTCTCGGGGCACTATGCCCCTCTATTCTGGGGCATCCAGTTGCTGGGCCTTGTGATACCGGTTATTCTGCTACTGTTTAAAAAGGTGCGGAGACCTCTGCCGATGCTGGTGATCTCTCTCTTTGTGCTTATCGGTGCATGGTTCAAGAGGTTTATTATTGTTGTACCCCCGCAAGGGCACCCCAACCTCCCGATCCAGGACGTACCTGTTGAATGGGTCGTCTACAAACCGACTCTGATTGAGACTGCCGTAACGGTTGCATCAATAGTGCTGGTACTCATCATCATCACTGTCCTTTCAAAGCTTTTCCCCGTGATCCCAATCTGGGAGATGGCTGAGGAGGAGTCCGGTAAAGATAGAAACCATGAAAAACAGTAAAACACCCGGTTTATGAAATATACTGTTCCCTTTATACTGTGCTTTTTGATCACTCCTTACCTGCTGAATGGTCAGGATTGGGTTGTACCGGAAGAGAGGAGAGGCAGGCTGAGCACCTTCCCGTTCACTGACGAAACGAAGAAAGAGGGTGAGAGGCTGTACAACATCAATTGCATGTCATGTCACGGAACCCCCGGGAAAAACAATTACATTGCCCTGGAGCCGTCTCCCGGAGACCCGGCAACGGAGAAAATACAGAGAAACCTTGACGGCGAGATCTTCCATAAAGTCCTGGTCGGAAGAGGTCAGATGCCCTCATTCCGCAGTGTCCTTTCCACTGATGAGATATGGAAGATTGTGTCCTATCTGCGCAGTTTCAACAGAAGCTATGTCCAGAAAGTCATGCAGGTCATCACATCATCTGCCTACCCGGGTGCTGTGATCAGCATGTCTCTTGCTTACAATGAAGCTGAGCGTCTTGTCACCGTCAGGGCCCTGGCGACGGATGAAGTCAGGAGTGTTCCGGTCACCGATGCAGGTGTCAGGCTGTTCGCAAAGCGATATTTCGGATCTCTCCCGATAGATGAGGAGAAACTCACTGACGTCAACGGGGTTGCCACCTTCGCTATCTCCGCGGACATGCCGGGAGACTCTGCAGGCAATGTCAGTATAAGCGCCAGGTTCACCGATGAGGAGGTTTTCGGTTCCGCTGCCAGGGATACTGTCATCAAGGCCGGATCAAAGAACACGGCTGTAAGCCTGGTGGCGCAAAGAGCAATGTGGAACACTGTCTGGAAGGCACCGGTATGGCTTATCATCTCTTACTTTTTGGGGGTGATTGCAGTGTGGGGCTTCATCTTCCTCGTGATGATGAAGCTGCGTGACATTTACACAGTGGGCAGTGCCCTCAGGGGCAAACTGCCTCCATCCTCAGATCAGGCACCAACCACTAAACAGGAAGCAATATGAAGAATTTAGCCACTATCGGGAGGATTCTCTTCGCCCTGCCGTTTGCATTGTTCGGAATCAACCATTTCCTGATGACGGATTATTACCTCGGGATGCTGACTTCGTTTGTACCCCTGGGAGGTTACACCGTCTTACTGACCGGACTGGTTATGATAGGTGTGAGTATCAGCATCATCACCCAAAAGTTTATCAGGCTGTCTACGCTGATCCTTGCAGGTCTCCTGTTTGTCTTCATTGTCACGATCCATATTCCGCATCTGCTTGACGGCACTGACAAGACACCCATTGTCATCGCGCTTCTCAAGGACATCTCGCTCATGGGTGGTTCACTGATGATCGCCGGGTACTGCTGGGAAAATGAAAAGAAAAACACAGATAAATGAATATGAAAAACCTGATTATTACTGTGATCCTCCTGCTGGTGCTGGTCCGGGTCAACGGACAGGAGCTGAAAAACGCCGGTTACAAGCAGAAGGAGGTGGAAGTTGGGGTTCTTGAACAACTTGGCGATACCATTCCCCTTGACCTCTGGTTTTACAACGAGGATAGCGAGAAGGTGACACTCCGTGAGCTGATAGACAGACCCACTATCATGTGTTTCGTCTACTTTGACTGCCCTAACCTCTGCAGTCCGCTGATGGACGGGGTGGCCGATGTGGTGAGCAAGATGGACATGACGCTTGGCAATGAATACAAGATCATTACCATCAGCTTCAACACCAGTGACACGCCTGAGAAGGCGAGGGAGAAAAAGGTGAATTTCGTGCAGCGCATCAGCCAGGAGAATCAGAAAGACTGGATTTATCTTACCGGAACACAGGAGAATATAAGCGCAATCACAGCGGCTGCCGGGTACAAATACACTCCTCAGGGGCTTGACTTCGCACACCCTTCTGTAATAATGGTACTCTCCCCTGCCGGCAAGATCACCCGGTATCTTTATGGCCTGACATACCTGCCCTTTGATGTCAAGATGGCCGTCATAGAGGCTCAGAAAGGAATTGCAAGACCAACGGCAAACCGTATTCTTGAATACTGTTTTGCCTATAATCCGGCCAGTAAGACTTATACGCTGCAGGTAACAAGGATAGTGGGGATTATAACTATTTTCTTCCTTGTTGTCATTATGGTGATTCTGCTTGTCAGGAGAAGGAAAAAATAAATCAGGTTGATTATGGGAAACGAAGCTGAGGTAAGTTACCTGGAGTACCAGGGCAGATACAAAGGGATATGGTCATGGCTGCTGAGCACTGATCACAAGCGGATAGGGCTGCTGTACCTTTATGCAATTATATTTTTCTTTTTTGTTGCAGCCACCCTCGGGTTGCTGATGAGGATTGAACTGATTGCGCCGGGGCGCACGATCATGGAGCCGCAGATGTATAACGGGCTCTTTACGATACATGGGATCATCATGATCTTTGTGATCGTGATCCCGGGGCTGGCCGCGGTATTTGGCAACTTTTTCCTGCCCATCCTTATCGGGGCAAGGGATGTGGCCTTTCCGAAGCTGAACCTCTTTTCATGGTATCTCTACATGACAGGGGCATTTCTCGGTGTTGCGTCACAGTTTTTTGGCAGCGGTCCTCCTGATACCGGTTGGACCTTTTATGTGCCATACAGCGTGGAGTCGGGCACGAGCGTAATCTGGGCCCTCACTGCCGCCTTCATCCTTGGGTTTTCGTCAATTCTCACCGGGTTGAACTTTATTGTAACCATTCACCGGATGAGGGCGCCCGGGATGAAGTGGCTGAGGATGCCTCTCTTCCCCTGGGCTGTCTATGCTACAGCATGGATTCAGGTACTTGCCACCCCGATAATCGGGATCACACTCCTCATGGTGATTGCCGAACGCGTCCTGAATATTGGTTTCTTCGATCCTGCGCTGGGCGGTGACCCTGTGCTGTTTCAGCATCTCTTCTGGATATATTCACACCCGGCAGTTTACATCATGATTTTGCCGGCGATGGGGGTTGTAACCGAGATCTTCCCCACCTTCAGTCAGAAACCTGTCTTCGGGTACGGCGCTATCGTGTTATCAAGCCTTGCTATAGCTTTTGTAGGTTATTTCGTCTGGGGCCACCATATGTTCACCTCAGGCATGAGCTATTATGCCCGGTGGTTCTTTTCATTTCTTACATTCATTGTTGCGATTCCCAGCGCCATTAAAGTATTTAACTGGATATCAACGATGTATGGTGGATCAATTGATATGAAGCCTCCCCTGCTGTATGCCATATCCTTTATTTTTCTCTTCATGATCGGCGGTTTCACCGGCCTGGTGCTGGGTTCACTGGCAACCAACGTTCAGACTCATGACACTGCGTTTGTGGTCGCCCACTTCCATTACATCGTATTCGGAGGTATGGGCTTCGCATTCTTTGCGGCAATACATTACTGGTTCCCGAAGATGTACGGCAGAATGTACAACAACAGGGTGGCAAATATTGCATGGGGATTCAACTTCGTTGGGTTCAACCTGCTCTATTTCCCGCATTTCATAATCGGGATACAGGGGATGCCAAGACGTTCGTACGACTATCTGCCGCAGTTCCAGACGGGGCACTTTCTCTCTACCATAGGGGCTTTCATACTGTTTGCAGGGCTGATAATAATGGTCTGGAACCTCGTGGCTGCAGCCAGGCGCGGGGTCAGGGCGCCGGCCAATCCCTGGCACGGTGTCACGCTTGAATGGATGATTCCCTCTCCCCCGCCTCACGAGAACTTTGATGAGATCCCCGAGATAACATCAAAGCCGTATTTCTTCGGCACAAAGAATAAAAACTAACAGCAGGTTATCCATGACAGTTCATCAGACCCATAGTGAGCACCTTGACAGCGAGACCGGGAAACTGGGGATGTGGATCTTTCTTTTCACAGAGCTATTCCTTTTCGGCGGTTTGTTTCTCGTCTATGCCATCTTCAGGGCAAAATATTCCGCTGATTTTCATGTTGCTGCAGGGGAGCTGAATGCATTCATAGGAGCCATGAACACCGTTTTCCTCCTGGTCAGCAGTATGACGGCGGCAATGGCTCTGACTGCGATACAGAAAGGTGACAGGCGTCTGACCATCTTTCTCCTGATGGTGACCATTCTTCTGGCGGCCTTGTTCATGGTTAACAAGTACTTCGAATGGTCGCACAAGTTTGAATACGGCATCTACCCGGGCTCTCCCGTTCTGAAAAATATGTCGCACGGTGAGCTTCTCTTTTTTGGGCTGTACTATATGATGACCGGACTGCACGCGCTCCATGTGCTTATCGGGATGATTCTGCTCTCCATCAACGTGGTGAAAGTGCGGGCACGCTCCGTTAACAGTGAAAGGTACCTGATGCTTGAGAACAGCGCCCTCTACTGGCACCTGGTTGACCTGATTTGGATCTTCCTCTTCCCTCTGCTGTACCTAATAACATGAGAGAGTCATGAAAAACGACGAAAAACATATTTCATCATATGCATCGCTGACAGTAGTCCTTGCGATATTGCTTTTTCTTACCACCGTCTCGGTGCTTGTCACAGGGTTTCACCTCGGAGCCTTTACAGTTGCCCTGGCTCTTATAATCGCAAGCGTAAAGGTTTACATTGTGCTCACACAGTTCATGCACCTCAGGTTCGAGACGCGTTTCCTGCGTCTGGCCGTGACAGGGGTGTTTGTGATGTTTGCACTGATCACAATAGGTACTTTCATTGATTATTTCTTCAGATAAATAAGGAGAGTTATGTTTAACGGGGCATCAAATCTTGCAGAGGGAGTAGACAAGGCATTCCTGTTCATCTTCATCATCGCCTTCATTTTCATTGTTGGGATAACCGCCTTCATGATCTGGACCGTGATCCATTTCTCCCGGAAGAAGGGAAAGGAAGCCCAGCAGTTCACCGGCAGCACGAAGCTTGAGGTCTTATGGTCGGTTGTTCCCCTTATACTGGTTATGATTATGTTCTGGATCGGGTGGAAAGGCTTTGCTCCCATGCGGAAGGTGCCGTCTGATGCGCTGGTTATCACTGCCATTGGCAGGATGTGGGAGTGGGAATTCATCTACAGTGACAGTCTCAGGTCAAAGGAACTGGTGCTGCCCATCAATAAGCCCGTCAAACTCGAGCTGGTATCGGAGGATGTCAATCACAGCCTCTTCATCCCGGCTTTCCGGGTCAAGGAGGATGTGATACCCGGTTACGACAACTATCTGTGGTTCACTCCAAACTATATCGGCGACTATGAGATTCTGTGCACCGAGTACTGCGGACTGCTGCACTCGGCGATGGTCTCAAAGACGCGCATTCTGGAGCAGGAGGAGTTTGACGCCTGGTACGCAGAACTGATCACTGCATCATACATTCCTGAGTCCGAAGGGCTGAAGCTTCTCCGCGGGACCGGATGCCTGGCCTGTCACTCGCTTGACGGCGCAAAACTCGTAGGTCCGTCATTCGCCGGGTTATACGGGTCGCAGCGGACTGTCACTGAGGGTAACACGGAAAAGACCGTTACGGCTGACGATGCATACATTATCAGTTCTATTTATGATCCCAACAAGGAGATCGTGACCGGTTATGCACGCAACCTGATGCAGTCATACCGTGAGCTGCTCACCATAGAGAATATTGCCGTCATGACCGAATATCTAAAGACGCTCAGCCAGGATGCCAACTGAGAAGTCAAATGTCGCCCTGGTTGCTGAGCTTACAAAATGGAAGCTCTCACTGGCGGTAGCATTCTCTTCCGTGACGGGTTACCTCATATGTGACGGTACTGCCGGCACCAGCCTTCCGGAGGCGGCAATCATCACCGGCCTCATTAAGGTCACCACCGGAGTTTTCCTTCTTTCAGCGGGCGCTGCGGCTCTCAACCAGTACACAGAGAGGCATAGTGATGCCCTTATGGCGAGGACCGCCGGGAGACCTCTCCCCTCCGGCCTGATGGCTCCGGGCACAGCCGCCGGAGTGGCTCTTTTGCTTCTTGCTGCCGGGACTCTTTTGCTCGGTTTAAGTGGTCTCCTGCCTATGATGCTCGGGCTGGCCAATGTGCTCCTTTACAATATAGTCTATACCGGACTAAAGAAAGTTACTGCTTTTGCCATCATCCCGGGTGCGCTGGTGGGTGCGGTGCCTCCGCTAATAGGTTATACTGCGGCAGGAGGTGCCATGACAGACACTGTTATCCTTCTTTTCGCCCTCTTCATGTTTCTCTGGCAGATGCCGCACTTCTGGCTTCTGCTGGTGAGATACGGCAGTGAATATGAAAAAGCCGGCATCAGGACAATTTACGGTTCAATGAGTGCGGGCCAGATAAACCGGTTGATAATGCTTTGGATTGCGGGTTCATCGCTGCTGCTGTGGATCCTTACCGGTATTTTCATGCCGTTTGCGGTACCGGTTGCGATTTTGTTGCTGGTGCTCAACATTGCCTTTATCATTGCTTTCCGGAGGATCATAAAGGCATCTGACACTGAAGCAAGACCAAAAAATGCATTTATCCTGATAAATTCCTTCTCGCTGCTGATCATGATTATCCTTATTGCAGCCTCATGAATAATATCTTTCGGCAAACTTAAATCATCTTACCAGGCTATGAAATTCAAAGCGCTGATAACAGCTATTATGTTCGTCACCTTTGCAGTCGGACAACTCCTTTCTCAGAACAACACCACCGCAGGTCAGACCTCAGGGCCATTATCAGGCACCCTCGTCATAGCCGGAGGAGGCAGACTGTCAGATGCCATCATTGCCCGCTTCATAGAGCTTGCAGGCGGGACTGATGCCAGGATAGTTCTTGTTCCCACTGCTGCGGGTGCAGACAGCTACCCCGACAGCGCAGGTAATATGTTCATATCTAGGGGGGCAGGCAAGGTTACGGTATTACACACTGACAGCAGGGACACGGCTGACAGCAGGTTTTTCACCCGACCGCTTGAGGAGGCAACAGGGGTGTGGTTTGGCGGCGGGCGGCAGTGGCGGCTGGTCGACTCCTACAAGGGTACGCGCAGCGAGGAGTTGTTCAGGCAGGTTCTTGACCGCGGGGGAGTTATCGGGGGTTCCTCGGCCGGCGCTACCATCCAGGGCTCCTTCCTCGCAAGAGGAGACACTAAGAATAACCAGGTGATGATGGGCGATCACCAGGAGGGATTCGGATATATAAGCAACATAGCCATTGATCAGCATGTGCTTGCCAGGAACAGGCAGTTTGACATGTACGGTATCCTCCGTGAGCATCCCGGGTTGCTGGGTATTGGAATTGATGAGAGCACGGCTGTTGTTGTGCATCGTGATACCATGGAGGTCATCGGGGCCAGCTACGTTCTGGTCTATGACGGTTCATTCTGGTCGCGCGAAGGCAGTGACCTGAAGGTTCTGCCAGAAACAGATTTTCTTTTCTACATGCTCAGATCCGGTGACAGGTATAATCTCCGGCTGAGGAAAATAATTGATTAAGGTTAATTTCTGGCTGTCCCCGGCCCCCGGGTGCCAATCTTTATCCGCGTCTGCCGATAGGTGGCAATTCCGGTTTCATTGACTATTGGTATTCGACCCTCCGGTTTTCAACAGGGGCAGGACATTTACGGCAATTATGCTAACTTTAATCGCTCATAAAAGAAATATCACAGACAATGAAAAAGACACTTTCCCTTTCGCTGATGCTGTTCATGTTCATGTTCATCACGGTATGGTCGCAACCTCTTACCCCGGAACAGATTGACAGGATTGCCGGGCAGACGATGGAGGCTTTCAATGTACCGGGCATCGCCGTTGCCGTGGTTAAGGATGACAAAGTGGTTTACATGAAGGGGTATGGTGTCAGTTCCATAATCACCGGGAAGAAGACGGATGAAAACACACTGTTCGCCATTGCCTCCAACTCGAAGGCCTTTACGGCTGCAGCCCTTGGGATTCTGGTCGATGAAGGGAAACTCAGCTGGGAGACGAAGGTGATTGACATAATCCCGCAGTTCCGGCTTTACAATGCTTACGTCACGGAGGATTTCAACATAAAGGACCTCCTCACCCACCGCAGCGGCATGGGACTGGGCGCGGGCGACCTGATGCTCTGGCCCGACTCATCTACCTTCACGAAGGAAGAGATCATCCACAACCTGAGGTACCTCAAGCAGACCTCCCCGTTCAGGACGAAGTACGACTATGACAACCTTCTCTACCTGGTTGCCGGAGAGGTGGTGGCGAGGGTCTCAGGGCAGAGCTGGGAGGAGTTTGTCGAGCTGCGGATCATGAGGCCACTTGGCATGGAGAGGTCATCTGCCTCTCCCGGCGGAGCAAGGGACAGGTCGAATATGATTGATGCCCATGTGCCGGTTAACGGTGTGTTACAGGTGGTGCCACTGTATGAAAGCGACCTGCTCAATCCGGCCGGAGGCATTATCAGCAGTGTGGCTGACATGACAAAGTGGGTGATGATGCAGCTCAACCGTGGCAAGTACGGGGAGAACAACGGCAAACAGCTGCTAATGGAAAGGACCCACCGGGAGATGTGGACGCCCCAGACGATCATTCCTGTCAGGTCAGGCGGCCCTTACAACAGCCATTTTGCCGGTTACGGACTCGGCTGGCGCCTCACTGACGTCAGCGGGTACCTGCAGGCATCGCACACCGGAGGACTGGCAGGCATAGTTACACAGGTCACGCTGATTCCGGAGCTGAAACTGGGAATAATTGTCTTCACAAACCAGCAGGAGGGCTCTGCCTTCACAGCCATCACCAATGCCATCAAGGACGGCTACCTGGGAGTAGCAGGGAACGACTGGGTAAAAACGCTCAAAGAGAGTGTTGACAGGAATCAGACCGAGGCTAAAAAGATAACCGATGAGATATGGGCAAAGGTGGAGGCAAACCGTTCAAAGACCGCAGCACCCATAGATCATTCAACATACTCCGGGACCTACAGTGACAGCTGGTTCGGAGACATAGAGATCTCCGAAGAGGGCGGGAAACTGCGCTTCAGGGCAGTCAGGTCGCCCAGGTTACGGGGCGAAATGCTCTACTATACAGGCAACACCTTCATAGTCAAATGGGACGACAGGTCGATGGATGCTGATGCGTGGACTGTCTTTACCCTCGACAAAGAAGGAAAAGCTGAAGCCTTCACCATGGAGGCCATCTCGCCGCTGACTGACTTCAGCTACGACTTCCATGACCTCAGTCCGAAAAGAAAGAGCGGCAAATGAAAAGAGCCATTTCTCTTCTGCTTTTTTCGGCGCTGTTTATCGCGGTTGCGGGGCAGCCTCTCTCCACGAAGCAGATTGACATGCTAGCGAAGCGTGTCATGAAAGAGTTCAGCGTCCCGGGCATCGCCGTGGCGGTGGTAAAGGATGACAAGGTGATCCATATGAAAGGGTACGGCGTCAGGTCGGTTGCCACCGGTGAAAAGACCGATGAGAACACCCTTTTTGCCATCGCCTCAAACACAAAAGCGTTTACCACCGCAGCGCTCGGCATACTGATAGACGAGGGGAAGCTGACCTGGGATACGAAGGTCATTGATATCATCCCGGAGTTCAGGCTTTACAACCCATATGTTACCGAAAATTTCATGATCAGGGACCTTCTTACCCATCGCAGCGGGCTGGGGGAAGGCGCCGGGGACCTGATGATGTGGCCTGACTCGGCCAGTTTCAGTGTTGCTTACATCATTCAAAACCTCAGGTATCTGAAGCAGGCATCGCCATTCAGAACCAGGTATGATTATGACAATCTCCTCTATGTTGTTGCCGGTGAAGTGGTGGCACGGGTATCCGGCACGAGCTGGGAGAAGTTTGTGGAAACCCGGATCATGCATCCACTGGGAATGACAGGTTCAGCAGCATCATTCAAAGGTCTGAAAGAGAGATCAAACATAATTGATGCCCATGTCCCGGTTGAGGGCAGGCTCCAGGTCGTTCCCAAACAGGAAAACAGGCTCCACAATTCCTCGGGTGGTATCTACAGCAATATCAGTGACCTGAGCAAATGGGTCGTTATGCAGATGAACCACGGCAGCTACGGTGCCAACAGCGAGCAGAGGATCTTCTCAGAAGAAGTACACCGCGAGATGTGGACTCCCCAGACCATAAAACCGGTCAGGTCAGGCGGACCTTACAAAACGAACTTCTCCGCCTACGGCCTTGGATGGGACCTGACAGACATAAACGGATTTTCCCAGGTCTCACATACCGGGGGGCACACCGGAATTGTAACCAGAGTTACAATGTTGCCAGAACTGAAACTAGGAATCATTGTTCTGACCAACCAGCAGTCGACTGAAGCCTTTAATGCAATCATATACACCATAATTGACGGTTATCTTGGCATAAAGGGCCATGACCGGGTGATAGCACTTAGGGAGAGTGCCGACAGGAGCCTTGAAGAAGCCGCAAGGATCACGGATCAGGTGTGGGCAAAGGTTGAGGCCCAGCGTGCAAAGGCAGGAAACCATGTGGACAATTCCCTTTACACAGGCACCTACAGTGACATGTGGTTTGGTGGTATCGTTATCTCGGAGGTCAATGGCAGTCTCAGGTTCAATGCGGTCAGGTCACCCAGGCTGAGGGGCGAAATGCTCTACTACACAGGCAACACTTTTATTATAAGGTGGGATGACAGGTCAATGGATGCAGACGCCTATGCGGTCTTTACCCTTGACAGGGAGGGCAGGCCTTCATCGATAAAGATGGAAGCCATCTCGCCGCTCACGGATTTCAGCTATGATTTTCATGACCTGAGCCTGGTAAGGAAAAAGGAAGACTGATTAATTAAGGATTCGCTCTCAAACAAACTATGCAAGAGATACGCCAGGCATCCGGGCAGTTACCCCTGCCCATGAGAAAACCTTTCGGCGGAGAAGGATATGATATCTATCCGTCATTCGATGCCGGGGACGGGAAGATCTTTTCAGGGTTTGCATCTCTTGTACCATTTATTCTAAGTCAACGGACTGTAATCATTGATGGTTATGCCGGTATCTACTGGGATCTTCTGCAACGGCAGATAATGCACGTATTGGGCGAAACAGGCACTAAAACCAGGTGCATATTCACCACGGAATTTCTCAGGCCGGAGCAGGAGATTGAAGAGATGACATCACCCTGGTCCGGTGGCAGTGACCCTCTGTTCGGGACCAGGTGCACACTTTCGCTTGTCGATTTTTACCGTATGCCGGAGCTTATGGCCGTCAAGCCTGATCCGGAGTATGGGGTGAATATTATTATGGGACCGGGGGCAGCGCTTGCAGGCTGGCATGGGTTGCTGATTTATGCAGACCTCCCGAAGAATGAGCAGCAGTACAGGGCACGTGCGGGAAGAATTAATAATCTGGGCCTCTCCCATCCGCTTGATGCCGGAACAATGTATAAACGTTCATATTTCATCGACTGGCCGGTGCTGAACCGGCACAAACAGGAGATTTTGCCCTGCGCAGACATTTGTATTGATGTTCAGAGAGCTGACGACCCCGTATGGATTGAAGGCAGGGTGCTCAGGGACGCGCTGGCGGAGATGAGCCGGAATTTCTTCCGGGTAAGGCCATGGTTTGAACCGGGGCCGTGGGGCGGCACATGGATCAGGGATAATATCAGGGGACTGAATCCGGATGTTCCCAACTACGCGTGGTCATTTGAGCTTATTTCTCCTGAAAACGGGCTTCTGATTGAAAGCTCCTCCCTCCTGCTTGAGGTTTCATTTGACTGCCTGATGTATCTCGGGGCAAAGGAGGTGCTGGGCGATTGTCATGAGCGGTTCGGTACTGAATTTCCTATCAGGTTTGACTTCCTCGACACTTTTGACGGCGGCAATCTCTCTATCCAGTGTCACCCCCGGCCGGAGTATACCAGGGAGCATTTCGGGGAACATTTTACACAGGAGGAATCTTATTATATCCTCGACACAAAAGATGATGCATTTGTGTATCTGGGTTTTCAGGAAGATACAGACCCCGATGAATTCATCACTGCCCTTAAAACAAGCGCCGGCACCGGCAACTTTCTTGATGTTGACAGATACGTTCAGAAACAGAGTGCTGCCAGGCATGATCTGTTTCTGATTCCTTACGGCACAATACATGGCTCGGGAAAGAACAACATGGTTCTTGAGATAAGCTCAACCCCGTATATTTTTACATTCAAGATGTATGACTGGTTACGGATGGACCTGAACGGAATCCCGAGAAACCTCAACATAGACAGGGCAAGTGAAAATCTCTTTTTTGACAGGAAAGGGGATTATGTAAGAAAGCACTTAAAAGCCAGACCTGTTTTACTGAAGGATGGGCATGACTGGCAGCTATGGCACCTTCCAACACATGAAACGCACTTGTACGATGTTCAGAGATACAATTTCAGGACATCAATAGATATTGCAACTGAAAACAAGTGCCTCGTAATGAACCTCGTGGAGGGGCGCAGCATTGAGATGGAAACCCGGAGAGGACTGAGGCAAAAGATCAGTTATGCCGAAACTTTTATCATAGCCGCAGCGGCAGAAATGGTAAGGATAACCAATTTGTCAGAGAGCGAAGCCATGCTTATTGTGGCATTCGTAAAATAACAGAGAAGCAAAATGAAGAAGTACATACTGTTGATTTCGGTTCTCATGGCAGCAGCAACAACGCTTGCAAGCAGCCAGTCATTCTTCAGTCCCGAAGATCATATCCTGAATGGGTTTTCAGGCAAGGTTTCAGGCCTCGACTTCGAGTATCATTCGTGTATTCCCGGACTTCGTGAGAGCATCCTGGTCAGGGCGACCAGCGGCAAGGATGTGATGGAGTGGGAAACATCGCCTGTTCCGGAAAAGATTACAGAAAAATATGCAGCCTTCGTCTGGGTGGCTGCCATTGGATCCAGTCCCGGCATCGCAAGGATGGATCTCGAAACAGGAGAAGGGGATCATATTTCATTTTATACTGACGGTCGCAAGTCGTGGGATATTGAAGGAGACAACGGATCATCACTGAGCTTCAGGGCTATCATGACTGATCAGCACGGTGACCAGCATGGTTACATGATACTGCGGGTGCCTTCCGTTACTGTGCCTGAAGGCAGGCCGTTGAAGATCAGGGTCACCGGCAGCGCAGCAAACCTCAGTTCATGGTATATGACATTCAGAAAACCTGTCGAAACAGGTGTTACACTGAATGCTTTCCCCGCCATACTGAAAAACGATGGCAACCCGGTACAGCTTGTCGAAGCAGGTATATTCTATTTCGGCGATAAGGCAGATGCACAACTGTTTGCAAATGGGAAGCAGGTTGGAAACACCACACTGAACTTCGGATACAATTCCGTCAGCCTCGGGCTTCCTGCCGTAAAAAAGCCAACAAGAGTAAAGCTGAAGGTTGTCGCCGGTGATTTCACCGTAACAAGGAGTGTTACCCTTGAACCCGTAAGGAAATGGAAAATCAGTTTTATCCAGCATGCGCACACTGACATAGGCTACACGCGCTCTCAGACAGAGATACTTGCAGAACATCTGCGGTACATCGACTATGCACTTGACTACTGTGATGCCACTGACAGTTTTCCTGATAATGCGAAATTCCGCTGGACCTGTGAGGCATCGTGGCCGGTTGACGAATACCTGAAGTGCAGGCCGCAGGAGCAGATTGACAGGCTTATCAGGCGCGTTAAGGAAGGGAGGATTGAAGTGACCGGCATGTATTTCAATTTTGATGAGATCCCTGACGAACAGGTACTTGCCGCTTCGCTGAAGGCTGTCGGCAGGATAAGGGAGCATGGAATCCCCGTCACAATGGCGATGCAGAATGATGTGAACGGAATCGGGTGGTGCCTCAATGACTACTATGACAGGCTGGGAGTAAAATACCTGAACATGGGCACCCACGGGCACCGGGCCCTGATCGCCTTCGACAAGCCAACCATGTTCCGGTGGGAGTCTCCATCGGGAAAGCGGATGCTCACCTTCAGGGCAGAGCATTACATGACCGGTAACACGGTGATGGAGGTGCAGTCAGGTGATATTGACAAGTTTAAGAACAATCTGTTTAACTACCTTCTCAGTCTCGGTTCAAAGGGTTATCCGTATGATGAGATGGCGATCCAGCACTCGGGGTACCTGACCGACAATTCACCCCCTTCAACTTTTATGAGTGATATGATAGCACGGTGGAATGGTCTCTTTGAATGGCCCAGGCTCACCACGTCAACGGCAGAATCGTTCTTTACGGCAATGGAGAATGACCACGGTGATGAGTTTCCGGTGATACGGGGAGCATGGCCTGACTGGTGGACTGACGGTTTCGGAGCCGGAGCCCGTGAGGTGGCTACAACCCGTACTGCGGCAACAACCCTGATGGCAAATATGGGAGGGCTGTCCATGGCTTCTGTCGCTGGAATAAGTCTCCCGGCGGAGACCGGTGAGAAGATTGACCTCGCCAATGAAGCTCTGCTCTTCTACACGGAGCACACCACCGGCTATTCGGAAAGTGTGCGTGAACCTTACAGCCAGCCTACCATGGAACAAAGGGCACTCAAGGAGTCCTATGCCTGGGAGGCTGCAAGGAGGACCGCATCGATCGGTGAATCAGCACTTGGTCTGTTGCAGAGTATGTTCAGCAAAGAGAAGGAGCCATCGCTTGTTGTATTCAATACGCTGAACTGGGTAAGATCAGGAGTGGCAACCGTATATATTGATCACCAGATCATCCCCCGCGGCACCAAAGCCGCGATTTATGACGGTGAAGGAAACCGTCTTGCCACTCAACCGGTATCGTCGAGATCTGACGGCACTTACTGGGCCATATGGTTCAACGATATCCCGGCATTCGGTTACAAAAAATTCATTATCAGGGCTGAGGATGAGGCGGCGGTCTCCCTGCCCGGCAGGGATGACATCCTGGAGAACAGATGGTACAGGATTGAGACAGATAGCCAGGACGGTGTAATAAGATCGCTCTTTGACAAAGAGTTGTCTCTCGAACTCGCAGACAAGGGGGCAACCCATGCCGTTGGCGAGTTTATCCTTGAAAAGCTTGGCAACAGGTCGCAGATGGAGAGCAGGATGCTGAATGATTTCACCAGGTCTCCACTGGATACGGTATGGTTTGATTCGATGATTCAGGGCGAGATATGGAACGCTGTCAGGTTTTACGGTGAGACGGAAACTGCCATCGGTCCGCGCGGCTACTCGTTCGAGATAAGGCTTTTCAACACCTGCAAGCGAATAGACCTGGCCTGTTCCATCATAAAGAAGAGCATCACAGACCCGGAAAGCTTTTATATCGCGTTCCCGTTTGCCGCTGAGAATGGCAGGCTGTACACCGAGGTGGCCGGTGGCGTTATAGAGGCCGGAAAGGATCAGATACCCGGATCATCCAATGACTGGTACACGGTTCAGAACTACGCCTCACTGCGCAATGATAAGATGCAGATTGTCATGGGCAGCAACGAGATGCCACTGATGCAGTTCGGGGCCATTAATACGGGGAGATACAAAGCCGGAGCCACGCCTCAGACAACCCATATCTATTCATGGCCAATGAATAATTACTGGGTGACCAATTTCAATGCTGACCAGCGTGGAGGGCACTCCTGGACTTACTATCTGACCTCCTCCGATGACAACAGTGACAGTTTTGCTGCCCGGTTCGGGTGGGGAGCGAGAGTCCCGCTTCTGACGCGGATATTACCGGGTAACGGCACCGGTGATGGCCTTCATGAAGGTTCATTCATCACCGGATGGCCGTCTAATGTCATCCTTGTCAGCGCCAGGCCTGATGATGAAAATGGAAAATCCCTCATCATCCATCTAAGGGAGACGGGTCACACCGAAACAACACTTTCACTGAAGAACGGTCTGACCGGCAAGCCATTAAATATCACCGAAGTTGATGCCACAGGCAAGGAGCCGGCTGATGGTTCAGCAACGATTTTCCCTCTCGAAACAAAATTCTTTAAAATAATGCTACCTTGATGCTGCGGTAATCATAAGTGGACACTGCTGAGAAGGTTTTTTGAATAATTTTAGGGTATCAATGAGGAGCTCCGGGGAGACAATTATGAAGACAGTCCTTTTCAATGCAGTATTTTTCACAGGGAAAGAAGTTGTAAAAGACAAAATCCTCATTATTAGCGAGAACAGTATTGAAGGTTTTGCAGAAACCGGCTCCATACCTGAAGGGTCGAGGCTTATTGATTGCAGGGGATGGCTGGTGACGTCAGGGTTCATCGATCTTCAGATTGCCGGAGGTGGCGGGTATCTCTTTTCATCCAACACCACCCCGGAGGCGCTGGCGCGCATAACAGAATCCATAGTCGCATCCGGTACCACGGGGTTCCTGCTGGCATTGCCGACAAATACCCCGGAGGTCTACCGTGAAGCATTCCGGACCGTCAGGGAAAATCCGAATCCGGCATTGATGGGACTGCATCTTGAAGGCCCATTTATCAGTCTTGCCAAGAGGGGAGCTCACGCCAGGGAACTTATCAGGGTGCCGTCGGAAGAAGCTGTCAGAGAGCTGCTTGATGAGGCCGGAGGCGCCATCACAATGATGACGGTTGCCCCGGAGGTGTGCACCGCAGCTGTAATTAACCTTCTTAAGGAAAATGGAGTCACTGTGGCAGCAGGCCACAGCAATGCCTCCTTCAGGCAGGCCTCCGACGGATTTGCGATGGGCATTGAGACCACCACCCACCTGTTTAACGCAATGTCACCGCATACATCACCGTGACCCCGGTTTGCCGGGGGCGGTCTTCAACTCAGACACTGTCCGTGCCAGCATAATTGCTGACGGGATACATGTGGACTTCACTATGCTGGCGATAGTCAAGAAGATAATGAGGGAGAGGCTCTTCCTGGTATCTGATGCCGTGGAAGAGAATGACAGGGGTGCATACCGGCATGTGATGCAGCCCGACCGGTTCACGCTGCCTGACGGCACTCTGTCAGGTGCGAAGCTGTCAATGCTTGACGCAGTGAGGAATTGTGTCCGTCATGCGGGCATTGACCTTTATGAAGCGATAAGAATGGCATCACTGTACCCGGCCCGGCTGATCAGGGCCGGAGACCGGGGTGCAATTGCTCCGGGGGCCAGGGCTGATCTGATCTTTATTGACAGCGACCTGGAGCTGAAAGGGATATTTTTTAACGGGAAGATTGAATCAAATAAACTGAGAATATGGCACTGCTTGGAATAGATCTTGGAGGATCAAAGGTAGCCTTTGCCCTCTTCGACCATGATGGCAACATGAGAGAGAAGGAGACACTGTCCCTTGACAACCGCAAGGGTACGGAGGTCGGTAAAATGATAACGGTCACTGCTGCACTGATGCTTGCGAAATCGGCCAGGCAGGGTGATGCCGTGGAAGCCGTGGGCGTCTCCGTGCCTGGAATCAGTCGTCGTGACAGGGGTACTGTATGGGCCCCCAACATACCCGGTTGGGATGATTATCCGCTGCTCAGGGAGATAAAGACCATTACCGAAAACATTCCTGTCACCATTGAGAGTGACAGGGCCTGCTACATTTCAGGGGAGATATGGAAGGGCAATGCGCGCGGCTGCAGTGATGCCATCTTCCTTGCCGTTGGCACGGGGATTGGTGCCGGCATTATGGTCAGCGGAAATATCCTGCACGGATCACATGACATTGCAGGAGCTATCGGGTGGATGGCTCTTGAGCCGCCTTTCAGGAGCAACTATACCATCTGCGGCAACTTTGAATACTATGCTTCGGGAGAGGGTATCACCAGACAGGCTGAGGATTACCTGCGCAACCATAAAGATTATGAGGGTGACCTTGCGGGTGGCCGTGATGAAAAGCTCACAACCCGTGATGTCTTCAGCGCCTGGCAAAAGGGAGACGCTGCCGCTGCAGAGATCATCAGGAGGGCTGTCGAATACTGGGGGATGGCCTCGGCAAACCTCGTAAGCCTTTTCAACCCCGAGAAGATCATCTTCGGCGGAGGTGTTTTCGGCCCGGCAGTGGAGCTTATCCCGGCCATCAGGATGGAGGCGGAAAAATGGGCACAGCCTATCAGCATGAGGCAGGTCAGCTTTGAGCCTTCCGCCCTCACCGGTGACGCAGGCGTCTACGGTGCCGGATTTCTCGCAATGAAATTTCTTGAAGAACAAAATGGCAAAATATGAGCGGTACGTACAACAGACAACTCGTTTTCTGGTCAGCATGCCTCGGCATGCTATTGTTCGGCGTAGGCCTCATAATGCTGGGAGCGGTACTGCCCGACCTGAGGGTGAGGCATTCGCTTGATGCCGTTGAGGCCGGCACGCTCTTCTCCATCCTCCCGATAGGCATCATCGCAGGGTCACTCCTCTTTGGGCCGGTGTGCGACAAATATGGATACAGGACCCTTCTTGCCATCTCGGCACTTTTGATGTTTGCAGGCTTTGAGGGACTCGCCTTCACTCATACATCATGGATTCTCGCGGTGTCAGTATTCCTGTTCGGTCTCGGCGGCGGAGCCATTAACGGAGCTACAAATGCCGTTGTTGCCGACATCAGCACAACAGGCAAGGGAGCCAATCTGAGTCTCCTGGGCGTCTTCTTCGGGATAGGAGCACTGGGCATGCCATTATTGCTGAGTGTTCTCAGGAATTCATTTGATTTCGAAGCCATCGTCTCAGCAACAGGTTTTCTCGCGCTTGCGGCAGCAATCCTCTTCATCATAGTGAGGTTCCCTCCCGCGAAACAGGCAGAGGGCATCTCCATGAAACAGGTAATGGCACTGGTGAAAGATCTCACCCTGGTGATGATTGCCTTCTTTCTGTTTTTTCAGAGTGCCATTGAGGGTCTGATCAACAACTGGACCACCACCTACCTGATTGACCGCGTATCTGCACCGCAGAACGCAGCACTGATGGGTCTCTCGGCCTATATTGCAGGAATGACTGTAATGAGGCTGTTAAATGGCAGCCTCTTCAGGAAAATACATGAGAGCAGACTGCTCTATTTATCATTTGGCATAACCCTGGCTGGACTGGTAATCTTCAGGTTGAGCGGCTCAATTATGCCGGCGGCATTTGGACTGTTCCTTGTCGGAGCAGGCCTCGGAGCAGGCTTTCCTGTCATGCTCGGGCTTGTAGGGAACAGGTACCCTCACCTGTCCGGTACAGCCTTCAGCTTCGTACTCGTCATAGCCCTGACAGGCAATATCCTGATCAACTATACAATGGGCCTGGTGGCTGAAAATTACGGAATAAAGCATCTGACGACCTTTACTTTTGCGGAGCTGGCTATCCTTGTAGTCATGGCAACAGCTATCTTAAGCAGATTAAAACAGAATAAATAAACACTAAATAATACTTACAATTATGCTGGCACTTGAATGGCTGAAAAATGCCAGGGACGTAATGTCCCGCATTGAAGAGACACAGATGGATAATATTCGTATGGCCGCAGAGACTATGGCTGACACCATTGAATGCGGACGCTGGGTTCATACTTTCGGGTGTGGCCATGCCACCCTGCCTATTGAGGAGATGTATCCCCGGATCGGTGGGTTTGTCGGCTTCCATCCGATGATCGAGATCCCTCTGAGTTTCTTCACTCACATCACCGGAGAGATGGGTGTGCACCAGTTCGTTTTCCTTGAGAGGGTCGAAGGATACGGTGTTGAGATAATGAAAGGATATACCTTTGACCAGCGTGACACGATGTGGCTCTTCTCCCACTCCGGCATCAACAACGTGAACATCGACATCGCCCTTGAGTCAAAGAAAAGGGGAATGAAGGTCGTGGTCTTTGGTTCAGCGGCTGCAGCAGAAGGGAAAAAGACCAGGCATTCATCGGGAAAGACCATCTTTGACATAGCTGATATAGTGGTGGATACATGTGCTCCGCTGGAGGACGCCTCAGTGAAGCTTAAAAACCATTATGACAAGATCGGTCCGGTATCAACCATGGCATTTATAACATGTGTCTGGATGACCGTCACCACTGTTGCGGAGATCCTCGCCGACAGGGGTGTAAAGCTGTACATTCATCCGAGCCACAACGTGCCCGGAGACAACACTGCGAGGGAGAGGCTTGACGAGGCGCTGGCCGAATATAAGCGCAGGGTGGCCGGAGTCTGAAAAACAGGATTAAATGAACTCACTGGAAAGAACGATTGGCTTCCTTGAAGGCCGGGCTGTTGACAGGGTTCCCTTCCATCCCATCCTGATGCGTTTTGCCGCGCGTTATGCAGGGGTCAGGTACAGGGATTTCTGCCTTAGTGCTGCTCACAAATGCAAGGCAAACATCATCTGTGCCACCGACTTCGGGTCAGACTGGGTCAACACCATGTCAGATCCTTACGCGGAGGCCGAAGCATACGGTACAATCCTCACCTACCCTGAAGATGACCTCCCGAAGGTGCAGAGGTATGCAATCACAGATATAGGTGACATTGACCGCATGAAGGTGCTGAAGACTGCGGACCACACCCGTATGAAAGAGCGCCTTTCCGAAATCACCAACTACGCCATCGGGAACTCCGGTAACTTTTTCATTGCAGGATGGGTTGAGGGGCCGCTGGCGGAATACTGTGACATAAGAGACATCAACCTGGCGATGACTGACCTGTATGAGTACCCTGAAAAGGTGCACAGGGCCCTGGATATCATCACGGAGAGTGCAATTGATTTCATAACCCTGCAGGTCAGGGCCGGGGCTCACTGCATCGGCATCGGTGATTCCGTCTGTTCACTTATTTCGCCGGAGTTGTACAATGAGTTCTGTTTTGACCGAGAGAAGGCACTGGCAGACCATATCCACTCGCTGGGAGCATATGCTAAAATACATATCTGCGGTAATATCTCAGCCATTCTCCCTGACGTGATCCGCACCGGTGCCGATATAGTAGATATCGATCACCGTACAGGTCCCGTTACGGATGCAGTGAGGCTTCTTGCACCAGGCCAGGTATTTTCCGGAAAGAGTGATCCTGTCTCTGTTATTCAGGATGGGGATGAGGCACTTATAAGAGAGAGTTGTCACTCGTTTTACAGGGAGGCTTCAGGGCGAGCCATTCTCTCAGCGGGTTGCGAAGTGACCCCGGGAACAGGAGTCGAAAACCTGAGGTTCTTCGGGAGTCTGGCAGGAGAGCTTGTCAGAGTTTATATCCGTAACAAATAAGAGTATCATGGGAAAAAATATTGCGTTGGTTCTTTCCAGCGGCGGGGCAAGGGGCTTTGCCCATATCGGCGCAATAAAGGTGCTGGAGCAAGAGGGATATAAGATCACCTCGGTAGCCGGCACATCGATGGGCGCTCTCGTTGGTGGCATCTATGCCGCAGGCCAGCTTAAGGAATTTGAGGAGTGGGTGATCTCACTTGACGTAATGGAGGTTCTGAAGCTGACTGATGTGACAATCAGCGGCACCGGCTTTGTCAAAGGGAAAAAGGTTATTGACAGGGTGAAGGAGATCGTTCCGGAACGGAGCATAGAGGAGCTAAGCATACCATATTGTGCCGTCGCCACGGATTTGACCAGGGGGATCGAGAGGGTCTTCACCGAGGGGAGTCTGTTTGATGCAATACGGGCTTCAATATCAATACCTACAGTCTTCCAGCCCTTCCTAACAGGAGGCGATTATTATGTCGACGGGGGGCTTGTCAATCCCATCCCCATCAACCGGGTTAAACGCTATGAAGGCGACCTTCTTGCAGTTGTTGATGTCAATGCCGATATACCTCATGAATTACCTGATTTCGGCGAAGAGACAGTGGAAGAGGAAGACAACAAGTATCTAAGGAAGATAAAGAACATCTATTCAAGGCCTGAAAAGCACATTCCTAAAAATAAAAAGGACAACATCGGCCTCTTCAACCTCAACACCCGCAGCATCAGCATAATGCTCAACCAGATTGGCGCCCTTACCCTGAAGAATCATAAGGTAGATATAATGGTCAGGTTATCAAGAGATTCCTTTGGAATTTATGACTTCTATAAAGCTGCAAAGATCATTAGTGCCGGTGAGAAGGCGACCAGACTGGCCCTGGGCCTGAGTGAGTAAAGGCCATGGTGTAATCAGTTATTCTGGCTTTCCCCGTTGCATTTTCTCCGGAAAATTTGTACCTTTATAAATTGACCTAAATGATTTCGGTTATGAAAAAATCTACTCTGATCATTGTACTGGCGCTTATTGTGGCCACCTCTGCAATTGATGCGCAGAAGCCAATACGAGTTCTTGAAGACAGTATCCAGATTGGCAACTATCTCTATCCGGGGTTCAACGTGACCATACCGGAGGCCAATTTCGACAATACCCTCAAGAGCTGGATAAAGTTACAGGAAACGGGGACCAAATCAAAAGTCCAGACTGAAAGCGGAGAAATGACAATCTTCGGGGCCATCATCAAGCAGATCTCCCCTGCCCCCGTTAACATTTACAGCCAGCTAATAAATGAAGACTCGCTGAGCAGACTGCTGGTAACAATTGAACTTAAAAAAGATTTGTATATAGATCCTGCTTCTGGCGATATCCAGGTAACGGCCGCCAGGGATTACCTGAAGGATTTTGCCAAGTCGCAGTACATGGATGTTATCAAGGAACAGCTCGCTGCCGAGGAGAAGATTCTCCGTGACATGAACAAGGAGCTCGGAGGTCTCGAGAACAGTAAGGCACGGACACAGAAGACAGCCAGGAATAATAGGAATGTGGTAAATGATGAGCAGGATAAACTTCTTGTTAAGCACAATGAATTGAGCATGCTTTCAAACGAGATCATCTACAAGAACAACGAGATGATTGCCATGCCGGTTGGTGCCGGAAGGGATGCCATGTCGGCCCAGATAAAGGAGCTCGAAAAGAGACGCAAGAAGCTGCAAAGGGAGATTAGCAAGGGTGAGAGCAAGATCAACAAGGCCAGATCAGATATTAACCAGGCAGATAACTCCATACCGAGGAATGAGAGGGAACAGGGAAACGTGAGAGCCAGGATTGATGCGCAGCAGCTTGTGGTTCAGTCGTATATTGACAAACTGAACACGGTCAAGCAATATTAGATCCTGATCATCGTGAAAAAAAAGATTTATCACCGTTAATACAATCAAGATTATGGAAAATCAGGAACAGAAAGAAAACTACCAGCAAAAGATCGAATCTCAGCTTGATGAATGGAGAGCTGACATTGACAGGCTGAGGGAGAAAGCAAGGCATGCCACAGCTGAGACAAAGCTGAAATACCAGGATAACATTGACAGGCTCGAGCTCAGATTAGATGAAGGCAAGTCGAAGCTGAAGGAACTTAAGGAGTCCGGAGGTGAGGCATGGGAGTCCCTTAAGGATGGCGCCGATTCAATTTGGGATACTATGAAGGTGACATTTGCCGAGGTAAAGGAAAAGTTCAGGGATAAGGACGACGATAATGAAAAAAGCGCTTAAGATAATCCTTGTTCTTGTGGTGATTGTTGGTGCCGGGCTGTTCTGGTGGCGTCATTACTTTGTATTTGGCGAGGGGGTTAAGGCAGGAGACCTGAACTTCCTCGTAAAAAAAGGATACGTCTTCAAGACATGGGAAGGGAGGCTTATCCAGACAGGGTTCAAAACCCCTACCCCCGGAGCGATACAGAGCAACGAATTTGAGTTCAGTATCACCAATGACAGCCTTGCCATGGTCCTCGAGAGAGCCAGCGGTAAGTTCGTGGAACTGCGCTACAAGGAATACATAAGACCGCTGCCATGGAGAGGCATGAGCCAGTACGTGGTTATAGAGGTACTTCAAATCAGGGACTCTGAGGGAGAGACACAGACCCTTATTCCCTACCAGGCAATCTGACTATGCAAAGGACGAAAGTCTTCACCCTGAAAGACAGGGTCGCAGCGTTATTTCTGTCCCTGTTCATTTTAACGGGATGCGCGGAACTCACGAACATTCTTCAGTCAGCCTCAGCCGTGAAGCAGCTTACTGAAGGTGACATTATCGGTGGTCTGAAGGAGGCACTGACTGTAGGTGCCCGGATAGCTGCCGACAAGCTCTCATCGGAGAACGGTTATTACGGCGATCCGTTTGTAAAGATCCCCCTGCCTGACGAGGCCAGGGTGATTGTGGCAAACATCAGCAGGATACCCGGTGGTGAACAACTGATTGAGAATGTGATACTCAATATTAACAGGGCAGCAGAGGATGCTGCCAGGGAGGTTACCCCCATTTTTATCGGTTCAGTAACACAGATGACCATATCTGACGGTTATAATATTCTGCACGGGGCAGACAATGCTGCGACAGTCTACCTCAGGAATACAACCTGGAACGAGCTTTACTCGCTTTACAAGCCAAGGATAAGCACCTCGACGAACAAGGAGATAGTGGCAGGGATATCGGCGCAGGAATCTTGGCTCACCCTGACAGACAAATGGAACACGGTGGCGAACAGCATCGCCGGCAGGCTCGCAGGCTTCACTCCTGTCAGCACCGACCTTGATGATTTCCTAACCAGGAAAGCCCTTGATGGGATCTTCCTGAAGCTTGAGGGTGAGGAGCTGAAGATCAGAAAGGAGGTTTCAGCAAGGGTCACTCCCCTTCTTCAGAAGGTCTTCGGGACACTTGACAATAAGTGATTTCATGAAGAACCAGGCGGGTAAACGGTAAAGATGTTTGCCTGACTTTTATTATTATTGCAAAAAACCAACGGAAATGAGAAAGGCTATAATTGCATTGTCAGCAATAATTATGCTTACAGTAATAAGTTCAGCGGTACAGGGTCAGGAAGCCGACTCGCTTGAGGGCTGGCACAACAGCGGAGTTTTTTCGCTTAACATGGCTCAGAGCTCCTTTACCAACTGGGCGGCTGGCGGGCAGAACTCAGTGGCGCTCAATGGACTGATAAACCTGGCGGCGAACTACAAAATGGGCATATCGGCATGGGACAATGCCCTGAACATAGGCTACGGCAAAATGCTCCAGAAGGGCAATGACATGGGCTGGGTCAAGACTGATGACCGGATCGACTTCCAGTCGAAATACGGGAGGAAGGCATCGGAGAAGTGGTTCTATTCCGGACTCATGAGCTTCAAGACCCAGATGACTCCGGGGTATAACTATCCCAATACTGATGATAAAATCTCCGATCTTCTAGCACCGGCCTACCTGCTGTTTTCTATCGGTATGGACTATAAGCCCGGGCCGGAGCTTTCGGTTTTTCTCTCGCCGATAACTTCAAAAAACACCATCGTGAATGATGATTACCTGTCATCGATCGGGGCCTTCGGTGTTGACCCCGGCAAAAAGTTCAGGTCGGAGTTTGGTGCATATGCCAACATTGCATACAAGAAGGATGAGATTATGAAGAACGTCAATTTTCTGACGAAGCTCGACCTCTTCTCAAATTACCTGCACAACCCGCAGAATATTGATGTAAGCTGGGAAACACTGATCGTACTGAAGGTCAATGAGTATATCTCTGCCACAGTGAACACGCATCTTCTGTATGATGACGATATCCTGATCAAAGTTGACGAAGGCTCAGAGGGCGAACCAATAATGGGCAAACGAACTCAGTTCAAAGAGGTTATCGGCGTAGGCTTTACCTATAAGTTCATTAAATAAACTGGCAGGAAGAATCCCTGCAGGTTACCCGAAAGCAAATCAGCAACTGTCCGATGCTCAAGCTAATCAATCATCCCCTGATCACGCACAAGCTTTCGCTGATCAGAAGGAAGGAGACCGGGACCCGCGATTTCCGGCAGAACGTGAGTGAGATAGCGGGCCTGATGGCCTATGAGATAACCAGGGACCTGCCACTGCGTGATGTGGTTATTGAGACGCCTCTCTCCACCTGTACCACCGCAGAACTCTCAAGGGAGATCATCCTCGTACCGGTTCTCAGGGCGGGCCTTGGCATGGTTGACGGGATCACCAGCCTGATCACCACTGCCAAAGTGGGTCATATAGGGCTGGTACGCGACCATGAAACGCTTGAGCCAAAAGAGTACTATGCCAAGTTCCCTGCTGATATATCCGATGCCATAATCATGGTGCTTGATCCCATGCTCGCCACCGGTGGAAGCGCCAGTGCAGCCATAGGTGCGGTAAAGAAGAGAGGGGCCGTTACCATAAGGCTGGTATGCATAGTGGGCGCACCCGAAGGTGTCACCCGCGTGGAAAGGGAGCATCCGGATGTGGATATTTATCTTGCTGCTTTGGACAGCCATCTCAATGAGAAGGGATACATTGTGCCCGGACTAGGTGATGCAGGTGACAGGCTTTTCGGGACTATTTGAAAATGGCAGGTTTGCTGACGTCAACTCTTTTTTTCAACATTTCAGGGGTGCCGTTCCGCTGAACGGAATACCTTGCTATATTCGCAGATTAACCAATCCAAACATGTAAGGGCTATGGGACTTAAGGGCCGGCTTATAATCATGAACTTCCTCCAGTTCTTTATGTGGGGGGCATGGATGATGACACTAGGTCATTACGGGTTCGTGGAGAAACAATGGAACGGAGCTGAGTTTGGTCTGGTCTTCTCAACTATGGGCTTCGCGTCACTTATCATGCCCACATTGTTCGGGATTGTTGCCGATAAATGGAAGGCAAATTACGTCTTCGCGATACTTCACCTGATGTTCGGGGCAACAATGTGTTTCCTGCCGCTAATTGATGCACCACGGCCCTTCTTCTGGCTTCTGCTGCTTGCGATGTGCTTTTATATGCCGACAATCGGTCTGAATAACTCTGTCGGTTTCAGACTGCTAAAAAGTGAAGGTAAAGATCCCACAAAGTACTTCCCGCCGATCAGGGTGTGGGGTACGGTAGGCTTTATCATTGCAATGTGGGTGACAAACTTCTTCACCAAACCATGGGGTCTGGGATATAGCATAAAGGTATCTTTCATTATAGCAGCTGTTTCTGCATTCTGCCTCGCTCTATATTCATTCTTCATGTTGCCGGTTGTAAAAAGTGCAGAAAACGATGCAACTGAAAAGAAGACTCTGGTTCAGAGCCTGGGGCTGAATGCCTTCGTGCTGTTTCGGCAAAAGAAAATGCTGTTGTTTTTTATCTTCAGCATGCTGCTGGGCGGCGCCCTTCAGTTGACCAATGCCTACGGCGACAGTTTTCTCCAGGATGCTACAGTTTTCCCGAAAGGCGGGATCATTAATAACTTCTCCACTATAATACTCTCAATATCACAGATCTCCGAAACCCTGTTTATCCTTTCGATTCCTTTTTTCCTGAGGCATTTTGGCATTAAGAAAGTGATGCTCTTCAGTATGATAGCATGGGTACTGCGTTTCGGTCTGTTCGGCCTGGCCGGCAATACCGTCACAGGTTTTATACTTATTATCACCTCCTGTATTGTTTACGGAATGGCATTTGATTTCTTCAATATCTCGGGAGCCTTGTTTGTTGAACAAAACACTAACTCAAAAATCACTGCCTCGGCACAGGGTGTTTTCATGCTAATGACCAACGGGATAGGCGCTGTGCTTGGAAATATCGTTGCCGGACAGGTTATCAAAAAGTGGTTTGAAGACCCGACAAGTCTCGTCAAAGACTGGCCAAACATCTGGATATCCTTTGCAGGATATGCCCTCGTGGTGACGATACTCTTTGCACTGCTTTTTAAGGACAAGCATGTGCCGGAGACTAAAGCTGCATAAAGAAGAGCCTTAGCCGAGCAGAATAAGACTCAATCCTATGACAATCATCCCGCTTATGAGGCCGTAGATGGCAACGTGATGTTTCCCGTACTTGTGTGCTGCCGGCAGTAACTCGTCAAATGCAATATATACCATGATTCCGGCTACCATGCCAAAAACATACCCCAGGCTGATATCGGTGTTGAAGAGCGTCAGGATGAAGTAACCTGCAATTGCACCAATTGGTTCTGAGAATCCTGACAAGACCGACCACATAAGGGCTTTTTTCTTGGATCCGGTGGCATAGTATACGGGAACTGATACGGCTATTCCTTCAGGAATATTGTGAATTGCCACTGCCACCGCAATACTCACACCTATTGTAATGTCAGACATAGCTGACATGAATGTGGCTATTCCTTCGGGGAAGTTATGCACACCAATGGCAATTGCAGTGAACGTTCCTATCCTCATCAGTTTCCTGTCCCTCGGTCCGTATCCGGCACGATGCTGTTTCCTGCCCTGGCACTCCGGCTTGTCAGGGTCTCTTGTTCCGGGGTTCATCTGTTCCACCCGCTTCAGCTCATGAGGGTTGCCTTCCGACGGAAGGATCTTGTCAATGGCCGCTGACAACCCGATGCCGGCAACGAACGAGATGAAGGTAAGCCATGCGGCAGTCTCGTTACTGTATGATTGCTGCATGAGCTGGCCTGCCTTGGTCAGTATCTCGGTGAACGAGATGAATACCATCACTCCTGCAGAGAATCCAAGTGAAAAAGCAAGAAAAGTCGGTTTGGTTCTCTTGGCAAAGAATGCTATCAGTCCTCCTATCCCGGTAGCCAGTCCGGCAAAAAGGGTAAGGCCAAAGGCCAAGAGAATCCGGGAGCTATCCATCAAAAGAATTATTTAGAATCAATTTAAATTGCAAATTTATAAGAAACAACGAAAAAACAATCTCCTCCGGTATTCCATGGTTAAAAAAAAGCTCTTATTTAGTGACAGCTTAAGCGAAAATGAATCTTTGGGACTATTATAGAATCCTTGGGTTGAGGCAGGGGGCTTCCGATGATGAGATCAGGCGGGCTTACCGCCGGAAGGCCATGGAGTTTCATCCGGACCGCAACCATTCCGACGGGGCGCCGGAGATGTTCATCAGGATAACGGAGGCGTATGAGTATCTCACCAGCCATCCTCACGGAAGGAACATCACAGAAGAGGAGGTCAGAAAGAACTACCAGGCGTGGGTTGACTACAGGCGGGCGGAGGCGAGGAAGAGAGCGGAAGCCTATGCAAAATCTTCCTACTCAGCATTTAAAAAAAGTCCCATCTACCAGAGTACCTCTAATATTGACGGTGCCATAGTATTTCTTGGCCTGGCGCTGGCTGTCATCGTGATCTCGATGACGGTCTTCGGCTACGGTTACCGCATGAAGGTTGCAACCACTCCGCGAGAGGAACCGTCACTTTCACTGGCTGTGGTTACGTTCACCGTAGGGGTGTTTTACCTGGGAATCTCACTTCTCTACCTGAGTGCCTGGCTGGCCCAGCAAAAGAGAAAAAAGAACAATAAATATGTCAGGGAGGAAAAAAATCAGGAATCCGTTTGATGCGGATAAGTACAATTGTTTCGGGTGCAGTCCTTCAAATCCTGCAGGCCTTAAGCTCACCTTTGAGGAGGAGGGCGGGACGCTGTTTGCCTCATGGGATCCGCTGCCTCAGTTCCAGGGTTATATGAATGTCCTGCACGGTGGAATAATTGCAACACTGCTTGACGAGGCCGGGGCCTGGTGTATCTATGTAACGGCATGCACCTCCGGGGTGACATCGTCAATGACTGTCAGGTATCTTAAGCCGGTTTATATCAGCAAGGGTACGGTGAGAATTGAGGCCGAATTAGTCAGGCTGCAGGAAAAGAGCGGGTTGTACAGGTGCAGGCTCTATGACGGTGAGGGGAAGCATTGCGCTGAAGCAGATATCGAGTACTTTCTCTATCCGGAGAAGATAGCCCGGGAACGCTTTCACTTTCCCGGCAAGGAGGCATTTTATGAAGACTGATAGGATCCTTTGAGGAATTTTATAAGGCTGAAGCCACGCAGTGAAGCTAATAATGAGGTCTCAGATCTGTCAGGTGTAAATCAGAAATCAGTACGCGCCAACGGGGTCACGCTGTGGTCGGTGAACTCAGACCTGAGGTATTTATAATAACCGGTGATCCCGATCATTGCCGCATTGTCAGTGGTGTACCGAAAAGCGGGCAGGTAGAGGTTCCACTTTCTTTTCCCGGCCTCTGTTTCCGCTGCCCTTCTCAACCCCGAGTTGGCAGAGACGCCTCCCGCAATGCCTATTTCGGTTATGCCTGTCTCCTTTGAGGCTCGGACCAGCTTGCCGATTAGTATCTCTATGATTGTGCGCTGCAGTGAGGCAGCCAGATCATTAATGTTTTTAGCTATAAATTCGGGATCGACCGCCACATTGTCGCGCAGGAAATAGAGAAAACTGGTCTTGAGCCCTGAGAAACTGAAGTTCAGTCCCTGTATTCTCGGTTTTGCGAAGCGGAAGGCATCAGGGTCACCCTCAGTTGCCAGTCTGTCAATAACAGGGCCTCCGGGGTAAGGCAGCCCCATCACCTTGGCACATTTGTCAAATGCTTCGCCGGCTGCATCATCAATGGTATTGCCTATTAGTTCCATGGTGAGGTGGTCACGCATAATGATCAGCTGTGTGTGGCCCCCCGATACCAGCAGGCAAAGGAAGGGAAAGTGTGGGACGCGGTTTTCTTTCCCGTGCTCCATTGCAAAGTGAGACATCACGTGGGCCTGCAGATGGTTTACTTCAATTAGAGGTATATTGCGCACAAGTGCAAATCCCTTGGCAAACGATGTGCCCACAAGCAGAGACCCAAGCAATCCGGGTCCACGGGTGAAGGCAACAGCGTTTATCTCCTCTGCTCTTTTGCCTGCAGCGGACAAAGCCTGGTCGACCACAGGTACAATATTCGCCTGATGTGCTCTTGAGGCCAGTTCCGGCACAACTCCTCCATAGGCCTTGTGTATTGTCTGGTTGGCAATCAGGTTTGAGAGCACATATCCGTCACAGATTACGGCAGCAGAAGTATCATCGCAGGATGATTCTATCGCAAGGATCGTTATCTCTGGCTCCATTTTTGTATCACTCTTTTTATTACCTTCGCCTGCGGCGGGAATTCCAGTATGAATGGCCAAAATTATTAAAAAAATCATCAGGGTCCTTCTTATCATAACAGTTGTGCTGCTTGTGGTACCTACTGTATTATTCCTGCTCCTGCAGGCACCCCGTATTCAGACTTTCGCAGTAAAACAGGTTACACAGGCTCTTTCAAAAAAGACCGGAGCGAAGATAACCATGGGCAGCATAAATTACACCATGTTCCGGAAAATAGTGCTTGAAGACGTGCTCTTCGAAGACCTGAGAGGAGATACGCTCCTGGCAGTAGAAAGGATTGACCTGAGGATTCGTAAGATCAAACCGTCAGAGCAGCTCTTCAGGTTCGGCAGGGTTGATCTCCGAAGGCCCGATTTCAGGCTGATACAGGATACCTCAGGTGTAATGAACCTTACACAGTACCTGGACAACCTGTTGGGCGGCAAGGATCAGGATTCAACCCGGCGCATGGAACTCAGTTTTGTTGACATCGATGTGCATGAAGGAAACTTTTCGCTTGTTAACATGGGTGACACTGTCGGTACTCGTCTGGGCACCGTTAATTTAAGGGATATGAGACTCAGTGGCATCAACGGCAGACTGAGAGACCTGAAAATCATTCCCGACTCCGTCAGCATGGTCATAAGGGGGTTGGCCTTCTCCGAGGCAGGGGGTTTTGCCAGCCGGAGCCTCGACATGAACGTTTCCCTTGGCCAGAAAGGACTCTTTTTCAGGGAGTTTGAGCTCCTTACCGATTCAAGCGCCATCTCAGCCGAGAAGATTTTCCTGATGCCGCGCGATAGCGATTCATGGGCAGATTTCATCAACAGCGTCAGGCTTGATCTCCATTTCAACAATTCAGTTCTTGATGCCTCTGACCTGGCATACTTTATCAGGCCTCTTGAAGGCATGAGTGAGAAAATAACTATGTCAGGCAGGATAACCGGCACGGTTGCTGAGATGAAGGGAAGAAACATAAGCATTGATTATTCCTCGACAACCAGGCTTAGGTTCGACTATGACATTGTAGGTCTTCCGTCGCTCAGCGAGACCTACCTGTACATTGATTTTAAAGAGATGAGAACCAGTGCCGCTGATGCTGAGGCATTTTCAATACCGGGAATGAAGCCATTGAAGCTTCCTGTTATAGCTCATGACCTGGGTCTCATCTCCTACAAGGGCAGTTTTACCGGTTTCACCACCGATTTCGTTTCATTCGGAAAGCTCACCACGGAAAGAGGGACTTTTTCTACTGACCTCTCGTTAAAGCCTGACGGCAGAAACACCTTCAGCTTCAAGGGATTTTTGAGGACCAGCGATGTCGATCTCGGTTATGTCACCAGGAACGATAAGATGTTCGGCGGACTGTGGATGCATGCCGATATTGACGGTTCGATGCAGTCATTCAAACACCTCTCAGCCAATATCAACGGTGTGATCGACAGCGTGGAGATAAATGACTACATGTACAGGAATGTTGAAGTGGCAGGCAGATATGCCGACAGTATCTGGGATGGAAACGTGACAGTCAAAGACAGGAACATCAACATGGATATCATGGGCAGGTTCGACCTTGAGAAGAGCATGCCCGAATTTGATTTCACTATGAATATCGCTCATGCTGACCTGCACATGCTCAACCTGATAAAGGGCGATTCGATCTTCAAGGCAACCGCCCTGCTCACCGCGTCATTCAAGGGCAACAGGCTTGATAACCTTGAGGGCGACCTGAGGCTGATCAACTCAACCCTGCAGAACTCGAGGGGAACGCTGAACATATATGATTTACTTGTCTCATCCGGACAAGTCAGCGGCCTTCCTCTTCTGACAGTCAGATCCGACTTCGCGGACGCGGAGGTAAAAGGTACTTACACCTTTGACGCCATAGGATCAACCGTCAGGGAGATGCTTGCCAGGATTCTTCCCTCAAAGTTCAAGGCGCCGTCAGCGGTTAAGAACGGCGGGAAGAGTGAGGCCATTTTCACTCTGAATGCCCGCATCAAAAAGATCGACAAGCTGAACGAGTTCCTGGGAACCGGATTAAGCATTTCCGACGGGAGCCTTCTGACCGGACGATTCAGCTCTGCACAATCAGTGATGGAGGTGGAACTGACCTCGGAGGCCATTACCTATGCAGGGACTCGGCTCAGTCATATAAACCTTACAGGCGCGGTCAGCGAATCAAAATCAGATATTGGTCTCATAGCCGATACGCTCCGTATGCCGGATAAGTCGGTGCTGGGCAACTTCACCCTTGGAGCAACAGGAAACAATGACACGATAGCCCTTAGGATCAGGTGGGACAACGAGGACGACGGACAGACCATAGGTGAAGTAAAGGCCAGGGGGTATTATAGCGTTAATGATATGAACCGGCCGGTACTGACAGTCGGAATACTGCCATCAGAGGTAACCGTCAGAAGTATTTCATGGTCTGTCAACCCTGCACGTATTGTGATTGACTCTACAAACATATGGTTTGACAATATCCTGGTGGACAGCCGGAGCAACTTCCTCAGACTTGACGGCAGGCTTTCATCCTTTCCCGAAGACCGGCTCACCATGAGCTTTGAGGGGCTGAACCTATCATTTCTTAACAACCTGAGGGGAGAACAGACAGTCAGGGATATTGATGCACCGGAGCTGACATTCGGGGGCATAATGAAAGGAAGTCTTACAATCTCTGACGCATTCGAGGACCTGCTTTTTGAGAGCAATATAAGCATCAGCGACTTCATGCTGAATAATAATGAGTACGGCCTTGTTACGGTCAGCAGTGACTGGGACCCCCGCAAGAAGGTTGCTGCCATAAATGTCTCCAACGATTTTGCAGGCCGAAAGTTTTTTGATATCAGCGGTACCTACACGCCGTCAACCAAGAATGCTGACATAACCGCCTCAACCTATGGCATGCCGCTGGACATCCTTAATCCCTTCGTCAAGGTATTTGCCTCAGACCTTCGCGGAGTGGGGTCAGGCAAAGTGAGGCTCCAGGGTAAGCTGAAGCAGTTCACCCTTACAGGTGCAGTTTTTGCGCAGGAGGCCTCATTGAAGATAAATTTCCTCCAAACACGGTACAGTTTCACTGACAGCATACGATTCACCCCCCAGGGCATCGCATTCAGGAATATAAGATTTTATGATGAAAAGAGAAACCAGGGGACAATCAACGGTATGCTCTCCCACAATTCATTCAAGGATATGGGGATTAACTTTGACATCAACATGGACAGGATGCTTGTCCTGAATACCAGGCCCAAGGACAGCGACAGCTTCTACGGTACTGCATACGCAACGGGATATGCAGGGATCAGGGGAGATGAGAATAAACTGACTTTCAATATATCGGCCAGAACGGCTGCCAACACTGAGTTCTTTATCCCCCTGAACTCATCTTCAAGTGTAAGTGACTATCCCTACATTATCTTCATTGACCCCGACAAGGAGAAGGAGGATGTCAGTGAGATCGGTAACACATTTGTCAGTCAGACCCAGGGTAGTAATATAGAACTCAATTTTGACCTCGAAGTCACCCCTGAAGCCGAGGTGCAGCTGATATTGGATGCAGCCACCGGCGGCCTCATCAGGGGCAAGGGGGAGGGAAATATAAATATAACCATGAGCTCCCGCGGCGATGTACGCATGGTAGGTGATTATGTCATCAGGAGTGGCGATTATCTCTTCACCCTTGGTAATATTCTGAACAAGCGGTTCACCGTCGAGAATGGCGGAACAATCTCATGGAACGGTCCCATTGAGGATGCTGAACTGAATATCAGGGCAATCTACAGGACCAAGGCATCGCTCTCCGACATCTACAACAAGCTGGAGTTCCCGGAGCTTCAGGAACGGATCCCGGTGGAAGCTGTGCTCAGCCTCAGTGGCAAGCTGCTCAATCCGGTCATAAAGTTCGATATAATCCTTCCCACTGCTGATGAGCGGACAAGGGAGTACCTGAGGATGGCCATCGACACCGATGATAAGCTCAGCAGGCAGTTCCTGTACCTCCTGGTAATGAACAGCTTTTACACTGACCCGGCTCTCTACAGCGGATCAGGTTCAGGTTCAGGAGGTCAGGTATCACAGACCACAGGACCGGGGGCAGAAATACTTGGAGTCACAACCACTACGGAGATGCTTTCAAATCAGCTCAGCAACTGGTTGTCACAAATCAGCAATGACTTTGATGTAGGTTTCAACTACAGACCGGGGAATGAGATCACTGACCAGGAGGTTGAGGTTGCCCTCTCAACACAGCTTCTGAATGACAGGGTGACACTTAACGGCAATGTGGATGTGGGAGGAAACCAGTTGAACACCAATGCCAGCGCTATCACCGGGGAGTTCACCGTGGAGGTCAGGCTCACCGACAAACTGCGGTTCAAGGTCTTCAACCGGTCAAACAACAACCTTTACTACCAGGTCCATCCATATACACAGGGAGTGGGTGTGTTTTACAGGCGCGATTTCAATACACTGAAGAGCCTGTTCATCAAGCCTGATGACCGAAAGAAAAAACAGGCAGCACCGCCGGAAGTGAAAGACGGGAATTAACATTTCAACAACACCCCTGATTTTTCAACATATGCATAATTAGAAGTCGGAATGAACGTTTTTTATTATATTCGCGCGGTGATACAAAAAAGTAAGTCAAACAGTTAACCAATAAACCAAGGACAATGATATTAGCTAACATTTTATTACAGGGTACTGCGGCAGCCCAGGCAGGTGAAGAGGCAACTATGTCACTGGCTGACCTATACATGGCCGGCGGCTGGGTGATGTTCCTCATCACACTGCTTTCGTTTGTGGCGTTGTACATTTTTGTCGAGAGGTACCTTGTCATCACGAAGGCTACAAAGATTGATGCGAACTTCATGAACCGCATAAAGGATTACATGTACGAAGGGAAGGTCGATGCCGCCTTGCAGCTCTGCAGGAAAACCAATTCACCACAGGCCAGGATGGTTGAGAAGGGCATCACCCGTCTCGGAAGGCCTCTTGCCGATGTGACTGCCGCCATTGAAAACGTGGGCAGGCTTGAGGTGCATAAGCTGGAGAAGAGGTTCCCGACACTGGCTACTATCGCCGGCGCAGCCCCCCTGATGGGATTCTTTGGAACGGTAATCGGGATGGTGCAGGCGTTCTATGAGATGTCGCTTGCCGGCAACAGCCTTGACATAAGCACCCTCAGCGGCGGTATCTATACAGCTCTCATCACTACAGTCGGAGGTCTTATTCTGGGAATTCTCGCATATTTCGGATACAACGTCCTGGTTGTCAAAGTTGAAAATGTGGTTTTTCAGCTGGAGACAACCTCAACCGAGTTCCTTGACATCCTCAATGAACCTGTAAAATAGCTACCAATGGCAATTTCAAACAAGAATAAAGTCAGTGTGAATTTCAGCAATGCGGGAATGTCGGATATTGTGTTCCTGCTGCTGCTCTTCTTCATGCTGACCTCCACCCTGGTGCATCCGACAGCCCTGAAGCTGTTGCTGCCAAAGGGTACAACTCAAACATCGGCACGTCCGATGACGACCATATCCATCACCAAGGATCTTCAGTACTTCATTGAAGATCAGCCTATAACGATTGAAAACCTCGAGGCTGCCCTGCAGTCGAAGGTAGGAAGCAATCCTGAGATATATGTCTCGGTGCATGCTGACAGGAGTGTTCCTCTTGAGTATGTAGTCAGCGTAATGAATATTGCAGCAAAAAACCAGTACAAACTAATACTTGCCACCACTCCGAAATAGCAGCAGAGAGCCTCTCTCGAGGGAAAGGAAGCAGGGTCTTGCCATCAGTGCAGTGATTCACATCCTGCTTGCCATTCTCATCCTGTTGGTGACCTTCAGGGTGAAGATTCCCGAGCCCAGCGAGGAGGGTTTGCTGGTCAATTTCGGTTTTGACCAGACCGGTGACGGTCTGTTTGAGCCGGCGCCCGAGCCGGTATCACCGCCTCCTCCCCCGCCATCAGCCGGTGCAGAGGCAGCTGAGGAAGCACTTCTGACGCAGGAATTTGAGGAGGCTGTGGAGGTGGAGAAGAAGGAGCCTTCTCCGGAGGAGCTGAGGAGGCAGGCAGAAGCTCGTGCCGCTGAGCTGAAGAGACGGGAGGAGGCTGAGGCCGAGCGCAGGCGAGTTGAGCAGGAGACTGCAGAAAGACTCCGGCGCGAGGAGGAGCAGCGACGTATTGACCAGGCCAATGCCAGGGTCCGTGGTGCTCTCAGCAACACTCAAAATACGGGAACAACCGGCCAGAGCGAGGGTGTAGCCGGAGGAGCTGGCAACCAGGGGACCCCTACAGGCACTCCTGGTGCCCCAAATTACGGCCCCGGGGGCGGTCAGGGCAACAGCAACATCTCTTATGACCTTAGCGGCAGAAGTGCCCAGTCGCTGCCGCGTCCGGTATATGACATTCAGGTCGAGGGGAAGGTTGTCGTAGAGGTAACCGTTGACAAATCGGGAAAGGTGATCAATGCGGTTGCGGGTCGTCCTGGATCTACCACCCTGGATGCTACCCTTCTAAGGATCGCACGCGAGGCGGCCCTGAGGGCTACGTTCAACAAAAGCAGCGAGGCACCGGAGATTCAGAAGGGTACTATCACCTACATTTTCAAGCTTAATTAGGGATTAAGGCATACTGAGAAGGCAGATGGCCGGGTGCGGTTAGATCCACCGTCAGGTATGTGTGCTCTCAGAAGAGGCCCGCCACAAGGTCAATGACCCCGGTAAGTTTAAGTGCAGATGCCATTATTGCCACCAGAAGTATTATACGTACCACCTTCGGTCCCCAGCTGACGGCCACCCGTGAACCGAGCCACCCGCCGACACCCTGCCCGACGGCAAGCACAATACCGTACAGATAATTTACCTGGCCGCTGATGATGAAGACTGTCAGTGCAACTGCGGTGAATGCTGACACTATCAGCACCTTGTAGGCATTGGCCTTCGTCAGTCCCATCCCGGCTCCCAGCACCAGTGCCGCGAGGAGAAAGAAACCTACACCCGCCTGGATAAAACCGCCATAGACACCGATGAAGAAGAAGATCACCGAGACCAGCCAACGCCGCCCCGGGGTTATTGACAGGGCATGGTCACGGACCCACTGTTCAGGCTTATAAAGAATGATGAAGAACATGATGATGAGGAGACCGCCAATGAGTATCTCCATGATCCTCTCGTTGATCCTCACGGCCCAGAGAGAGCCCAGCAGTGATCCGGCCAGGGCAGGCACGGCCATCCAGAGGCTCTCCTGACCCTTGTACAGTTTCTGTTTTCTGAAGCTCAGGCTGCTGACAGTACTCTGCACTAAAACACCAATCCGGTTTGTAGCGTTGGCTACATTGGCAGGGAGGCCGAGGAACATCAGGAGGGGCAGTGTAATCAGAGACCCGCTGCCGGCAAGGGTATTCACAAATCCTGCAAACAGGCCTGCGGCAATGACGGCCAGGTACATATACCATTCCATAAGTGGAGGGGGCTATCTGTCAAGGATCTCCTTGACTGCCATCTGGAGGTTATCTATAAGTTCAGTATCCTTGATAACATAGTCTGCTATGCCCTTACGGGCAAACTCAAGCACGACCTCTCCCTTCTCCTGGGCAGAGAGCATGATAACCGGAACTTCAGGAACCAGCCTGGTGATCTCATCATAGGCTTCCATGCCGTTCATTGGCACTTCTCCGTGCTTCAGGAAATAGTAATCGAGGACAATAAGATCAGGTATCTCACCAAGGGCTGCTATACACTCCTCAGCATAGGCGAATGATCTGACCCTGTAGCCTGCACTCTCAAGCCGGGCCGCAACCAGGCCTGTTATTACAGGATCATCATCAACCACAAAAATGAGATTGTCGGTTTCGGGCCTCACTTTTTCCATGACATCAAAAATACAAAAGGAATTGATATTTCCTACACTGAGAACAGAGGATAGTCCTTCATCATCTTCACCACTCTCTCACCCACGGATGAGATGACCGCATCGTTCTCTATATTTTCAAGTACCTCATCAATAAACTGGACTATATTCCCCATATCACTCTCCTTAAGTCCGCGGGTGGTAACGGCCGGTGTGCCGACCCTTATTCCCGAAGTCAGGAAAGGTGAGCGTGAGTCGAACGGCACCATGTTTTTGTTCACCGTAATATGAGCTCTGACCAGTGTGTTTTCAACCTTCTTTCCGGAGATCTCCGGGAAGCGGGTTCTCAGGTCAATAAGCATTGAGTGGTTGTCAGTGCCTCCTGATATGACCTTATATCCCAGTGTCATAAATGCCTCAGCCATCGCCGCCGCATTTATTTTAACATGCTGCTGGTATGTCCTGAATTCCGGTGTCAGGGCCTCGCCAAATGAGACCGCCTTGGAGGCAATGACATGTTCAAGCGGCCCTCCCTGTATCCCTGGGAAGACGGCTGAGTTAAGCATGGCTGACATCATCTTAATCTCACCCTTGGGTGTGGTCACCCCCCATGGGTTGGGGAAGTCGCTGCCCAGCACGATAATTCCACCGCGAGGACCTCTCAGGGTCTTATGTGTCGTTGAGGTCACCACATGAGCATACCTGAGGGGGTTGTCAAGCAGTCCGGCTGCAATCAGTCCTGCCGGGTGAGCCATGTCGATCATGAGCATGGCCCCGGCCTTGTCAGCTATTTCACGCATTCTGGCATAATCCCACTCCCTGGAGTAGGCTGATGCTCCACCGACAATCAGTTTTGGTTTCTCCCTGAGGGCAACCTCCTCCATCATGTCATAGTCAACCCTTCCTGTCTCCTCCTTAACACCGTAAGCCACCGGCCTGTAAAGTATTCCCGAGGAGTTCACAGGTGAGCCGTGTGAGAGATGTCCGCCGTGTGACAGGTCAAGACCAAGGAAGGTATCGCCCGGCTTAAGGAAGGTCAGAAAGACAGCCATGTTGGCCTGTGCACCTGAATGGGGTTGCACGTTTGCGTATTCGGCATTAAACAGCTTTTTAAGCCTGTCAATGGCAAGCTGCTCAACCTCGTCAACCACCTCGCAGCCGCCGTAATACCTTGCCCCCGGATAGCCTTCAGCGTATTTGTTGGTGAGCACCGAACCCATTGCTTCAAGAACCTGCGGGCTGACAAAATTCTCGGACGCAATCAGTTCAATACCGTCAGTCTGTCGTCTCCGCTCTTTTTCGATAAGATCAAATATGGTTTTGTCTCTTTCCATGATACTTCCTTAATTAATTGATTTGCTGCCCGTCCCCGTAATGGTGACCGCGGCAAACCGGTTGGCAAATATACATTTAATAATTTATTCCTTCGATGACAGTCTTCATCCCGGGCGGGTTTCACATTACGCCTGTCACTCCTCCGAGAATTGCCTGAGCAGCTCACGGTAGGCTGAGAAGATTCTCGATTTGGAGATAAATCCCACATACTGACCTTTGTCGAGCACAGGCAGGTTCCATGCACCGGTTTGTTCAAAAGCTGAGAGCACGGCATCTCCCCTCTCGCTGATATCAATATATGAAGGGGGTATTGTCATCAGGTCTCTCATAGTGAGCTTGTCATACAGCTCCGGCCTGAACATTTTATCGCGTACATCGTCGAGGAGGACCACTCCTTCCAGGATATTGAACTCATCAACCACCGGAAAGATGTTACGGTTTGACTTTGATATCTGTTTTACCAGGTCTCCAAGGGTGCCTTCCGGGCTGACTTTCAGAAGATCCTTTTCCACCTCCCTGGACCAGTCGAGCAAGATCATCACTGCTTTATCCTTATCATGGGTTATCAGCTCACCGCTGGCAGCCAGCTGCTCATTATAGATAGAGTGCTTCTGAAAGGCCCTGGTGGTGATGAAGGCCATAGTAGAGGTAACGATGAGCGGTATCAGCAGTCCGTACCCTTCTGTTATCTCGGCTATAAGGAAAATTGCAGTCAGGGGCGCATGCAGCACGGCAGCGAATACTCCTGCCATTGCCGTGAGCGTGAAGCTGCTCTCCACCAGAGACAGTCCGAAGAGGTGGTTAATAAGGCTGCAGAAGAAATATCCGGCCACACCTCCCGTGAAAAGAGTCGGAGCGACTATGCCGCCTACGCCTCCGGCGCCGTTGGTGGAGGCCGTGGCAACGACCTTAAGGAGGAGCAGCGCGGCCAGCAGCGCCGCAAACACCCAGAAACTGGAGGCCACATCGCCAAAAACTGCGGTTCCCTTTGGCATTCCGCCCTCGTTGTTAAGAAGGACCATCACCGTATCATAACCCTCGCCATAGAGTGCCGGGAGAAAGTAGATAAGCCCTCCGAGAATCAACCCTCCTATCACCAGCCTGACCCATTGGTTCTTTATCTTTTTATAGATCTTCTCAAGGCCAATCGTAGCCTTTGTAAAATAGAGACCCACGAGCCCGCAAAAGACCCCCAGTATGAGGTAATAGGGCAGTTCGTTGAGAAGAAAGCTTTGCTTTACCTGGAATGAGAAGAGCACATTGTTACCCATAAAGAAAAAGGCAACTGTTGCAGCCGTGACCGAAGATATCAGGAGAGGCACTATTGAGGCCATGGTCAGGTCAAGCATCAGCACCTCGAGGGTAAAAAGTATGCCACCGATGGGGGCCTTGAATATACCGGAGATAGCCCCTGCAGCGCCGCAACCGAGCAGGAGGGTCACATATTTGTAATTGAGGTTGAAATATCGTCCGATATTGGATCCTATTGAAGCACCGGTAAGTACAATAGGGGCCTCCGCTCCCACTGAACCTCCAAATCCTATTGTCAGGGAACTGGCGAGTATTGATGACCAGCTGTTATGCCTTCTGATATAGCTTTTTCGCCTTGATATGGCGTAGAGTACCCTGCTTACCCCGTGAGAGATGTTGTCACGTACCAGGTATTTTACAACCAGCACCGTAAGAAATATGCCAAAGAGAGGATAGGCAAGCGAGAGGACTCCCCCGGCTCCTCTCATCACTCCCTGTGTAAAAATATTGTGAGTAAAGTGGATGGCATTTTTCATCACCACTGCAGCCAGGGCGCTGATCAGGCCCACCACGAAACTGAGCAGATAAATCAGGGTCTGCTGATCGGCAAAAAAAGATTTGAGCTGTCTTAGTTTTCTTATTATCAGAGTATTCAAGGTTCCTCGCATAAATAAAAAGCCTATCCTAGACACAAATATAGAATAAAATGAAGAGCGGATGTTTATTTTGGTAAGTTTGAAATATTTTGATTGTATGATCAGATTTGAGAGGTATACGCTTGGTAACGGGCTGAGGGTGATTGCGCACCATGATGAAGGGACTCCCATGGTCACTTCAAATATCCTGTATGATGCCGGTTCACGAGATGAGGATCCTGAAGCGACAGGTTTTGCACATCTTTTTGAACATCTTATGTTTGGAGGCACTGCCAATGCACCCGTTTTTGACGCACCGGTGATGACGGCGGGAGGGGAAAACAACGCATTCACCAACAATGACCTTACAAATTACTATATCACACTGCCTGCAAACAACCTGGAGACCGCTCTCTGGCTTGAGGCAGACAGGATGACAGGGCTCGACCTGTCTGAAGGAAGGCTGATTACCCAGAAGAGCGTTGTCACCGAGGAGTTCCGGCAACGGTACCTCAACCAGCCCTATGGTGACATTCTGCTGTTGCTGCGGCCTCTCGCATACAAGGTGCATCCTTACCGCTGGCCTGCAATAGGAATGGATATCAGTCACATTGAAAGAGCTGACAGCCACTTGCTCAGGCGGTTCTTACAGAAGGTACTATAATCCCTCCAACGCCATCCTGAGTGTCGCCGGTAATATTCCCCCGGACGAAGTCTTCAGGTTGGCTGACAAATGGTTTGGTGCCATTCCGGCCGGGGAGAGTAACGGCAGGTCACTTCCAGCGGAGCCTCCGCAGGATGAACACCGCGAGATAACTGTGCACCGCGCCGTACCGGCCTCTCACCTGATCATGGCCTTTCACACTGACGTCAGAAACAGTCGTGAATTTTACATTCTTGACCTGCTTACGGATATCCTCGCCGGCTGCGACTCAGGGCGCTTTCCTGAGCAGCTGGTGAGAAGAAGGGAGCTCTTTGCCGAGGCTGACATCTATCTATCGGGCGAGATCGACCCGGGACTGGTCATCTTCAGTGGCAGGCTGAAGGAAGGTGTTGAAATTAAAAAGGCCGAGGCAGCGGTGACTGAGGAGCTGGGGCGGCTTACAACAGGCAGGGTCACTGCCGCAGAACTCGAGAAGGCACGCAACCGTTATGAATCACACAGGCTTATGTCTTATCTCAATGCCGCCAGCAAATCCTTCAGCCTGGCTTATCATGAACTGCTCGGCGATGCAGAAGGAATAAACCTTGAGACAGAGCAATACATGAGTGTCACGGCTGAGGAGATAGCAGAAACTTCGGCACGGGTATTCAGGCCTGTGAA
This sequence comes from uncultured Rikenellaceae bacterium, assembly GCA_963770745.1. Classification (GTDB taxonomy): domain Bacteria; phylum Bacteroidota; class Bacteroidia; order Bacteroidales; family VadinHA17; genus SR-FBR-E99. Next base: position 72,518 of record CAVYRA010000013.1, read on the forward strand.
CTGCAGTGTGATACATTATCTGACTGAGGAGAGATGAAAGCACGCGTAACAGTACCAGCGCCCCCAATCATTACACCCTCGCCGGGTGACACTTCGTTCCCTGAGATGACGAGGCTCGGGAACGGTGTACCGGTCTACCTGCTTGGCAACGGGGCCGTGGATCTCCTCAGGATCGAGTTTGTTTTCAACGCCGGACAGCTTGTAGAGAACGTGCAGCTGGCAGCCTCGGCGGCAAATGCCATGCTCACCGAAGGCACCGCCATGCATGACGCAGCCACTCTCAATGACCTTATTGACAGCACAGGAGCCATATTCAACCATACGGCTGACAAGGACAGCGCCGGGCTGGTGGTGATCACACTGACGAGAAAAATTGAGGAGGTGATGAACCTGGCAGAAGAGGTGCTCTTCCATCCCTCCTTCCCTGAAAAGGAATTCAGGATGATTAAGGAAAAGCGGCTGCAAAACTTCCTTACCGGCCGGCAAAAGACCTCTGTCATAGCGCGGGAGGCTTTCTACCAGGCGCTGTGCGGTGACAGAAATCCCTATGGACGCATCACCACCGCCGGTGACTACACTGCGCTGACCACCACAGACATCAGGACGTTTCACGCTCAGCACTATACTCCTGACAATATGTACATAACAGTTGCGGGCCGTAAACCGGAACAGGCTGTTCCGGTGCTTGAGAAGCACTTCTCAGTGGAGACAGCCGTAGAGTGGCATAAACCTCTCATACCCCACCTGCAGTTTGAAACTGCCGGACCGGGAAGGATTTTCAGGGAGGTATGCAACTCAGTCCAGAGTACCGTGAGGATGGGATGGAAGGGGATCACCCGTGATCACCCCGATTACCAGCCGCTGCAGGTGGCCACCATGATACTCGGAGGATATTTCGGGTCACGTCTTATGCGCAACATACGTGAAGAAAAGGGTTATACTTACGGGATCCATTCCGTTACAGGGGCTTTTCACGACATCGGTTACATCACTATAATGACTGACGTGGCCAACAACCACCGTGAAGAGACGCTCACGGAGATCAGGAAGGAGATAACCAGCCTCAGGGAGAAGGAACCCGGTGACTACGAGATGGCGCTGGTAAGAAATCATCTCATGGGTGAACTCGCCCGGATGTTTGACGGTCCGTTTGCCGTGGCTGAAGCAATCAGGGGGGTCATAGACTATGAGTGCGGGGCTGATTACTATACCCGCTTTGCCGAGACCGTGAGAACGATATCTCCGGGTAAAATAAAAGAACTCTTCAATACGTATTTTAATATCGGGGATGCGTTTGAGATCATCGCCGGGGCAAAATGAAACCAGCAAGACTCATAGCACTGTCTCTGCTTTATGTAGTTCTCATGCCCTGCCTTGCAGGCCAGGACGAGACACAGCCCTTATCACCGCAGCTTGACATGGTAACTGTTGACCCCCTCACCGGTTTTGCTACTGTAACATGGCTCCTGTCTGCTTCACCTGATGTGGCACAATACGTTGTCTATACATTCAGCAGCGGCACGGCCAGTGCCATTGACACCGTCAGGTCACCCATCGGAACCATGTACACTCATACGGCATCGGCGGCAAGGTACAGGAGCGTCACATATGTCGTTGCCGCCATTGACTCTTCATTGAATATCAGTCCGCTCAGCAACAGCCTGAGCACCATATTTCTGTCTGCCGTCAACGATACCTGCAACAGTGCGATCAATCTTGCCTGGACCCCATATGACAATACAGCACACCCGGCCGGGAGTTATGAAATAAGAGTAGCCACCGGCAGCGGACCGGCCATACTTCATGAAACCCTGCCTTCCGCACAGACTGCATACCAGTTTGCCGGATACGACCCGGGGACTGAATATTGTTTTTTCATCACTGCTTCACAAGCTGGAACAGGGCTCTCCTCCTCCAACAGGGAATGCCTGACCACAGGGAGTGAAACAGCTCCCGACTTTATAGCGGTTGACGCCGTAGCGGTTGCCGGAAAGGCTCTGCAGTTCATTGTGAGCTATGATCAGTCAACTACCATGGATGATTTTGCCCTGCTGCGGTTTAATCCTGTTACTGCTTCGTGGGAGAATGCAGCCGTTGGCACAGGGATTAACGGCACACTAAGCCTATCGTACCCTGGAGCTGACACCGGCAAAGTCAGTCTCTACCGTATCACGATCCTGAACAGCTGCAATGTTACCATGGGATCATCAGGCACTGTCAGGAACATGGTACTTGAATCGGTTGTTGCCGGAACAATAATTACCCTTAGCTGGAACAATCCATTCCCTGATGGCGACGCCCTTTTTTCAGTCTGGCGTGAGGCAGGTCGTGGCTGGATTGAGGTGGCTTCACATATCTCAGACACAACCTGGTCAGATGAATACTCACAGTTTGCAGCTGATGTCGAGGCTGCAGAGGTGGCATACCAGGTCACCGCCACATCACCTGACGCACCTGCCGGTGCACCTCTTCACCGCTCGTCTGTAACCACTGTACCTGCCACGGATAATATCTTCATTCCCAATGCCTTTACACCCGAACGCGGAGGAGAGAACGCCTTCTTCAGGCCTGAGTTTTCATTCATTCCGGTGACATATGAGTTCAGGGTCTACTCCAGGGGCGGGGTCCTGCTTTTTCAGACGAGTGACTACGCTGCCGGATGGGACGGACACAGCAACGGAACACTTCTTCCGGCAGGCGTTTACCTGTACAGCCTCAGGCTGACTACCCCTGTCGGCAGAACAGAGGCAAGAAGAGGCACAGTTACCATACTTCCATAACCGTCGCGGCATAAATGACCCGATTTTCTTATCTTTGCTCGTCCTTTGCAGGCAATCACTGATGAGTAAGACGAAGATAAAAATATTCACCTCTGACGACGTAAGTCGCATCGAGTCTGAGTATAGCCTGCTCAGGGATAACCTCTACAGATGCGACAAGCCGGGAGACGTAGATCTTATCGACAAGTCCTTCAGGTTTGCCAATGAGGCTCACCGTGACATGTACCGCAATTCAGGAGAACCATACATTATCCACCCTATCAATGTAGCCCGCATAGTAAACCAGGAGATAGGGCTTGGTGCACGGTCGGTGGCAGCGGCATTGCTCCATGATGTAGTTGAGGACACGGGCATACCCCTTGAGGAGATCTCGAAGGAGTTCGGTCCGAAGATAGCCACTCTCATTGACGGGCTGACGAAGATATCAGGCACATACAACAAGGAGACTCATTCACTGCAGGCTGAAAATTTCCGCAAGATGCTGATGACCCTGTCTGATGACATCAGAGTCATTCTCATCAAGATAGCTGACAGGCTTCACAACATGCGGACACTCGACTCGATGCCCGAGCATAAAAGGATGAAGGTAGCCGGTGAGACCGTCTACCTGTATGCTCCGCTCGCACACCGTCTGGGGCTCTTCGCCATCAAGACCGAGCTTGAGGATCTCAGCTTCAAGTTCAGGCATCCGCGAATCTATGATGAGATAGCCCGCAAGGTCAAGATGGATGAGAAAAAGAACCTGGCACTCATCAACAGGTTCAGCCTGCCGATCATTGAGGAGCTGAATGAAAACAACATCATCTTTGATATATCCGGCAGGTTCAAATCGATCTATTCGATATGGAAGAAGATGCAGTCAAAGAATATACCTTTTGAGGAGGTCTATGACCTGCTGGCTGTCAGGATCGTTTTCGAGCCCGGTCCCGAGATGAGTGAGAGAGCGCAGTGCTGGCAGATTTACTCACTTATTACTGACATTTACACTCCCAAGCCCGACAGGCTTCGTGACTGGGTAAGCAGGCCAAAGTCGAACGGCTACGAGGCTCTCCACCTCACCGTGATGGGGCCGGAAGGGAGATGGGTGGAGGTGCAGATACGGAGCCAGCGCATGGATGACGTCGCTGAGCGGGGCTTTGCGGCTCACTGGAAATACAAGGGAGATACTTCACAGTCAGAGAGCGAGCTCGACAAATGGCTGAAGCACATACGTGAGATGCTTGCCAACCCGATGTCGGATCCGGTTACTTTTCTCGATGAATTCAAGATGAGTCTTTTCTCGTCGGAGATTATGGTCTTTACTCCGAAAGGCCTGCTTGTGAACCTTCCCAAGGGGGCTTCGGCTCTCGATTTTGCCTACGAGATTCACACTGACATCGGCAACAAGGCTATCGGTGCAAAGGTCAACTACAAGCTCTCCCCTCTTTCGACCACTCTTCAGAGCGGCGACCAGGTGGAGATCATCACTTCAAACATTGCCAAGCCTGAGAAGGAGTGGCTGGATTACGCCCACACTGCAAAGGCGAAGAACGCCATTAAGGATGTACTCCGTGATGAATCGACTGACCGTATGCAGAAGGGCGTTGAGATGCTCGAGAACAGGCTGAGCGAACTGGGCATACTTCCCAACTCGGACATTATCAAGAAACTGCTTGACAATTATGAGCTCCTGAACAAGGATGAGCTCTATTCACGGATCGGACTGGGACTCATCAACCTGGATGAGCTTCGCAAGGTGCTCAAAAAGGCTCCTGAAGGCAGCCTGCGCAAATATTGGAAGCTGGCGGTCGGAGGAGTGACCAGGAAGAGCCCCGGGGAAAAAGAGAGTCCTCCGGTGCCGGGAACCATTGACAAGAGCCATCCCTACCTGTTGAGAGAGAATGTTGATAACACGGGAAACTCTTATGTCATAGCCGGGTGTTGCAATCCCATTCCCGGGGATGAGGTGATCGGATACCTCAACCCATCCGACTCCATCATCGTTCACAAACCCAAATGCCCTGCGGCAGTCAAGCTGATGTCAAGCGAGGGTAACAGGATCATTCCCGTCAGGTGGACAATACACAAGCTGGCTTCCTTCCTGGCAAGGATAAGCATCAACGGAATAGACAGGATAGCCCTCATCAACGAGGTTACGAATGTTATCTCCACCGAGCTTAATGTCAATATCCGGAATATCAACGTATCCGTTTACGACGGCATATTCGAGGGGACAATCGACCTGTATGTGCACCATACGCGCGACCTCAACAATCTTATACTGCAGTTGTCTAACGTGAAGGGTATTGCAAGTGTCAAGCGGGTAGAAGAATTCATTGAATAATAAGTGTCTGACGGTTAAACTGAATGGTACAATGTCAAACGAAGATGCCAGATCGGTGGTAAAACAGGTTTTTACTGAATACCTTGAATCCCGGGCCTTCAGGAAGACTCCTGAGCGGTTCGCCATACTTGACGAGATCTACTCACGTGAGGGACATTTCGATATTGATTCGCTCTTCAATTTCATGAAGAACAAGAACTATCGCGTCTCCCGGGCAACCCTGTACAATACCATTGACCTGCTGCTCGAGTGCAAGCTTGTTACCAGGCATAAATTCGGCCGCAACCAGGCCCAGTATGAAAAGACCTACAGGGCAGGCCAGCATGATCATCTTATTGATACAGATTCAGGCAGGGTGATTGAATTCAGCGATCCGAGAATAAATGATATAATAAAAAATGCATGTGAGGAGAACTCATTTGTCCTTCATCACTATGCATTATATGTCTACGGCATTCCGGAGGGGTCCCGAAGGATCAGATAATGGACACGTCAGGTTGCCAGGTCTCCCTCAGTATGCTTCTCTCTTTTTGTTAACAATCGGTTTTTTCCCTCCGGCCGGGAGGATTTTATTCGTAAATTCGAACCTGATTATCTTATCAGGATTTTAAGAATAATGAAGATTGACATTTTACTGGGTCTCCAGTGGGGCGATGAGGGGAAGGGGAAGATAGTTGATGCCTTAACACCGGAGTATGATATTGTTGCGAGGTTTCAGGGCGGTCCAAATGCCGGACACACCATTGAGTTCAACGGGACGAAGCATGTGCTTCACCTCATCCCCTCGGGGATATTTCATGACGGCAAGACGAACATCATCGGCAACGGGCTTGTTATTGACCCGGTTGTTTTCCGTCATGAGGTAGAAAGTCTGGGCATTGACATTGCCACCGTCCGTGAGCGGCTTCTGATTTCGTTGAAGGCTCACCTTATCCTGCCCACTCACAAGCTTCTTGACGCCGCTCAGGAAGCTTCGCTGGGAGAATCAAAGATAGGGTCAACGCTCAGGGGCATAGGACCTGCCTACACAGACAAGGCTTCACGTGGCGGACTGAGGGTGGGTGATCTCTTCAGGAAAGAATTCAGGGAGATATACCGGGTGCGTGCTGACGAACATCTCAGGATGCTCAGGGGCTACGGCCTGAGTAATGACCTGAAGGAGCTGGAGGATGAATGGTTTGATGCCGTTGGTTTTCTGAAGCAGTTCACAACGGTCAATGCCGACTATCATATCGACATGAGCCTGAGGGAGGGCAGGCGCGTTCTTGCCGAGGGGGCCCAGGGGACGATGCTTGACATCGACTTCGGCACATACCCGTTTGTCACTTCGTCAAATACCGTTGCCGCGGGTGCCTGTACAGGCCTTGGCATTGCCCCTGCGCGAACGGGAGAGGTCTTCGGTATCTTCAAGGCATACTGCACCAGGGTAGGCAGCGGCCCGTTCCCGACGGAGCTCGATGACGCTGACGGGCAGATGATGCGTAACCGCGGCAATGAATACGGTTCCACCACAGGCAGGCCCCGCCGCTGCGGATGGCTTGACCTGCCTGCACTGAAGTATGCAATAATGGTCAACGGGGTAACCCGCCTCTTCATGATGAAAGCTGACGTACTCTCGGGGTTCAGCCATGTAAAGATATGCAGGTCATATACTGTCGGTGGCAGGGAGGTGAGTGAACTGCCCTATTGCTTCGGTGATATCGAGTCACTTAACTACCTGACCATGCCCGGATGGAAGAGTGAAATCACAGGATGCAGGAGTTGGAGCGAGCTGCCCGCTGAGTTGAGGGATTATATTGAACGTATTGAGAAGGAGACAGGTGTTCCTGTCACTATTGTCTCTGTCGGGCCTGACAGGTCGGCTACCATCTACAGGTAGGCACCATTTAGAGGCAGGCTACCATCCACAGATAAGCCACCATCTGCCGGCAGGGGTCACCTCTTCCTGTAAACCCAGGCTTCGCCGCTTATATTATCCTGGATAGTGCCGAGAGCATTCCACGCGGCACGCAGGTCGGGGAATGATTTTGCGGAGACAAGCTGCCACCTCCCGCCGTTCATATCCACTTTCGTGGCCTCATAGCCGAGTCCCCTTATATGTTCGAGCCATGCATCAGCATAAGCAGGAGTCAGAAAACTGCCTACAATGACATGATAACCTGATGCTGCACGTGTTTCCTCCACGGCTGCTGCGGCAAGCTCGGCCTGCCTGGCTCGTTCGGCCTCTGCCTGCGTCTCATTGACGACACGTATCGAGTCGGCAATCCGAAATGCCTCCTGCTGCTGCCTAAGGGCTTCAGCCTCCCTCCCTTTCTTTCCGAAAGGATTGATGCTTTTCATAAAATCACATGAAGGGGTTAGCAGCAATATCCCCGCAAGCAGCAGTAAGGAAAGTTTCTTCATAAATGACAGTTTTTCATGGTAATTAAGGATAAAGGTATTGATTAAAGCTCAAAAATGCAATGATATTTCATGAAACGTGGCAAGACTCTCCAATTCTTTTCTATATTAGATCGCGATTATGAGAACCGCCTAATGTAGCTTCAGATGAAATCACTTATCAAGTTTTTTGAAGAGAATGTTGAAAAATATGCATCCAATATTTATCTCTGGGAGAAGATGCAGGATAAGTATGAGGGCACCACATACCAGGAGACAAAACGCCAGGTGCAGGAGTTCGGTGCCGGACTCATGCAGCTGGGGATAAAGAAGGGTGACCGTGTCAGCATGCTCGCTGACGGACGCAACGGCTGGGTCATAGGAGAACTGGGGATCCTCTATGCCGGGGGTGTTAATGTTCCCCTCTCTGTGAAGCTGAACCCCGAGGAGATAAAGTTCCGTCTTATTCATTCAGGTTCGAAGATGGTCATCACCTCAAGCACCCAGGCTCCGAAGATACTGGAGATCATTGACAGGTGCCCCGATGTGGAAAAAGTCATCTTCATGGATCCCAGGGAAGAGTACACTGAGAGACAGATACATTTCAACGAGGTCAGGAAGACAGGCCGGGAATGGCTCGAGATCCCTGCCAACAGAAAGTCGTTCGAGGAGTTTGCATCATCTGTCACGCCCTCAGATTTCGCCAACATCTGTTACACTTCCGGCACCACCGCAGACCCCAAGGGCATAATACTGACACACGGCAACTACGTGACAAATGTTTTCCAGTCATACAGCCTGATGGACATCCCGCAATTCTACAAGACCCTTCTCATCCTCCCGTGGGATCACTCGTTTGCACATACGGCAGGCATTTACGCCTTCATGGGCAAGGGGGCAAGCATCGCTTCGGTCAAGGTGGGCAAAACCCCGATGGAAACCCTGCGAAATATCCCCGTCTGTATGAAGGAGATAAAGCCCAACCTGATCATGAGCGTGCCGGCACTGGCAAAAAACTTCCGGAAGTCAATTGAAAAGGCAATAAAGGAGAAAGGGAAGATGACTGAGGCACTGTTCTATTTTGCACTTAAGACGGCATACTCCTACAACAAGGAGGGCTACAACAAAGGGCAGGGCATACAGAAGACAAAAAGGCCGCTGATCAATCTTTTTGACAGGATCCTTTTTGCAAAAGTACGTGAAGCATTCGGAGGCGAGCTTGATTTCTTCATAGGAGGCGGCGCTCTTCTCGACATTGAACTGCAGCGTTTTTTCTACGCCATCGGGGTACCCATGTACCAGGGCTACGGTCTTTCGGAAGCTTCCCCGATCATCTCATCAAACTCCGCCAAAAAGCATAAGCTGGGATCATCAGGCTTCCTTGTAAACAATATGGAACTGAAGATATGTGATGACGACGGCAATGAACTTCCGACCGGGCAAAAAGGTGAGATAGTGATCAGGGGCGGGAATGTCATGCATGGCTACTGGATGAATGAAACCGCCACCAGGGATGCGATACGCGACGGATGGCTTTATACAGGAGACATGGGGTACATGTCCGAAGACGGCTTCCTCTATGTGATGGGGCGCTTCAAGAGCCTTCTCATCGCGGATGACGGCGAGAAGTTCAGCCCTGAAGGGATTGAAGAGGCAATAACGGAGCAGTCAAAGTACATTGACCAGTGCATGCTGTACAACAACCAGAAGCCATATACAATAGCGCTGGTGGTTCCGAACCAGCACACGCTGAAGCTCTATCTTGAGGAACGCAACCTCTCTGCCACTACCGAGGAGGGAAAGCGCGCCGTGCTCAACCTGATTGAGAATGAGGTAAATGAATACCGGATAAACGGCAAGTACGGGCACATGTTCCCTCATCGCTGGCTTCCGGTGGCCCTTGGGATTCTGAATGAAAGCTTCAATGAGGAGAACGGTATGATGAATTCAACCATGAAGATCGTCAGGGGAAAGATAACAGAAAGATTCAGTGACCTGATCGAATGGTTATACACCCCTTTGGGTAAGATATCCTATAACGAACGCAATATGGAAGAAGTCGAGAAAATGAAACTCGGCTGATCCTTAAAATAATTCCGTCATGAAGCTGAAGACTATCCTGGCCCTCGCTGTTACAGCAGGAGTGCTGACGTTTTGTACTGCTGACAACAAACCGGAATGGCAACCTACCGAAAATCCTCTCTTTACCGAATGGGGCCTGAATATTGACCCCTCCGGCCCATGGCCTGAATACCCAAGGCCGGGACTGGTCAGGAACGAGTGGATGAGTCTCAACGGATTGTGGGATTACGCCATCTGCCTCAAAGAGGAAGAACGGCCTGCTCCCCGGGGAAAAATCCTTGTCCCCTACCCTGTCGAGTCTGCACTCTCTGGTGTAAGGCTCAGGCTGACCGACTCTCTTGCCCTCTGGTACTCGCGTGAGTTTGTTGTTCCGAAGAACTGGAAAGAGAAGCAGTTGATACTCAATTTTGAGGCATCCGATTGGGAGACAACCGTCTGGATAGATGATAACTTTGCCGTCAGCCACCAGGGAGGATATGATCCGTTCTCATGCAATATCACACCCTTTCTTGCTGAAGGCCGTAAGCACACGGTGGTTGTCAGAGTGACTGATCCTACGGACAGGGGCCGGCAACCGCGGGGCAAACAGGTCTCCTCACCTGGCAGCATATGGTACACGCCAACCAGCGGTATATGGCAGAGTGTATGGATTGAGCCTGTGGACAAGACATGGATCGGTGACCTTCGTATTGTGCCTGACATTGACAACGGCATCCTTACCGTTACCGTCATTGAGGAAAGATGCCACGGTCCCGAGGGTTGCCCTCCTGTTGATATGGCTCCGTCAATTGCAGAGGTCACGATAATGTCGGGAGGTGAGACGGTGGTCGTATCATCAGGTATGACAGGCACCCCCATCGCCCTGAATATTTCTGATGTCCGACTCTGGAGTCCTGATGATCCCTTCCTCTATGATCTGACGGTCAGGCTGATAACAGGAGGCATAGTGACCGATGATGTCACTTCTTATGCAGGCATGCGCAAGATCTCGCTCGGGATCACAGAAGATGGCTTCACGCGCATCATGCTCAATAACGGATTTGTATGGCAGAACGGCCCGCTTGACCAGGGGTTCTGGCCTGACGGCCTCTACACCCCTCCTTCCGACGAGGCAATGAAACAGGACGTTGAGATGCTGAAGAAGATGGGGTTCAACATGATGAGAAAGCATGTCAAGGTGGAGAACCGGAGGTTTTACTACCATACTGACCGTTTGGGGATGCTCGTATGGCAGGATATGCCCAGCGGTGATGAATCAATCTGGGGAGAAAAGCCAGATATAACAAAAAGCGCCTCCGATTCAGCCATGTTCATGACTGAACTGACCAGGATGATTGACACCAGGTTCAATTACCCTTCGATAGTTATGTGGGTAATCTACAACGAGGGCTGGGGTCAGTACAACACGGCCGCAGTGACTGACTATGTCATGATGTACGACACCTCACGGCTGGTCAACAGCGCATCAGGCTGGACTGACCGCGGGACTGGCCATGTGCTTGATGTGCATAACTATCCCGAGCCGGTGTCGCCTCCTGCCGAAAAGCTCAGAGCCATCGTGCTGGGTGAGTTCGGAGGCCTGGGCCTGCCGGTGCAGGGTCACACCTGGGAGCAGAAGAACTGGGGCTATGAGAAGATGAGTGACAGCACCGGCCTTCTCAGGAAATATGAGCAGTTCTACTCGGTTGTCAGGCAGATGGTGACTGAGAAGGGCCTCAGCGCCTCAGTCTACACACAGACTACCGATGTGGAGACCGAGACCAACGGTCTCATGACCTATGACCGCAAGGTTGACAAGATGGGTTATGCAAACGTGCGGAAGGCCATGTTAGGCAGTAGGCAATAGGCAATAGAGGAATTTTCGATTTCAGATTTTCGATTGTCGATTATTTAAAATCGGCAATGGCAAATCGCAAATCCGCCAGTGGGCGGACACAGTCGCAAATCCTTTAGACTTTATGGACTTTACAGACTTTCTACTTTACAGACTTTCAAATGATCAGTCTGCTCTTGAATGGAAGAAATGTCATGAAGTCGGCGTGATGAACTATATATGCTTCCGTGGTGCGCTTCACAAGGTCGCCCTCGTGAGCATGGGATGCAATAATATGGCAGACCTCCGGCGGCACACCGCATTCCTCTGCAAGACTTACACCTGAGAATGGATGCCTGAGATACTGGCCGTAGGTGCCCTGTACAGCCTTACCCTGTGCATCAAGCTCATACTCAAGCATTTTGCCAACATCTGCAAGAATTGCCCCGGCAATCAGGACATCCATATTCACAGGCAGGTCATTTTTGAAGAAGCTGTTCATTTTTTCCCCGGCCTCCCTGGCAACATGGACAACGCATCTCTTGTGGTCCATGAACGTCACCTTCAGGTCAGGTCCGCAGAGCAGGGTAAAGGGGATACGGTTCAGGTCTTCCGGTGTAAGGACGCTCCGCTCAAGAGCCACCTCCCATGTGCGCGCGGTCTTTTCTCTCAGCCCGGGATCACTGATCCACTCCAGTTCGGGCCACAGTTTCTTTATCTCTTCGGTCATGGCAGGCTATTTTAGTTTTGCAATTATTGCGTCAGTCATCACTATGGTAGACGCTGCACCCATGTCAATCACCTCCTGTTTCCCGGTCATCTTCATCATGTCATAGGTCTTGACCTTTCCCTCCTCAATCACCTCGGCAATTGCCTTGCGTATGCGGGCAGCCGCAGGCTTCTCGTCAATATAATCGAGCATCATGCATGCTGACTCAATCATCGCTATCGGATTCACAATGGGAGTACTGTAGCCGGCATATTTGGGTGCTGATCCGTGGGTCGGTTCGAACACACCAATGCCATTTTCCGAGAACTGTGCGCTGCAGGCAAACCCCAGGCCGCCTATCAGTCCGGCAAATGCGTCAGAGACGATATCGCCGAACATATTACCGGCAACTATCACACCGTAATCCTCGGGATTCTTTGTCAGCCACATCATCTGTGCATCTATATTGGTGTTCCACAGCTGGATAGCCGGGAACTCACTCTTCTGCATCTCCTTGGCTATCTTCCACATGAGACCTGAGGTCTCACGAATGACATTAGGTTTTTCGCAGACGGTCACCGACCTGTATCCGAACTTCACTGCATGCTCGAATGCTGCCCTGACTATTCGTTCCGTGTATTTCCATGTAAAGATCCTGGTTGAGACAGCCAGTTCCTCCTTGGGGCACCATCCGAAGTTCTCACGGAACTTCGGGTGAGTCATCAGGGCATCATATACCTGCTGGGGCGGGTTTGACCACTCCACTCCTCCGTAAAGGCCTTCGGTATTCTGTCTGAATATCACCACGTCAACCATTGGTTCTTCAGGGTTGCCGTCCATTCCGCGGCGGATGAAATTGAGGGGGTTCCCCTTATAACTGCGGCACGGTCTGACGCATATATCCAGGCCGAAGTGCTGTCTGAGTCCAACGATGGGGCTGCTGTAGGTATATCCTTTGCCCTGAAGGGCAGGTGACAGTTCGGAGGCAGCATCGTCTTTGGGTTTGGATGTTATTGCACCAAATAGTGCAATCTTATGCTCTGCAATAAGATCGATTGTGCGCTGCGGAAGAGGATTGCCCTCACTGCACCAGAAATCCCACCCGATGTCCCCGTAAACATAATCAGCCTCAAATCCTGCCGCCTCGAGAACGCGAATAGCCTGCTTCAGAACCACAGCACCGATGCCATCGCCAGGCAGTGCCACAATCGTACGTTTAGCCATAATTTTATATGTTTTATTGATTTTTTGGTTTGCCGTAAAAATATAGTTTTTATTGTGTTAAAAAAAAGAGTTACAGCAGGAAAATTTCATAATCGTTGCAACGGAAAAAAACTATATTTGCCGCTTAATGTATTCAACACATTTTTAACAATATAACAGCATGGGTGAATTGGGGGAGATAAAGCCAAGGAGGGTATGGAGCTATTTTGAGGAGATCTGCAGGATCCCCAGGTTATCAAAGAATGAGGGGCGTATCAGGGAATACCTGCTTGATTTTGCGCACAATCATAAACTTGAAGCCAGGGAAGACAGTGTAGGAAATATACTTATTACGAGGGAGGCAGCTCCCGGTAAGGAGAAGGTACGTCCCGTTGTTTTGCAGAGCCATCTTGACATGGTTGGTGAGAAGAATGCTTCTCATCTGCATAATTGGGATACGGATCCGATTATCCCGGTCAGCGACGGCAAGTGGGTCAGTGCCAGCGGCACCACCCTGGGAGCGGATGACGGGATTGGCATAGCCGCCCAGATGGCGGTGCTGACTGATCCATACCTGCAGTGCGGCCGTATTGAATGTCTCTTCACCGTTGATGAGGAGTCGGGGATGACGGGAGCGATAAACCTGGAGCCCGACTTCTTCACCGGGCGCATACTGTTGAATCTTGACTCAGAAGACGAGGGGATCCTGTTCATAGGGTGTGCCGGAGGCATTGACACCCAGGCAATACTGCCTTATACCCCGGTAAAAGTAACTGCAGGCCACAGGGCGATGAACATTTCCGTCACCGGTCTTCACGGAGGTCATTCAGGCGATGAGATACACAAGGGTTACGGTAACTCCATCAAGATCATCTCAAGGCTTCTGCAGGACTTTGAAAGAAAGTACAACATACTGATCAGCAACTTCACCGGCGGCAACCTCCGAAACGCCATTCCGAGGGAGGCCTTTGTGACTGTCATCTTCAATCCCGCCCATGAGGAGCAGATCCTTGCCGACACTGCGTCATACAATCTTCTCGTCAGGGATGAGTTTGGTGCTCTTGAGCCTGATCTCAAAGTATCGGCTACTCCGTCGGACCTGCCTGACACAGTCATTGACGCCAATACTCAGCACAGGCTTCTCGGCGCACTGAGCATAGTGCCTCACGGTGTTCTTGGGTGGTCAAAGGAGATACCTGACCTCGTTGAAACATCGAGCAATCTTGCTACGATAAGGCTTACCGGTGCCAACACGGTTCATGTGGTCACCACGCAGAGGAGCTCTTCGGATGAGGAAAAAAACTATGCAGCCATGAAAGCCGAGGCAAGTTTTGACCTTGCCGGTGCGAAGGTCACCCATTCTGACGGCTACCCGGGCTGGAAGCCGAACATGAACTCCGCGATACTGAGGCTGATGATAGACTCATACCGCAAGCTCTTCGGCAAGGTGCCGCAGGTGAAGGCTATTCATGCGGGGCTTGAATGCGGACTGATACTTGAAAAATACAGGGGGATTGACATGATATCCTTCGGGCCCACCATCAGGGGAGCGCATACCCCGGAGGAGAGGATAGAGATAGAGACGGTCCAGATGTTCTGGGATCTGCTCATTGATGTGCTGAGGCACATCCCTGAAGAAAACTCCTAATCGTACTCTTCGAACTCATCTGGCGATGCACCGCAGACAGGGCATGACCATTCCGGAGGAAGGTCGCCGAAAGCGGTTCCAGGCTCAACATCACATGTCGGATCGCCCGCAGCGGGGTCATAAATGTACCCGCAGACAGGGCATCTGTATCTATTCATCAGGATAAGGTTTTTGTTTATCTCTTTACTTTGTTAACAGCATCTATCACTGTGCCGTCAACCCACTTGATTGCTGCCACCACCCTCTCATCAAAGGCTGCTTTATCGGGTTTTCCGCAGATCTTTTCAGCAATCTCCTTCAGCTCTTGTATCGTCACCAGCGGCAGTCCCTTTCCCCTGACAGAGTCTAACAGGTCCTGCCTGTGCGGGTTGATGGCTATGCCTCTCTCGGTGATGATCACGTCAATAAGTTCACCCGGTCCGCACAGTGTGGTCACCCTGTCAACAATCACCGGTATCCTGTCCCGGAAGAGAGGAACGGGGATGATCACATTCCGGGCATGGAGGCAGTTCTGCCACCCTCCTATCCCGTGAAGAAGAAGACCGTCAGAGTGTGTCACTACGTTTCCGTTGAAGCCGGTGTCGATCTCGGTGGCTCCAAGGATCATAATATCCATCATTGTTGTCAGGTTGCCCTTCGAATGATAGTTGTATGCATTGAAGACGGAGTAAGGGATATGGTTCAGGTTCTTCTCAACCGATTTCACGGCATCAAGGTCAAAGGCCTGCGCATCAAGGATATGCCCCATCTGTCCCTCTTCCAGCATCTGCACCATGTATTTGGTGCTGCCTCCGAAACCGAAGCTGCATTTCCATCCCTTCTTTCGGAGCATCTCATGCACGAAGACCGCAATGGCGAGGCTGGTGCCTCCGGCTCCT
The DNA here is from genome assembly GCA_963770745.1 of uncultured Rikenellaceae bacterium. Classification (GTDB taxonomy): domain Bacteria; phylum Bacteroidota; class Bacteroidia; order Bacteroidales; family VadinHA17; genus SR-FBR-E99. The sequence continues at coordinate 88,333 of CAVYRA010000013.1, forward strand.
GCCTGCATTGTAACACCGTTGCGCAACAGGCCTGACTTTTCGAGGAATGATGCCGTCAGCTCTGCAATCAGCAACCTGTCAGGACTCTTGGTTATCTGTGTTGTTCCTGATACTATTTTTTCAGGGATGCCGATCTTGTCAACCACCACAACACAGTCGACGTAATTGCCTTCTATCTCCATGGGGAAGCAGGGCAGGTCAACAAGATTATCTGTTACTATGATAACCCTGTCGGCATACATATAATCGGCCTTGGCATATCCCAGCACTCCTGTTGCCGACGGACCGCCTGTTCCTTTGGCGTTGCCGAAGGCATCGGCAGCCGGGGCTGCAAGGACGGCAATATCTATCTTCACCTCGCCGTCCTGTATGGCCTGAACCCTTCCTCCGTGAGATCTGAGCACAGCCATTCCCTTCATTCTGCCTTCCGAGACGAACATCCCGAGGGGTCCGTTCATGCTACCTTCAATACGGTTGATGGTTCCATTTTCAAGGTATTCTATCACCGGGTCATTGCAGGGGAAGGAGGCTGACGGGAGCCATACCAGATCCTTAATTCCCTTTTCGGAGGCTATCCGGAATATCTGGTTGCTTACCAGGTCGCCGTCGCGAAGGTGATGATGCGTTGATATGGTCATGCCGTCCTTCAGGCCGCAGCGTTCAAGAGCCTCGGTCAGTGAGGAGACCACCTTGTTATTATCGCCGGGATAGTCGATGCATGTGGGTATAGGCGGTGCATATTTCCTTCCGTCAGGCCGGTGTTTACCAACACCTTTGAACGGAGCGGCTTCTCTTCCGTTTATCTCATCCGGCACCATGCGGCCGGCAGCATTCGTAACCATTTTCATGACCAGGTCTGCATTTATTTTATTGATTTGCCTCTGTTTCAGCCCAGTTTTCGGGCAGCAGGCCCAGCCTTACGGCCAGGGTAATTGTCTTTTCTGCCCTCGCCACCACTGGCGGGTCGATCATCTTTGTGCCCAGAGCCACCACTCCAATGCCTTTCTGCAGAGCCTCGCGGAAGGCTGCCACTATTTTCTTTGCTTTTTCAATCTCGTCAGCCGTGGGAGAAAAACCTTCCCTTATCACGGCTATCTGGCGCGGGTGGATGCATCCCATGCCTTCGAAGCCCATGGATTTGGAGTTGATCACGTTCTCAAGCAATCCCTCCATGTCACCCACATCGGAGAAGACGGAGTCTATAGGCTGAACGCCGGCGGCCCTGGCTGCCACCACTATCCGGTTCCTGGCATAAAGTGACTCTTTGCCCTCCTTTGTGCGCTGAACACCAAGGTCAGCCGTGTAGTCCTCGAGTCCTATCGCCACGGCAACAACCGAAGCGGTGGCAGTGGCTATGTCAAAAGCTTTCTCGACTCCTGCAGCACTCTCAATGATGGGCATGAGGAATACAGCTTCATCCTGAGCCTCCCTCCCTTTTATATCCCTGATCTTCTCATCCACCTTCCTGACAGTCTCAGCTGATTCGCATTTAGGGATCAGTACCAGGTGGACATTATGGGGGATAACGTATTCAAGATCGTCGAGGCCCCTTTCGCCCTGGTTTATGCGGACCATCCTTTCGGCTCCGTAAAAGTCAACTGCCCTCAAAGCGTTTCTCACAAGAATCCTCGCCTCGTCTTTTCTGTCCGGTGCCACGGAATCTTCAAGATCAAGGATTACTCCGTCAGGTGAGTGAAGTCCTGCATTGAGGAACATTCCCGGGCTGTTTCCCGGAAGATAGAGTCTTGAGAACCTGAATCTCACGCGTGAAGATGCGTAACGGTTTTCAGGGATCATGTCCGGGAGGAACGAGGCTTCCGAACCGGTCAGTGCTCTTATCGCAGCCTCAACGCGTGCCGCAATGACGAATGGGAGTGCTCCGGAATCATTGACTGTCATCGTGGCGTTTCTTACCCCAAAGAGGTCCAGCAGCTCGCGGCATTGCGTTTCAATGGCTTTGCCGTACATGCTTTTGACCTTAGATTTGAGGCTCAATCCGATGCCTCCGCTGTCAGTGAGTTCCAGCATCACTTCGATATCGGACCTCACTTTAGGTCCGGCATTACCTGTCACGGCCTGTTTCATTTCCCTCTGATGGTGATTTATTAACAAACTTAAGTATTTATCCCAGATAACTCAACAGGATACCTGCTGCTATGGCTGAACCGATTACGCCGGCGACGTTTGGTCCCATGGCGTGCATCAGCAGATGGTTCGTCTTATCAGCCTTGAGTCCTTCCATCTCAGAGACGCGAGCGCTGTCAGGCACTGCCGACACTCCCGAGTTACCTATGAGCGGGTTGATCTTATCGTCTTCTGACAGGAAGAGGTTCATGCCCTTTGCAAAGAGCACGCCGCTGGTTGTCGCCACGGCAAATGCTGCGGCGCCTAGTCCGAAGATCAGCACTGATTCCCTGGTCAGAAAAACGTCGGCTTGTGTTGAAGCACCAACGGTAAGGCCTATCAATATAGTCACAATATCGATGAGCGATGTGCGGGCTGTCTCGGCCAGGCGTTTAGTCACACCCGATTCCTTGAGGATGTTGCCGAAGAAGAGCATACCCAGCAGGGGAAGTGCTCCCGGTGAGATGAAGCAGGTGAGGATAAGCCCGAATATCGGGAAGAGTATCTTTTCGGTCTTTGTGACTGCGCGCGGCGGCTTCATGCGAATCAGCCTCTCCTTTTTACTTGTCAGCATCCGCATTATGGGAGGCTGGATCACCGGCACCAGGGCCATATATGAATAGGCAGCTATCGCTATCGGCCCGATCAGGTTCTTGACAGTCGTTCCGTCGGCAAGGATATTAACACCGTTGGCCAGTCGTGATGACAGGAATATTGCTGTCGGGCCGTCAGCTCCGCCAATGATGCCAATGGCGCCGGCTTCAGGCATGTTGAAGCCAAGCAGGAGTGCTCCGATGAATGTTGCAAAGATCCCTACCTGTGCTGCAGCTCCAAGCATCAGCAGCCTGGGGTTGGAGATCAGTGATGAGAAATCGGTCATGGCACCTATGCCCAGGAATATAAGAGGCGGATAGATCCCTTTAAGTACCCCGAAGTAGAGGTAGCTGAGAACGCTCCCCTGCTGGTAAATCCCGACCTGAAGGTTCATGCCCCCGTCAGTGAAGAAGGGAATATTTCCGATCAGGATGCCTGTGCCGATGGGCACAAGCAGCAAAGGCTCATACTCATACCTGATTGCCAGGAAGATAAATATCAGGCCGACGATCATCATTATAAGGTGTCCCGGGGTGGCGTTTCTGAAGCCGGTGAAAGCCCAGAACTGTTTGAGTCCATCGAGGAACTTTGGCTCTGCCTCAACAGGTGCCTGGTTGTACTCGGCATAAGTGGCTGCCACGGCACCACTGTCTGCCAGGACCTGCTGTTTATCGTGTTCAGGTTTTACAAATGCCAGCCATGCCAGTGAGACGATCACCAGCAGGGCAAACATGGTCCATGTTTTTCTTTTAGCCATCACTCGGTGATTACAATTAAGACCTCATCCTGGAGCACCTGCTGTCCAGGGGCAATATTCACTGAAGCCACCTTACCTGCGTTTTCGGTCTTGATGGCGTTTTCCATTTTCATTGTCTCAAGGGTGCAAAGGGTCTGTCCGACGGTAACGTCGTCACCCGGCCTGACCATCACCTGGATGATCACGCCCGGCAGCGGGGCCCTCACCTCGGCAGCCTTTCCCGTTACGGCACTCTTTGCGGGGGCCGGTTTAATCTCAGGAGCCTGTTTAATCTCCTTCCCCGCCCTTGCCTGCGAAGGCGGTGCCACCACCGTCTTGACCTTGGGTATCTCACGCTGCATCTCCACATCATACACCGTACCGTTCACCTCGATCTTTGCCATGTTGCCGTCCACATCCAGGACATCAACTTCATACTGGTTACCGTTTATCAGGAATTTGAAACTTTTCATCTCGAAATCGTCTTATAATGATCTTATAGATTTTTCATGTTGTACAGTTTGGAGCTCCATGGAGAGTAAATCCTGGAGACACGCTTGATTGTAATCACCCCGCTCTCCACGTCATGGATCTCGTTGAAGTATGAGTAGAGAGCCATGGCTATTGCGGCATTAACCTCCCCTGACTGAATTGTTTTAACCGTGTGGAATTCTGCAGGGTCAATACCCTTTTTACGGGCGAAACTGCGTAATCTGAAGTTCAGGATGTAGGTAAGGACATATCTGAAGAAAAGGTATACAATCAGCAGGGAAAGAAAGACAATACCTACGCCCACCACCACGATGGTCCAGGTTATTGGTTCAAGCTCTGCAGCGGGTGCTGAAATAAGCAACTGAGATGTCATAATTCACTGATCAGAGTGGAATGTTACCGTGTTTTTTCATTGGTCCCGGATCCTTTTTGGTTGAGAGTGCCCGGAGAGCCCTTATCACCCTGAACCTTGTATTACGCGGTTCGATCACATCATCAAGGTAGCCATATTTAGCTGCCTCATAAGGGTTAGCAAACTTAGCGCGGTATTCTTCTTCTTTCCGTGCAACGAACTCCTTGCGTTCAACCGGATCTTTGATCTCGCTTATCTCCCTGCCGTCGAGTATCTCTATGGCTCCCTGCGGGCCCATCACTGCGATCTCGGCAGTGGGCCATGCATAGTTGAGATCGCCGCGGAGCTGCTTTGATGACATCACGCAATGGGCCCCGCCGTATGATTTCCTGAGTGTCACTGTGACTTTTGGCACGTTGGCTTCGCCGTAGGCATACATCAGCTTGGCACCGTGTATTATTATGCCGCCGTACTCCTGCGTAGATCCGGGAAGGAACCCTGGCACATCCACAAAGGTAACAATGGGGATGTTGAAGGCATCGCAGAAACGTATGAAGCGGGCCGCCTTGCGTGATGCCTCAATGTCAAGGACACCGGCAAGGTATGCGGGCTGGTTGGCTACTATACCGACAGGCATGCCGTCGAACTTGGCAAAACCGACTATAATGTTCTTTGCATAAGCCTCATGCACTTCGGTAAAGTCGTGGTAGTCGACCACCCTGCTTATAACGTCCTTGACGTCGTATGGCTGGTTGGGGCTTTCCGGGATAATGTCATTCAGTTCATCCTCCAGTCTGTCTATAGGGTCATCGCACGCAGTCTGGGGAGGCTCCTCCAGGTTATTCTGAGGCATGTAGCTGAGAAGCTTTCGTATCAGGTCAAGGCCCTCCTGCTCCTCATCGACGGCGAAGTGTGCCACGCCTGACTTGGTGGTATGCACCGTGGCACCGCCAAGATCATCGATGGAGATATCCTCGCCCGTGACTGCCTTGGCAACTTTCGGACCGGTAACGAACATATAGCTGCTCTTGCGGCTCATCACGATAAAGTCAGTCAGTGCCGGTGAGTAGACGGCACCTCCTGCGCATGGACCGAATATGGCGGAGATCTGGGGTATCACTCCTGAAGCGAGAATGTTGCGTTCGAAGATCTCGGCATATCCTGCCAGGCTTCTTACACCCTCCTGTATCCGGGCGCCGCCCGAGTCGTTGATGCCTATGACCGGTGCGCCAACCTGCATCGCCTGATCCATGATCTTGCAAATCTTCTGTGCAAATGTCTCCGAAAGCGAGCCTCCAAAGACAGTAAAATCCTGGGCATAGACATATACCACCCTGCCGTCAATAGTACCATGCCCGGTAATCACCCCGTCAGAGAGATACTTCTTGTCGGCCATTCCGAAGTCTTCAGTCCGGTGGGTGACAAACATATCATACTCCTCGAAGCTGCCTTCATCAAGGAGCATTGTAATGCGCTCCCTGGCAGTCAGTTTTCCTTTTGAGTGCTGATCATCAATGCGTTTATCACCTCCGCCTTTTCGCGCTTTATCCCTGTAATCAAGGAGTTGCTGGATTCTTTCCTGACTGTTCATCGGATCTTTTTATTTGTTGTTTTGTCTATTCTTGTCTTCACACAGCTCCGTGAGCACACCCAGGGTAGACTTCGGGTGAAGGAAGGCAATGCTCAGTCCTTCCGCACCGCGCCGTGGCACCGTGTCTATAAGCTTTATCCCTGCGGCTTCGGCCTCCCGGAGCCTCTCTTCGATGTTTTCGACGGCAAACGCGATATGATGAATCCCCTCTCCCCTCTTTTCCAGAAATTTGCCTATGGGACCTTCGGGGTCCGTTGACTCAAGAAGCTCTATCTTGGTCTGACCTATCATGAAAAAGGCGGTCTTGACCTTCTGATCGGCAACCTCCTCGATGTTATAGCATTTGAGGCCCAGGACCCTTTCATAGAACGGGATTGCATCGGCAATTGAATTGACTGCAATCCCAATATGCTCAATATGTGTGGGTTTCATATAAAACCAGTTTTAAGATTCGCTAAAAAAAGATAGCGCAAATTAATGGAATTAACCGCTGTCTTACAGGACAATTATCATGTTTTCCGAATTTATTGAACGGTTGTTCAAATGACAGATCCGAAAGGTTCTGAACTGGTAATTACCGGCTTTAGAAGGGGAACTCAACCGGAGCGGCATCGAGTTCCCGGGTCTCAGGTTTGAGTGCCGCTTCATGGATTGGGTTTCCGTCGACGAAGATCGCCTTGAACGGCTTTGTCGGGCAGGCATATTCACAGGCCCCGCAACCGACGCAGATATCGTCCTTGACCTCCGGGATAAGGAGTCTTCCTTCAAAGGGAACCATATGACATGCTTTTGTGGGGCAATGTTCCGAGCAGGCACCGCAGGCTGTCTTTTCTGCCTCAACAATGCAGTTATCCTTAATAAAGACTGCCTTACCGATCTGAGTCAGTTTCTTGGCCTCTATCATCAGGGGCATAATTGCTCCCGTGGGGCACACGTCGGTACAGCGGTTGCAGTCAAAGTTGCAGAACCCACTGTGAAAGTCCATTCTTGGCTGCATGATGCCGGCAATGCCATACTCGCTTACTGAGGGCTGGATTACGTGTGTGGGGCATGCTGTGACGCAGAGGGTGCATGCCGTGCATCTTGACGTAAACGAAGCAAGGCCTATCGAACCGGGAGGTGACACAGGGTACAGCCTGTCTTCCTTCACCGTTGAATCTTTTGTAGGGGAAGGAGTGGTGGTCTGTGCACGTATTATCTGTGATGTGCCTGCGATCATTACCAGTGATCCGGTAATAAAATTTCGCCTCGAGGCGTCGGTGGTCTCTTCCTTAATGGCTTTGCGCTTCAGCCTGACGAGCCCGTATGACATGCCGTTCTCCTTGCAGGCGTCAATGCAATTGAAGCAGTTGACACAACGGCTTAAATCAACATGCTTGTTCAGAAAATCTATGCATGATGACTTGCACGCCATGGAGCACCTGCCGCAGCGCGTGCATTTCTCCTCCTCAAACCTGACTCTGAAGATTGAGAATTTGCTCATAAAGCCTAGCAGGGTGCCGACCGGGCATACGGTGTTGCAATAGAGCCGGCCGTACCTGAATGCCAGAAACCCTATGAGGAACAGGAAGGCTGACGGTATGATGTATACGGCGAGTTCATAGGCCCTGATGTCAACCCTGTAAATTGCATAAATGTCAAATTTACCCAGGAGTGAAGCAAGCAGGTTATTGATAAACAGAGCTGCAGGCTGTGCAAAATAGGTCATGAACCGGCCAAAGGTGCTGTACGGATCAAGGATGGTGAGCACATAAACTCCTCCCAGGAGCAATATTCCTGCAGTAAGCACAAGGATGAAATAGCGCAGTATCGTATATGGCTTTTTATATCCGTACCTGCGAAAGCGTCTCTTGACCAGGCCTCCGGCACGGCTGATGGCATCCTGGAAGATCCCCAGCGGACACAGGAAACTGCAGTAAGTCCTGCCTGTAAGCACCGTCAGGCCGATCACCACGATGAAGCCGGTGGCAGCCGCCACGCCGGCAACGAAGAACTTCAGCAGCGAAGGAACGAACTGCATGTAAAGGATCGGGCCGAAGGCCTTTTCCCCGAGTGTGCCTCTGAAGTCAATAAAAAGAAATGCAAACAGAAGTAGAACCAGGGCAGAAAAAACAGTACGTATGTGTTTAAGTGCTGATGACTTCATGAACACCTACATTTTCATCCTGTGTATATTCATTGTTGCAAGATCCATTTTTCCAATGCCCATTGCAGCTGCAATGGCAATGTGTTCAATTGAAGAAGGTTCCTTCCCCATCATTTTTGCCCCTGCGGCATCAATGGCCACCCAATCTGTTGAAATCATCAGGGACTTCATGTTCGACAAGTCTTCCTTCGACACCCCGCGCGGGCCATTGCGCATCATCACGTTGTATGCATCCATGACGTTCAGTGAGGGCTTCTTCGGGTAGAGAGCATAATCAGCTATGCACTGGTTCAGATCGTTCCTGTGCCAGTAACTCCGGTCCCATATCACACCCATCATGTTCTTGAGAGCGCCGGTCATCCTTGCGGAGCTGTGGTTCTTAAGCACCGGGACATTGATGAAAACGTCACTGCTGAGGACAAGTTCGTGCACCTTGGTCTTCTGAAGCTTTTTGGCGTTGGGGATAGTCACCTCCTGGTAATAGCTCTCGGAATTGCCGGGAACGATCTTTCCTCCGGCATCCTTAACGGCCTGTTCAATTCCTGAGTTCTTATAGCACTTGATCCAGTTATCGCATGTATTGTCGAAGACATAGACCTCCTTTGCCCCTGCCCTGAAGCAGTGCTCTATTATCCTCTTTACCAGTGCGGGATGGGTATTGGCGCCCTTTTCGGGAACGACATCCCAACCTATATTTGGTTTGACAAGTACTTTCTGGCCTTTGCCGACGAATGTCCCCATTCCTCCAAGTGCCTGGATACCCATGTCAAACATGGCAGCAGGCTCACCGCCCATGACAGCTACAAGATCATAATTGGCCGCTGCAGGAAGAGGCCTGCCGGCCAGAACCTTTTCATAACGGCCAAAACTCAGTAAAGCTCCTGCTGCCAGTCCGGCACCTGCCGAACTGCGTATAAAATTTCGCCTTTTCATTACCTTCAATCTCTAATAATACCCTAAAATGGGAAGATGCAAAGTAAACATTTTTTTTAATATATCGCCACCGTATTCTTATATTAGCGGCCTGAGCAGGCGGGCTTCCGCAGCAGGGCAAGGTGATCAATGACTGTTAAAAAAACTAAATGTAAATGAAAATAGTGTACTACGACTGTTTTTCAGGGATCAGTGGTGACATGAACCTCGGGGCCATGATAGATTTGGGAGTCAGCCGTGACACCCTGATCAACGGACTGGAGAAACTGAATATAGGAGGTTGGAGGCTCGATATCACCAGCGATCAGAGGCACGGTATTACAGGCACCAGGATCACGGTCGTTACCGATGAGGGCAAAAGCGCTGACCCTGGTCATCTGCACGGCCACGGGAAAGGCGATGACCATGCACACGGGCATGATCATGAACACGCACACGAACATGGTCATAAACATGCACACAAGCATGAGCATGACCATGAGCATGACATAGAGCATGACCATGAACATGAACATGAAAATGGCTCTGGCAACGGGCATGATCATCATCAGGGCCACCGCAACCTGACTGACATCCGGGAAATAATAACGGGGAGTTCCCTCTCCGAAAAGGTCACTGATCTGGCAATGCAGATATTCAATCTGATAGCCGTGGCTGAGGCAGCCGTGCACAACAAGCCGGTAGATGAGATCTATTTCCATGAGGTTGGTGCCATCGACTCCATAGTCGATATTGTCGGTGCTGCCATATGCTATGACGCTCTGGGTGTTGACAGGGTCTATGTCTCAACCGTTGAGCTGGGCAGCGGCATGGTAAGGTGCGAACACGGTCTCCTTCCCGTCCCGGCGCCGGCCACTGCACGTATCATAGCCGGTTTTCCAGTACACACCGGCGGGGTCAGCTTTGAAGCCACCACGCCCACGGGAGCCGCTATCATTGCGGCGCTTGCCAGGCCTCTGCCGCCCGGAATGAAGTTTTCCATCATCCGTACAGGCTACGGTATAGGACAGAAGAACAATCCCGCACTACCTAATATCCTCAGGGTCTTTCTGGCCGAGACAGAACCCGGGGAAGAGAAAGGTCACCAGGCTTTACTGGTGGAGTGCAATGTGGATGACATGAATCCCGAGTTATCGGACTACATTTCGGCGAGGCTGTTTTCTGCCGGCGCCGGTGATGTCTGGTTCACACCGGTGATAATGAAAAAGGGCCGGCCGGCTTTCACCATCAGTGTCATCTGCGAGGAGGAGCATAAAAATGCGGTGAGAGAGATCCTCTTCACCGAGTCGACCACCATCGGACTGAGGGTGACGCCCTTCGCCAAGGAGACCCTGCACCGCGAGTTTGAGGAGATTGAGACGCGCTTCGGTAAAGTGGTCGTCAAAAAATCGTACTTTAACAACCGCCTTGTATCCGTCAAGCCGGAAGCTGACAGGTGCGCAGCCATTGCCAGGGAGACAGGGCTGCCCATGAAGCAGGTGATACACGAGATAACGGCACAGGCACAGCAATTACCATGACACATTCCGACAAGATAATCAGGCTGACGACCATCATGTCCGAGGCAGGGTCAGCGGTCATCGCTCTTTCCGGAGGCACTGACAGCACCTGCCTGGCAAACTTTGCCGCCGGGGTCAGGGGGCTGAGAGTGATGGCAGTGACAGTCATCGGTCCATATATGTTCTCGTCCGAAGTCAGTGACGCGGCATCGTTCTGTAAGAGCGCAGGCCTGAAGCACAGGGAGATCAGGGTGGCAATGCCACCGACTGTCGTCTCTAATCCGCCTGACAGGTGCTACCTCTGCAAAAAGGAGGTGATGAAGGCTGTAACCGAAGCAGCCAGGGAAGAGGGGTATGCATTTGTCTTTGACGGCACCAATGCGGATGATCTTCTCGACTATCGTCCCGGCATGAAGGCGCTCAGGGAACTTGGCATCCGGAGTCCTCTTGCCGAGGCAGGGCTGACCAAGAGTGAGATCAGGGAGATGGCAAGGGAAGCAGGCCTCAGTGTCAGCGACAAGCCTTCGAACTCATGCCTGCTCACACGCTTCCCTCATGACACCCTGATAACGGAGGAGAACCTGCGCAGGGCAGAGGAGGCAGAGCGCATCACAGCGGATTTGGGATTTGCCGGGGCACGCGTAAGGATCCATGGAGACCTGGTGCGCATCGAACTCAGGAGTGACCAGTTTGCCATAATACTGAATGATGATACCAGGGAATTGTTAACTTCCGCCATCAAAAAACTTGGATACAATTATATTACAATAGATGCTGAGGGCTACCGCAGCGGCAGCATGAACAAAAAACTTTAGAAAGATGAATGCAGGCGAGCTTGAGAAGATACTGAAAGCGATCAGCAACGGATCGGTGAGTGTGGATGAAGCGATGGAGAAGCTGCGTGATTTTCCATACACCGACCTTGGCTTTGCGCGTATAGACCATCACCGCGAGCTCCGGACCGGGTATCCGGAGATAGTCTATTGCGCCGGCAAGACTGTTGAGCAGGTAAGGGCCATTTTCGGGGCGATGGAGAGTCACGGGAATGATATAATTGGCACCAGGGCGGGGAGGGAGATGTTCGAATACATCAGTACATTCTTCCCCGATGCAGTTTATTTTGAAGTTGCACGCATTATCAGTATCAGGAAAAAGGAGCTCGTCGCCCCACCGTCAAAAATTGCGGTCATATCAGCCGGCACCTCTGACATGACGGTGGCTGAGGAGGCTGCCGTCACGGCCGAGCTGCTGGGAAACGATGTTGTCAGGATCTATGATGCAGGTGTAGCCGGGATTCACAGGCTTGTTGACAAGCTGCCCGAGATACGCGGGTGCAGGGTTGCGATTGTAATTGCAGGCATGGAAGGGGCCCTTGCCAGCGTGGTGGGAGGACTGGTTAATATGCCGGTCATAGCCGTGCCCACAAGTGTAGGGTACGGCGCATCTTTCGGCGGCCTCTCGGCACTTCTGGCAATGTTGACGAGCTGCGCCGCAGGGGTGACGGTTGTGAATATTGACAACGGATTCGGAGCCGGATTCTCGGCCAGCAGGATAAACAGGCTATAGAAGGCCATGAGCGGGGAGGTGCTTCTTTCAACGGCCTACTTTCCCCCGGCTGAATATTTCAGCCTGGTTGCCGGTGCCCGCAAAGTCATCATAGAAAAGCATGAGAATTACCTCAAGCAGACCTATCGCAACAGGTGCGTTATACTGGGCGCCAACGGTCCTCTGACACTTGTCGTTCCGGTGTTGCGGGGTTCATTTCACAAGACGGCGCTGACAGATCTGAAGATTGACAACGGGAGGAGATGGAGAGAGCTGCACCTGAGGGGGATCAGATCAGCATATGCCGCCGCTCCCTATTTCGAATTCTATTATGATGCCATCAGTCAGGTCATTTCCAGGTCATTCACTTTTCTGCTTGATCTCAATACCGAGGCACTGACAGCGGTCTGCGAGGCAGCAGGACTGAAACCGGAAATATCGCTTAGCGGAGAATTCATCCCTGCAGGAATTCATAAAGAAGATTACAGGTATTCAATCTCACCCAAGAGACCTACAGGGGTCAGCGGGTATTCCCAGTTATCATATACACAGGTCTTCAGCGACAAGTTTGGTTTTTCAGGACGTCTGAGCATCATTGACATGCTTCTTAATAACGGACCAGGGACCGGAGCATTGCTGCAGCGGTCCCTGGATACTGATAATCGTTAACCGGCTTTCAGAATTTCATTCCAACCGTTAAGGAAAGATATTTGTCTTTGGTACTCATGCCGGCTGGATCGCTGCTGTACATGGGAGCGCTCCGCGAGTCATCGGGGTACATCATATACGATTCGAAACCGTTCAACCAGACCATTGACATGTCAACATAGAACTTATTCTGCCTGTAGCCTATTCCTGCGCTGTAGCCGTTGGAACTGGCATCCTCGTTGAGAGATCCTGAACTGAACGCTGAGCCGTGAAAGCTGTAACCACCGCGGAGATAAAGACTGCCCAGTCTTACCTCAGCTCCCAGTCTAAGGTTACCGGAGGCTCCGAGCTCAGAGGCCACATCCTCGTTTTCATCAGAAAAATCGTAACCGTCTTCACCCTTGCTCAACCTTGCTGAGGCATAGTCAATGAACTCGTAATCGGCGCTGATCATTGCCACACTGCCAATCTGGTAGGCAATGCCGGCATTAATATGGTAAGGAGTAGTGATACGGTAGCGGTAGCTCATGTCGTCCTGGCTGATGGAAGGGTTAGCGTCGTCGCCTGGATTATTCGGCGTATCATTGTCGAGCTTTGCAGTGAGACTGTTATAGAATACCTCACTTATGTTGTAGACCGTAGGCGTTGTGAAGCTGACCCCGATGCGCAGTGATTCTATGGGCCGTGCAATGGCACCAATCTTGAAATTCCACCCTGAACCGACTGCATTGAAGTGATCGGTGTAGACTAAATTCACGAAATCAAATACATTCTGTGCCTCATCCACCTCAGTGTGGACATAATGGCCGGTATATGAGATGTTTGTTATTCCCAAGCCTGCACCCAGGTAAAGTTTGTCATTGATATTTGCACCCAGTGTGATATTATGTTCGTTGCTGAAGCCTGCATTGTCGATTGTTCTCTTCACCTTCTGGCCATATATCGGGTCTGTCGTCGCCGTAGTATGAAAATATTGAAGCATACCGGTCCAGGAAATTCGGGAGGGTATCGATAAGGTAAGCCTCATAAGCCATCCACGAAGCGCCCTGGAGCTCTCCGGTCCTGTATCCTTCAGCCTGAAGAGCCCAGAAGTCGGTCATGGAGCCGTTGTCATTGATACCGTCTATCACAGCATGCCGGTAGTAATTGTTAGTCCTGTTAAAAGAATAGGCAAAACTAAGGTTTGACAATCCGCTCTTGCCGGTAGCAAAAGATGAGACCAGTCCAATCTGTCCCAATGTCAGTCCCGAGTAGCTGTCATTATTGTTGAATCCTTTGTAGTCTGTATTCAGATCCCTGAAAAAGACGACGGGAGTGACGGTAAATTCCGTTGAACGGAATACGCCTGCAGCTGCAGGGTTCAGGGCTATAGCCGAGATATCGCCGCCGAGGGCGGTAAACGCTCCGCTCATTGCGTTAAACCTGGCCGTGCCCTGGTAAAAGATCTTTGAGTATCGCACAGCATCATCGAGGTTCTGTCCGCTGACCCGTACCGGGAGGAGCAGAACTGTTACGGCTGCAAGTATAAATATTCTTTTCATTCGTATTTATGATTTTATTTTATTGGTCGAATGGAACTTGCATGAAATTCAGGATTCATTTCTTATGTGAGATATTGCTCATGCAAGTTTCATTTCATGTTTTTTTTGAGATAAACCCTCCGTGTTCCTGCTTTTGCAGAACATATACATTAGTTTTCAGACTGTGATGTTATTACCTCCTGCCGCCTGAAGATGAGGAGGAAGAGGATGAGCCTGAGGAAGACGATGAGGATGATGAGCCTGAGCTTCTGCTGCCCGATGATGATGAGCTTCCTGAGCTGTAGCTGCTGCTTCTGCCTCCGGAGTAGGATGATGATGATGAACCGCTGCTGCTCCTGTTGTAACTTGGAGAAGAGCTGCTGCGTGACGGAGCGGAGTACTGAACTGAAGGCGACGATGATCTTGCCGGGGAGTAGCCCGATGTGCTCCGGCCCGATGAGGGGGTGCTCCTGTTGTATACCGGACTGGTGGTCTGCCCCGTTGTTGTGCTGCGGGTCGTGTTGTAAGACGGCCTTGAGCTTACCCTCGGGTTGTCATAGCTAGGTGTGTAGGTTCTTTCAGTAGTCTGGTACTGCGGCCTGTTCACGCTCTGCGATTGGTTCTGAGTTCTGACTGGTGCCTGGTACTGAGTTTGTGACGGTGGCCTGACAGTTGACTGGGTCCTGGTCTGTGACTGGGTCTCAGGCGGGATAGTTGACTGGGTCCTGGTCTGTGACTGGGTCTCAGGCCTGACAGTTGACTGGGTTCTCGTCTGCGACTGCGTCTGAACAGTATTTCCTCCGGGTTCGCGGCGGGTGTATTCAGGACGTGAGACTGTACCTGTACCGGTTGTACCTGCCTTGGTGGTTGTTCCAGGTGCCTGTGTAGTCCTGCGGGTGCCGGTGGTTGTGGTTCCTGCAGGTGCGGTTGTACCGTAAGATGTGCCGGGGGTCCGTCGGCTGTCCAGAGTGCCCGAAGGGGCATATCCTGACTTGCTCCTGGTGTCTGTCGTAGTGTATGCTCCCCTGGCCATTGTGCTGTAACCACCCCTGCGTCCAACATTTGCGGGGTAGTCAGAGCTGCCCTGGTTAGGACTATAGCCGTAACCCGGATACCAGTTATTGTAACTGTTATACCCGTAGTAGTTGTAGGGATATCCGCCCCAGTATGAATAGTAGGGGCTGTAATATGACCACGGGGAGTAATAGTCTGACCAGAAGGGGTCATAACCCCATGAGTATGGGTATCCGTACATTCCCCGGTAGCCGTATCCGAAGCCGAGTCTGGCCGAGAAAGGCGAAAAATAGAACGGGTCTCTCCAGTAAGGATAGAAATAATCGTCATTAAAGAGGTATATTCTTTCGGATGCGCTGGAGCCATAGTAGTTGTTCACCACCGTTGTCCCGGCATCGGCATTGTATGCAATATATTCGTTATCCGGAATATACTCGTCAGCGATGAGCGTATCAGCGGCAAAGATGTTGTCATAGTAAATCTGGCCATCTCCTGCAGCCTGTACTGCTGCAGTTACCGGTTGTTCTGACGGCCTGTAGTAAAGGTCATCACTGGTCACCCCCGTGTAGCTCAGTGACGTGCAAGAACTTGCTAACACCAGTGTTGCCGGAATTATGTACCAAAACTTTTTCATTTTACCCTCCTCTAATTATCTACTCAAATTTATACAAATTTCGTACCAATTATACCGGGAGGGCGCACAATTATCGTCTTTTTGACGCCGGAGCAGTCGTTTTCTTCGATTCTTTGGCAGGAGTGTTTGCTTCTGATGAGTTTTCGGTCCTCTTTTCCTTTTTCGGCTGAGCAGTGGTTTCTGTGGGTGTTGTGGATCCGGAAGGACTTCCCTGGCGCATGACTGTCTCGCGCCGCTGTGATGTGGTCCTCACAGAGCCCTGGGTCTTCTGAGGCTGTGTGCCTCCTGCCGGAGCCCGGTCTGCAGAGGTCTGCCGGGTGCCGTTGTTGGGGGTGGCATTGCCCTGCTCCCTGCCCGGATCGGTCCGGTCATTGACATTCGGGTTATTGGTCCGTGGCAGGCCGTTATCACCTGGTTTGACCGGTTCGGCGACGCCTCTCCTGTATTGTCCCATGCGGAGGCCGTTGTTGCTCTTATCCTTTTCACCGTCAGGCTGTGCATTACCGGAATTACCAGTCTGATTTCCCGTTGCGCCACCTCCCTGATTGCCTGACCGGGTTCCGGCCTGCGTGGTACTCCGGGTGCCGGTCCGGGTGCCGGCCTGGGTGCCGGTGCGGGTTCCAGTCTGGGTTCCGGTCCGGGTGCCGGTCTGGGAGCCGCTACGGGTGTCCGTCCGGGTGCCGCCGCTTCCGGCGGAGACCGGAGTTGTTCCGGCAGCCGTACTCCTGCCACCGGTTGTGGTATACCCTGCCCTGCGGCCTGAGGGGTATGGATTGGCAGGATTATAACCTGACGAGGCGCCCTGGTTGCTGTTTCTCTTTTCTGACCCGTAATAGTAATTGTAGGTGTTGTTGTTGATCACTGTCAACGGTCGTGAGTGGTTGCGGTACCGGTAATTGTTCCATCCGCTGTATGCAACGGGATAATGGTAGTGCGGCCTGCCGAGGTAGTAATTCACACTGTAGCTGCTGCCGTAACCATCCCAGGAGTTCCATCCATACCCAATTGCCGGGCTGTACCCCCACCACGGTTCATATCCCCACCAGTAAGATCCGCCGAATCCGCTGGTCCATGAATGCCTTGAGACACTGCCGCCATAGTAATACCAGTCGTCATAGATTGACACACCCCATGTGTAGGGGGTGTATCTGTACCAGTAGACCTCGGTGTACATGGGAGAGTAGAAGTCGAAAGTCACGTAGGAGGTGTGAAAACGCTTTAATCTCGAGGTATATTCATATCCGCCATGCAAGGAATAATTGTTCACAATTACCTGCTGACTGCCAGTGGCTGATCGCGGTCCATCTCCCGATGGGTCCTTGTCTGCCGCAAGGGCCATTGTGGTCATGGCTGCAACTGCCATAGCCGCGAGCAAAATTTTCTTCTTCATGATATACTGCCTTTCAGGTTCACAAGTTTTGTCTATTTTTACGCAATCTTTTTGCGAATTAACTATAATACAAATACTATAACTGAAAAATGGCCAAGTTTCTTGCAAACAAGGAGGAAAATTATTCACAATGGTACAATGATCTGGTAATAAAAGCCGATCTGGCCGAGAACTCGGCAGTGCGGGGCTGCATGGTCATCAAACCGTACGGGTACGCGATCTGGGAGAAGATCCAGGCCGAGCTCGACCGCAAGTTCAAGGCTACAGGGCATGTCAATGCTTATTTTCCGCTCTTCATTCCCAAATCGTTTTTCAGCAGGGAAGCTGCTCATGTTGAGGGTTTTGCGAAGGAGTGTGCCGTCGTGACCCATTACCGGCTCAAAAAATCCCCTGACGGCAAGGGGATTATTGTGGACCCGGATGCGAAGCTCGAGGAGGAGCTTATCATAAGGCCCACTTCAGAGACAATCATCTGGAACACCTACAAGGACTGGATTCATTCTTACCGTGATCTCCCGCTGCTGATAAACCAGTGGGCCAACGTTGTCAGGTGGGAGATGCGTACAAGACTCTTCCTGCGTACGACTGAGTTTCTCTGGCAGGAGGGCCATACCGCCCATGCCACTATGGAAGAGGCACAGGAGGAGGCCTTGAGGATGCAGGGAGTGTATTCGGATTTCGTTGAGAATTACATGGCTGTTCCTGTGGTGAAAGGCGCCAAGACTGAGAGCGAAAAGTTTGCAGGGGCAATTGACACCTACACGATTGAGATGCTGATGCAGGACGGCAAGGCCCTGCAGGGTGGAACAAGCCATTTCCTGGGTCAGAATTTCGCAAAGGCGTTTGACGTGCAGTTCACCAACCGTGAAGGAAAGCTCGATTATGTATGGGCCACTTCATGGGGTGTGACAACAAGGCTTATAGGAGCACTGGTGATGGCTCATGCAGACAACAACGGACTGGTTCTGCCGCCAAAGCTCGCTCCCATCCAGGTGGTTATAGTCCCTATCTACAAGGGCAACGAACAGCTTGACGGGATCTCAGCGATAGCCCTTGACCTTAAGGAGAAGCTTGAAAAGGCAGGACTGACAGTTAAATATGACGATCGTGATACGCAGAAGCCCGGTTTTAAATTTGCCGAATATGAACTGAAGGGGGTACCCGTAAGGCTTGCAATCGGACCGCGTGACGCGCAGGAAGGCACAGTTGAGGTCGCCCGCCGTGACACCCTGACCAAGGAGACCATACAGCGCGAAAACGTCGTTGAACATGTGACGGCGCTGATGGATGAGATACAGGAAAACATCTTCAGGAAAGCCGCTGAATTCAGGGACCAGAATACCTATAATGCAGACACCTGGGAGGAGTTCCTGGAGATCATTGAAAACAGGGGCGGGTTTGTCATGGCCCACTGGGACGGCACGCCGGAGACCGAAGAGCAGATCAAGAACCTGACCAAAGCCACTATCAGGGCGATTCCGTTTAATGCTCCCCGGGAGGAGGGAAACTGCATTCTGACAGGCAAACCCTCGAACAGAAGGGTGCTCTTCGCACGGGCATATTAATTCGCTGCCTCCTGTTTATTTCTCAAATAAAAGATTAATTTAGTCGGTTGAGCAAATAAAGTTACGATGACGGACGAGACAACCCAGAAAAAGTTAATGATAGTTGACACCCTCAGGAATAAGTCCGTGCTTAAGCAGAAGGTGTTTGACAATACAGCCACGGCGTTCATGATGGTCAAGGAGATCCTCAAGAATCTGTCAAAGGAGGTGAACGGCAACCTTACCGGCGTTGATCCCAGGGTACGCATGGAATACACTGACAGGAGCTCGTTTGACGCCCAGCTGATGGTTGCCGCCGACATGCTCCTCTTCAGCATGCACTCGAACATTTTCCAGTTTGACCGCGAGCATCCCGCATGGAAGACAGCCTACATCCAGAAGAACAAGTTCAACGCCTACAGCGGTATAATAAACATCTATAACTTCCTGGCCGACTCATTCAAGTTTTCAAGACTTGATGACCTGGGTTATCTCATCGCCCGAATTTTTATCAACCATGAGAACCAGTACTTTGTAGAAGGCAAGAGACAGATGGGGATGCTCTTTACCAACTTTGGAAATGAAGCCTACAGTCAGGAGTCATTACAGAAAATAGTATATACCGCAATCAGCTATTCTCTGGACTTTGACCTCCTGGTGCCCCCGTATGACACTGTGAAGATAGCCTCTGTAGGACAGGCAGAATCAAAGATCCAGCACTCAAGGCTGATTACCGGGAAAAGGCTGGGATTCCAGTTTAACTCTGACGATGTTCTTGACGCCAATTCAAGTACACAGTGAAGCCATGCATCAGTAAAATCTTTACTCCCCGGTCATTAATTCTTATTGCAATTCTTCTTTATTTCCCCGGCAGTTTTATGAATGGCCAGGAGGCGACTCCGCCTGATACGCTGTCAAGGGCGTTCTATGACACCCTGAAGGTCAGGTCTGAGAGGCGCAGAATCACCAGCCGCCTTTACGATATGATCGTCGTCAATTCCGTTCCTCCGGGCTCTGCCAGGGAAAAAATGAGAAATACCTCCGCTCTGGACCCTTATGCGGGCAGGGTTATCAGGAACAAAGAGATCATCAGGCTCAACGCCTTCGGCACAAATATCGACAATCCATCTGAAAATCACCCCTCCGGGCCTGAAAAGCTCCTCAACTCGTCATATACCAAGACAAAACGCCTGATACTTAACAAGTACCTCCTTTTCAGGGAAGGAGATACCATTTCACCTCTGCAACTGGCCGATAATGAACGTCTTCTCAGGGAGTTGCCGTTCATTGACGATGCCCGTATCACTATCGTGCCCGTCGACAGCAACTTCGTTGATGTCGCAGTAATCATCCGGGAAAAATACCCCTACGGAGCAGAGGTCAGGATCGATGATGTCAGAAGCGGCCGGATACGGTTTTATGACAGAAATTTTGCCGGGCTGGCACATGAGCTTGGCCTTGCCATGCCCTATGACTTCAATGAATTTAAATATCCCGGATTCGGTTTAAGTTATTCAGTCAGAAATATTGCCCGATCCTTTTCCGACATTGACCTTGAGTTCAATGACGGACTGGGAACAACCATGATCGGAGGTATTTACAGTCGCAAGTTCGTGACCTCGGAGACAAAGTACGCATGGTCAGCCTCCGTCAGGCTGACCAATACAACTGAGGACCTCGATACCATGCTTTTGCCGGTACCGCTAAGGTTCACATGGCAGGATTACTGGGCGGCACGGGCGTTCATGCTCGATCGCGCCAGCGTTACCCGGCTCATTCTCAGCGGAAGATACATCCACAACAACGTCTTCAGCAGACCTGAGATCGATGACTTCTCATTTTACAGGCTACAGAACTACCAACTGGTGACAGGAAGCCTGGCCTTATCCTCGCAAAGATATATAAATACTTCTCTTATATATAGTTATGGGCGAACAGAAGACATTCCCTTTGGCTACATGGTTGAAGTGCTGGGCGGGAGGGAGAAGAATGAGTTCAAATGGAGGACCTACGCAGGTCTGAAGGTATCACTCGGCAATATTTTCACGGGATTTGGGTATATCCACGGGGGAGCAGCCTTTTCGACCTTTTATAATCAGGGAAACACTGAACAGGGAATGCTTAATGCCAGCCTGCGGTATTTCACACCGCTTGTTCAGGCGGGCAGGTCCAAAATCAGGACTTTCGTGAATGTCTATTACACGAGGGGGTTCAACCGGTATACCGATGAGGTGCTTTATTTAAGGAACAGTGACCTGGTAAGGGGCTTCAGAAACGATTCCATCAGCGGCGGAACACGTCTGGCCGCCTCCGTCGAGCCGGTGCTGTTTATCAGCAAGTCTGCCATAGGGTTCAGGTTTGCCGTTTTTGCCTTTGCAGATTACGGAATACTGGTGGGGGAAGGATTCTTCGACGGAGGTTATTATTCGGTACCGGCAATTGGTGCCGGTATCAGGATCAGGAATGATCAGCTTGTGATGAATACCATTCAGATCAGGCTGGCCTGGTACCCGAACTCACCTCCTTACTCGCATACGTCACTGATCACTGCTGATGGCATGGTAAGACTGAAACCTCCTGATTTTGAGCCTCACCCTCCGGGAGTGACTCCATTCCTGTGAGAACCGTCTGCATGAACTTCTTTTTCGGGCAGTTAAATGGCGTTCTTCTTTATGATTCTTAAATTTGCAGAAAGCAAAAGGAGATGCTTCAGAGGTTTCTGGATTATTCAAAACGTGAAAGGCTTTTCAGCGGAGGAAGCAGGTTGCTGCTTGCCGTCAGCGGGGGGGTCGATTCGATGGTGATGGCCCACCTCGTCCGTGAGGCTGGTATAGATCACGCGGTAGCTCACTGCAACTTCTCCCTCAGAGGTGATGAATCAGACCGCGATGAGGAGTTTGTGGCCTCTTATGCAGCTGAGCACAGCATACCGTTCCACACGATGAAGTTCGACACACTTGGCCATGCAGCCTCACGAAAGATCTCCGTGCAGATGGCTGCCCGTGAACTTCGTTATGAATGGTTCAGCTCACTTGTTAGCAGTGAGGGTTTTGATGCCGTGGCTGTTGCCCACAACCTGAATGACAACGTCGAAACATTTCTCATCAACCTGCTTCGGGGCACAGGTATCAGCGGGCTTACCGGCATGAGCCAGCACCGCAATAGTATTATCAGGCCGCTGCTTTTTGCCTCAAGGAAAGATATTGCTGCCTATGCTGCGGAAAAGAGAATATCCTTCCGTGAAGACAGCTCCAACGCACAGGTCAAATACACCCGAAACAGGGTTCGGCACAGGATCATTCCTGAAATGGAGACAGTGAACCCCGGGGTCAATGAAGCCATCACTGACACGATGAACCACCTTGAAGCCACCTCTGATATTGTTGAGGTATATATCGAAGAGCTCCGCGAAAGACTTTTCAGGCAGGCAGACGGGGTCTTTGAGGCCGAAATAACGAGCCTGACCGAACTGAAGCCGCTGGGACCTCATATTTACGAGCTATTCCGGAAATTCGGCATCTATCCGAAGCAGACCGATGAGATTATTTCCCTGATGAGTTCACAGACCGGAAGGTATGTTTACACATCCACGCACCGGATTCTTGCCGACAGGGGCAGGATAATGATCACCGAAAGAGAAGAAAAAGAAGAAATGGCTGATTTCATATTCTCTTCCATTGACGAGATGAGGCTGTCAGGACTCTTTACCGAATTGCGCATCACCGGGCCGTCGGATGAACCTCTTCCTGTTAGTCCGCTCACTGCCTGCGTTGATCTTGACCGTTTAGCCTTCCCGGTAAAAGTGCGGCACTGGGAGCCGGGTGACAGGTTCATGCCACTGGGCATGAAAAAGATGAAGAAGATAAGTGATTTCCTGATTGATCTGAAGATCCCCGTCACGGTAAAGGAGAAGGTGCTTCTGTTGCTTTCGGGTGAGGAGGTTATGTGGGTAATGGGGTACAGGATTGATGACAGGTTCCGTGTCAGAAGTCAGTCTGAAAAGATCCTTGTCCTGACTGTCTGAGAGGTCATCTCTCTCTCTGGCCGTTAATTCCCCTGTCAATCATCAGCAGGTCTGCCAGGCCGATTGCCACTGCCGATTCCAGTATCACAGGTATGCGTCTGGCAATGCAGGCATCATGCCGTCCGGTTATCTCCAGTTCGGTCATCTCTCCCTTTTCCTTGTCAAATGTCTTCTGGGGCACTCCGGTGCTGGCTGCCGGCTTGACTGACACCCTCATGATCAGATCATTGCCATTGGTTATTCCGCCATTGATCCCTCCTGCGTTATTGGAAGAGGTCTTGCCGCGGGCGTCAATGAAGGGGTCATTGTGCAGTGATCCGTAGCTTCTTGACGACGCGAATCCTGCACCAAATTCAACACCGTTCACTGCAGGTATGCCGAAGGCGATAAGTCCGAGGGCGGCCTCGACGGACAGGAAAGACGGTTCTCCAAGCCCTTTTGGCACATTTCTGACAACGCACTCCACCACTCCTCCTACCGTGTCATTGGTCTCATCAGCCTTCGCGATGGCAGAGGCGATATCCTTCTCACCTCCTGCCTCAGCGAGGCTGGCTGTAATTATTGCCGGCGAGAGTATCTGCCTGGCAAAGTAGCCGGCGGCCACCATCCCCCAGGTCAGGCGGCCTGAAAAGTGGCCCCCGCCCCTCATGTCGCTGAATCCCTTATATTTATAGCCTGCGGTAAAATCAGCATGACCCGGACGCGGGATGCTTGAGAACTGTTCGTAATCGCCTGGGCGGAAATCGCTGTTGCGGGTGCATAAAACCAGCGGCCCGCCAGTGGTGAAATTATTAAATATGCCGCTGATAACCTCAGGCTCATCACTCTCACGCCTCGTGGTTGTCCCCGGCAGCATTCCCTTGCGTCTCGAGAGGTCAGCCATCAGCTCCTCACGCCAGAAGGAAAGGCCGGCAGGGCAACCGTCAATAACCACTCCTACCGCCGGTCCGTGTGACTCCCCGAATATTGATACCCTGAAAACAGTCCCGATCGTATTCATTTTGCCTCCTTAATTCTTATTGACAACTCTCTTTTTCTCGCGGTAATAATTCACAAAGGCTTCCAGTTCCGTGAGTGAAATCCTTCGCACGACGGCCTTTCCGACCGATCTCAGCAAGACAAACATCAGCGAACCAGAGTCGCTTTTCTTATCTTTTGAAACAAGGCTTACTATGTTGGACGGCAGCTCATAATCATGTCCCAGGCCCATCTCCGCCACGGCCACCTCGAGCATCCTCAGTTCCGCATGAGGCATCTCGCCGGTCCATACCGAAAGCTCCGCGGCGATTAGCATCCCCTGGGTCACCGCCACGCCATGGGGAATCCGGTGGAATGTCTCGAGCACGTGTCCGAAGGTATGACCGAAATTCAGTATTCTCCTGACGCCTTTCTCCAGAGGATCGCGTCTTACAACGGCTGCCTTGATTTTCGCCGCCCTGGCTATAAAGTCACCGAGCAGTGACGGATCTCTTTCCAGCAGCCTGTCTATCGAAGCCGTGATATCAAAAAAGAGGTTTCTGTCCCTGATCACGGCATGTTTTACAAGCTCGCCCATGCCTGACCGGAACTCCTCGTCAGAAAGAGTTGAGAGCATTCTGTGATCACACAGTACAAACTCAGGCTGTCTGAAGGTGCCTATGATATTTTTATAATCTCCCAGGTTGACCCCGGTCTTTCCTCCTATGCTTGCATCAACCTGTGACAGGAGTGTCGTTGAAACGAAAGCGTGCCTTACCCCTCTCATGTAGACCGAGGCTACCATCCCGGCAAGGTCACAGACGACTCCTCCTCCAAAACCCAGGATGAATGATGAGCGGTCTGCCCCTGCCTCCAGGAGTCTTCTGCACACCTCTCCTGCCACTGCCAGTGTCTTGCTCTTCTCACCGGGCTCAATCTCAATTATTTCAGCTGACGGGAAGATACTGCCGTATAGTCTGCGTACGTTGGTGTCAGTGATTATAAACAAGCTCCCGGCCGGCAGCAATGGCCTGATTTCGCCGATGTCTCCTCCCATTATCAGCAGTGATCTGCCTTCAGTCGTATTTATCCTGATATTCTGCATCGTGGCGAAAAATAGCAAACAGAACCGCTAATTACCATGATTTTATTCACTAATTGAAAGTATCCCGGCAAAAAGAACAAAAAAACATTACATTCATCCCCTGAAAATCAGAAGGGAAGTGAAAGTCAGAGACAGGTACAACGGTGTTCTGGGCTGGTTCGCTGAGAACATGCCCGTTGCTGAGACAGAGCTGAGTTTCAGTGACCCTTTTCAGCTGATTGTTGCTGTGATCCTCTCGGCACAGTGCACTGACAAGCGCGTCAACATGATCACTCCGGCGCTCTTTGAGAGGTTCCCTGATGCACAGTCAATGGCAGCGGCCACCCAGGAGGAGGTCTATGACATAATAAGAAGCTGCTCTTATCCAAACAATAAGGCAAAGCATCTGAGGGCCATGGCGGAGATGATCATCACCCGTTTCGGTGGGGTGTTGCCTTCTGACAGGGATGAACTGACGCAGCTTCCGGGTGTGGGGAGAAAGACTGCCAACGTCATCTCTTCAGTCGTCTGGAACAATCCGGTAATTGCTGTAGACACTCATGTCTTCAGGGTTGCCGCACGCATCGGTCTCACTCCGGGTGCAAGGACACCGCTGCAGGCAGAGCTGAGACTGACAAGGCATATACCCGAGGAACAAAGGCCGCTGGCACATCACTGGCTGCTCCTTCACGGACGATATACCTGCACGGCACGCAAGCCGGCGTGCAGCATGTGTGGCATAAAAGGGTGGTGCGCCTACTATCAGAGAGAGACACGACTTAAAGCATAATATTGGCTGCGGATTATCGTTTTAAGACTGAGACAGCTATTTTTGCCACAGTCAACCACCCCTTCCGCAACCGATAATTATTGAAGAGAGACATTCAGATGGAAAACCGCAAAGAGAAACCCAGGGAATCTGATCCGTCACCCGTATTTCCGGCCTCTCTCAAAACCCTTTCAGACATACCCGGTCTGGCATTCAATTCAACCAATCAGCTGATCACGCTAAGCAACCTGGAGACCCAGCAGTATATAGAGGTGAACCAGGCATTCCTTGACAGTACAGGCTACAGTAAGGAAGAGATTGTAGGCAAGACTTCCGAGGATATCCAGCTGTACGTTGACCTTATACAGAGCCGCAAGTACATGAGGCTCCTCTCTCGTCTGAAAAAAGTCAGCGATCTTGAAATTAGACTGCGGATGAGGTCAGGCGAGGAGCGGACATTTCTCTTCAGCGCACGCACTTTCTTCTTCGGTGAAGACATCCTTCTCATAACCTATTACAATGATATAAGCACCCTGAACAACGGGTACGCCAGGGCTGAGTCGGAGAAGATTCTCAGGGAGATCTTTGACTCCATGAGCAGCTATGCGGTGATCCTCAGGCGTGAGAATGACAACAGGTATTTTATAATCGACTTCAATTACAGGGCTGAGGATGTTGAGCAATTTGACCGCAGGGAGATGCTCGGCAAGGAGGTGGGAGAAACCCCATTTGCAGAGAACCAGGCATTCCTCACCCTGCTTGAGAATGTCGAAGCCAGGCGTAGCCCCTTCAAGATCCCCGTCTCCCCCGACGGAACCGATGAGAATGGTTTCTACATAGGGCTGCTGCTCTCATCAGGTGACATTGTCGTGACCTGGGAAGCAGGTCAGCACCAGAAAGAGAGGGAAAGTGAGATCCTCAGGCAGGGTATTGTCTTTGAGACCTTTGCCGAACTACTCCCCGAGATGATCATGGAGATAGACACCAGGGGCAATGTCACATTTATGAACACCCAGGGGATGATTACGCTGGGGTTTGACAACAACGACCTCACCCACGGGGTCTCTCTTCCGGAGCTGTTCCTTCCCGGTGATCTTGACAGGCTCATGAAGGAGCTCTCTGACCTGACCAAACCGGGGCAGATCACCTTTGATGAATATGTTCTTATCAACAAGCATAAACGCAATGTATCAGTCCTGTTCCATGCAGGTCCAATAATAATCAGGAACAGGGTTACGGGATACAGGTGCGTGCTGACCGATGTCAGCAAACACAAGGAATATGAGCAGAAGCTTTCAAACGAGAAGGCTTTGCTTGAGCACCTCATAGACGCAGCCCCGGAGGCTATCGTCCTGACTGACTTTGACGGACGCATAATAAGGATAAACAAAGGCTTCACCCTACTCTTCGGGTATGAGCCTGAGGAGGCCGACAACAGGATGATTGACGACCTGGTGGTACCCGACGACCTGAGAGATGAAGCCATCAGGATTGATGAGGTGGCTCTTGCCAACGGCAGCGGGGCCCTGGAGACAATCCGGAAAGACAAACAGGGCAACAGGATAAACGTCTCACTGATAGCATCATCCGTTATCTCCAATGACAAGACCATAGCCTTCCTCGGCATATACCGTGATATCACCCGCGAGATAAAGAGCCGCCTGATGCAGGAGATTCAATACAACATTTCAACCGTTGCTCTTCAGGACTCGGACATTTTTGACATCTACCCGACCATCGTCGAGGAGATCGGCAAGCTATGGAACGTAAACAATTTTTTCATCGCCCTTTACAACCGCGAGAAGGACACCCTTACGTTCCCGTTTTTTGCCGATGAACGTGACCATTTTCAGGAGACAGCTGCAAAGAACACACTGACGGGATGGGTCATCAGGAACAACAAGGCGGTTCTGCTGGATGAGCTTGACATCCTGAAGATAGAAAAGACCGGAGCCATCAGTCTGGTAGGGTCACCATGCAAGATATGGATGGGAGTGCCACTGAAGATGGATGACGAGGTCATCGGTGCCATATGCCTGCAGGATTACAAGTCAGCTGACGCATTCAACCATGATGACCTGCAGGTGTTTGAGTTCATTGCCAACCAGATAGTACTCACGCTCCAGAGGCGAAGGATGCTTGACAACCTGATCACTGCACGCAAGAGAGCGGAAGATGCCGCCTTCTCAAAGCAACAGTTCATGTCAACGATGAGCCACGAGATCAGGACCCCTCTCAATGAGGTGATTGGCATCACAAACCTGATCTTCCAGAGTGATCCGCGTGAAGACCAGATGGAGTTTATCAAGACGCTGCGCTTCTCGGCAAACCACCTTCTTACCCTGGTAAATGACATCCTCGACTACAACAAGATGGAGGCGGGCAAGATTGTGTTTGAGAAGACCGAGTTTGACCTTGTCAGCATGCTTGATGACATGAAAAGGTCATACAGCCACCGTGCCCAGGAAAAAGGCATCTCATTTACTGTTGAGAAATCTGCTGACCTTCCTCCCTCACTCATTGGTGACCCCATAAGACTGAACCAGATTATCTCGAACCTGCTCTCGAATGCCATGAAGTTCACCTCTGAAGGAGGCGTAACCCTCAAGGCTTCGGTAAAGAGCCGCCAGGATGGCAAGGCACTACTTGAGTTCTCAGTGGCGGATACCGGTATAGGGATAGCCACAGAGAAGTTTGATGAGATCTTTGAGAGTTATGCGCAGGCTTCGGCCGATACCACGCGCAAGTACGGGGGAACAGGACTGGGACTGGCAATATGCAAGCGTCTCATCGATCTGCAGGGAGGCGCTATTGATGTGGCAAGCGTGCCCGACAAAGGGTCAGTCTTCACCTTCTCAATTGAATACAGCGTTCCGGAGACCGAAGCAAAGACTGTTGACCCTGGTGCGACTGACACGATGAAGGAGCTTGTGGGCAAGAGGATACTCGTTGCCGAAGACAATAAGATCAATTTCTTCGTCGCAAATAAATTTCTTGAGAGCTGGGGTGTCATCGTGACACACGTCGAGAATGGCAGTCTTGCACTGGAAGAGATCAGGATGCAGGAGTTCGACCTTATCCTTATGGATCTCCATATGCCTGTAATGGACGGGATAGAGGCTACGCGGATAATACGCAGCTCACCTGACGAAAAGATAAGCCGGATACCTATTGTTGCACTAACGGCAGCGGTAATGTCCGAAGCTCATGACAAGATTGACAACCTGGCCATAAATGATTATGTTCTGAAGCCTTTCAAGCCGAAGGACCTGTATGACAGGATTGCCAGGAATGTAAGGTAAGCGTCCTTGCCGGTCCTGATTTCTGACCCTGGGTATTACTTTATGCAGTACCTTGACAGGTACCCGCTGGCACTTTTTTCTCCCAGTTTATTTGCCTTTCGCAGATAATGGCAGGCATCGTCAGCCCTGCCGCAGTTTATCAGTGCGATTCCCAGGTTAAGGTTTGCCGCGGCATCATCAGGGTCAAGGTCAAGGCTCATGGTATAATCCTCAACGGCCATTTCCCAGGACCGGGCGGCCATCCAGGCATCGCCCCGCAGGCGGAAGGCGGAGGGCTCACCGGGGTGTTTTTCAACATTCGTGTTCAGGTATGGCAGCGCTTCATAGATGGCTCCCTCCTCCGCATAGGTTTTGCCGATGAGTCCCAGTGCCCCGGTGTTTTGAGGATCGATGGAGATATATTTCAGCAGATCACGTTTAGCCGCATCCCTGTCTCCTGCCTTAATCAGTAAGCGTGATCTCTGCAGCAGCAGTTGCGGGTCAGGAATACCCGCATCCATAAGCCTGGTGAAGGCGGAGGCAGCTGCGTACCAGTTACCCTCACCTTCGCGTGCCTCTGCCAGGGCGTAAAGCCACGGCGCAGGGGTATCCCTGCCGGCTGTCAGCCGTGCGAGTATTTCTGCGGCATCACGGTAGCGGCCTTTGGTCATTATTATGCGGGCATTGCAGTAATCCGTCACCGGCATGTCAGGATAAACCGCAGAAAGCTCACGCCAGTTCTCTTCGGCCAGGTCTGTACGCCCTATCCTGAGGTAATGATCAATCTCCCAGCTTTTTCTTTCGTATCCCTTGTACCACTCCTTTTTCCAAAGTGCTTTCCATTCAGTTGATGATGATACCTGACTGAATGTTTTGTCCAGCAGTATTTCCGGTTCGTTCTTCCTGTAGGGTGATTTCAGGTGAGCCTCAAGATATGCCGTTGCGGCCTTAGCATCGCCCTCTGCTGCAGCACACCGGGCCAGACCGTACATTCCTGATCCCGGCCTGATGTTTTCTGCAGCCATAAAGTCTCTCTTCGCCTCCTTGATCCTGGAGGCCCTGATGAAGATATCCCCCCTGACATTGAGAAAGTCATAGCCGTAGGTCTGGTCTCCTGCTGAAGCAAGGAGATCGGCAGCCTCTGCAGCCTCACCTCTTTCAGAGAGCGATACCGCCCTGAGGACGGTTTCATAGTTTACCTGGCCGGCAAGCAGCTGAGTAGCTACCGCAATTGACAGGAACAGCATTATCTTTTTCATCCCTTTCGTCATTTTCCCTCTACCATTCCGGGCCCTGCGCCCTTTTCTGCGATCACGTGAACAAAGCCGCTCAGATGGAACTGCTCCAGTCCGCTTATCCTGCGCTCAAAAACCTCGCAGCTATAATAATAGACTCCTGTAGGCACAACCCTGCCCTTGTACGTACCGTCCCAGTTGAGTCTGGGCACGTCAGTGCTGAACACCAAAACCCCTGACCTGTTAAAGAGCCGGAATTCCACACGCTCTACCAGTGCCGAGGTCTTGGCTACAAGAAAGTCGTTGAAACCGTCACCGTTCGGAGTGAATACATTAGGTATTTCGTAGAAATTGCAGAAGTCAACACACACTACTGATGACAGGGGGCTCTCATTGCCGATTGCGTCAAAAGCTGAGATTGCGTAGCATCCTGATACCGCTTCGGGCAGCGAGTGTATATATCTGAATACATTTCTGTCGTCGAAAGTGATAAGCAATGCCAGCTCCTCGTCATTGGTCTGCCTGTAATAGAGATTATACCCCGCCACATCAGCAAGGCATGCCGGGTCAGCGATGGCCCATCGTACCGTATTATAGAGACTGTCGCATTGCGAGGCAACTGTCAGTGTGGGAATGCAGGGAGGCTCATTGTCAACAGGTACGGCGCAGGTGCGCTGTGAGAAGTTTATCAGGCCGGCAGGAGTGCCTGATCCCTGGTATCCACCTGTTGAGACAGCATAGTAACAGTATTCCGTTCCGTTGACAAGGTTTTCGTCAACCCAGGTAAGCTGACTTGTCGATCCGACGGGCTGCCACGACGAACCGTTAAACCTGAAGAAATCATATGAGGTGTTTATCCATGGCACATTCCGGTTCAGCGTAAACCTCACCTTCCGGTCTCCCGGGGCTGCCACGAGGAACAGCGAAGAGGCTATACCGGGATCACCGATCAGAAATCTGTTACCGGGGGCGTTATTGTAGAGCTCTATCCTGTATATCCAGCCTTTTTCAAGTGTGTTAATAAGGGTATCGATAAAAACCGTATCATTAAGATCGGATGCAGGCAGTGTGTGGATGAGCTGGTATGCTGTGCCTGCTATTCCCTCAGCCCTGTATATCAGGTATTCATAGGGTCCGTTGGCGGGGATGGTGTCAAGCTGTCGGGGTTTCTGCCAGGCCAGCGTCAGCGACCCGTTGACAGGATGGGTATTGCGTATTGACACATTGGTTATGAGCGGCACCCCCGTTATCAGCGATGTCAGTATCTCATTGGAAGGCTTGCTCTCAGTACCGTTCGGGTAGACCGCCACTATCCTGTAGGCATACTCGGTGCCGGCATCGAGACCGTTTCCGTTTTCGGTGTCAGTGAAGGTGAGGATGTTGTAACCGGAGACATATCCTACCTTGATAAAACCTGCCGAAGGAGGAATTCCGTCATAACATGTGTCAGCCACCAGTGACGAGGTGCCTTCGCGCCTGTAAATGCTGAACCCTGCAATCTCCTGGGTGCCGTAAGAGGCCCAGGAGAGCTGAACAAACTTGCCCTGGGGCACCACCGAGGTAAGGATGGGTGACGGTCCGAGCACCTTGATGCTCATGTTGTCAATGTCTACCAGCTGAAGCTCTTCGTTAAAGTCCTCCGCCTTGATGATTATGTCATAGGGCTGATGCCTGACGCTGCTGTGACAGGGCACCCAGGTGAGCCGCGATGTTGTCAGTCCCGGGCTGGAGATGAGACTGGTGAAGGTGGCCGGACAGTCAGAGAATGTAAGGATGCCGGAGGTGGCAATCAGTGCAAGTGAGTCTCCGTCGATATCGGTGGCCGTAATGTCAAGGGTTACAGTCTGTCCCACTTCAAGACAGAGGTTGGGAAGCGGAGAGGTGACAGGCGGATTGTTGTCAGTCTCATAGACCTCTATCTGCATGTCTCTCACCACCACCCCGATCTTCACTCCTCCGCGCCACTCCTGGATCTCCATTGCAACATTGTAGATGCCGATGGCTGTCGGTGCATCCCACACCAGATCACCGGAGATGGAGTCAACATAAAATTTGCGGGAGGCAGGTGGCAGAGTGTAATTCTCAATGGGATTGCCGTCTTCCTTCGTGCAGACGGTCAGTTTGTATGACAGGCTGTCGCCGTCAGGGTCAAAAGCGGCAGGATTATGGATGAAGACCTGACCAAGCGCGGCCTTGTCATAGGGTGGATTAAGGAGAACAGGTGTGCTGTTCCGCCCCAGGGAACTGTTAACTATAAGGATGGTTGAGATTGAAAAGACAACGTTAACGGAATTGGGAATGTTTTCAACCCCTAAATTCCTGTTGGGATCCTGTACTATTATCCTGTAAATGCCCGGACCCGGATAGGTATGCTGGGCCACATACACATTCTTTTTATAGTTGTTCGGCAGAAATGTCTCAGATATCCTTGCCACGTTGGTGATGGAGTTGTCTCCCCATTCAACGTCGAGCGATGGTCTGTCTGCCTTGCTGAGGGTGTATGTAAAGGTTGTCACTGTCACCTCATAGGTGAGGGCTGATAACTGTCTGTAGGTTATCTCGCCGGCACGGTTATGCGTGGCCATGGCACCAGAGACCATCACAAACATGAGTATAACAGCTCCGGTAACTCTTCTTCTCATTTCAGTCCCTTTCATTTGACTTTGTAAATCTTCAACGTGTCAGTGGCGGTGAACCTGTATCCGTCTTCTATCCCCTGGAAGCTGAAGAGGAGCATATTTGACTGGTCTTCATACAGTCTGGCCATAATGCGGTTCAGTACGGTAACGTTACTGACTCTCCTTCCTCCCTGCGCCTGCAGGCTGAACCTGTGTTCCAGTCCGTCAGCCTCCGTCTTCAGCAGTTTCATCTCAATCCTTCTGCCATCTTCCATGATCATCAATCTGTCGGCAATATATTGAAAATATCTCTCTGTTTCTCCTCCTTTAATCTCTCCTCCGTCTGACAGGCCCAGGTTCATATCTGTCTGAAGGTCGTCACTGTAAACCTTAACAAAGACCGACCAGACCCTGTTCACGGTGTCATATTCAATTCCGGTGAGTGAAACGTGCACCGGATGGATCAGGAGCAATATGAACAGTGGTAATATTTTCATGCAGTCACAGCAGGTTTCACAGCAAAAATCAAGCCATCAGATCTTCATCACTGATCTTCACCCTCTGCTTGAGGTATTCAACCGTACCGACCTCAATGAACGAGAAGCCTGAGCCTCGCGAGAAGTTTCCGGCGACTACTACAACAATATCTTCATCTTTAAGGTCATACTTTTTAAGCAGGTCTTTGAGTGAGACGTAAATGAACTCATCAACTGACGTTTTCTTTTCGATAAAGACTGGCACAACGCCGTATGATAAAGCCAGCTCCCTCATGGTACGGTAAGTATAGCACTGGGCAATGATCGGATTGAAACCCCTGAAAGCTGCCATGTTTCTTATTGCAGTGCCCTTTAGAGTATCGGCGAGGATAGCCCTGGCGTTGATTCTTATGGATGTCTTTACGGCGACTTTTGCCAGGTAGGCAGAGACCTCACCGCTAAATGATCCGGCAGGCATCTCGATATACTTGTCCTTCTCGCACTCAATCTCGCAGGCTATCCGGGTCATTGTACGGACAGATCCGAGGGGGTATCTGCCCGATGCCGTTTCGCCGCTGAGCATAAGGGCGTCAGTCTGGCTGTAGACGGCATTGGCCACGTCACTCACCTCGGCACGTGTCGGGCGTGGACTCGTTATCATTGAATGAAGCATCTGGGTGGCCACTATCACAGGCTTGCGCTTTTCAATACACTTCCCGATTATCATCCTCTGGATGCCGGGGATCCTTTCAAAGGGTACCTCTATTGCAAGATCGCCCCTGGCCACCATGATCCCGTATGCATGTTCCATTATCTCCTCAAGATTGTCGACCCCCTGCTGGTTTTCAATCTTGGCAATTATCTTGATCTTGCTTGAGTGTTTGTCAAGCAGCTTCTGAACAGCGATCACATCTTCCTTGTTTCTCACAAACGAGTGTGCAATGAACTCAATATCAAGCTTCACCGCCAGGTCAATAAATGTCAGGTCGCGCTTGCTTACTGACGGGAGGTTTATTCTTACCTGTGGAATGTTGACGGTCTTCCTTGAACCGAGGGTGCCGTCATTCTCCATATTGCCAATGAGGGTATCACCCTCTATCTTCAGGATACGGATCTCAATCTCGCCGTCGTCAATCAGGATGTGTGTACCTTCGGGCACATGCTTAGCTATGTCGCGGTAGTTGACGTTAATGATTACCTGTGACGTCTTGCCTTCTGCATTACCGCCTATGATGACGCTCTGTCCTTTGAGAAATTTAATTGGCTCGTCACACCGCGTGGTTCTTATTTCCGGTCCCTTTGTATCAAGAAGAATGGCTATTTTGTCTGAGACGCTTCTGACGTTTGTGACGATCTTTATCACCCCCTCCGGGTCAAGATGTGCGGAATTTATCCTGACCACATTCATTCCTGCCTCATAGAGACCCCGAAGAAATTCAGGCTCACAGTTATTGTCAGCTATGGTAGCAACGATCTTGGTTCTCTTATTTAATATGTCTTTTGTCATGCCAGATATTATTTCGTTGCTATTCCTTGCAGTGCTTCCACTGCGAGACGGTAACCGTCAACACCCAGTCCCATTATTGTTCCCCTGCAGTACCGGCCCGTAAGGCTGGTGTGCCGGAACTCCTCCCTCGACAGAAGGTTTGAGATATGAACCTCAATGACAGGTATGCTTATGGCGGCAATCGCATCAGCCAGGGCCACCGAGGTGTGGGTGTATCCTCCCGGATTGATCACCACTCCGTCAGCGCCCATGCCGGCGGCCTGGACCATGTTCACCAGTTCTCCCTCAGTATTCGACTGTGAATAGGTGAAAATGATGTCACGATAGCGCGACTGAAGTGTCTTCAGGACAGTTTCGAACCCTTCAGTTCCGTAAATCTCAGGTTCACGCTTACCGAGAAGGTTGAGATTGGGCCCGTTGATGATTGTTATTTTCATACCATGAATAAGTGACAATGGTTATTTCCGGCAGTACAAAAATAAAGAAATGAGCGGATTTTTGACCGTTATATAGTATAACTTTGAGCGGAACAGGCGATCATATGACATTACCATGGACAGAAGCGGTGAAGGGTTTCGGGAGGTACCTCAGGATAGAGCGTTCACTCTCTCCCAACAGTGTTGCTGCCTATCTCAATGATGTCCGCAAGCTTAAGGATTACGTGTCGGAAAACAAGGATGGGCGGTTGCCTTCTGAACTCACATACAGTGATCTTAGCGACTTCATTGCCTTCACGGCCGGCACCGATGATGCGGCCCGGACACAGGCAAGGCTGATATCGGGCATAAGGTCATTCTGCAGGTACATGCTCATTGAAAATATCATTGCCGATGACCCCTCTTCGCTCCTCGAATCGCCCAGGACAGGAAGGAAGCTTCCCGAGGTGCTTTCTGTCGATGAGATTGACAGGATGGTAGCCTCGATTGATCTCAGCACGCCCGGGGGGCACAGGAACAGGGCTATCATTGAAACGATGTACGGCTGTGGCCTGAGGGTCTCCGAGCTGGTGAACATGCGTCTGACAGACATACACCGCAGTGAAGGGTTCGTAAGTGTCACTGGCAAGGGCAACAAGCAGCGCCTGGTGCCGCTCGGATCAGTGGCGCTGAAGGAGATAGACAACTATATGGAGCGGAGGATGATGCTGCCCGTCATCACCGACCGTAATATACTCTTCCTGAACAGGCGGGGAAAAAAGCTCTCCAGGGTGATGGTTTTCACGATCATCAAAGAGACGGCCGCAGCAGCCGGCATCAGTAAGAGTATCAGTCCGCACACTCTCCGCCACTCCTTTGCCACTCACCTGGTGGAGGGCGGTGCCGACCTCAGGGCAGTGCAGGAGATGCTCGGGCATGAGTCGATAACCACCACCGAGATATACACCCATATTGACAGAAGCTACCTGAGGGATACCATGCTCATGTACCACCCGAGGGCCCGTCACCGATAGATTTCGTAGCCGTAGCAGGTAAAATCAAGGACTGCAGCAGACAGAAAAAAGGTATTTCATAATATCCGCCTTTTTATTACCTTTGCGGTTCGAAAAAAAACAGATTTATTAATAAATAATCAGATTAAGTATGTCAAAAGTTAAACGCGTTTATTCCTTCGGCAACAGGACAGCCGAGGGCAAGGCAGAGATGAAGAATCTGCTTGGCGGCAAGGGAGCCAATCTGGCTGAGATGTGCCTCCTTGGCCTTCCGGTACCGGCCGGTTTTACAATCACCACAGATGTGTGCACGGAGTATTACCAGAACAACCATCAGCTGCCTGCAGAGCTCATGCCTGAGGTGTGGGAAGCGATGAAGAAGGCTGAAGAGGCCATGGGAATGAAGTACGGCGACAGGGAGAATGCGCTCCTGGTATCATGCCGTTCAGGCGCCCGCAGCTCGATGCCCGGCATGATGGACACTGTTCTCAATATAGGTCTCTGCTCAGAGACAATCCCCGGCCTCATCAAAAAAACAGGCAACCCACGTTTTGTCTGGGACTCATACCGTCGTCTGATAATGATGTATGCTGACGTTGTGATGGAGAAGGCTGAAGGCATGGAGCCGTCTGACGGTAAAGGCATCCGCAAGCAGCTTGACGAGATGCTTGACGAGTTCAAGCATGCCAGGGGCTACAAGGCAGACACTGATCTCACATCTGATGAGCTTAAGAATCTTGCAGAGGAGTTTAAGAAGAGAATCAGGCAGTCACTCGGAAACGAGTTTCCGGATGACGCACGCGATCAGCTGGAAGGCAGCATCAAGGCAGTGTTCAAGAGCTGGAACGGGAAGAAAGCCGTTTCTTACCGCCGGATCGAGGGAATTCCTGATGAGTGGGGAACAGCCGTCAACGTTCAGGCCATGGTTTTCGGTAACATGGGAGACTCATCAGCTACCGGCGTGGCATTCACGCGTAACCCTGCAACGGGTGACAACCTCTTCTACGGCGAATGGCTTGTCAATGCGCAGGGCGAAGACGTGGTTGCAGGTATCCGCACCCCGAACCCCCTCAATGACGACACCAAGAACGAGCAGAACAAGCATCTGCACAGCATGCAGGAGTCGATGCCCGGCACCTACAAGGAGCTGGCAGATATCAGGAACATACTTGAGAAGTCGTTCCATGACATGCTTGATATCGAGTTCACCATCCAGGAAGGCAAGCTGTTCATGCTTCAGTGCCGCGCCGGCAAGCGTACCGGTACAGCAGCCCTGAATATGGCTATGGATATGCTGCAGGAGGGTCTCATCGATGAGAAGAAAGCCGTAATGCGTGTTGACCCCGCGCAGCTTGACGAGCTTCTACATCCGATATGTGACCCTGCAGCGGAAGCGAAAGTCACTCCGCTGGTCAAGGGGCTGCCCGCAGGTCCCGGTGCCGCAGTCGGTAAGATTGTATTCACCGCTGAAGACGCTGTGGCATGGAACCGCAAGGGTGAGAAGGTGATCCTCGTCCGTGAGGAGACCAACCCTGAGGACGTTGAAGGGATGCGCGCAGCTGAGGGTATCCTCACCGCACGCGGTGGCATGACTTCACACGCTGCTCTTGTGGCACGCGGCTGGGGCAAGTGCTGCATCGTAGGCGCAGGCGGCATGCACGTTGACCTGGCAGGAAAGAAAATAAAACTGGCAGGTTCAGATCTCATACTGAAGGAAGGTGATGTCATCACCCTCAACGGTACCAGGGGACATGTATACAACGGTGCGATAGCACTGATGGATGCAACCGAGAACCCGAGGTTCCAGACCTTCATGAAGCTGGTTGACAAGAGCCGCACCATGGGCGTCCGCACCAACTGCGACACCCCTGATGACGCCAGGATAGCACGCGAGTTCGGTGCCGAAGGCATTGGCCTCTTCCGTACAGAGCATATGTTCTACGGTAAAGGCGCAGAGCAGCCTCTGTTCCTGCTTCGCAAGATGATCCTCAGCGAAGGTGAAAAAGAACGCAGGAATGCACTGGATGAGCTGTTCCCTTATGTTAAGAAAGATATGAAGGGTACGATGGAAGCGATGGACGGACTGCCCGTTACCTTCCGTCTCCTTGACCCGCCGCTGCACGAGTTCGTACCTCAGGGCGCAGATAAGCAGGCTGAGCTGGCTAAGGCACTGGGCATCTCCGTTGAAGCTATAGCAAAACGCGGTGAGGCACTTCATGAGTCGAACCCGATGATGGGACACCGTGGCGTACGCCTGGGGATAACCTATCCTGAAGTAACCGAAATGCAGATCAGGGCAATGTTCGAAGCTACCGCTGAGCTGCTGAAGGAAGGCAGGAACCCGATCCCGGAGCTGATGGTTCCCGTGACCTGCGATGTGTCAGAGCTGGATATAACGAAAAAGATCTATGACAGGGTCTATGACGAGGTGTGCCGGAAGTTCGGTCTCAGCAAAATAGACCAGAAGTACGGCACCATGATTGAGATTCCCCGTGCCACCCTCCTCGCCGACCGTATGGCGAAGACGGCCGAGTTCTTCTCATTCGGTACCAATGATCTGACACAGATGACCTTCGGATTCAGCCGTGATGATATTGGAGGCTTCATGAATGATTATCTTGACAAGAAGTTGCTTGCCGCTGACCCGTTCCAGACAATTGATCAGGACGGTGTGGGCCAGCTCATCACCATGTCTGTGCAGAAGGGTCGCGCAACGCGTCCCGACCTGAAAATAGGTATCTGCGGCGAACAGGGTGGTGACCCTGCATCTGTGGAGTTCTGCTTCAGGAACGGACTCAACTATGTCAGCTGCTCACCCTTCAGGGTGCCTATAGCCAGGCTTGCCGCAGCACAGGCAGCCATCAGGGCGACTAAGAAGTAATCTGGAATATCTTCCATAAAAAAGGAGGCCGCACCGCGAGCCTCCTTTTTTTTCAGGCAGTAGGCAATAGGCAGTAGGCAGTAGGGTTAGCCGTAGGCAGTAGGATTGGCCGTAGGCAGTAGGATTGGCCGTAGGCAGTAGGCTTGGCCGTAGGCCATCAAGTATTGTAGCCGTAGACGGGCAACCCAACCCTTGGCCGGAGGCCATTAATTATTGTAAGCCTTCACCTAACCACTACCCAACTTCGCGATGTATGCTGCCACCCGGTCCTGCCCTCCTGCCGGAGACTGAGTCTGAGGGTATAGACCCCCGGCGCCATGTCTGCACGGGGACTCCATTCCACCGTCCGCGGTCCCGATGCGCATTGACCGCTGAACAGGTTCATCACCAGGCTGCCATCGGAGGAGAAGAGGTTGATCTCTGCCTGGCAGGGCGAATCCGGAGAGAAGGTAGCCCTTCCCTGCGTGATGACAGGGTTGGGATAGAGGAGCAGCTCTGTGTCAGTATACTCTTCTTCATCAATCGCCGTGGGTGTGATGACCATGGCATCATCAAAATACATGGTTCCGCTCTTTGTCGCGCCCTGAACCTGCCTTATTACTATGCTGTGGTACTGCCACTCGCCGCTGCCTCCGATATTACCCATGGGGATTGAGACAAGGTCCCATCCTGCCCAGTCGATGACAGTGACAGGAACGATCTGGTTCACCGTGCCTGGTGAGTAAAACCAGTATTCAAGGTTATTCATGCTGAGATCTCCGTAGACCCACATAGCAAATAACTGGCTGGTGTTGCTTCCTATTCCCGGTTTGGCGCTGTCAAAGACCCGGCATACCCCACCGTTATCTCCTGTGAAGGTATAATTCAGCCTTCCAGACGAGGTGCCTGACCTAAGGATATCATACGAGGCTGTGAAGGTTGTCACGGGATTGTCAGTCCCGACCGTGCTGCCGCTGGCTTCCGGATCCCAGAAGGACGAAATATTGTCAAACGGCTCAATGATGTTCCCTGTCGGGTAAGATATGGTGCGGGTGGTGAAGCTGACCGTGGCATCGGTTCCCAGAGTAACGCCAGCCAGGTCCTCAATTCCGGCATCAAGGACTACCTGATACTGTCCGTTCAGCTGGAGCGCTTCCGCAGGCTCAAAACTGTAAGTGCCCTTACCTCCTGACGTAGTAAAAATCTCGCGAGCCTTGCCGACGGCAACCGACTGGCTGTTCAGCAGCCTGACTCCCTGGGTGGCAGACGGCTGGTTAACCGGAGCGTCAAAACAGACGGTTATTCTTGGATAGAGAGTGACGCCCGTCAGGCCGGAAGAGGGCCATATCTTCTCCATCACAAGCTTTGTCCGGGCTTTTGTCACGAAGCTGACCTGATACTCCTCCTGCAGTGGCACACTCCACTGGGAGAGTGCGTCCGTTGTCAGCCTGATGACGTAGGCGGTTTTACTGACGAAGCCCACTTCAGGTTTGACAGTCATGATCTTTCCCTTCTCATCCCATGAGAAAACCATGTTCACGGACGGCTCAGCCACGAATGCCGACTGCACCGCATTTTTGTCCATAGGAATATTGAAAGTAAAGGTAAAAGTCTGGTTGAAAGGTATGCTGTCGGTAGTCGATGGCATGAAGCCCGTCACCACCGGAACCATGGTTGTGTCAAACTGGGGAAGGAAATCTGCCAGTGTAGTCTTGCCGGCAAAGACCGTGGCGGTTATCGTATCTTTATAGAAATCTGAGATGCCACTGCAGATAAGTTCATAATTTCCCGGGGCAAGCGAGTCAAACATGAAGAACCCGTTATTGAGATTGTCGAGTGTCACTGATATATCTCCGGGTTTAAGAGTGACTGTGGCATTGTTTATCGGCATTGCCTCATCTTTTGTTCCGGGTTTGAAAAAGTAACCGGGTGAAGTCAGGCGGTCCCTGACCGTTCCCGCAATTATGCCTGTCGGCTCCGGCACGACGTTTTCATACATGGCAAGGGCCCTGAGCATAGCCCACGCCTCATGGTGAAGGTGGCTATTGTTGCGTAGCCGCCATCCTTCAGGCACATAATCGTGAAATGATCCTTCGGAGAGCACCCCTGGCATATTAAGGGTTCGGAGAACCCCCAGACCCTGCGTACCCCAGTCGGGATAAAAAGTCCAGTCGCCCTTGACCCAGGTGAAGGTATTAGTCCAGCAGTTCCCCTTCTCAAAGAGTTTTTCCCACAGTATTTCAGCCATCACCTTTGATCCGGGGTAGACAGGCTGGTTGTCATATCCCCTGAAGAGTACCAGCGGCTGGTTACGGGTACCGTCAAAGCCGTTACTGTGGATTGAAATGAAGATGTCGGCATTGGCGGTGTTGGCCATGGCTGCTATGGTTGACAGGGGTAGATCATCTGAGGTGAAGTTGGTGGTGCGCGACATGTATACCGTCGCGTTCCGGGCCTGCAGCAGTTCCCTCAGGAAGAGTCCCTTTTCAAGGTTCCCCTCCGACTCCCAGAAGTCGGTCTCCAGCATATGCCTGTCGTCGCCGTCATTGCCGCCGTGACCCGGGTTAACGAAGATTCTTGTTCCTGTAAAATCGGCCTTCTGCCCGTAAAGAGATACCTGGCAGATCGTGAGCAATGTCAATAACGCCGGTCCGATCCAGCTCCTCATCTGATCCCTATTTTCATCACATAGATCTCCCCTTTGTCTGTGGAGAAGGCTATTTTTTTGCCGTCGCCAAATGGGAAGGGGAACATTTCCGATTTATCCTCCGTGTTGGTAAGAACGCGTCTCCTCTTTTCCGGCAGTGAATAGTAAACCAGCTCAGACGAGGTTATCATGTGACCGTCGATCCTGGCCATCCATTCCGATGACGATGGCGTTGTTCAGCCACCTCGGGGCATTGACCCGCCCGAGGTCGTGCAGCACCTTGCCGTCAGTATCGCAGATCCAGGAATTCCTTCCCTGGTAATTATAAAGTATCATGGACCCGTCAGGCGAGAGTGAAGCCCATATATAGAATCCGTCGCCGTTGGGCATTAGTTGCTTTCTCTCCTCACCGCGATAGAGGACAGGCATCATCTCTTCAATGACCACAAAAGACTCCCCTCCGGTTCCCTTGAGAAGCACAATGCCTGATTGCTCGACCCTCATTTTACTGTCAGACTTCAGAAAGACCGCATTGCCGGATACTGAAGGCGGAAGAACGCCTCTCTCCTTATCGACCAGGAGTCGTTGCTCACCTGTGGCGATATTGAAGCTGTATACGGATGAGTGCTTCCTGTTATTTTCAAAACTGTCAGATCTGTAAAACACCATATTGCCATCGGCGGTGGTTGCGGGTTCATAACCAGCCCCGGGGTCGCTGCTTATCACCATTTATCCTCCCCCTGCGCGTGTCAAGCATTGACAAACCGTTGTATCCTTCGCCTGCCACCAGCAGATGCCGTGACCCCGGTACCACCCCGGAAAGGAGGTATGAACCGTTGTCTTAGCAATACGATGAATGAAGGGCTACACATAACACG
>CAVYRA010000014.1:0-245616 GCA_963770745.1 uncultured Rikenellaceae bacterium
GGCATTACAGGAAAGTGTTTATAATAGTCCCTTCCCCTCTCTTTACCCTGGTTCCTTCACCTGTCTTTGAGCCTCGCCTCAGCGATGATTACTTCCATTTCAACAACCGGGTGCCTGGAGAGGCAAAGTTATTCACCAACACGCTCCCCTTCCCTGATGCGGTTGTGATCTTCTCGCTTGAGGACAGTGCGATTGAAGGGATATCATCACGATGGCGTGATGTGACACCCTGGCACCACACGAAACCGTTGCTGCAGCATGTCTATGCTGCCTGCCGCACATCGGAAGACAGTTACATACACGTTCATTTCGAGAAGAGCTTCATCACCGTCATCATCGCCGAGAAAAGAAGCCTGACCTTCTGCAACAGCTTTGCATGCAGCGCCAGCTCTGATGCTGCATACTTTCTCTTTAACGTGCTTGACAGGAAGGGCATAAAGAACAATGAGACAATACATGTTAGCGGCGCCGTTGAACCTTACAGCGAAGCGCACATCGCACTGCTCAACTTTGCATCGAACGTGAAGTTTGCCGCCCCTGTCATCAGGCAGAGCCTCAGCTATGTCATGAACGAGGTGCACCTGCATCGCTGGCTCAACCTTTTCACTGCAGCTGCGTGCGAATAACAGGAGGAA
This sequence comes from uncultured Rikenellaceae bacterium, assembly GCA_963770745.1. Taxonomy (GTDB): domain Bacteria; phylum Bacteroidota; class Bacteroidia; order Bacteroidales; family VadinHA17; genus SR-FBR-E99. The sequence continues at coordinate 636 of CAVYRA010000014.1, forward strand.
AATTAAGGGGCAGGCTCATTGAACCACCTTCCGGATTCACGGCGAGGCCCACAACCGATTTTGCCCGTGAGAGCCTGATGAATATCCTGACCAACAGGTATGATTTTTCTGCCGTCTCATTTCTTGACCTTTTTGGCGGCACGGGAGCTATCAGCTATGAACTGGCATCACGGGGAACGGAAGACATTGACATCATAGAGACTGACAGACGCAGCTGTGAATTCATCAGAAACACCCTCATAAAGTTTGAAATGAAGTCAGCAAGAGTCCACCGGATGGATGTACGCGACTGGCTTAAGATATGCCATAAACAGTATGATATTATTTTTGCCGACCCTCCATATGCCCTGAAGTGGCTGCCGGAGATCCCTGATATGGTACTCCGATCAGGTGCTGTGACCCCATCCACCCTCTTCATCCTCGAGCATCCGCGGACAATTGATTTTTCAAATCATGAGGCTCTGTCGGAACACCGTAATTACGGTAACGTGAATTTCAGTTTTTTCCTTCGTCAAGGATCGGAAACCCAGCCTGCTGAAGGTCCGTAGGATTAATTTTTTTAACCTGTTAACATAAAAATAACGTATTGTGATGCGACATATTGACTTTTCACCGGTCTTTATAGCGAATGATTGTAAACTTAACTCTAACATTTCAGCCATGGTAAAATTACTTTCGACATTAGTGATTTCCTTCATGATGGTACTGAATGTCTTCGGACAATCTAAAACCATTACAGGACTGGTCACTGACAAAACCGACGGACTGCCCGTAATCGGGGCAACCGTACAGGTAAAGGGCACATCAGGCGGTACAGCTACCGGCCTTGATGGCAGCTACTCTCTAAGCGCCGGGCCCGGAGATATACTGGTCTTCAGGTTCATCGGAATGAAGACACAGGAATTTCCGGTTGGTGACGGCAACATAATCAACGTGGAGTTTGAATACGACAACGTGGGCCTTGACGAGATTGTTGTCATTGGTTACGGGTCGGCCATCAAGCGTGAGCTGACCGGGGCCATCACAAAGGTCGAGACCAGGGGCATCGCAGAAATGCCCACGGCCAGCTTCGAATCAGCCATCCAGGGAAAGACCTCGGGCGTTTTTATTGAGCAGGCGAGCGGCAAACTGGGCGAAACAGTCAAGATGAGGATCAGGGGATCATCATCAGTTTCGGCAAATAACCAGCCGCTTTATGTCGTCGACGGTGTTCCCATCACCACCGAGAACCTCTCTAACACTGACAACCAGCCGACCAGCCCGCTTGCAGACCTGGCAATGACCGACGTGGAGTCGATCCAGATCCTCAAGGACGCCTCAGCAGCAGCCATTTACGGTTCCAGGGCATCGAACGGTGTTGTTATCATCCAGACAAAGAGGGGAAGACCGGCGCAACCAAATTTGATGTCCAGTACACAACGGGCATCAGCGAACCCAGTCAGTCTTGTGGAATGGCTGAATGCCGACCAGTACCTTACACTCATCGGCGAAGCCATTGACAACGCCTCTGATGAAAACGGCTGGCTCTGGGGTGAACCGGGTTTTACGAAGGATATCGTGTGGGAAACATTTGTTGGTGACGCCTGGGATGACGGTAATGACACTGACTGGCAGAAAGAGGCCTTCCAGAAGGGCTCACTGAACAGGATCAACGTCTCTGCTTCAGGCGGATCGGAAAACACCAAATACTATACCGGCGTCAGCTATGATGACACAAAAGGAATCCTTCGCGGTAACAACATGAACAAGATGAGCGCACGACTCAACCTTGACCAGAAGGCCACTGAGAAGCTCGAGCTTTGGCGTTCAGATGAACGTGATCAGAACGGAGATGGAAAGGGTTCAGAATGATAACGCCTTCGCTACCCCGCTCCAGCTGGTGGCACAGTCTCCACTCACTCTGGTCTATGACCCGGAGACTGGCGAACTGAATACCAACACCATATACTATAACGGTCTGATCTCGCTGCGGGATGAAACCAACAACCAGACCGCATTCCGCTCCCTGGCTAACCTGAATGCATCATACAGTATATTTAAAAATCTTACATTCAAGAGCGAGTTTGGAACCGATATCTATGACCTCAGGGAGAAAAACTTCTGGGGAAGAAAAACAATTACCGGCGGACCGGCCGGAGAAGCCCAGAACCGTTCAGTAAGGGTTATGAATTACAACTGGGAAAACTACCTGGCATTTGACAAGTCATTCGGTGTCCACTTCATCAATGCCGTTGGCGGTATGTCATACCAGCAGTCAAGCACAATGGGTTCTAATATTATTGCCAAGGGATTCCCTACCGATGATTTCACAAACATTGCGAGTGCCGCAGAGGCTTCAACCTTCTCCAAGCTGGGAAACTGAAACCACGTACCTCTCCTATTTCGCACGCGCCAACTACAAGATCAATGAGAAGTATTTCTTCACCGTGAGCGGCCGTATCGACGGATCATCAAGGTTCGGCATTGATAATCGCTTCGGTTTCTTCCCGGCAGCATCAGCAGGATGGATAATCGACCCAGGAAGATTTCATGTCAGGATTAAAGAATGTGCTCAGCTACCTCAAGGTGAGAGCCAGTTACGGCATCACCGGGTAACTCCGGAATTCCTGATTATGCCCACCTCGCACTCTATGACGGAGTAAATTATGCCGGCAGGACCGGTCTTGAAGCTATCCAGCTTCAGAGCAGGGAACTCGGTTGGGAAAATACCTGCACAGCTTGACTTCGGTCTCGACTTTGGCTTTTTCAATAACAGGGTAACGGGTGAGATTGATTACTATCAGAAGAAAACCACCGACCTGCTTCTCTACAGGACGCTGCCTGCCACATCAGGATTTGAAGGTGTCTGGAGCAACGTTGGGAGAGCTGGAGAACAAGGGGATTGAGTTCTCACTTCACTCAAATAACCTGTCAGGCAAATTCATTTGGACGACCGACTTCAACATGGCATTCAACCGTAACAAGATCATTAGTATAGACGGTCCGGAGATAACTCCCAATGCCATCAACTATGTCATTGAAGGCCAGCCTATTGGTGTATTCAACATTATCAAGTATGCCGGAGTCGATCCTGATAACGGTGATGCTCTCTATTATATCGATGCCGAAAGCGATGAGACCACGAGTAACTATAACCTGGCCTCGAGGCAGATAGTCGGATCACCAAACCCCGATTTCACAGGTGGTTTTAACAACTACTTCGAATTTGCAGGGTTTCGACCTCAATGTACTGATCAGCTTCGTCTACGGCAACATGATCTATAACGGCGCCGGTAACTATCAGTCGGCCAATGGCGACTGGTTTGACAACCAGACGATTGATCAGATGGACAGGTGGCAGAACCCGGGTGATATCACCAACATACCCCAGGCACGCCTTGGCTATGGGAACGGGACGAAGGTGTCAAGCAGGTACCTCTACGACGGATCTTATGTCAGGTTCAGAAATGTAAACCTGGGTTACACCCTGCCCAAGATGCTGACTGACAGGGTTAAGATGTCATCGGTGAGACTGTACGCAGGCGTACAGAATCTCCTACACCCTGACCAATTATAAAGGCTGGGACCCTGAAGTGAATTACACCGGTGCCGGCCGTTCAACCCAGAATACCAACATCATCCAGGGATATGACTTCTACACTGCGCCGCAGGCAAGAACCTATACTCTTGGTATAAATCTTTCATTCTAACGCCAAATACCAATAGTCATGAAAAATATGATAAGTAAATTCAAAATATGGTTATTGATTGTTCCGGTTCTGACTATGCTTTTCTCATGCACCGAAAAGCTGGATATCAGTCCCAAGCAGTCGATAGACGCTGAGGTTGCACTGACAACCCCTGGCAACATCAAGACCGCCCTTGTGGGTGCCTATCTTCAGGCCAGCAGCAGAGGCATATTCGGTTCCTACTTTCAGGAGTACAGTGAGCTGTACGCTGCCACAGGCGACATGCTGTTTTTGGGCACCTACAAGCAGCCGCGTGAATTCATAAAGAAGGAGGCCACAACTACCAACAGCTATGTTGAATTCACGTGGATCGAGGCTTATAAGCTGATCAATACCTGCAATACCCTCCTTCAGGATGATGTCCTTGCTCTTCTCGACGCCGGTGATAAAGACATTGTTCAGGGTGAAGCTCTCTTCCTGAGAGGATGGGTTGTCTTCGAGATGACAAGGTTATTTCGGGCTTCCGTACGAGCCTGGTCAGGCAAATGCACAGCCGGGTATTCCGCTGGTTCTTACACCCACCAAGGACGTCGCTGACGCCATCCCTGTGGCAAGGAGCACTGTTGAACCGAATGCTACACAAGAGCTATTGATGACCTGACGATGGCCCGTGATCTTCTGCCTGGCGAGAATGATGTCTATGCCACCTCTTTTGCAGCAAGCGCGGTTCTTGCAAGGCTCTATCTGCAGATGGGAAATTTCTCCGCAGCTGCAACCGAGGCAAACAAAGTAATTGAGAACGGCACATTCACACTTACCTCAACTCCTTTCAGGGCATTCAATAACCCCGAAAACTCAACCGAGGATATCTTTGCCATTCAGAAGAACTCCACATCAGCAGTAAACTGGATGACAGTTATGTATGGTTCACTCGCCGGTGCCGGCAGAGGCGATTACGAGATTCAGCCTGCGTTCCTTGCCAGGTTCGATCCGGCAGATCTGCGCGGCAGATATCAGGAGAACACCCAGGAGGGATACACAATTGCGAATATAAATATGATGTATTACAAGGGTGTTGGAACGATACTGAATTACGGTGGTATCAACACTGCAAAATGGGGAGATTACTACAGGAATATTCCCCTTATCAGGCTTGCCGAGATGTATCTCATCAGGGCAGAAGCTAACTTTGAGGCCCCGGTGCAGACATTGGCCCGAGCTCTCCCACGAGGATATCAACGTAATCCGTCTCAGGGCCAATGCACCTGCTCATCCCGGAGCTGTTACCAGGGCTCAGATAAGAGAGGAGAGATACCTTGAGTTATGCTGGGAGGGCCATCGCCTGCATGACCTGAAGAGGTGGAAGATTAATATCGGTCATATGCCTATGATGCAGGTAATCTTATCCTTCCGATACCGTTCAGGGAGATGGAGGTAAATGACCTTCTCGATCAGAACACGTGGTATATCCCCGGCAAATAACTATAAACTAATATGAAAGAAAAGGAGGGTCGCTTTTGCTTCCCTCCTTTTTCTTCATAACATCCTGTATCCCAGTTAATTCTTAATTCTTAATTCTTAATTCTTAAGCGCCTTAAGCACTCTCTCAGGCGTAAACGGCACCCTGAAGAGCCTGGCTCCGGTGGCGTCGAAGATGGCATTGCCCACAGCCGCTCCCACGGCAATGATAGCAGGCTCGCCTCCACCCTGCGGCGCCTGGTCTTTTTTATCAAGGATAACGCACTCGAGCTCAGGCACCCAGGAGAACCTCGGTATGGCATAGCTGTCAAAATTCCTGTCACGTATGTTACCGCCATCGAACCTCACCTCCTCGGTGAATGTGTAACCCAGTCCCATTGTCAGGCAGCCCTCCATCTGGATAAGCGCCCCCTGCGGATTGACACAGAGGCCCATATCCTGTGCGCATGCCAGCCTGATAACCTTAACGGCGCCCGTCTTTTTGTTCACTTCCACCTCGGCAATATGGGCAACCCAGGTTCCGGCATCCGTTCCGCACGCCATTCCGATACCCCTCCCTGACGGGGTGTTGCCCGGAACATACCCGAATTTATCAGCGACCGCTTTCAGGACACCGATCATCTTTTCATCTTTCAGGTTCTTCAGCCTGAACTCAAGAGGATCAGCGCCTGCTGCTGCGGCCATGATGTCTATCTGTGTCTCGCGCGCGAAGGTGTTGGTGTTGTTGTTCGGAGCGCGCCACGGCCCTGTGGCAAATGGATGAACGGGGTACTTCGACTTGTCTTCGCTGTAACTTGTCAACCGGTCATTCGGGACATCATAGATTGTCTCAGCCCCCCTGGTTCCGGCAAGGTAAACATGGTAGTCCCACAGCATTATCTTTCCGGTTTTGTCCGTTCCCGACTTCACCTTTACAACCGAGGCAGCATGGAAATTATCATAGAAGAACTCCTCATCACGTGTCCAGGCAACCATAACGGGTTTGCCGGTGAGGCGAGCCAGCCTCGCAGCCTCCACTCCCTGCCTGTGAGCGCTTTTGCCACCAAAGCCTCCACCCACGAAAGGAGTGATCACCCGGACATTCTCACGGGTGAGTTCCAGATCCCTCACAAGGTTATCCTGAAGCCCGAAAGGCGACTGTGTGGAGGCCCAGACTGTCAGTTTCTCCCCTTCGAAACGGGCCAGTGCAGTGTGAGTCTCAACAGGCGCATGGGCCAGGTAGGGATCATGGTACTCATGCTCAAAGACCTTGTCAGACTGCGCCGGGGCAGCATCGGGGTCGCCTGCCGTTCGCACGACGTTAACCCGGTATTCGCCCTTATTTATGTAGTCAAAGATCGTTTCGTTGCTGACATTCATCTCATCATATGAATATTCAGCGTTTATCCGCACAATTGCCAGATCGGCCAGGTCGCGGTTCTCGCTGACCACCGCAATAAAATCGCCGTCGCGTACGACCTTTACCCCTTCTATTTTTTCGGCACCTGAAGTGTCAGCCGAGACCAGGCTGGCACCGTGTGAGGGCGGCCTGAGTATCCGCGCATGAAGCATTCCCGGCAGCTTCAGGTCGCCAGTGTATTTGGCCTTGCCCGTAACCTTTTCATATGCATCACTGTGCATGAAAGGGGTACCTACGTAAGTAAACCTTGTATGATCCTCAACCGAGGGTTTGACGTCAAGGTATTTCTCAAGCTTTTTGCCTTTTGCCAGCTCCGCATAACTAACGCTAAGAGATGTATTGAGTGTATCGGTAACTATCCCGTCCTTAACCTCAAGCTGGCCAATCGGTACGCCCAGCTTTTCGGAAGCCAATTCAACCAGCACGGCTCTGGCCTCGGCGGCGGCGGCCCTCATGGCCGGACCGAAGATACGGGTGGTGAGGGAGCCCCAGGTGCCCTGGTCGTACGGACAAAGATCGGTATCGCCCATGATCATCTTAATACTTTCCAGAGGGACATTGAGCTCGTCTGCCATCATCTGCGGCAGCGATGTTATGATACCCTGTCCCATCTCTATCTTACCGGTAAAGCATGTTATTGTACCGTCTTCAGCAATATGAAGAAAGGCGTTATAATCTTTTGTTAGTGACCTGGGCTGAGGCAGAGGTGCAGAGAGCAAATCAATTGCACCCCAGGGGTTAAAGAAAATTATTATCCCGCCTCCCAGGATTTTGAAGAAACTTCTTCTCTTCATTCCGTTTGAAACAGCAGCAGCTGTCCCTTTTACATCTTCTTTTTTCATTTCCTGTTCCCTCCTTTCATTGCCTTTGCCGCATCCGCGACAGCATCTATAATTCGCGTATGTGCTCCGCACCTGCAAAGATTGTCTTCCATGCCGGTGACAATATCATCACGGTCCGGTGATGGATTTTTCCCCAGCATACCCACTGCAGTCAGTATCATCCCCGGGGTGCAGAACCCGCACTGCAGGGCATCATGATCAATGAATGCCTGCTGCACGGGATGAAGCTTTTCGCCTGTTGCGAGGCCCTCGATGGTGACCACGCTTTTACCTGCCACGTCGCTGACAGGTATCATACACGATCTGACTGGTTCGTTGTCGATAAGCACCGTACAGGCTCCGCAGAACCCTATGCCGCAACCATACTTCGTGCCTGTCAGACCGAGTTGATTCCTCAGAACCCAGAGCAGTAACTGGTTCGGATCAGTTACCAGCTCCGTCTCCTTGTTGTTCAGTTTGAACCTGATTGTCTCTTCCATTTCACTTTATTAGTTTAAGTTCGTTCAGGTAATCTTCATGCGTGTCGATGTCCCTCAGCACGGAAGGGTCATCGGTGACTGCCTCCTTTACGTCGGCAGGGTGTCTCGCTGCGAGGGCCCTGAGCCCCTCCCTCTCCGGGAGGGACATAACCTCTGGACGGTATTTCATGTCAAAAATAAGCGGATGACCTCGTTGGCCATTATATACAGGCATCACTATTCCCTTGCCCGATTCGTTCCATGCCTTCATCACCATTTCAATCTGAGCTGAGTCAATCATCGGCTGGTCACCCGGAATGATAAGTACCGCACCGCTGCGGCCAGTGACTGAGGCTAATCCGCACCGCACCGATGAGAGCATGCCGTTCCTGTAGTTCTCATTGTAGCAATGCGAGACAGGGTAACCTTCGATTACCTTCAGGATCTCTTCATGATCCGATCCGAGAACTATCAATGGATTGCTGATGCCGGACGAGAGAACGTTGTCAATCACCTGTTCAATGACAGTCTTCCCGTTATAGGGAAGCAGCATCTTTGGCGAGCCCATCCGTCTGGACTCACCTGCTGCCAGCACTATCGCGCATACTCCCTTCATCCCTGATTGCTTATAATACTCTACCGCCTCCCAATTCTTAATTCTTATTTCTTAATTCCTCTAACCCTAACAAGCTGTGCCGCAATGCTCACAGCTATCTCCTCCACCGTCTGAGATCCTATCTCCAGGCCAATAGGAGTGTGAATCCTCTTCCACCGCTCCTCCGTTGCCCATCCTTTCGTGATGAACTCTTCATGAACCTTGGCCACCTTTACTTTGCTCCCCATCATTCCTACGTATGCCGCTGATGATCCGATGCATGGTTTAAGGGCATCGGCATCATGACCGTGTCCGCGGGTTACAATGACGATGAAGGTATTGTTATCCTTTTGTATCTCCTGCATCGCCTCGCCGATGTCCTTGACAATTATGTTATCCGCATCCGGGAGGTTGACACTGTTGGCAAACTCTTCCCGGTCATCTATGACCGTGACCTCAAACCCGAGCAACCGGCCCTGGTGTGACACAGCTTTGCCTATGTGGCCAGCACCGGCTATCACCAGGCGTGGAAGCGGGAATACCGGCTCAAGATAGATCTTTGCAGGTTGCTTCTCACCTGCCACCGGCACCTCGATCTCTCTGACACCAGCCCTGTTGCCAGCTATGAGTATGTCTCCGACCTCTTTCAGCAGGTCAACGCCTGCATTGCATGATATTGGTATCTCCCCCGTTCCGGTGGTCCAGCACCGTTTTATCATAACGCTGGTTTCATTCCAGGGTATGACCTTGGTGATGAGAACACCCGGTTGTCCTGACCTGATGCTCTGTTCCATCTCAATGAAGGCTTCCAGGTGAGCCAGCGGATTACTGTCGATGAGGATGGTGATTGTACCACCGCATACTGCCTCTTCCGGTTCGGAGGTCTCCTTGTCAAGGGAAAAGTGAAGCAGAGCCGATTCGCAACCCCCGGCGCAGTTGCGCGCGTATTCCAGTACTCTGGCTTCGATGATCCCTCCGCCGACTGTCCCGGCAATCAGCCTGCCGTCAATTAGCAGTGCCGTGCTTCCCGGCTTCTGGGGTGTTGATCCGCTGGTGGCTGTTACGGTTGCCAGGACGAGTCCTTGTCTGTCTTTGCCGGTTTCTGCTATCAGGAAGTAAATATTTCTCATGGTTCGGTTCTAAACAAATATAATAAACCTGGGGGATTTAGATGAGAATGAGTGGTATATATCATAGGTTATCAGTCAGCCGGTAAGGCTAACTGCATGGGATAACGGGCATGTCAGATATATTTGAACAAAATATTTTGAGGAATGGAAAAATGCATTAATTTTGCATCGCTTTTGGTGCGGTAGTTCAGTTTGGTTAGAATATCGGCCTGTCACGCCGAGGGTCGCGGGTTCGAGTCCCGTCCGCACCGCCAAAAAAACAAAAAGCCCTTTGCCTTTGGCAAGGGGCTTTAGTATTTTAATATGGAGGCGATGACAGCTTGCTGGCAGGAGCCGGCATATTAAAATACGTGAAATGATGCCACAGCATCATTTTTTGTTTTTCCCCACTCCTGCTACAGCATAATCACTAATATAATTTTTTACAAAGTTATAATCCGGTCGCAAAAAATGTACCACACTTGCTGCTACAATATAGTAGACAGGGGCGAGTACAGAAAAGAAGTATGCTAATCCTGTGATTGCTGAATAGTCTGATTCTGATTTTAAACTTTTCATATTCTTATCATATTTTGTTAAACCACTTGAATCGTAAAACAATCAATTATTTAGAAAGTTTGTTAAAGAAATCTTAAAATTTTATCTGTCATCTGAACCTTTTAAAACATATTTTGTTTAGGAAATACAAAACTGCATTTATTTATTAATTTACTCTGTTAGTCGTTTCGTTAACAGGGGCTTAACATATAAAGAGCAATGAATAAAACAATCTTACCCGGTAAATATATCATTCATAAAACAGGGTTAGTATTATTCCTGATGTATATTTCATTCCAGGATATTTTTCCACAAACTACATTATATTATAACGGAAATATTTTTACTTCAGATACTGCTCATCCTTTTATCAGATATTTTATTGTAAAAAATGGTAAGATCTCTGTTACAGGAACCAATCTTGATCCTGATAGTATCTCTACCTTTGACAATCGTGTAAATCTTAATGGAAAGACCATAATCCCAGGGTTAATTGACAGTCATATTCATTTCATAGACGGATCCTTGGGTCTCCTTCAAATAAGTTTAAGTGATGTCCGGAATACAAACGAATTGGCAAAAAAAATAAAATCTACGTCGAATCAATTGTTGGATGGATATTATGTAGCAAGAGACCTGGGTTTTTCTGCTCTTTCTGAAATTGATTCCCCCCGTAAATTTCTCGATTCCCTTATTCCTCATTCACCCGCTATAATCTTCCTGAGAAGCGGTCATGCAGCTATTGCCAATACCCTGGGATTGAAAAAACTTGGATTTAATTCCAGGACAATAATTACAGATGGTACAATTGGGATAGCAAAAAATGGAGAATCAGACGGTTGGTTATATGAAGCAGCTGCAATGGAGGCCTTGAAAAGAGTCGGTTCAGAATATTCGGGACAAACAATTGAAAAAGCAATACAAAAAGGCCAGGAGTTAGCATTATCATATGGTATTACAACACTAGGAGACAACACTTTTTCTCCGTTTAACATGAAAATATATCAAACCCTCCAACGAGAAGGAGACCTTGAACTGCGTATCTGGACAAGAAGTTATGGCCGCATTGACCAGACTACAAGTTTAATGAAACCGATGGGGGTTAAGAAGCTGGGGTTCATTGGTCCTAAAAATGATTTTGAAAGGGTTCATTATCACCTCATTAAACTATTTGAAGACATGTCACTTTCCGTTCCACCTGGCATGACCGGGAATATGGAACCTGGCGGCACCGTCTATCTGGATAAAAATGAAATAAAAAAATATCTGCTGCTTCATCCGGATGATAAATTTGCTTTTCATGTTCAGGGTGAGAAAGGACTTCAAAATATTATTGATGCCCTTGATGAACTTGGCACAAGAAACAACTTGCGGAGACATGTGATTGACCATGCCGGATACTGCACTGATAAGCAATTAGAAGAGCTGAAGAATTTGGGAGCATCAGTAACAATTTTGGCTTCGCAAAGCTTTGATTATCCCACTCTGCTTAGGGAATACAGTAATTCGAATATTAAACTCAGAGAGGATGAACTCCTGGATGCCCGCTTAAAATATAATGTGATCGATGGTGCATTGTCGAGCGATTTCCCTTATGGTATGGATACCAGTTTCGTCAAGTACAAATTTATTGATGGATTGAATCCATTCCCCAATATGGCTGTTAACGTTTCAGGTAAAATGCCTGATGGTGTTCCTCTTGAAGGTTTTGAGAATAAAACACTTACCATTCAGGAAGCCGTGAAATCTTATACTGCAAACGGAGCCTGGGTATTGAGTGAAGAAAACCTTTTTGGGAAGATTTCTCCAGGTTATGTTGCCGATTTTGCTGTTCTCGACCGCAGATATCTTTAACAAAAGCCCGATGGATTTGTATAATTGCAAGGTTGAACAGACATATTCAGGAGGGAAAAAAGTTTATGACCAGAATGAGAAATTGTCCACAGAAGATTTTTCGGCAAAAGGGAAGATAAATCCATACGATTATACAATCAGTCCGGTATTTGGTTATGATCCTTCAACAGGATTTGTATTCGGCGCTGCAGGTTTTATCTATCCATTAACTACTCCTGCAAGTTATGGGGATGTTCAGGTAATGGCCACAATACCTGGCAAGGTTCAGATTCAGTCAAGCTATATGCGTTATGGAATATTTAAGAACACAGATTTTAAAGTGCCATTTACCTTCAGCACATTTCCGCAATACTATTTTGGTGAAAACGACACGACTTCCGGAGAAAATTACAATGAACTATTTTCGAACCGGTATTTTGTGAAGCCTGAATTTATATTACAGCTTACCCAATCATTTTAAAGCCACAGTTTTTGGTGATTTCCGAGCCAGAAAAGAAACTTCGGTTCAGGATGAAAATGGAGAACCCTGAATCGACGACTTTTTCCTGATGAACAGAATCTCGGATTGGGAATGAGTTTGATTTATGATACACGTGACAATCCGGGTTCAACAAAACTAGGTTTTTATGGTTCTGTTTACTTTACGAAAATATATCCAGCCTCACTATCTTCAAACAACGGCAATGCAGGGCTTTTGGGAGCTGATTTCAGATATTTCCATTACATATACACTTCAAAATATGTATTTGCAGCCCGTTTATCAGGCAGGAACCAGTTTTGGAAACCCTTCCTATTTATTCCGATATTCCCTGGTGGCGCTGAAAGATTGACGAGGATATTATTCCAACCGCTTCAGGGGAAAACAGTTTTATTCGGTTCAGACGGAATTCAGATTCCCTGTCTATAAAAAGTTTTCAGGCGTTTGCTTTGTTGATGAAGGGGACGTAAGTGACGCTGAAAAACTGGATAAGGTGCTTGCTAAGTTACGGTGCGAGGAATTCGTTTTGCAATAAACGATAATGTAGCATTAAGACTGGACTATGGACAGAGGAAAAGATCAGGATGGAGTATTCTTTACTTTTGGAGAGGCTTTTAGTAAATATCCATTAACAGAAGAATGAATATAAAAAATTCAAATTATGAAAGAAGACAACGTCAAAATCGACAATCGTAAAACAATTGTACAACGCTTTTATGAAAAAAGAGATTAATACAATTTTAGGTTTATTAAGTGATGATGTAGAATGGGGAGAACCTGAAAATCCTTTTAACCCGGCAGGAGGAACAAGAACAGGCCATGCCGGTTTTATGGAATGGATAAATATCGGAAAGGAAGCTGAAGATATCTTGATACTTGAACCCAAACAATTTCTAACGATAATCGATACTGTCGCAGTAGCTGGTTATATGAAATGTCTGGCTAAACCGACCGGTAAGGTTTACGAATCAGATTTTGTTCACCTGATAAAAATTAAGGGATAATAAAATTCAAAAGTTTCAGGAATTCTTTGATACCTATATTGCTGGAGAAGCTTTTCGCTAATGTAAGAACCATCAATACTGATCTCAATGAATATAAAAATTGTATCAATCTCTAGTACAACGTAATGAAAACAATTTACCTTTTTCTTTTTCTGAATCTTATAGGTTTGAATATTAGGGCTCAGGAGCAATTTGTATTAACAAGTGATAGTGTTGAATTGTATGTCAATGTTAAAGGAAATGGGACTCCCTGTTTATATATTCATGGTGGTCCGGGGTCTGGAAGTTATTGGGTGGAGAAGTTCTTTGGCACTGAGCTGGAACAACATTTTAAAATGATCTACCTCGATCAAAGGGGCGTTGGACGATCCACTAGCCCAAAGGACAATAACTATTCGATGGAACGAATGGTGAAGGATTTTGAAGAAGTGCGCCGGTCATTGGGAATAAAATATTGGCTCACCTTGGGGCATTCTTTTGGGGGGATTTTACAAATGGGTTATGCTGATCAACACCCGGATGTAATTTCAGGCATGATCATGATAAACTGCACTCTAAATATGACCGAAAGCTTTTCTAAAAGCTGGATTCCTAAGGCCTGCGAATTTTTGAATCTACCTCCTGATAATATTTACATGAATGATTCAATTGCCATTCTCGAGCGGCTTATGGGTATTATCGGGCAGCTTAACTCAAAGAACCTGAATTGGAAAATGGCATTTGATAAGGAAGAGAACAATAAAATTATGGATGCCTCTTACGACGAATTCCCAAACTGGAATTACGATTTGGGAAGACAGGGCTTATCAATAAAAGAATACTGGGCAGATTTCAAACCACTGGCTCCGAAAATGAAAATGCCGGTTCTTTTCTTTACCGGCAATAAGGATTGGATGGCAGGACCAGAGAATTATAAAGGTGTAAATTTCCCAAATATGATTCTTGTTAAAAGCGACGTTGGGCATATTCCGTTTTTGGAAAATACGGTTGATTTGGAAAAAGCAATTAAAATATACATCAGGAAGTACCACTTATAATATTATCGCATTTCAAATTCGGTAGAATGCAAAGTGATGTGAATAGTAATATCAACTCAGGCAAACCGGGAATTCTGTATGGAATTAAGGGTTTTGTAATTTTGTTTCTGGTATATCATCTTCCCGAATTTCTGCAGAACCATTATCAAAAACCATTAATTTTGGTCCTCGAACTAGGGATGCTTATATTTGCTATTATCTCTTTTTATATAGGCAGACGATGGCACCGCAATGGATTTAGAATTTACGGATTTTATTCTTTCAGGAAAAATTGGGGTAATTTAATCCAAGGATTAATCATCGGGATTTTTCTAGCCGCTTCGGCAAATCTGTTTCCTGTTTTATTCGGGTGGACCCGACTTTCTCTTCACTTCAACTGGGGACAAATACTTTTACAAACACTTATCTTCTCCATAGGAACACTCTTGCCTTCATTAGCTGAAGATATTCTGACTCGAGGCTATTTGCGGGCATTCTGGCCTGCAACCCGGAACATGAAATGGCTGATTCTGATATCTGCAGCAGTTTATATGTTGAATCACATTTTCAGATTAACAAAACCCGATGTGTTACTTTACCTTTTTATTTTTGGTTATTTGCTCATGTGGTGCTATGTTAAAACTGGTACCTTATGGCTTACTCTGGGGATACACTGGGGAACCAATATTGCCTACCAGTGCTTTACAAATCTCATAAGCTTTAATCCTATTAAAGAAACGGGCATGGAAAATTATGTTTTAGCTACGTGTTATTCTCTAGGTATTTTGTTGGTCATTATATTGCAAAAAGTGAATTTATTTACTCTTGAAGCTAATAATGCTAGTAAACAACTATAGCATAACAGATTAAATATTGTCTCATCTTTCAATTAAATAAAAATGACATATGAAAAAATTTACTTCAATAGCACTTTTTCTTTTTACTATATCCACAAACTTAAATGCTAAAACGATGAAAAAAGAAGTAGATTCAACAGCAAAATGTTATGCCACTTCGGAAATAACAATAAACTCACCAAAACATCATGTATTTGAGATCCTCTCAAACATTAATGGCTGGCCCCAATGGCAAAGCAGTGTTACAAAAGCAGAAATAAAAGGCAGTACTGAAGTTGGGGAAAAATTCACCTGGAAAGGCGGTGGTTTAAACATTAAATCGCAGCTACATACTGTAAATCCGGATTCGGAGATTGGCTGGACAGGGAGAATCTGGTGGATAAAAGCTGTTCACAATTGGTACCTTAAGGAAGAAAACGGACAAACAAAGGTAGTTGTTAAAGAATCGTTGAAGGGATTAGGTTCATCAATGATGCTCAAATCACTAAAGGAGGGAATGCAAAAAAATCTTGAGGAATTAAGAATTCGGGCAGAACAAAATTGAAGATATCTGGAGAAGTTTAAAGTAACAATAATTTAAAAAACCGAAAATGAATACATTTTCAAAATCAAAATGAAGT
Source organism: uncultured Rikenellaceae bacterium (assembly GCA_963770745.1). Classification (GTDB taxonomy): domain Bacteria; phylum Bacteroidota; class Bacteroidia; order Bacteroidales; family VadinHA17; genus SR-FBR-E99. The sequence continues at coordinate 16,573 of CAVYRA010000014.1, forward strand.
ATATTGATTCAAGGAAGAATCATATCTTAGCTTGCATCATTTTTTGTTTTTCTGCAAGGTAACCTCAGGATGAAAGGGTCCGACCGATGCGCCAGCCTGCGCAGAGGGCAATCCCGTCCACAACGCTATCAGTTTGATAAGTTGCGCAATCTCACTTATCGTTTGTTCAGCTTGTTACTGACAAAATGTGACAGAACAGCACACCCCGATCCGATTATGGCCCCTGTCAGCACATCAGAAGGATGGTGAACACCCAGATGCATCCGTGAATAAGCCACAGTGCCGGCATATGCATACGAAGGCACAATGACATACCATTTCGGATAATCAAGAGAGAGTGACGTCGCAACGGCAAAAGCCGTTGTGGAATGGCCGGAGGGAAATGAATAGCTGTCGCTGTAGTCGTGCCCGGTTTTATCGGCAAAATCTTCAGGATGAGCAACAAATGGTCTTTCACGCTTAACGGTATATTTAAAACCTAAAGCGACACCGTAGGCTACTGCCGTTGCCGCTGCCATCGCAGCAGCGTCGCGCAGTAACTCATTGTCACGTCCTGCCAATCCGACAACAGCCATGGTGACAGGAGTACCGACATACACATAGAAATTGGCATCAGATACAAACCTGAAGAAATCATCAGAAGGAAGGGGTTCAGGCGAATGAATTGACTTGAGAATGTCAATATCCATATTCTGAGAAGACAAAGATATTGGCATCAGTACCAGCAACAGTGACAAAGAGCTTTTTCATGACGAAGACGATTTAGTTTGTTACGGTATAGTTATGTAAAGTTCGGGATTGGTTTCTTAACCTGTTTGTCTGCACGTTCAAAAGATTGTTCCATGCGTGCCAAAATCAATTATCTTAAATGTAAATCACCGCCCCCCTCTCTCACTTCAGGTGCAGTTTTTCCGGATCCAGTCCCGATGGCAATCCTTGCGGGAATCGGGCAAATTTATTCAGGTCGTTAAGGGGGTATTTATCCGGATATTTCATCACATACCCGCCACTTTCATTTAAACCCATTACCGCTCCTGTAATCAGTAAAGGTACTCCAAGGAGTAAAAATGCCCCGTCATCTTTAATAATTGCTCCGAAAACGGAAGGCATAGAAAATAATCCTGCAATGACTGGCGCTGTCGCAGATTGAGGATTGAAAAGGTACAGTACAGCCGAACTGATCATGTTCCTGTTGAGCGCCATGAGAGTTGAATCAGTAAGCAGATAAACAGTATCTGACTGAATAGCCATCAACTCACCTGAAATGCTTTTCTCAGCAAGGGGGAGTGTATCGTTATGGGTATTTAAAACAATCCAGCTGCCTTTGATACTCATAGTTGCATCAACCGGTTTTCGCATGTAGCTCGCGGGGATCATTGGTTTCTGACATCCCGGCATGACCGTCAGGCAGAAAAACAACAACAAAATCAAATTAGTTTTTTCCGACATATCTGCTCTTCCAGAAACACTCCTCCAGGGTTGTTTCTGCTTTCTTGAATTCGTCACCGGCATTCTTCATATATAGTTTAGGTAGTCCAAAGAAAAGCGCTGCCTTGACATGGTTCTCCTCCTGCAGCCATGGTTCCCTGATCCATTCCAGATAATATCCCCTGCTTTTTAAAAACAGGTCATACGGATCCGCCTACATCAGGGATATCGTACTTTATTTCATACACATCACCGGGAAGAGTGACAAGAGGTCTCTGTGGATCTTTCAGGAAAGGAGGGGTATTTATTCCCGAACTGTTTTTTACCACTATCTCTGCCGGCTCAACGACGATAGGGTCAATCTCCTGTCCCAGTCTGCCAATGGCTACATAATCAATCCTCCATAACCCTTTGGTCATCCGCAGCCTGATATTCAGATTTTCGGAACATAACTCATCGGGCAGCCTTAATGAGATGTACATCTGAGGCAAGAGGTCCTGACTCTGCAATTTCTCCGGCGCTGATCCACCTTCCATGCGGATCCTGAACAAAAACCTCTATAGCACCCAGAAGGTCCTTTATCCTGTCAAATTTACGCTGCAGTAATTTGTCTCCGCTTTCAATTTTCGCAGCGAAGTAGCCTGCCGATTTGCCGAGGTAAGCTAATCCCTGATAAAAGAGATAAGTTGTCATGAATGACTGTCTGCATCCAATAATAAACCCAAGTTCTCCCAGCGGCACGTCGCTAAAGGTTATTTCAACAGACTCCTTTGCAATAAGGTTTTCGGGATCAGACGGGCTGTACCTTTCCCGTTTATCCATCAGTCTTAATTTCTCGAGGCAATCGCCCTCAGGGGACTGGCATGCCAGGGGTGCTGCAATATCATACGTATGAAAAAATTCGCCTGTTTCGGTAGCAAATACCCGGTCTGCATCGCCCCGGGGTAATACCATGACATCGGCATATCTGATAACATGAGTTTCAAGTGCTTCATTAGTCAGTCGGAGGTTGAAGGAGTTATCCGTTGAACTTGCCGAATAAAGCATGTCAATGTCCTCCTGTTCATACCGCCTTAAAATGCTTGATGAAAATCCTTCAGCTATAAGCGTTGTATCAGTTCCATCCCATGAGTAAAATGTGGGGCATGATCCAAAACATGCCTTGGGATTTGCCAGGCAGTAGGCTGTGACCCCGATAGTGGCGGCGGAAACCAGTGTTATACCTATGATTTTGCCTGCCATCTTGTTCTTTAATTTATTCATCTCAACCAGGGCAACATCAGGGATAGGTATGAGAAACCTATCAGCAATCCACTGGCCTGATGGATCAGTGTTAAACTTTATCACGTTGCGGTACTGGTCGTAATATGTGCCAAACCCAAAGGCAGTATCAGAATTATTATCCATATCAAACACCTTAAGTACGTACAGTGAACCATCTTTCATGTGTACCTTGACATCGTTAATTGACGAGTCTACTGGAATTAAAGGCGGCGGGCGAAGTTCTCTTACAATTGTTGTGGCACATCGGGTATTGAACAAGAGTATCGCAACCATAAGAGGCAGAAGAAACCCCGGTAATGATTTAATATGCTTCATGTATGAACTTAATTGTTTCTAATACAAATTCACACCAGCATAAAGCTCAAGTCAACTCTATACTGACTGTATATCCGTAAAGTTCGATCTTAGTTTTCTAACAGATTGTTCTCTGCGTCCCAAAGATTGTTCTCTGCGTCCCAAAATGGCAGAAAATTGTGAAGGTAAATGTAGAAATCTGTTGTCTGATAAATTGGCGGTGCTGCCCGGAAATAAAGTTAATGTTTGAATTCAAACAAATGCCAGCAAGGATTTATTGATAATTGTTTGCATGTAACCTGTGGACCAGAGGATCCGACCGATGCGCCAACCGGACGCTGAAGTCATTCCCGTCCGGACCGTCCACCATCTTGATACAATTGATGAAATCCATGCCTGGTTTTCAATCATCTATTGCCTGTCCAACAAGTTGACGAAATTTCCATCCGGTTTCATCACCTTTGATATCCTGCGTTTGTTTCATCAGAATTCCGATGATGTTTTCTTTGGGATCGGCAAAATACTGCGTATTAAAATAGCCTCCCCAGTTAAAAGTACCAATACTGCCTCTTCCACCCATGATTTGTCCTTCCTGATTAAGTACACCAAAAGCCAAACCATAATCTGCTCCGGAATTTCCAAGCAGATCTCCGATCTGATTCGCCATAATGACTTGTACTGTTGTCCTGCTTAGAAGGCGTACTCCATTTAACTCGCCATTATTCAAATACATCTGCAAAAAAGTAGCATAATCTTTTGCTGTGCTTGAAAGCCCGGCACCTCCTGAAAAGAATGTTTCAGAACCTTTTATCGGATAATCTGCATCATAATATTTATTTGTATATCTGATCCATTTGTCATCCCTGAAAGTTTGAACGGGTACCAGTCTGAATTTTTTTGAGTCGGGTAAGTAAAAATATGTATCATTCATGCCAAGTGGTTCGAAAATCCTTTCCTGAAAAAATTCGTCTAATGGCTTACCGGACAAAATTTCTATTAAATAACCCAGAACATCAAGACCCAGACTGTATGTGAATTTTTCCCCGGGATTATGATGTAATGGAAGCTCTGCCAACTTCTTAATGTTTTCTTCAATTGTTATGGGTGTAGTGGCAAATAGATCAATGATCCCTGCTTTCTGGTATATTTTGCTGAATTGACCATTATCGATGATGCCATATCCTATTCCTGATGTGTGAGTTAACAAATGTCGAATTGTAATTTCTTCCTTGGCAGGACTTGTGAAGTAAGTTGTATCAATTTCATTTACTGAGTCAAGAATCTGTGCATTCTTAAACTCTGGAATATATTTTGAAATTGGATCATCCAGTCTGAATTTGCCTTCTTCCCATAGCATCATTACTGCAGTAGAAGTAATGGCCTTGGTTTGTGATGCTATTCTAAATATATCATCACGCTTCAGATTCCTTTTGGTATCATTATCAGCCATACCGAAAGCTTTATAGTAAACTATCTTTCCATTTCTGGCAACTAATGCAACCGCACCGGGAATTTGATTTTTTTCGATGGATTGCGTTAACATATTGTCTATTGCCGCTAATCTTTCTTCAGACATCCCTGCACTTTGAGGAGAAGAATCGGATAGTGGTGGTGTTGATTTTATCGATTTCGTTTGAGCAGATGCCGATATCAGCATTGTGATTGAGATGAGGAATGCCAGTGCGCGTTTCATAATTATTGATATTATATTTTGTATGACCTGTGATTGTGTACTTGACTACTAAAGGTAACCATATATTGACCAATTAAGGAGTTATCCCCTAAAATTGATTAATTCCTGCCTAACAGAGCATGAAATCTTCTTAAGATCCTTGAGACAAACCGGTCATAATGGGGCGTTTTTAGCATTTTAAGTGCATTCCTGTAGACTGGGTGTGCTGAGTCATGGGCTACATTACCATTCATTTGACAGGATATAGCTCCGGAAACACATACGATTTGAATATGGGATAAAAAATCTGTTAGCAATCCTTCACGGAAACATGTTTCCGCTGCTTCCTGTAAAACTGCCGTACCTGCAAGGCCAAACACCTTATCGTTTACTTTGTTAACCGGTTCTTTTACTCTAATGGCCAGTTGTCCTTCAGTAACTTCAAATCCATGATATGCTGCCTGATAAATATTCTGCTCTACATTTTGTAATGCCTTTTGAGCGGCTTTTAAAAATATTGGGTTTTTGGGAATACTAATTAACAGCCACTGGCAAAAGTCATTATTGATGCCTAATTGAGTAACATACCTGGCTCCCTGATCGATCCACAGCCGTAATGGATTGATGCACCGACAGTCCATATCTGCATATACGCCGCCGTGTTTATACATTATCAAATATCGCCACAGATCAGCTTTCGATGCACCATATTTTATCCTCTTAAAAGCTTCCAGGTAAGCAGGAAAATCGGTGCTTACAAAGTCAATCATATCATCATCATCAAAGAATCTGTACTCATATTCCGGGTTATTTTCAATCCAGGTTTCTGAATATTCTTTCATAATTGCAGGTACCTGACTCGATTTCATCGTTTGCCAAATAATCTTTGGAATTTCCTGTTGATATTTCAGTTTCTCCCTGGGTGGCAGTACTTTAGGTATTGTATAATAGTTTAACTCCATAATAATCCATTGGTTTTAAAAGAATACCTCTTGTAATTCATCAATTTATTAAAGTGCAAATAATTCTGCTTGTGATCATGGATACCAAGTTAAATCTTTTAAGGCGCCCTCCAAGCCTCTTCAATGTGAATTATGTACTTCCTAATGATCATTAAGTAACAAGTAAACATGCCATAGTTGGTATGATGCGCTCGCTGGAGGAAGGTTTTGCCCCGGGAGAAGCAAAAGCTGCAAAGGACAACTTCGAGAAAGCCATTCCCCTGGGCCTCTATGCCAAAAATGAAGAGATTGCGGCATTGGCAGTATTTCTGGCCAGCGATGAAAGCAGCTTCATTACCGGAACCGTTAACTCTATTGATGGAGGTTGACTGCATAGGCTGATAAATTATCCGCCTAATCCAGAGAAGCAGGTTGTAAACAGAAAATGTTAACCAAGGGTGAATTACCGAATTACCTGATAAGGGGTCATTGTTCTACACCTGGCTGCGGACAATAGCTGATCCAGACTATGTCTCGGTCAGTTAGTGAGCTGTAAAAACTCTGATCACCTATTGAAGCAGTTTCACCTGTGCAGGTGAATGTATTGTAAGTGCCACCGGCCGATCCAAGGGGCATGTCGGTGATAATAAAATCCTGCCCGTTGTATTCCTTACACCAGATCCTGCCAACATAATTCCTGGTCTGGTCAGTCAGCGAGGTAACAATGATCGTATTCAGCCATCCAAGGTTGTGACCAATGTCTTTAATACCACATGCATCGACTTCCACAACCACCTTGCAGGGTGCCTTGTAAACCTCATCCTGATATTCGCCCAGGTTCTCGCATGATGTGGTTGCCAGCATTAGTGCAAGCGTAAAGTATTTTATTATTCTCATTTTCATGATCTGAAGTTGTCCTGACTTTTAATATTAAATCTCCCCGCTGACGACTGGCTTTCTTTATTCCCGACACAACCGGACATACCGGGCAGAGGACAAAAATATTAAATTACTTAGACATGACAACCCCAATTGCATTATCTCAACTCTTAGAAATCTACTACAACCCCCGACTCGATTAATGCGTTAATTTGTTCAGTATTAATCTTATTATCTCTCAGATCAGCATATTCGAGCATTGGCAGTTCGAAAAGAGGTGAAAGGTCATCGATATAATTGCCTGATAGCAGGATACTCTTCAGATTTACCAGATTACCTATTCCGTCGAGATATCCAATCCGGTTATCAGAAAGATTCATTTCCTCCAGCTTTATCAGCCCGAAAAGGGGTGTAATATCTGAAATCCTGTTGTCTGATACATCAATGATTCTGGCATTGATGCAAAACTGTACCCCATAAAGATCGTTAATGTCAGATGATGATAATTCAAATTCTTCTGATTCTTCAAGATAAATTGAAGGATAATCGATGTCCGTATGCCCGTACTCTCTGATTTTGATCGCATCGTAAAAGGAATATCCGACTCGTTTTGTATTTGTTTTTGTTTTTATAATGTCGACGGGCTCGGAATCATTGATAATTGTAAATCCTGCAGTCTCCATATCCCATTCATAAACAGGAGAATAATCGATGTCTTCATAACTATTCAGTGCAACAGCAATCTCCTCAATCCGCTCAAGCTTCAGTATATGAGAATATTCCAGCAATCTGTCAAGACTATTTTCTCCCGCGAGCCTGTTAATTTCATTTAAATGGTACCCTGCCCTGTCAGGATGATACAGCATCATAAGTTTGGAAAAACCTTTCCCGTCATCTTTAATCGTAACAGTCACGAAGTCGCTGATCAGTTCTGAAATCTTTTGCAGGGTCGCAAAGTTGCCGGCCCTGTACAGATTTATCAGGGTCAGGGAAATGTTATTGAGGTTTTTTATGGAATATGCTTCCTGAAGCTTGTGCTGTAGTTCCTTCGTCTGCATTTATTCTTGATTGAGGTTCAGTATTATTGGTTGTCTTCCGAAAGTGTAGCCAGTAAATCAAAACACAAAGTATCAATATTCCCCGTCTTTTTACCAAATCCGGAAACATTTGAAAGAATTACAATTCCTGTTTCATTATTAATGTCGATCGCCATTGCCGATGTGTAGCCTCTTTTAACTCTTTTGTGACGGTAAGGATTCTCTCCTGATCGTGCCTTACATTTAACCCAGCCTGATCCAATTGTCTCGTTCTCATTCATTGTAAATGTCAATTCCTGTGCAAGCTCAAAAACAGAAGAATGATTATCAATGTTTATTATGCTGTTATTCTGTCGTTTAAGTCCATATAAAAACACTCTGCCATGATTTATAAATGCAATTGAGACTTCAGTACCTTCCGGGAATTCCTTCACCATTTCAAATATCATTTCGACCAGTTCAACAGTAATTTCATCTGTACACGTCATTTTGTTGGCGACACCTTGAGATCCGTTTTCTGATGTCGGAATAAAGGCGAAATTGAATTTCCTTTCATTCCCATGGTTCGGGTTCCTGCATGGTTCGTAATTGTTCGAAAAAACAAATGATGTGTACCCGGCAAATCCAAACCCGGATTCATTTTCCAAACCTTGTGCAATGCCTCCAAAGGAGATCATTGAGAACACAGCCAACAGAAGAAGCAATTTTGTTTTCATTTTTCGAAGTATTTAAGACTGAACTATCAATCGATGAGACAAAAATAGCCACCACGCAGAAGGCAAAAAAAGATAAGGTTACGAGGGTGTTAAATGAGAGAATGAGAGTGATAAAAAAGCGGATGAAGCAATGAATGTTACAGTTCAGGCCGCAACTATTTTTTGGGGAAGAAACAACTCACGCATACTTAACCCACCCCGGAAAGCAAAAATTACATACAAAATGGTAAACAAACCGTCAATTATTCCTGTAAACCAAAAGGTTGATGGGAAATCGGTTACAAAACTCATATAAGTATAGAGTTGGATAACATAGAAAACTCTTCCGATAATCAGGCAGCCCACATTAAAAGCGTAACGTTTTATATTGAATGCCGATAAAAATTGCAGATAGGCAAAACAAATAAAGAATGATCCCAGAAATACTGCAAAAAAGGGATCTATCGGTGGATTATCAATGATTCGGCCGGAACCGATAACGAAAAAGTACAGAAAGGCTGCTACTGTATCCCAGATTCCACTGGCAAAGAAGGTCAGGGCTAAAGGATTTAACGATTTATTCTTCATACTCATAATATTACTTTTTATCAGTAAGACTGTTGCTTCCAGTCAAAACGTCGGTCAGTAAGATTTTTTTCATCTTATCAGGTTCTTCGAATACCGGACTATGGGCAGAGTGTTCAAATGTGTAAAACCCTTTCAAAGGTGCCTTTAGATTTTCGAAATAGTCTTTTGCCAGGTTGTAAGAGACCGTGTAATCATAAATACCATGAAAAAAATAAACCGGAATATCGAGCTCCGTCACCTGCACGGTCAAATCCGTGACAAGAATCGTCTCCCAAAGCCAGCTAACGCCGGAATGCACTTTGCCGCGCCACATATTGACCTTTTCCATCAAAGTGTACCCCCTGCAGGTAAGTGACGGCAAAAAAACACCGGTAATTACGGAATTCATGTCACGTGTTGTACCTACACCCAGGCTGTGCATTGCCTCATCGCGCACCGAAAGGTATGAACGTGGTGTACCCTCCGTCATGGAGACAGGCGCTGATTCAAGTTTCCGGACCATTTTCGTGTTTCCGTTCTCCTTGTATTTTGCAACTATATATTCGTATGCCAGTTTTTCAGATTTAAGCTGATGTGACATCTGGGCCACGCCGATGTATGCATGATACAGTTCAGGCATTTGCGCGGCCGCATAAATACCAATAAAGGTTCCCCCTGAATGCCCCATGAGATAAATTTTATCCTGTCCGAAGCGCATTCGCAGGTAATCCGTCACCTCCCTTGTGTCGGATATCATCTGCTCAAGGGTTATAGACTCAGCCGGAATGTTGGCACTGTATGACATTCCGGAACCGCGCTGCTCCCACCAAACCACGGTAAAATAGTCCTCAAGACCCGCAGGATATTTCTTAGAAAGAAAATAAAACGGCATACCACCATGAAGGTATAGCAGAACCGGGTTCGTGGAATCTTTGCCCTGGATAAACATCCCCTGCTCTACTCCATTTATATTTATACGGATTTTTTCGGAAATACTGCCCTCCATGAAATTCCCGTTTTTATCGAGGAAAGGTTCAACTTTTCCCGGACTCATTGCAAAAAGTACACCCGTGAGAATAAGTATAGCAGTTATAAAGATTAACAGAATAATAAGCATGGTTGCACCTCCTTTTCGAATGGTTGATGAAATATGAGCCCGTTTCATTTTAGCTTTGTCGTTCTTTATCATGAAGATTTCTCTGTCATTACTCTCAAAACAGCATCAAAATTACCTGCTCTCTTCATGCAGGAAAAGAATAAGATGATTAAGGTGCTGTTTATGGCGGTAAATGCCGGTTTTTACCGGTTGAATCTGAATGGAGGTGAAATGAGTTACCTGGGTTCAATTAAGAACATCATGGCAGTACCGAAATCCATTATCCCATGAAATACTGCGAAGTAGGGGAAAAGTGAAGGCCGAATGGAAATTGAAATTCCTACAAGAAATGCGAATGGTAAAAAGACCAGTCCACGGTAAAGAATAAAACTGAGATCAGGAATGAATGGCAGAGTGCAATGCTGAACAGAGAGGAATAAAACCGGAATCAGGAGAGCCAGCCATTTTGATTTCATCCTGCTTTGCAGCCTGGGCATTACATAGACAAAATATGTAGCCAACTCAGCGAATGCAATTGTTAAGGGAAAAGCAACCATCAGGACATAAACCATCCAGCTTTCAATCGGACGAAACATCATCGCAGTCGGTATGTCCGGGTCACCCCAGATGAGAAGACTTAAAAAGTATCCCGGGCCAAAGACCAGGGGCCCGGATATAAGGATAATCCCCAAAAATATCAGGATGTCCTTTTTAAACAGGGACCTGTTTATCCTGAAAATGCCCGGGTAGTTTTGCCCCTCCCTCCGAAAGAGAAAAAATAATAGTGCAATACTTACAATATTGGTAAGTGTGGCTGTGAGCAGCCAGTATTTTTCAGAAGCTTCCCACGAATTTAAGAAGATTGCAATGACTGCCTGAAAAATAAGAAACAACAATAGTCTGCTTACAAGAACAGCATAAGTGCAATTATTTGACATCCTGTTAATTTGTCCCTGCATTGTTATATTATTAATAATTCGTTGGCATACAAAAATCTCAAACACCAGGTTCCGGGTACAAAAGACTATCTAGCCGTTGATCCATTTCCTGAAATCAGCAGAGCGATCAATACTGACCACAGTATCGAGTTCATCATCGGCTTTGGGCTTAAGATCCAGTTTAACACGCGAACGTGAGTAAGCAACCATATTTGCTATAGAGGAGATGTTAACCAGGTATTTACGGTTAATCCGGAAGAAAACCTTTGGATTAAGCATCTCTTCGAGTTTATCGAGGGTGAAATCCACGTTATACGAGTTCCCCTGGAAGGTCCGGAAATATATACCCTTACCGAGGGCAAAGAAGTAGGCAATTTCTGAAACCTCAAACATCTTTATTTTGGCGCCAACTGTTACCGAGAACCGTTCACGATACTTATTTTCCTTGTTGATGAGCAGGTTGTAAAGCGATTGCAGATCAACTGAATTTGGGTGTAACCCGCTGAATTGCTCATACTTTTTAAGAGCAGCGGCCAGTTCTTCATGAACTATGGGTTTCAGCAGGTAATCGATACTCTTGAGCTTAAAGGCCTTGATTGCGTACTCGTCAAACGCAGTGGTAAAGATGACAGGACTTGAGATATTCACCTGGTCAAAAATGGCAAAACTGAGGTCGTCCTCAAGGTGAATATCCAGAAAAATCAGATCGGGTTCGGGATTTGCCTTAAACCACTTAACAGATTCGGCAACCGATTCGAGTTCGGCAAGAATTTTGATCTCGGGATTAAAATCAAGTATCATTTTTTTCAATCGCAAAGCTGCAAAGGCTTCGTCTTCTATAATTACAACTTTCATTTTGATTTTATTATTCAGTTTCAGATTTTTCAGATTTCAACAGGGGAAGCCTGGCAATAAACTGGTCTTTCGTTTTTGTGAACTCGGGGCTCTGGTCAGAGACAAGCGCATACCTGCGGCTGATGTTTTCAAGACCCACTCCGGTCGAAGCAAACTTCGTCTCCCTTGCGTTGAGGTTGTTGACAATGTTAAGCCTGTGCTGCCTGTCAACGAATAACTCGATTTTCAGAGGACTGACTTTTGAGAAGGTATTATGCTTTATTGCATTTTCAATCAGCAACTGTATGGCAATCGGAAGGATTTGGAAATCGTAGTACGATTTATCAATGTTTAATCTCAATGACAATTTTATTCATGAACCTTATCTCAAGAAGAAAGAGGTAAGCGTTCAGGAACTCCAGTTCCGTACTGAGCGAAACCAGGTCTTTCTCCTTGTTCTCAAGCACATACCTGTAGACCTTGGACAGCCTCTCAGTAAACGATTCAGCCAGATCCGGATCGATCTTAATAAGCGAGGAGAGAACGTTCAGGCTGTTGAAAAGAAAGTGCGGGTTAACCTGCTGCTTCAGCACTTCAAACTGTGACTGCAGGTTTTCTTTCTGAACCTTCAGCAGTTGGGTATTGGCCATGGTAAGCTCTCTTGTACGTTTGTCAACCACCTGTTCCAGGGAATTGTTTACCTGCTCCAGTTCCTCCTTTGCTTTAAGAAGTTTCATCTCATATTGCTTTCTCTTAGAAATATCTATGATAAATCCTCTTCGGCCAACAATTTTACCGTTGCGTACAATCGGAGATCCAAAAACCAGTACAGGACATTGGGTGCCATCCTTTCTGATAGCAGTATACTCAACTGGGTCCGTTGCAATGCCTTGCGTCGATTTTTTAAAGTTCTCAATAATCCGGGGAACATCTTCCTTCATAAAATAGTCAAGTGCAGATGCCCTGTTTTCAGGATCAGTGGGTATCGGTCCGAAAAAATCATCCGCAGCCCTGTTGCTAAACACGATTTTGCCTTCGAGATCGAGCTCAAAAATGGTCTGAGGCAAAAAATCCATGAGCTCTTTGTAGTTTCTCTCAGTCTCCCTTGCAGACAGTTCGGCCTCTTTTCGTCGTGAAATATCAACGATAATTCCGTCAAGAAAAGACAGCTTGCCTTCGTTATCGTAAATGTATTTCCCGTTTTCGTTAACCCAGACAATGCTGCCATCACGATGAATTATCCGGTACTCAAACTCGTAGCGGGCCCCGGACATAGAGGCCTGGGCAAGATTATTCCGGCAGAGTTCAAGATCATCGGGGTGAATAATTGAAGCAAATGAGCGGATTGCATTGTCGACAAAGTCGGAAGCATGATAACCTGAAATGTCAAAGATCTTTTCACTTATATACTTCATGGTATAATCTTCATCAAAACAGCAGCGATAGGCAGCACCGGGCAGGTTCGACAGGATGCTTTGAAGCTGCTCACGGCTCTCTTTAAGTTCCAACGCTGTCTGTTCCCCTTTTTTATCTCCTGCTCCAGACTGTGGCTAAGCTGCTTCTCCTGATCAATCAGCTGCCGGGCGAGTCTGTTCTTCTCTTCTTCCATAAGCATTTGGGTTTCGATCCTTGATTTGTCCGAAGCTTCCCTGATAAGATCCTGTTGCAGCTTTTGAGCAGCAAGTTGAGACTCGGCACTTTCGTCAAAGTAGATTCCTGCTTCAAGCACAATCATTAGAAACAGTGAAAGAACCACCAGGTAAAATGCGTTGTTTACAAGTGTCGGGAAGTCACTCTCCAATCCGAAAAACCAGCTTGCAGGCAACAGTATTACCGGAGTAACCAGTAAACCTCCCAGGACAGCAACCGGAAACTGGATCAAAAGTCTTTTAAGCGCATGCCTCCTCCAGGGCATTCTCATATTCAGGAAACGAACCAATGAAATGAATGGGTAAGCAAGTATGGCTCCGCCAAAAAAGGTCAGTACAGTTCCTCTCAGCAAGCGGACAAACACCTGAATGGTTCGCTGAAAAGATCTGCCTTAAAGAAATACATTTGCGACAATACGATAAGTTGAAGACCAAATGACAGGAATATCAGAAGTCTCAACAACCTCGCGTTTGGAAATATGCTTTTTAACTTCATTTGATGGATTGCTTCTGAATGTAACAGGGTAAAATATAAACCATAAAAATAACAGAAGTAGGTATGCAGGGGAAGATATATTATTCATGCTCGTATTACCGGATCAGAAATTACTGATGTGCAAATTAATATACCCTTTGCCATTTCGGCTCGTATATTCCATTTTCCAGTAAGCCACGGGTTGCCTCGAATGTTTGGTTTACATGCAATTCGTCAGGAGCAACCAGTGATTTTTGAAAACACTGCAACTCCATTCGGATTCATCAGTATTACCTCCACAGCTCCTTCTGATAACCTGATATAACCACTCAGGAAAATTCTTTCATAAGACTGCGAAATATCGACAACCAGCTGTCCTCTTGAATCCTTATTGATCGGGGAATCAAACCCAAAATTGATATATGATTCATTTTCACACGAAGCAAAAATTACCAGAAATGCAGTTAAGATTAAAATACTATTCCTATTCATCTTGTCGGATTTTTTAAATTCAAGCGAGGTTTAGCGAGTGAAAGAGCAATATGTTTTTGATAAACATATCGCTCTCTCATGGACTGTTGGTTCAGAACCTTTTCATGATTCCGATTCGTGCAGAGTATATATTGATAATCAAGTTGTCCGATTGCCCCTTCCAGACTCAGTCTCTCTCGACAGGGAGTTAAACTTAACCCCGGGAGTAAGACTCCAGCCGGAACCCAAACCGATGTCAATGCCACCGGCTACCTGATAACCAAGTCCGTGCCCGGTATCTTCCAATATGTCACCGTTATCATTCTCAACCTCTATGTGGTTGTAAAGTGCTCCTGCCCGCAGAAAGAAGGAGGACCGGCTTCCCCTAAAGGGATATTTGAATTCCAGGCCCAGAACGTATCCTGTCTCCTCATAGTCCCTGTTGGTATCTGACGATGAGGTTTCGGTGCTGAACCAGTTTTCTCCCCATCCTGCGTAGATTCCGGCATATGGCATGAACCTGTAATGGATGGTACCTTCAACGCCGTAACCCATTCTAAGACCCTCAGCAAAGTCACTGGTTGCAAATGATGGTCCTCCGCTGACTTCGACTCCAAACCTTCTCCCCTTTTCCTGTGCATCTGTTGTTGTTGATAACAGGGCAAACATTGCCAATGCGATTAATACTTTTGTCTTCATTTGTACTTTCATTTTAAGTTAGAACTGTAAAACCTTTGCAACAAAAGTATTGCTGTGACAAGGGGTGTTAAAAGAAAAGAGGATGAAGGTGCAAATGGAAGGAATGAAGGGGTGTGAATGGCAGCTGAGCAGAAATCAGAAGGCAAATCCGACTGCAATTAAAAGCTGCTCGCGGTCGGGATTGAAAATGAGCTGCCCTGTTACAGGGACAGAGAATTTATCAGTGATCTCCAGTTCACGGCCCACCTCCAGCCCCAGGTTGCATACGGTGAAGCCTCCGCTCTCAGTGTGCCACCCGCTACCGGCACCCATGAAAACGCTGAGATATTCAAATGAAAATCCGGCTTCAAAATACAGGTCGTTGCCGTATGACCCTACTCCTCCTGCCTCGTTGATGATATAGTTCGCACTCAGCCAGACATTATCCGACTCCCAGTTGAGGTTGACCTCAAAGGCATGAGCTCCGTCAGTGGCAGTGTAATCGAAATATGGCAGCTCAGGGAGGTAATAGTCCTGCATGCCTATGGTAAATCCGCCGGGAAGATCAAAGGCAAACCAGATATCCACCTCCTCATATCCGTGCAGGTCAAATGTGCCCCAGGCGCCCGCTGTAAAAGAACCCTTTGAAAACTCTATCGCAGGTTGGATATGCGGTCCGCTCCCCTGCCTGGTGCCCCTCCATATGTAGCTGCTTACAAGATCAGCTCCGGCAGACCACGGAGAAGCCGGAACCTCTGTCTGACCGTAAAGGGTCATGTCAAAGGCAGCCACTGCAACCATAACAAGTCCACAGAAAAACCTACAGCCCTTATAAATGATCATCTGCTCATTTTTAACAAAAATGCATTTTAAAATTTAACCTTTCATGTGCTTTGGGCCTCTTGCCCTGCATTCTTTCGAGGGTGACATGACAGATGCATTATCCGGATTTCTAACAGAATCAGAAACCTTTTCTAAGTTGAATGTAAATTCGCTGGAAGGCATTTTCCTTTTCAAATGTACCCTCATAATTTGCCGAAAATGAAATCTTTTCAAATATATGCCAATATATATTCACCTCTCCTATATGCTGAACAAGGTCAATCTCATTTTCCGGAATCCGGTTGTCCACAAACCGGTATCCGATACCGGACTGGAACTTTCCTCCTGCAAAGTCCTTTAAAAGACTCAGTCCGGCAATTGAGGCATTAACATAACTTGTTTCCAGCCAGGTGCCCGTAACCGTTGCCGAAAGGTTTAGTCCTCCGATGTTACTAAAGGTATAATAGCCATTAAGGCTCCTGGAGGGATAGGGATCATTTTTCAGGAACCTGTAACCGGCATGAATTCCGACAGCCATATTTCTTACCATTCGCCAGTTGACCGATAACCTGTAACCTTGTCTCATTCTTTCCTCCAGTATCCTGTCAGTGAATGTTTTGTAAGTTTCATAATATGTAACGTTCTTCCTGGCGTCATAAGAACCATTAACTGACAATTTTCCCCCAATTCTATAAGAGAGCGAAAGGTACAGTCCTGAGAGATCCAATGTGCTTTCAGCGACGTCATCAACAACTCTGAACAGGTCCATTTCAACAGTGCTGAAGAAATTCAGGTTCTTTATCAGGTTGTTTGAATGCTGAAAGTAAATAAATCGTCTGTCAGTTTTAAAGTCATTGGTCTGCTCAACGTAGGCTACTGAACTTTCGGTGCGCTTCCCGGGGCTCTTTGTGCTGTATGCAAGGTATGCACCATACTGGAAAAGACTCTGATTAAAGCTATAATTTTGATAATCAGGTCTGGACCCCGCAAGAACACCAACAGTAAAGTTATTAAAGGATTTCTCAAACTGAATCCCGTCAGTAGCTCCCATACTTGCCATCCGGGTATTTATCCTCCGGCCAAGACTGAAGCTTGTAGTTTCGTTAAGGTCATATCTGATCGCGAGATTATATACTTTCAGCGCGCTGAAAAGATCGTTCTTTACCTCCTGCCATTCTCCGGCTTTATGTCTGAATGAGGTATAAGATTCGAAAGAAAACCTGGATCCGCCAATCCGCTGTGCATTGAGTGATAATGTATACCTGAACCGCTGTATGTCAGGCACATCAGTATCTGAAAAATCATTATATGAATTCAGAGAGATACTCCCCCATACTTTTTGCTTCTTTTCAGCTGCCTTCAGTCCACGGTTTACTGAATCAGGCTTAATTTCCCGATGTGAAGAGGTATCACTGAGAACAGCAGGCGGAGCTTTTTCATTAATCGGTTTGTCAGTCCTGACCCTGGCAATTATTACATGATCCACAGGAACAGGATGATCAGATACCGGACTGCATAAACATGAAACTGATGATAAGCTGTTAACAATCGAGGGCAGGAACCAGGCTATCCCCTGCCGGGATATAGAGTGTATCACCTACTGAGATACCTTCACACGACTTGAATCTTACATAAATATTCTGTGAGCTCACAAACGAAACCTTCCCGACCAGGTTCTCAGTCACTGATTGGCCCTTTAACCCCATAAATAAAAAAAGGCTCCACAATATAATTGCAGCTTTTTTCATTTCATCTTCTGTCGTCTGCCACACCTGTCGGATGGCAATTGAGACATGCTGTACTAGTATATGAATAACCGTTTTCCTCGTCATGTTTGCTGTCCATAGAGGCTTTGTTATGCTCGTGGCAGTTCAGGCACGTAAACTGAGAATAATCTGAAGGACTCGTATGGCATTCAGTGCATGATGTCCATGTCCCCTTATGCTTACCGGAATATATCGGGAACGACCGGCTGTCATGCTCAGTAAATGATGCAGGCATCCACCCGGGGGTAAGGGTATGACAGGTATTGCAGGTTGTAGGGAAGCCCATGGTTGAGTGTATCGGGTTCGTTGTCGCCATGTAATCATCCTGATGGCATGAATAACAATCCGGGTTGGCATCAGAATAATTACCGGTCAAATGACAATCAGCACATTCCGGTGTGGAATGACCCTCAGTAAGCTTGAAGAAGCTATGGTTAAATCCTGCGCCAGTCCACTGGAAGGAATTAACAGGATGACAGACTGAACAATCTTCAGAGAAACCTGCTCCGGCATGGTTTGGCTGCGTGGTTGCAATGTAATCCTGCCTGTGGCAATCAATGCAATTAACCCCGACGACATCAAACCGGACAAGACTTTCTGAGAGATGACAGTCTGTGCAATCAGCAGTGCGATGTGCTCCCAACAGCGGAAACCGGCTTAACTGATGGATTTCAGTAATATTGGTTACAAGCCAGCTGGCAGTAGAATGGCACCTGGAACAATCCAGTCCAACAGATCCCTGGTGCATATCAGTGTGACAATCAATACAATCAGTTTTTGCTTCCTTGAATACCAGGGTTGGGTGACAGAGTCTGCAGTCGGTTTTTGTATGCTGCCCGGTGAGGGGCAGCTTTGTCGAATTGTGATCAAACGAATAAATCGTTTTATCCAGGTGCCATCCCTCAGGGCTATGACAGATACCGCAACCCAGCTTGAAATCATCGCCATGCGGATGACCTGCCCTCTGTCTAAGAAACAGGAAGAGGCAGCAGATTAGTATGAGTGACAGGACTCGCATCTGAAATCTTTTATTTTATACCTGATGTATGTGACCGACCCTTCCTTTTGGGGCTTATGGCATTCCGCACAGGGAACATTAATATGTTTCCCGTCAAGCCTGAAAGCTGCTTTGTCATGATCGAACCCGGTAGCCTTCCATGTCTCTGTATTATGGCAATCATTGCAGCTTGTTGCACCATTCTTTTCAAACTGCCTGTAATGGTTATCAATATGGCAACTGGTACAGTTCGCTGATAATCCCGTAAACTTCTGCTGCACTATCCCTTCCTGATTGGGTCTGAAGTGACATGCTCTGCAATCCTGCCTGATATGCGCTCCTGTCAGGCTGTAGTTCGTCTTTGAATGATCAAACGATATATCAGGCCACCTGTTCTCATTATGACAGAAGCGGCAATCTGCCGCAGGATAGTACTTTGCCTGGATATATTCTTTGTGAATGTCAGGATGGCAGTCAGAACATCCTGTACCTATCTCTCTGAAACTCCATTTTTCCTTTTTCTTATGACATTCCAGGCACGGGGTTGCGGAATGAGATCCCTTTAATGGGAACTTGCCCGTATTATGCTGCGATACCGTATAGGTGAAGTAATTGAACCCTTTTACGGTGTGGCACTCTGAACAATCAGGTGAAAATCCGTTCCTGGTAAACTGGCCGTTATGATAATCAGCGTGGCAATCTGTGCATTTGCCATGCTTCAGGGGATCGGTTGTTTTGCCCTTGTGACAATCCCTGCACCCAACTGTCAGGTGCTTATCCTCAAGCTTGAAATTTGTTTTATTATGATCAAACCTGTTTAATCCTCCTGATATCGTTTGAAATGATTCCTCAGTATGGCACTGACGGCAATTCTGGCCAAACTGATTCTGATGCGGGTCCTTGTGACAACTGGAGCAGTTACCGAATGGCACACCCCTGAACTCCTGGAATACCTTGCCGTTTATAGTTACTTTCCTGTGGCATTTCAGGCAATCGACGGTTTTATGTTTCCCGGCAAGCGGAAACCGTGAAGCGCTGTGGTTGAATTTTGAAGCCGGTTTAAAAGAATCAGTACCATGGCAATCGAGACATGAAACAGGAAGGGTCTGCTGATGGTAGTCAGTGTGACAGCTCAGGCATTTTTCATTTAAGCCGAGGTATGTATTCTTTCTTGATTTAAGTTTTTGAACCGAAATGAACCCGGAGTTGTGGCAGTCAGGACAATCTCTGGCTGCATGAGCGCCTGTCAGCGTGTAGCCGGTAAGAGAGTGATTGAAAGCTTCAGTATTGAACCGGATAAGTTTGGAATTCTTCCCGTTATGTTCATTGTGGCAGCTGCCACAGGATTTACCGGTTACATCTGTGGATGAATGATAGCCTTTCTGAGCAGTGATCCTCGACTGGATCTCGGTGTGGCAGGCGAGACACTTTGCATCTGAAACCCTATTTCCAAGCAGATGACACTGTGTGCAGTTTGAAATGCCTTCGAGGCTGGAATGTGAATTTGATAAATCGCCCGGCGAAAGCTGTGCAGACAGATTAAGGGCGCACAGCAGACATAGCAGGAAAGTCAGCCTGAATTTTTTTGTCACATGATACATAAAACACTCACTTTGATAAGACAAAACTTCAATCGCCCACTCAGTCAGGGTTTATGTGTTTATCCAAAATTAGTGTTTTAATACTGTTTCCCCAAACTTCCTCGAGATTATGATTCCGGCTTTCTCCAGAAACTGTGTCGGCAGCTCACCGCCGGCGAAAATATAAACCAGGTCATTCTTCATTTTAGCCGGTACTCCGCCACCAGCAGTCATTATGTCAACATACTCATCCTCAATTGAAACAAGATTACTCTTCAGCAGAACCTGGAGCTTTCCTGATTTAACTGCCTCATTTATTGCAGTGTTGTTTTTTGGTTTGATACGGTTAAAGGCCTCATTCCTGTAAGAGAGAGTAACGCGATTCTGATCAGCAAGAAGCAGTGCGGATTCTACTGCTGAATCACCACCTCCCACTACAACAATATTTTGCCCGGATAAACCTTCCGGCTCCAGCAATCTGTACGCGACCTTCTCCTTGTCCTCGCCAGGGATGTTAAGTTTACGGGGTGTTCCCCTCCTTCCGATAGCAAGCAGGACTGAGGATGCAGAATATACCTCGCCTCTAATGGTTGTAACCTTGATAATATCGCCTTCTGGTATAACAGATTCAACCCTGGAATTCTCGTTAACCGTGATATTGTTTTTCCGCAGCGCAGTCTGCCACAGGTCAAGCAACTCAGACTTACTGGTCTCAAACAGTTTCACTTTACCGACCAAAGGAAGGTCCATCGGTGAAGTCATTACAATTTTTTTCCTTGGAAATGAATAAACTGCTCCACCGAGTGTTTCCTGTTCAAGCAAAAGGAAATTCAGTCCATGTTTCCTGGCGGTAAGCGATCCTGAAATACCGGCAGGTCCTGATCCTACAATAATAAGATCATATGTTGCTGCATGATTCCTCCTTGAAGATTTAACTATATTTTCTACCGCCTGCCTGCCCTGCTCCACAGCATTTCTGATCAGGCCCATTCCACCCAGCTCCCCGGCGATAAATATTCCGGGAACATTTGTCTCAAAATTCTTGCTGATATGCGGAAGTTCCACTCCCCTCTTTTCAGTGCCGATACGAAGTGTTATAGCTTCCGTCGGACAGGCATGAAAACAAGCACCGTGTCCGATGCATTGCGAGGCATTTATAATTGTCGCTTTACCGTTCCTGATCCCGATTATGTCCTTCTCAGGGCATGCAGCTACACAGGCTCCCGTACCAATACAGGTATTAACATCAATGAATGGATGAAGTGAAACAGGCTCATGCAAACCTTCCTCCTGTGCCTTTTTAATTTTGGCTTCTACTATTCCTGATTCCTTTCTTTTCCTGTAAAGATAGAACCAGACCACTGCTACACAAAGGATTGTAACAATCGCGTATATGAGGACTTTTTGAAGAAGCAACTCCATAATTAAAAAATCCATCTGTAACCGAACAATATGGTCACACCCACATGAATGACCATAATGAATAACATGATCATGGCAAAAGGCAGGTGTGCAACATGCCAGTATCTGAAAAGATCCTTCATCCTGTCAAGGCGCTCTATCCGCCTGCTCAGTTTGATGTCTGTCTTCACAAGAGAAACAATCTTTCTGCGATCCTTCCCTTGCAGACTAAGTTTTTTCAATTCTCTCCTTACATGGTTAATTGACTTCCGGTCATCTGTAAGGTTTCGTATAAAACTGATCAACAAGTGCCGGGAAGATGACACGGTTTTCCGGTTAAATGACTCAATTATTCTTTTGTAGGCATCCTCATCAAGGCTGTAAGAACTTTTTAAATTCTCTGTCAGGTCACTTTTCATGGCGCGGACTTCGCTCAGACTCAGCTCTCTGCCTTCAATTGACCTGGGAATCTGAAGGTAAATAAACCTGCCCGCAATTCCGCTGAGAAAAACAGCTACCATACTCCAGAAACTAACCGCCACCAATCCTCCAAATTTGAAAGCGGTATGGAATAATATCAATACAGGCCCCAGGGTGCAGAGAAAAATATGAAACTCCAGCCAGTGTTTAACCAATCCCATCCTGGACATAAAACGATACCTTTTTCTTGCCATGTAGCTGGCAACACCGATGATAATAAGTAGGGAACCGAATATTCCCAGCCCATGACCCAAAACGCCACTCGGCTTAAGGGTATCGTGTCCTGAGGTGTACGCTCTGTCCTCAAGTCCTGTCCTGTAATACTCCAGACCATTGGTCAGAAGGATTATAAGGGTAAATCCCACGATTATTACCATTATACCCAGGTATATCCTGTGTATAGTTTTTGACATTGTCCTCTTACTTAATTGTCAACTTACATGCAAATATAGCATACCAGGCCTTCAATGCCCGCATCAGAACCTGCCGCTCAGGCGGAGACTGACGTTGCGGTGAGGCTGGATGTCTCCCGGCCGGCCCATGTACTCGGTATTGGTCACATTCTTGACAGCCACAGATAGTTTCAGTGCATTGGTAAGGCTGTATCCTATATTCCAGTCCATCAGAAAATAGCCGGTGTTGTTCCCAAGCCAGTAATCATAGAATCCCGGAAGGATCTCCTCGCGAGTTGCAAGATTCAGGAAGACGTCATCGATATTCAGCGTCTTCGATCTCAGGTAGAGATCAGTCCCTGTTTCCATTCTGCCCGCCGCGACCGTCAATCCAAGCTTGGCCGAGTGCTTTCTTCTGTATTTCAGGAAAACATCAGTATTCTGATTAGTGAATGCATTGTACTCAACAGGATAGATATATGTGTATCCGCCCGCCAGAGTTGTATTTACCTTCCCGAAGGACCTGCTCATCATTATTTCCATCTCGGTCCCGTAGATCCTTGACTGCTCAACATTAGTGGCCTTGAATCCAAGATCCGACAACCCTGAGGAAGGATCCTGGTGCACTCCGAATATGTATTCGATCATGTCACTGTTCTGCGAGAAGAAAAATGACAGGTCACCCTCTCCCCTGAACTCACCTATCATAAAACCCTGCATCACCCCTATCTCTGTACTCCAGCCCGATTCAGGCTCAACGGCCGGATTGGGGAAGACCCTTACTGATCCGAGCGTTGTTGTAGCATATTTTTCAGCGATGGATGGATACCGGTAACCCTGACCGAATGATGCCCTCAGGAATGTGAAATCTGCTGCCTGCCAGTTGACACCGGCCCTGAAAACGGGTACCAGCTTGTCCCTCTCTCCATCGAGAATATTCTGTTCCACACGCACTCCGGCAATAATCTTAAGTCTGCTGACCGGACGCGCCTCAAGCTGGGCAAAACCTGCGATGTTGAGGCCGCGGTGATCACCAAAAAAATTCGATGTGATTTTACTCCATGTCTCCGAGAAGCCTGCAGTCATATTGAAGTGATCGGAAATCCTGTACCAGAACTGGTACTCTCCGTAAGCTGAAAAGGAACCTGCATTATTTGCCGTTCTGACCGGAAACCTGTTCTCAGACGATTGCAGGCGCATGCGAATGTCATGCTTCACACGTCCGTTTCTGGTCAGGGATACATAAGGGTCGGCTGAGAAGAAATAGCTGTGCAACCTCGACACCGTTGAGGTATCCTGTTTCAAAGCCCCGGCATCCGCATCCTCCCAGAGAATGAAGTCGGTCTTGAAAGTCTTGCCCCCGCTGATGTTCAGCCCGTACTTCAGTCCTTCCACCCTGCTGCTGTGATGTTTCAGCCTTATACTAACCCTGCCCAGATTCTCATCGTTGTACTTCCTGTAACTCCTGTCTGAGGTGACGTTCACACCTATACCCAGATCTGTGCTCCCGAATTTCTGCAGGTGAGAGAATGAGAGGTTGCCGAAGAGCCGTGGGGTATTCCACCATTTCCAGTCTTCGTTCCGCGGGGCACCGTAGATCCCTCCTTCAGCGAAAAAGGTCGTCAATGGCACATTCGATGCATCTGCAGTCCTGAAGTTAATAACCCCGTTCAGGGCTGATGAGCCATAAAGGACCGAGGATGCTCCCTTAATAATTTCAACCTGTGAAAGGTTCTCAAGTGGCAGGAAGTTCCATTTGATGCCGCCTGCGTCAGGTGACATCATCGGCAGCCCGTCTATGAGAGCAAGCACACGGCTGCCCACACCGTAACTGAATCCGCTGCCTCCCCTGATTGATGCCTGACCGTCCAGCACCTCTATCCCTGAAACCTTGGTAATGAGCTCCTGCGCATCCGTTATGTGAGTGCGAAAAAGGTATTCAGACTTTATCACATCCATAGAGACAGTCAGCTCGGACCTCTTCTGTTCCATCCTGTCAGCACTGACTACTATCTGGTCAATGAACTGTGCCTCCGGGTCCAGCATTACATTGAGTTCCAGTGTCTCATCTGCATTGATATTCAGAGTCTCTGTGTGAGACCCGTAACCGATATATTTGAATTCAACGGAGTAAGTGCCGGGACTGACCGCAAAAGAGTAATATCCCTTTTCATCAGTGCTGGTGCCTGACCCTCTGCCGAATATGACATGAGCCCCTGCCAGAGGTTCATTGCTCTGACGGTCATGGACAGTTCCCCTGACCACGCTCTGGGCAACGGCAACACCCGGCAGCAGGAATAACGTCGCAGCCAGAAAAAATAGGCGACGGTGCATCATTTCGGTTTAAATGTCATCCTGATGTTGGTAGGTGTCACACCGGGAAAGGTGAATGTAACCTTAAAAGACGTTCTGGTCAGCTCAACTATATGTGTCGTAAGTGCAAAAGGCAGATCGGGAGAGGTAATGGCCACGTTGGTCTCATTGTCGGTAAACATCCACGTGCCTGTATACTGACCGAATGTCCCTGTACCGTCTTCATTGAAACTTGCATCACCCTTGAAAAGGGCAAGCATCTCACCCGGATCACTTGCATCCACGCCGTTTGCCAGCAGGCTGTCACTGGTCCAGGTATGAGAAGTCAGAAGGGTAAACCGGTCAGATGCTTTCTCCTTATTACATGATGAGACGATTATCGTAATCGTCATCAGAAGAAACAAGAGAAGATTTTTCATAGTTGCCAATATTATGTTCTGTTGCCAGGTATATTGATTATATAACAATGGTACTTTTAATCAGTTCACTACCTCTTGCGATGGCCAAAGATAATAAACTATGCGAACCTTACACTTGCCAAAAGTTTTTGTAGATTTATTACTTCAATTTTAAAACGAAAGTCAATATGAGTGAAAAGTATTCAGTGAGCCCAAACGGTGAAAAGTTTCCCCTGCCGAAGCCGGAGGATTACAAATCTGAGTTTGAGAACATTAAGAAGCGTGTCAAACAGGAACGCGCAAAAGGCCGTGAGATAGTGGTGGTCATGGGCGTTGGCTTCGTGGGGGCGGTCATGGCTGCCATCGTTGCCGATACGGTTGACAAGAAGGGCAAGCCTTCAAAGTTCGTGATTGGTATGCAGCGCCCCAGCGCACGCAGCTTTTGGAAGATACCGCTGCTTAACCGCGGCGTCTCTCCGGTCAAAGCCGAGGACCCTGAGGTGGACCCTATGATCGCACGATGCGTATTGGAGAAGAAGACATTGATGGCCACATACACCTATGACGTGCTTAAGCTGGCTGATGTGGTTGTCGTTGATGTCCAGTGCGACTATATAAAGGAGGAACTCGGCAATGTACGTGCCGGTCAGGCAGACATGGCAGCGCTGGAGGCCTCACTGGCGGTCATAGCCGAGCATATTCCCGCCGAAGCGCTGGTGCTCATTGAGACGACGGTAGCCCCTGGAACCACTGAACAGGTGGCCTATCCCATCATGAAGAAGGCATTTGGCAAGCGGGGGATCAAAACAGACCCGCTGCTGGCACACAGCTATGAGCGGGTTATGCCCGGCCGGAACTACGTGGCCAGCATACGCGATTTCTGGAGGGTGTGCAGCGGCATAAATGAAGAGGCCAAAAAGCGTGTGGTAAAGTTCCTGACCGAGGTGCTGAACACAGAGAAATTCCCTCTCACTGTCATGGACAGACCCATCGAATCAGAGACTGCAAAGATCGTCGAGAACAGCTACCGGGCAACCATACTTGCTTTCCTTGATGAGTGGAGCCTCTTTGCAGAGCGAAACGGTGTGGACCTTGTCAAGGTGATCAAGGCCATAAAGGTGAGACCCACACACAGCAATATGATTTTCCCGGGACCGGGAATAGGCGGATACTGCCTGCCAAAAGACGGCGGGCTCGGAGTGTGGGCATACAAGCACATCCTCGGGTTTGAGGATGATATCTTCAGGATCACTCCCATGGCCATAGATATAAATGACACGCGCGGACTGCATGTGGGGCAGCTGACGCGTGACGCCCTGCGTAACATGGGCAAGCCTATAGCAGCAGCCGACGTGCTGGTGCTGGGAGCTGCGTACCGCGAGGATGTGGGTGACACACGCTACAGCGGCTCGGAGATAGTGATACGCAAGCTTACGGAGATGGGGGCCGAGATCAGGGTCCATGACCCGTACGTGGAGCACTGGTGGGAGTTCGAACAGCAGGATACCTACCCTGCTGAAGGACAAAGCAAGGCGCAGTTCTTCCGCAACCAGGAGAAGCTGAAAGAGATAAGGATCGAACAGAACCTGAACAAGGCTCTCAAAGGCGCTGAGGCTGTTATACTTGCAGTGCCCCATTCAGCCTACCTCGATCTTGATCCGGATAAGGTGGTGAAGACAATAGGCCAGCCCGCTGCCATAATAGACTGCTTCGGGATACTGTCCGACGACAAGATACGCCGTTACTTCCAGCTCGGGTGCGAGGTCAAGGGGCTTGGCCGCGGACATATCCAGAGAATCAAGGAGGAGACCCGCAGATCTTAATTATGATATAAAGGCAACCATAAACCATAACCAGCAATCATGACAAAGAAAGTGAACGAACTGTACGATGAGTTCCGCTCCGGAAAGGTGAACCGGCGCGAATTCATGAAGAAACTGGCCTTAGCCACGGGAGGCACAGCAGCTGCTGTCATCATCCTTCCAGGCTGCAGCGGCGCAGCAGCGTCAGCTCAGAAATCCGGATCTGTAAGCCTGATCAATGAGTTCATCTCCTACCCCGGAGTCACCGGTGACATGAGGGCTTATCTCTCCATGCCCAAAGGAAAGAAGAAACTGCCGGGGGTGATTGTCATCCACGAAAACAGAGGACTGGTGCCACACATCCAGGATGTGAACAGGCGGATGGCCATGGAGGGATTCATCTCACTGGCGCCTGACGCTCTTTCGCCTGTCGGAGGAACACCGGAGGATCAGGACAAGGGACGTGACATGTTTAGCCAGCTTAACCGTGAAGAGACTATTAAAAACTTTGTTGCGGCAGTGAAGTACCTCAAGACTCACCCCCGCTCTACTGGCAAGGTGGGATGTACAGGCTTCTGCTGGGGCGGAGCCATGACCAACCAGGTTGCTGTGAACGCGCCGGATCTCGATGCCGCCGCACCCTATTACGGCTCCACACCGGCGCCAGAGGATGTGCCAAAGATAAAGGCCCCGGTAATGGCTCATTATGCCGGCAACGATGAACGCATAAATAGCGGTATTCCGGCATTCGAGGAGGCACTGAAGCTGGCAGGGATTGAATACCAGATATTCATTTACGAAGGGACGGAGCACGGATTCAACAATGACACCGGCACAAGGCACAACAAGGAGGCCGCTGACCTGGCCTGGAGCAGAACAGTTGAGTTCTTCAGGGAAAAACTCGGAGGTTAACCACCGCTCCTCCACATACGGGCTACCTCATTCACAAAAGGTCTGCAGTGATTGAAAAAATGCCTGTACCCTTCACAGAGGTAATTTAACCCGGGCTCACCGGTCGGTGCCGTGATGAACCTGTTCTTCGGGCATTCTCCGTTGCACATGTCAAGCACCTCGCATCCAAGACAGTAGCGCGGCAGAGTATCTCTCTTGGCCTGCCCGAAGGCCTTCTGGCGCGGGTGATCAAGCAGTGCGGCAAGGGGGGAATCATTTATATTGCCAATCATGTTTCCAGGCGTCACATAGTGATCACATGAGTAAAAGTCGCCGTTCATCTCAACCACGGGAACACCTCCGCAAACAGGCTTGAAGATGCAGAGAGTGTGATCCTGTCTGAAAGCCGTGCGCAGTGCCTCTTCAAAAAGCTGCACCTTCAGGCTGCCGATATCATTTGCAATCCACTCGTCAAATATCGCCGAAAGGAATATACCAAAATCCAAAGGGCTCACGCTTCGTGCGCCTGCCTTACCGTTGCTGCCGCCTGCCTTCCCTACCATGGGAAGAAAGGTAATATAAGCCGCCCCCAGCCCCCTGAAAAACCTGTACAGCTCCAGCGGAGCATGAACGTTATCATTGC
This sequence comes from uncultured Rikenellaceae bacterium, assembly GCA_963770745.1. Taxonomy (GTDB): domain Bacteria; phylum Bacteroidota; class Bacteroidia; order Bacteroidales; family VadinHA17; genus SR-FBR-E99. Next base: position 44,996 of record CAVYRA010000014.1, read on the forward strand.
TTACCACGCACAGAAACTCATGGGGCACGTTGTGCTTCCGGATGAGATCCAGACCTCTCATCACATCTGTGAATGTGCCTTTCCCATCGCGACGGGTTCTGTTGAGATCGTGATACTTCTCCGGTCCGTCGAGACTGATGCCGACATAAAAACCCTCCCTGCTGAGGAACCTGCCCCACTCATCCGTGATCATCGTGCCGTTGGTCTGTATGCCGTTTACGGATTGTGCTGCCTTCAGGTATGTACTCTTTCTGGACAGTCACAGCCTTTCTGAAGAAGTCCAGTCCGGCCAGGTGGGCTCACCCCCGTGCCACGAGAAGAATATCTCCGGCTCCGTTGATGCCTCAATATGCTGACGGATATAACGCTCAAGGATATCATCGCTCATTACTCCTCGCGGCGTCGAAGATGCAATATCCTGCTTTTCAAGATAATAGCAATAGGAACAGGCCAGGTTGCACCTGGCACCGACCGGCTTGACAAATATCTGGAACTCACGGAAATCTGAACTCATGAGGCGCTCTCATTGATTATAAAATTATAATTCCATTACACCAGCGAATACCTGGCGGAAAGGTATTCCGTAAGATAACCATATCCTGAATGCATGACAACGGCATCCTTTTTTCCGGTCATAAATCCCTTAAGACTGTCAGGCATTTCCGGCGACCTCCCGATCAGTGGCTCCACGATGTCATTGAATTTGGCCGGATGTGCCGTCTCAACAAAGAGGCCTTCTGAACCGCGATGGTCAGCCAGATAACGATCAAGTCCAAGACTGGCCACAGCACCGTGAGGATCGAGGATATAGCCGGTTCGGTAAAATTCCTCCGAAATGTGTCCTCTGATCATGTCATCGTCAAACCAGTAACCTGAAACCGCCGCTGCAAGCGCCTGGAAATCACCGTCAAATATTTGCCTCAGCCTGTCAAGGTTGTTCGGATTTCCGACATCCATTGCATTGGCAATGGTCTGTACGCTGGCTGCCGGAGTATAGGCTCCTGTTGCAAGGTAATCAGGCACTACCCTGTTAATGTTTGTTGCTGCCACAAGATGCCCGATATCCAGTCCTGATCTCCATGCCATGGCTGCGGCAGTTAAATTGCCGAAGTTACCGCTGGGAACCGATATGACGCAATTATTTCCGGCGCGGGCTGCCGCATAATAGTAATACAAGCTCTGTGGGATCAGTCGGGCTATGTTTATGGAGTTGGCCGAGGTGAGCCTTATCCTGCCTCCGGTATTCAACCCGGTGAGAGCCCCTTTGACCATCGCCTGGCAGTCGTCAAACGTCCCCTTAACCTCAATGGCCGTGATATTTTGTCCGAGTGTTGTCAGCTGGTTCTCCTGCAGCATGCTGACCTTCCCGGAAGGGTACAGTATTATGACATCAACCCCATCGACACCAAGGAAGCTCGAGGCTATCGCCCCGCCGGTATCACCCGATGTTGCCACCAGCACCACCGTCTTCCTGTCGTCATTCGAGGCAAAGTACCTGAAGCAGCCTGACATGAACCGTGCACCAAAATCCTTGAAGGCAGCTGTGGGTCCGTGAAACAGCTCAAGGACCTGTTTCCGGTCACTGATCTTCTTCAGGACAACAGGAAAATCGAAAGCCTCTTCGCTTATGCGCCGCAGTTCGGGCAAAGGTATTTCATCACCGGTATAAAGGGCTCCGACTTCGACTGCAATATCAGGCAGTGACATTCGCGGCAGCCGCCTGAAGAAATCAGCTTCCAGTACCGGTATCCGCTCAGGCATGAAGAGTCCCATATCCGGAGAGATACCTTGCATAACCGCATCCCTGAATCCGGCAGTAATTCTTCGATTTTTTATATTGTAGTAGCGCACGACAGTCGGGTATGATTAATTCAGCAGATCTCTGCACCTCTGAGGCTGACCGGTGAGAGATAATATTTGAAACTGATGCGTGCTTTTGTCATGACCTCCTGCATGCTCTCCAGCACTGCAGCAGCGGAGGATTCTCCCCTGCAAAGTGCAAACACCGAGGGTCCTGATCCGGATATGCCGGCACCCAGCGCCCCGCTTGCAACGGCTCCCTCTTTCAGATCACGGAACCCCGGGATCAAACCGGCCCTTTTGGGCTCCGCCACATAATCTTCAAGTGACCTGCCTATGAGGTCATAGTCCTCACTGTACAATCCCGCAACCAGCCCTCCGACATTGCCCCACTGCCTCACTGCAGTTGCCAGGGGCAGGTGCGGGTCAAGAAGGCCCCTCGCCACCGATGTCTTTATCTCCAGCTCCGGGTGGATAATGACGCAGAAGAGCTCGCGGGGCACATTGATCTGCACTATATCAAGAGGTTCATAACTGCGGACGAGAGTGATGCCACCATAAAGTGCCGGAGCCACATTGTCGGCATGCGGGGCGCCCGAAGCCAGCCGCTCCCCTTCCATTGCGAACCGGACCAGCTCATCGACGGAGAAGATATTGCCAAGCAGCAGATTGCCGGCAAAGGCTGCAGCCGCCGAACTGGCTGCACTCGATCCTATGCCGCTTCCGGGCATAATCCCCTTATCAAGAAAAACCTTGAACCCGGTTGCGGACCTGCCGGAAGCCGCAGTCATCGCTTTGAGCACGGCTCCGACAACATTTTGTTCAGGATCGGTGCTCAGGGAATCACAACCCCTTATCTCCTCAATCACAATTGTCCCTGTGTCAGTCAGCTCCAGTTCAATAACATCATAAGGCGAATTGACCGCAAACCCCATCACGTCAAACCCGCAGTTGAGGTTTGAAACGGTTGCCGGAGCTTTTACCCTTACTCTTCTGCCCATCAGTTCAGGTGTTTATTTTATGCCGCATATGCAAAAATACCTTATGACATGACATCATTGCCTTTCCCGGGCAATTTTTTATGACTTACTGCTGCCCAGCCTGCTATTTTTCAGTCAGTCAGGAAACAATCATGCATCCTGCCCGTAAGACGAGTTGATGCAGCATTCACGGTTTAATTGCTATTTTTGCCTCAATGCCATTTATTCAAGGTGAGAAAGATCTGTATTTATATTATCCTCGCACTCGTCATCCTTAATCCGGTAAGGGGCCAAACCCTGACTGACAGCAATCTTCCTATTGTGATTATCGCTACTGACGGTGGAGTGACCATCCCTGACGAGCCAAAGGCGAAGGCTACGATGAAGATCATTGACAGAGGATCCGGACAACGCAATTACGTCTCTGACCAGAACAACACGGCATATCTGAACTACAACGGTCGCATCGGTATTGAAATCCGGGGCTCCTCTTCCCAGGTATCACCAAAGAAGAATTACGGCTTCACCACTCGCATGGCCGATGATGTTACAAACAACAATGTAAGCCTCCTGGGTATGCCGGAGGAGAACGACTGGATACTGGGGGGAATGGTCTTTGACACCGCACTCATACGCGACTACCTGTGCCACAACCTCTATGGCAGGCTGGGCAACTACGCCTCAAGGGCAGTGTACTGCGAGGTGATGATCAACAATGTGTATCACGGACTCTACATGCTTCAGGAAAAATTAAAGGCTGATGACGAGAGGATTGACGTAACAAAAATCAAGACAACCGATAACACCTTGCCGGGCCTCTCCGGAGGCTATATCACCAAGGCCGACAAGATGACCGGAGGCGATATAAAAGCATGGACAATGTATTCATGGACCGGGGCAACCATCGACTATATGCATGAACTCCCGAAGCAGGCCGATGTCACACCTGCCCAGAACGATTATATCAAAAATGAATTCTTCAAACTGGAAGCCACCGCAAAAAACGGAGACTGGTCGGTAGTCAACGGGTATCCCTCAATCATTGATGTCCCCTCATTTATTGATTACATGATCATAAATGAGTTCGCTTCCAACGCTGATGCCTACACCTACAGCACTTATTTCCACAAGGACCGGAACGGCAAGCTGCGGGCAGGACCGGTATGGGACCTAGATCTCACCTTTGGCAATGACCTCTTCATGTGGTCTTTTGATCGCAGCAAGACAAACGAATGGCAGTTCCAGTATGGCGGTAACGACGGCTCAAGGTTCTGGCGTGACCTCTTTTATGATTCAGAGTTCAGATGCTACCTGTCAAAAAGATGGAATGAGCTCATCATGCCCGGACAGCCGTTGAACCAGGCATCGCTGGAGACCTTTATTGACCAGACGGATGCTTTGATCTCCGAAGCTGCTGCGAGGGATTACCAGCGCTGGGGTAAGAGCGGAAGCAATGCCCAGCATATAGCAAAGATCAAGTCTTTTATTGGAGCACGGTTATTCTGGATGACCACCAGCCTCGGATCATTCAGCAATTGCCTTAACGTGACCGTACCCCAACTGACCATCACGAAGATTATGTATCACCCCCAGACCACAACTCAGTTCCCCGAAGAGGATGACCTGGAATTCATTGAAATAAGGAATACCGGCAGTACGGCGGCAAACCTCAGCGGCATCTATTTCCGGGGGACAGGGTTTGTGTACCAGTTCCCGGCAAATGCCACACTGGGTGCCGGGCTGAGTGTGATAATAGCGAGCAATGCTACCGTATTCCAGTCTAAATACGGATTCGCACCCTTCGGGGAATTTACCCGTCAGCTCTCTAACAGCAGCGAAGAGCTTGTTCTCTCGGATGCATTCGGGAACCTGGTCGATTATGTTAAATATTCCGATACCAGCCCATGGCCCGATGCCGATGGCAACGGCTATTACCTCAGGCTTGCGGGGCTGACACTCGATAACAGCCTTCCGGAGAGCTGGATAGCATCAAATGATCTTATTACTTCAATTGATGGACCGGCAGCCGAAATTAATTTCATTGTCTATCCCAACCCGGTAAGGGATATTCTCACCATCAGCTCTGAGAATGAGATTAGCAGCATCAGCATCTATGACCTTAGGGGCAACCGCATAATGGTGATGAGATGTAACGACAACCTTTGTACTGTGGATGTAAGCGATCTGGTCAGAGGCACCTACATCGTCAGCGTCTTTACCGCCGAAGGCAGCCGGGCCGTCAAGTTTGTAAAAGAGTAACGGCGAAGCAGGAAATTAGTGCTATTGGTAGACCCTTACATAGTCAACCACCATCGTACGGGGAAATATTGTATCATCGATACCCATTGCGCCGCCCCAGTTGCCTCCTACAGCCACATTAAGAAGCAGGTGGAACCGCTTGTCGAAAGGCCATACCTTGTATCCGGTACCTTCATTTTTAAATGTAAAATATCAGCAGTTCATCAACATAAACCCTGAATTCATTACCCATCCACTCCAGTGCGTAAACATGAAAGTCTGAGTAGCATGTCTGAACCCTGGTCTTTCCGCTCTTCTGGGTGCCAAGGGTGTGGTTATATGACTCGGTGTGGGCAGAACCAAGGATAATGTTAGGATCATACCCCACGTTTTCCATTATGTCAATCTCGCCGCTTTTTGGCCAGTCTCCGTAAAACCAGTCGGTCGGCAGCATCCAAATGGCCGGCCACATACCTCTGCCATCAGGAATCTTAGCCTTCACCTCAACCCTGCCGTAAAGCCAGTCGCCTTTGCCTTTGGTCCTGAGCCGTGCCGAAGTGTAAGCGGATCCCTGGTAGTCTTCCTTGTGCGCAGTTATGTACAGATAACCGTCTTTTACCTCTGCATTCTTCAGCCTGTTGGCAGTATAGTATTGTGCTTCGTTGTTGCCCCACTTCCAGGCATTTCCATCTGTGTCAAAGCCCCACTTTGAAGCATCAGGCAGTCCGGTGTAATTAAATTCATCACTCCATACCAGTACCTTCTCTGCAGGCTCCGGCTTTATTGGTTTCGTGGCCGGGTCCTCTCCCTTTTCACAACCCGGCGCAAGGAGTGCTATTGCCAGGAAAATCCATTCGAACTGTATCATCTTCTTGTTCATTCAGTCTATTCTACTCAACTACAAATCCGGCATGGAGCCCCTCGTCCGAATTCGGACCAATCCATACATCAAACTCTCCGGGTTCGGTAAGCGTCTCCCTGCCGTTGAAGAATGCCAGGTCAGCTGCCGTGAGGATGAACTCCACCTCAGCTGTCTCTCCCTTTTTGATATTAAGGCGCTTATATCCCTTAAGCTCCTTTTTAGGTCGTATTATGCTGCCAACCCTGTCACGGATATACAACTGCACTATCTCATCGGCGTCCATTATACCACTGTTGGTAATCCTGGCCTTCACCGCGATTGATCCTGTTGTACTCATTGCAGTATCAGAAAGGCTGAGATCACTGTAGGTGAAAGTTGTATAGCTGAGACCGTATCCGAAGGGAAGAAGCGGAGTGAATCCGTAGTCGAGATGATAAGACTCATAGCCGAGTGAGCTCTGCGGATTCTCAACCGGTATCTTGTCCATGGGTGTATACGTCATTTCCGATGAAGGTCTGCCTGTACTTGTCATGTAGTAGTAGAACGGAATCTGACCCTCGCCTTTTACAAAGGTTACCGGAAGCTTGCCTGATGGTGATTCCTTTCCGAAGATAAGGTCAGCCAGCGCGGGGCCGGCCATGGTTCCTCCGTGCCATGCATAAAGGAGGGCATCAGACTCATTCAGCTCATCTCCTATCCCGAGGGGTCGTCCGGCCATTACAATAACAACAAGTGGTTTGCCTGTCGCGGCCAGGGCAGTGAGCAGCTCGCTCTGAGCGCCCGGCAGATCGATCCTGCCCCGTGACTGACCTTCTCCCGAGAGTATCCACTCCTCACCTATGAACAACAGAATGGCATCGGACCTCCTGGCTGCAGCCAGGGCAGCACTGAACTGATCTTTGTTTTTGTCGCGACTGTATTTCAGCCCGGGAACATAATTAACCCTTTTTTCTCCGAGCATATCCCTGATGGCCTTCAAGGGTGTGACTGAGTTCTCCGGCAGTCCGTCGAAGCACCATGTGCCCATCTGGTCACGCGGAGCATCGGCCAGGGGACCGATCACGGCCACGGAGCCGATCTTATCTGCTGAAAGGGGAAGGGTGCCCCTTTCATTTTTAAGCATCACTGTGCTCTGCCTTGCCACTTTGCGGGAATGTTCGAGGAAGGACGGATCAAGAATCTTCTTTTCTGCCTCCGGATCAACATATGGATTTTCGAATAATCCCATTTTGTATTTTACTGTCAGTATATTCCTTACAGCATTGTCAACCTGCGCCATGGTGATCTTCTTCTCATCAAGCAAAGCCTTGATGTTCTCAAAATAAGTTGTGGTAGCCATCTCCATGTCTACGCCGGCAATAATGCCTTTCGCAGCAGCATCCTTTGCATCAAAGGCATACCCTTGAGTAACAAGCTGAGGGACAGAAGCCCAGTCGCTGATGACTAATCCGTTGAAACCCCACTCATCACGCAGTATCTGTTTTAAGAGAAACTCATTTGCTGAAGTCGGCACACCGTTCAGATCAGTGAACCCTGCCATGAATGTCAGGGCACCGGCATCTTTCGCTGCCTTGAAAGGTTTCAGCACAACATTGCGGAGCACCGGTTCAGAAATGTAAGTGGTGGCATAATCACGTCCGGCTTCTGCAAAGCCGTAACCCGCAAAATGCTTTGCGCAGGCAGCCACGGAGGTGGGGTCAGTAAGACTGTCACCCTGCAGGCCCTGAACCATGGCATATGCCAGTGTAGAAGCCAGATAAGGATCCTCACCGCAACCTTCGGCTATCCTTCCCCACCTGGGGTCCCATGTAATGTCAATCATCGGCGCAAACGACCAATTGATACCCTGTGATGAGGCTTCTATTGCCGAAATACGAAATGCCTCCTTCACTGCCTCAGGGTTCCACGAAGCGGCCATTCCAAGAGGAATAGGGAAAATTGTGCGGTATCCGTGGATGACATCCCTGCCAATCAGAAGAGGTATCCCAAGCCTGCTTTCCTCAACGGCAATACGCTGGGCCTCATTAACCTTATCTGCCCCATAAAAGTTGAGCAGTGATCCGAACCTGCCGTCGCGAATGGCTTGTTTGAATTGCTCTTGGTCACCGAAATAGCCATCGAAAAGCTGTGACATCTGTCCTATCTTTTCATCAAGAGTCATACGGGCAAGCATTGCTGCAGCTCGCGCATCGGCCTCATCACCAACATGATCGCCTGTCTTGCAGGAATAACTTATAATTGACAGAAAAACAAAGATTACTGCCAGCGAATGTTTGAATGGATTCATGTATATATTTCTCCTGGTCATTGATTTCTTACTGTTTATTTCTTATGGTTGCCGGGCGGGTCAGGAATTGGTTACAATGACCTCTCCGGGCATAAAGAGATGCGGCAAATATAATTATTTATGAATGACACCCGCTCCCGGCATCAGAAGATCGCCCGGGCATACATGCAGTAATTGCCGGCGTTGCACAGGTCTGGTATCGCAAATCAATTCAGCGGATCTCATCCGCAGGCAAGCAATACAGCGCTTTTCAGGTGCAGGCAATCAATACAGCAATTCAGATATCGGCAATCGATACAGCGGTTCTCACGGGTGCAGTCTGACTGAGACTCGAAGCTGCTTTATTTCTCCGCTGCGGTTGAAAATCATGTCACTGGATCTGCTGTCCAGAGAGTCACCATCTATTCTCAGAACTTCATCTCCGCTAAAGATCACCTCAATTTCATTCCGGTCAGTGACCGAATAGATAACAGGCACCTGGCAAAGAGTAAAGGCAAGCTGGTTGGCCGAAAGGTGAATATTTCCGGTTGTGCCGTCAATGGCCGGAAAAGCAAATTGTTCATCCCGGTTCAGGAATTCCTCAGGATTAAGAAGAGATGTGTCAAAGTGAACTTTCCCTTCTTTAATCTTAACACCCAGCTCCCTCATCCTCGAAATAACATCTTCCTTAACCTGTCCGGTCATACCCGGCTGTTTGGCTCCTGAATTACCCGGGGTATGAGAATAGGCATCCGTGGGAAATGCACCATACAATTTGGGCGACTTATACATTCCTATACCGGCTTTGATGTCATAATAGTGTTCCTTCAGTTGAGCAGTCAGCTCTCTATCCGCTCCTTCATCCATGGCCCGGGAGTAACACTCCTGAGCAGCAAGCAGGAGTTTTGAAACCATGTGCCAGTATATGCTGCCCAATCCTTCATAAGCATAGAATGTACCTGATCTTCCGGTAAAGGACTTGTGATCGAATATCTCTTCATAGATATTCAGAATCATTGATTTCTCCCTCTCAACCAATTGTCCGTACTTCACGTCATCAAGGTTATTAAGCGCTGATTCAAGTACTCCGGCATTCCTGAAGCTGCTGTTGAAATGAAGAACCCCGGTGTTGTCAACACTTACAATCGAGGTATCCCTTTCAGCCATCAACCTGGTCAGGAGTTCTGAACCTTTGACTCTGTCTGCAGGTATATTGTTCTTTTCGGTAAAAGCCGGCAATCGCCTGTCAGGGTATAACAGATAGCTGTACTGGTCAGCCCTGAAGAGGGCGGAATTTTTAAGTGCGCTGAGCACTTCAAGAGATTCCGCAGCCGAAAGATAACCGGAACTGAGAACTGCCACCTGTCCTTCAAGCATCTCATACAAGTGCCGAATGGAAATCGTGTCATTGTCAAATGAAACCAGGTTGTAGGAGTGGTACAGTCCGTCATCGCGTTTGTTCATGCCAATTGACTGATCAATATATTGAAGTGACAGCGCCAGGAATTCGGTAAGACGGTCCGTTCCGATGCTGGTTTTCTCACCTGAAAAGGAGTTAGCGTATAACGATTGGCGATAAACTGTTCCGGCTTCACCAAGAGCATCGGTGAAACTTCTGCGCTCCCGGTCGGAGAATCCTGTTTTCAGCAGATGAGTATTTCCGGTAAAGTGACCGAAAACACTGTCGAAAAGACCTTTGACTTCAACCGAAACAACGGCGGAAGTGAAGTCGGACCGGTCAAAAATACCGTGCCAGAAACTCATGAATCTTCTCAGGTAACAAAGGGTCACCATTGATGCGCCGTTACCTACCAGGGCATTGTTGGCGTCATTCCATTCCGGACGCTGGGTGTTCATCCAGATGCCTGCTTCGGGAATAAAATTAACCAGCTTGGCAAGAAGGAGGACCAGCATCTTTTCTGTTAAATTAACATGATGAACCGTTTTATTATCAATACTTAACAACCGTCCATCATATCCGATCTCTTCAACAAGAGATTTGATCCGATTATTCAGTTTCTCATCGAATACAATGGTATTCTTCGGATCCCTGACAATTTCGGAATACGGTTTGATACGGTATGGTACATTGGCATAGGCGCTGACCTCCTCTGCCAGCATCTGATCTATCTTGCCGGGATGATAACTGTTTGATACCTCGAGAAGCTTTTGCAGGTAAATAATCTGATGGTCGCCCCAGTAACCTATGTACGACCACGGATCTTCAGGATCGGGACATTCCCAGTCAATGCCATTACGCATGATCCGATATGGATTATAACCATCTGCCGTTGTGGCATTTACAAATTTACTGATGATGTTTTCAACGAACTCAGGAAACGAAATACTTAAAGCCTCCCAATTCTGAAAGATGTCACGCCAGTTCCCCTGGAAGTCAGATTTCGGAGTGCCATCTTCATTTCTGCTGTCAATGGAGAACTGATTCCATGGCCGACTGGGGTCACCGTGCCGCCGGCTGAAGGTCAGTGGCAGATATTCGTTACAGATGCGGATTAAGGTGGGGTTACTGCTTTGTCTGGCCAGGATGTGTAACTCCTGAATGGATATTTCGGGGCCTTTTGTTGCCAGAAGCTCTTCTGCTTCAGCCAAAGCTGTTTTGTTGGTATCCCGGATAAACTTCTCAAGGTCATCGACTTTGATCAGGTAATTATTAACGTATATGCCACCGCGCATAATGTTAAAAAGAACATTTGAGAAATGGCGTGCCGTATACAGTTCATCACTGCTTTTCTGCAATCCGTCTGCCGATGCTACAAAGGAAACCAGTTTATCGGTGCCTCTCTTAATGTCAGCATTGATCAGTTCGTTTAAGTTGTTCTCAAACTGTAAAAAGTGATTAAGGTTTGCCACCCCGGTTGTACTCTGATCAACCTCACAGACAAAAAACCATTCCTTCGTTTTCTGACCGTCCAAAACAATGTCAGCATTTAAAAAATAGGCTCCGCGTGAAGCCCGGACATCGGTTTCCGTCTTCAGCGAAAGCCCCGCTATGAACTTCTCCAGTTGTTTGTCAGAAATAAGGACTTTGCTGTCAGCCAGACCAAACGACCATACAGTTGTGGCGTTCAGTGCTTCGCTTGGTTCTGCCTTGTCGACCGGTATTGAACTCAGCAGGAACAGCCCAAGTCTGGTCTCCTCTATCAGTTCACTTTTCTTATAGCCGTCAAGCAGGTTACTGTATGCATTCTGAAAATTATAATCGGCACCGCCGGGAAGAATGTTACGTATGCCATCAAGTAACCGGACGTTAACGGACTCGTCACCGGAATTCACAAGTCGTGATTTTTTTACGAATCCGTATTTATCACTTGTAAACCATCCGTATTGAAATTCCAGTTCCAGGTCAAGATTCCTTTCCTGGAAGATTATTTTGTTACCGTAAATACTTTTAAGGAGGTTTCGCTCAGTCCGGTAAACATTTGCGAGTTCTTTGGAAAATGGCTGCCACAGGCTGGTATGACTCCCCCTCTGGACCAGGAAAACTGTTTTACTTCCGGTTAAATCGTAATAATCACTGATCTTATCATCTGTATAGTAGGGAAATAGGGCATTATCACGGTCTTTTCTTCCGGCGGACAATGATCCGTTACTGGATATGAACATCCATTGATCGGAATCACTGACCACGGTCATGAAGAAATCCGGCATCTGATCATAGTGTTCAATCCTGTAGAACTTCTCCCCGTCGATCTCCAAAAAACTCCCCTGAACCTTATTATCTGATTGGTTCAGGACTGTCTGTCCCAGTTGTATCTTCTCTCTGCTCATGATGTTTCAGGTAATTGATAAAGGATATTTTCGGCTGGCGGTTTTCATAAAAAACCCCCCAGTGCTTTTCCACTTCATCCGGCTCTGAATTTTCTCCTCCCCCTTTCCACGGTTCATCAAATGCCTCAAACAGAAATGTGGTAACACGGGTTTTGGTAATCCAGTTGTGCAGTTGGATCAGGTAATACTCCTGGGCCGCCATATCAACGGTGCCCTTGATTAATGAAGCCTGCTCTCCGGGCCCTGTCTTTCGGGTATTGTAATCCGTTGCCCAGCCTGCCTCTCCTATTACAGCCAGTTTATCAGGATGCATAGTCCTGACCTCCTGAAAAAATACTCTATCCATCCATTCGATGGCATTCTCCAGAGTTATGCCATTCCACATTGAATAAAGGTGTGTAACAATAAAGTCGATTTCATCCGCAACCGTTTTGCTTTCAGATGTAATCCAGAAACTGTAATCATCAGCAGTGGTTACCGGGGCATCGGTGTTATTTCTGACAAACCTGATGTATTTGATTAAATCCTGCTGATCCATCCTGTGGGCTGACCAGGTTACCTGAGTTTCATTTCCCACACAGACGGCAGCGATTATATCCGAAAACTCATTGGCGAGGCTGATGCCCTGAACGGCCTGGGCAATGTTTTCCTCTCTCCTTTCAGGTAGGCCGGTTTCATTTTCAAGCCACACCCCGAGCATCACCTTAACAGGGAGATGCTTTTTTCTTATAATCTTTAATATTCTCTCTGAGTCTTCATCGGAGCCGTAAAGCCTGATCAAATTCCAGTGACCCAGTAATATTTGCAGATCTTCCTCAATTTCAGCATCGGAAGGGCCTTTCCTGCCCGGAGCCTGGCCGCTCCGGTAACATCCATAGGAGACAGCTTCTCCGATCCATCTGCCGTTAAGGAAGGGGTCGAATCGGCGAATTACAAAGGGATCCTGTTTTACAACGAAGGATCCCGACTTATGAACCTGAAAGTTCTTCTTCATTAAGAAAAAGGATCTTATGGAAACGACACTAAAGCTGCACCCGGACAGTCTGGACAGAGTTGGCAACAATGGTTAAGTCGGCATACTGATCCCCTATCTGAAGTTTAAATGAAATATCTTCCTTCGTAGTATTCAACAGCTGGACACTCAATATGTTTTCACTGTTGATTGTCGCACATGCATGCAGATCATCTTCACCCGGGCCATCAAGTGTTTTGTATGTCTGAACCGCTTTGTCTCCCGGCCTGATTGTCTTACTGAACTGAGCCAGCACATAATAGACAGGCGTATAGTAAATATGTCCTGTTTCGGTATTTATCATGACGGGGGCTCCGCAATAATTTCCCACATGATTCGGTCCGCCGACATGATCAAGTACAACATTCCAGTCGATCCAGCCTGTCATCCAATGGTCAATACTGACAATAATATTTCTTGCATAACGGTGCACGGGGGTATAAACCGGATGGTCTTCGCTTATTACACCTTGCCAGGTGGCTGAGTATGCCCAGTCAGTAGCATTATCGTTCCACCAGAATGAATCATTATCAAACCAGTCCTTCTCCTGGTACCGCTCCGGATCGGTTATTCCCTGCGGAGCCGGCTTGCCCAGGTCGTCAATACAGCCTTCGGTGTGAATGATCGCTTTGTCCGGGAATTTTGCATTAACTGCTTCGAATACGTCTTCGTAAACCTTAAATGTACTTTCATACCAGTGAACTGCAGTCCCATAAATATACGGAGATGTTTCACCATCGGCCAGAATTGCATCTGTCCAATGTTCAAGTCCATCCCTGTTCTGGTCATAAATCAGCAGCCTGACATCTGAATTGTCTCCGGACTTAAGTTTCGGCCCCAGGTATTTCTTAATAAATTCATTCTGGGTCTGAGGGGTAAAATTCATACTTTCCCACTGTCCGTTATTGCCGTGAGGTTCATTGACAGGTGTAATACCCCATATTTTAATACCTTCAGACCTGTATTCATCCAGATATCTGATGAGATAGTCAGCATAGGTTTCCTCATACTCCTTCCTGAGACTGCCGCCGGTACCCTGGTAGTTATTTTCAGGAGCGCCGGTTATGTACCAGTCTTCAATATCCTTCATCCATGCCGGAGCAGTCCAGGCAGATGCTATGATTCTCAACTCGTTATCAACCTGTTGGTTCTTGACTTCCATTGCTTCTATAATCATCGGCAACAGATCGTAGTTTTCATCCTTAATGCCTGGAAATTCGGATAGACTGAATCCCTCCTTATCGGGTGCAAGACTGAAAGACTCCAAATCAATATCTCCCTCTTTGTCGAGGTACGAATACTTGCCATAAACGGAGAAGTCACATGCCCCGATATGAGTCCTGGTTAAAGAAAAGTTGGCTCCGTCTTCACTGAAGATGTTTCTCATAACCTCCCTGCGTGCAGACGGATCGAGGTGTGCGAGTACAAAGGCAGAGGATTCAGTAAATGATGATCCTATTCCGTCCATCGTCTGCTTTAAAGCCCGGGGGTCAATTTTGATAATGGTTCCTTCGGGCTCACCTTTGGCAAAACGCACGTTTTCTTTTAATGCGATTTTGTCACCGCCCTCAGAGGTGACAAAAATCTCCTTTGTCGATAACAGACCTGAGTCACAAGATTGCATAATACCCGTAAAGATAAGCACCAGTGAAAAATAGAATATTTTGTCTTTCATAATAGTGGTCTTGATTATCAAACTGTTCAAATCGCTGTTCACTGAGATCAAACATATTTCAAATTCCCGTCCTTGTCCCACAAACCCCAGAAAGCGCCCACATCTCCTTCTTTTTCAATCTTCCAGGCTTCATCGAAGCTTGAAAAATACATGATCTCAATCTTCTCTTCCAGGCTCCATCTCTGAGTATTTATGAAATAACGCAGGGCATTGTTCGTTGACGGCTCGGAAGCCTTAAAGGCTACTCCCATGTCAGGCCATCCTGTCTCACTTATAACCACCCTTTTGCCCCTGGCAGCCTGAAGCACGCTGAAGTACATATTTTTCATATAGATCAGCGAATAATCAATGGGGCAGCCTTCCCAGAAAGGATAGCAGTTGATAAACAGTACATCACAGGCATCAGTTATCGCCGGGCGCCTGACAAATTCGTAATAGGCGTCGACGTATCCGACACTGGCTTCAGGTACCTGCAGCTTAACCCTTTGTATATACTCCAATAACTCCTGCTCCGTCAGTTCCTCCCGGTATAATACTTCATTCCCAACAGCAACGAGATCTACATTTCCTTCTTTCACAACCCTTATCAGGTTTTCAATCTCAAGTTCGTTATGTTCCCTGTCATCACCTAACCATGCCCCTGCCATTACCTTTAATCCATATTCCTTTGCAATCCGAGGAATAAGTTCATGTCCGTCCGTACAGGAGAATGTTCTTATCCAGGAGGTATATGGTTTTATGATTTCCATTCTGTTGCGTATCTGTCTCTCGCTGATAATGCTTCCGGGAGCCTGACCCTCAACATAGGAGCTGAAGCACAGACCGTGGATTCCATTCTCAAGGTATTGTCTGAACAGTTCTATTAAGTCGGCAGTTGATTTGTTACTCAGGTCTTCGCCTAATAGAGATAAATGTTTTTCGCTTCTGTATGACATACTATTTGATTTTGACTGTTATCCTGTTAAATAATGGTAAGTTCTGTCTTACTTGCTTCACCGCCGGGCCTGATAATCTTATAACTGTACTATAAGGACCAACGAATATAAACAGTATAAACAGATTCCGCAAACCGCGGCTATAGCTCTCCCCTTCTTTCTATCAACATCATTTTTATTTCCCGGGCTTTGGTTTCTGTCAGGTCATATTTCCACATCACGACTATGGCCAGCAATGCCGTCAGTGCAGGGATGGCTATATCAGCAATTCTCAGCCTGGTAATGGTTTCAGCAGCCTGAACTGTAGCATTCTGATCAAAACCAACCAGTTTAAGCACCAGACCACCCAAAACGAGAGCGAGCGCCTGTCCCAGCTTCACCATCCACCAGTAGATAGCACCGAATGTTCCTTCTTTTCGGGGCATGCCGTTATTCAACTCATCAAGGTCGCATACATCAGCTGTCATGCTCATCATCAGTGTAAACAAACCACCAATTCCAAAGGCCATGAGAGGAAGAGGCATAAAGATTAACCAGGGATTTTCCGGGTTAAATCCCCACCATTTCAGCCCATACCCTATCAGGGAGATAAATGTTGAGATGATAAAAGCGTTGCGTTTACCCACTTTGTTGGCAATGGCAGTGATAACCGGAATCACCAGGAATGCAGTAACTACTGCTGATACGGTAGAGAACCAGGCCGGCCAGTTTCCGGCTAAGCCATAGTCGCCCTTAAACATGTAAAATACAATGATGAAATAACTGAATGACGCTACCAGTTGAAAGCCATTGAAGACCAGGAAGGTTGCTGCGCAGAGTTTCATAAATGGCTTATTCTTTGATACCTGGGCTATTCCTTTAAAGAGAACCATGAGATTGGAAAACAGTGTCTTGTATGTTATCTTGACTCTGCCCTCCATTTTTGAAGCATCGATGCCTTTACAAAATATTGCTGGTAGAATGCCCAGTAACATACACACCGCGCCTACAATTACTGAAAGTCTTCTAACCCCGATAGCCTGAGTCTCAAAAAGGTTCGGGTTAGCTATCAGCACCCAGAACCAGGGTACAATCATCCATGCGACCTGGCCAAAAGTCTGTGAAAATGCCATTAACCGGGTACGCTCATTATAGTCTGATGTCATTTCATATCCAAGCCCTATCAGGGGTGTGGAAAAGATGGTATTGCCCGTCAGGTATACCAGGGAAAGAATCAGGAAATACCAGAAGTTATACATCTGGGAATTTTCAGGATGGAGTTGCCACAAAACTGCAAATAAGACTCCACTTGCAATGGCGCCAATGAAAATATAGGGCCTTCTGCGGCCAAACCTCGACTTTGTATTGTCAGATATAAAACCCATGATAGGGTCTGTGATGGCATCATAAAATCTTGGCAGTCCGCCGAGCAAACCCGCCAGAAATGGGTCCATCCCGAAGGCAGTCAGCAAGAAGAACATAAATATACCAAGGGAACCCGGCAGAAGGTTGTTCACCAGATGTCCGGCACCAAATGCCGCTTTCTGCAACATGGGTACTTTATCTCTCTCAGCTGTTGTATAATGATTCATATTATGAAGATTATAGTAAAGGGTTTAACAATTACGACAATTCTGAAAGCTTTCGGAAATACTTTGCATATGATTTCCGGATGTTCAATAAAGGTACACTGTTTTTCAGCTGGTATATCTATTGAACCTCACGGTATACCCTGACATAATCAACATACATAGTCTGAGGAAATGGCGTTTCTGAAGTTGGGAAACCCACGTAATCACCTCCAACGGCCACATTTAGAATCATAAAGAAAGGAGTATTGAAGACCCACTCTCCGGTAACATCATCAGGTCCGATTACCTGGTAGAGCACATCATCAACAAAATAGTGGATAAAATCCTCACCCCATTCCACTGCAAACAGATGAAAATCAACATCAAACCGGTTGTTTTCGTACCCGTAACTTTTGGTTATTGCGGCACCTCCCGAATAGCCTGGCCCGTGAACGCTGCCATGAATAATATTTGGCTGCTGCCCCCTGTACTCCATGATATCGATCTCGCCGCACTGTGGCCAGGGTACAGTTTCAATATCTGATCCCAGCATCCAGAATGCAGGCCAGATTCCGGGTCCCCATGGTAATTTTATCCGTGCTTCAAACCGGCCGTAAGCCTGTTCAAATAATCCCTGAGTCTTAATTCGTGCGGAGGTGAAGGAATTACCTGATTTTGCGGCTGTTATCATGAGTGCTCCATCCTCAATGACAACATTCTGAGCATCACTTGTATAGGTCTGAAGTTCATTATTACCCCAGCCGCCTCCTCCAAGGTCAAACACCCATTTGGATGCGTCTGGAGCTCCATCGGTTTCGAACTCATCCTGCCAAACCAGTTGATAGGTCCGCTCCTCCAGTCCAGGGTTGTTGTCACAACCCCCAAATATTACAAGGACCGCCAGGAAGAGGATGCCTCTGATAAATAATACATTATTTGATTTCATATCAATGATTTTATCTTAATTATAAATCTTTGTTTCCTAACTAAGCCGGAACTTCAGTTTCACGGATATTGAAACTGAAGTTCCGGCTAATTAATGCTATTTATAGAGATAGATATTATCATACCACACATTGGTCAGGTTGGCAGTTGTAATCCCAATCTGGGCTACATCACTTCTTGTAAGGTTGCCTGTTACAATCCCTCCCAAAGCAGTAATATTAATATCCACAGAAACCCAGGTGCCTGCAACTATTGCCGGTGTTGTGCCTGTATTAATATTAACTTCCAGAGCCGAGGCTTCACCGGCACCGCCTGCAAAATCAACCAGCTTCACATTGAATACATCGCCTGTCAGGTTAGTGTCATCAGTGTAAAAATCGAAATGAATATGCGTGAATGTGGATAGGTTTTGCCTGTTAGTAGAAAAATCAATCCCGTGACAGTCAATTCCTGCATTCTTCTTCAATGTGTTATTCCCGGCTACTGAAACCTGTGTAACTGCACCAACTCCGCACCAGCCAGCGTCGAAATTATTAACGGTAATATTGGAATAAGCATCACTGTAGATAGAAACCACATTGGAGGCAGTGCGTGCAGGCGGTGCAGGTGCGGCCGCAGCCGGTCCTGTGGTGCCGCTGCCACCTCCGTCATTGTAAAAATAGATATTGTCAACCCAGATGGTTGTTGCACCCGATGGCTGTCCAACGAGGATATACTGTGCCAGATGCCCCCTCGTGGTCAGGTTTGTAAAATTACTTAACGGGATGTTGTAGCTCACCCATTCGCCCCTGGCCGGTGACGTAAAATTGAGCTGATGTTCCACATCATCTCCTCCGCCGTATACTCCGTTAGCCCCGAAATCAACCAGCTTGACACCGAAATTGGTAATGTCAGCTGACCAGACATCAAGATGCAGATGGGTCATGGATGTCGCATTTATGGTGCTCGAACCTGTCTCAATACCCACAAAATCAAGGGCTGAATATTTCTTCGTCGGATTTCCGGCAACAGTTACCTCTTCATAGGTTGCTGCAGACCAGTCGGTCTTCCATGTATCCACAGTCACGTTGGTATAGGCACCACTGAACATTGAAATAACGGTGGCAGCATCACGCGTCGGTGTCGGAGCTGCAGCAGCAGGCTCAGTTGCTGCGGCGCCCCCGGTGTAGAAATACATGTTATCGACGAAGATGGTACTTGCTCCGCTGGGCTGACCTACAAGGATGTACTGTGCCAGGTGTGCCCTTGTTGTTAGGTTCGTGAAATCACTCAGTGGAATATCATAGCTTACCCAGACGCCCTGGGCCGGGGAGGCAAAATTCACCTGGTGTTCCACATCATCTCCTCCTCCATATACGCCGTTAGCCCCGAAATCAACCAGCTTGACACCGAAACTGGTAATGTCAGCCGACCATACATCAAGATGCAGATGGGTCATGGATGTCGCATTAATGGTGCTTGAACCTGTCTCAATGCCCACAAAATCAAGGGCTGAATATTTCTTTGTCGGGTTTCCGGCAACAGTCACTTCCTGATAGGTTGCTGCAGACCAGTCGGTCTTCCATGTATCAACAGTCACGTTGGTATATGCGCCGCTGAACATTGAAATAACGGTGGAAGCATCGCGCGTCGGCGTCGGAGCCGCAGCTGCAGGCTCAGAAGCACTGCCGCCGCCCGATTTATAGAAATATATATTATCAATATAAACAGTCCTCAGGTTACTGGTGATGACCATCTGAGCGAGATCCGACCTCGTCAGGTTTCCGGTAAAGGCAGTAAGCGGAACATCAATGGAAACCCATGATCCCGTTGCCAGGGCCGGAATACCTCCACCGGCAGTATGAACAACCGTGAGTATATGACTTGTAACCTCTGCACCTCCGCCTCCGAAATCAACATTCTTTATTGAAAGTGATTTGGACATTACATCATCAGGTGTCCATATATCCATATGGAAATGCGTCATGCCTGAGGCATCAAACTTATTACTGCTGAAGTCAATGCCGGCGAAATTCGTAAATGTGTATTTCTTAATATTATCACCTGATATCTGAAAATCTGCCACATCTGAATCATCCCATCCGGCTGACCATGAATTAACAGTCCTGTTGGTATATGCGTTACTGAAGAGAGATATTACATCAGCAGCATCTCTAACCGGTGGTACAGGAGCAGCCGCCGTGGGTACTGATCCTGTGCCGCCTCCGGCAGTATAGAAATAAATATTATCGATAAATATGTCACCGTTCCCGTCGAATTTCAGTTGTATAATATCAGCAAGATTAACCGGTGAGAAAGCACTTAAAGGAATATCAACACTTGTCCAGCCTGTTGTGGGAACGGTGAGTGAATACGGCTTTTCAACAGGTCCCGGACTTATTAAAACCACATTTAGCAATGAGGAACTCACTGTCCAGAAGTCCAGATGCAAATATTGCATGCCTGTTAAATTCTGACTTGATGCAAGCTGAATACCCTGGTAATTCAATCCTGCAAATTTCAGGGTATTATTTCCTGCTATGGGAACTTGAGTGACAACTGTTGCCTGGCCCCAGTCAGGATAGTCTGTACCTGCTAAATTAGTATATGCGTCGCTGTAAATGGAGATCACATCAGCTGCATCTCTGACCGGAGGAGCAGGAGCAGCTTCTGTAGGTGTAGTAGCCGTACCTCCTCCATTACCATAGAAATAAATATTATCCAGGTAAAATCCCGACAGGGATGAGCCCACTCGTTCAAGAATAATCTGAGCCAGCCTGCTCCTGGAGGGTAATCCGGAGATGGCAATATCAACGCTTATCCAGCTTTGCGAAGCCAGGGGGCCCGCAATCTCATAGACAAGAGTGGGATCATTTCCGTCAAGGGTTCCATCGGATCCCATATCCACCAGTTTAACTGCAATTCTGTCTGCAGGGGCCACCGCATTTGGAATCCAGATGTCCATATGAAGGTGCGTCATGGTGGCGGCATTGATTGTTGGTGAGGTAAACTGAATACCAACGAAATTGAAATTGTTATAGAACAGTACATTATCATCTCCGACTTTGAAATCTGCGGAGGTGGTGGTCTGGTAGGGCTGCCAGTAACCGTTGTAAAAATCTACAGGTACATTAACGTACTGATCGCTGAAGATGGAAATGACATCTTCCTGATCTGCTGCAGGAACAGGGGCATGAGTAAAATCACCCGAAGACTGAACCGTCAGTGATCCTTCAGCGTCCGCACCGCCGGAGGTGGCAGTGATAACAGCTGTTCCTTCACTCAGCACCGTTACCAATCCTGCTGCATCGACACTTGCCACCCCTGCATTTGAAGAAGCAAATGAAAAATATGCAGGTGCAGCATTAACAGTCTGGTCAATACCTGTTGGCATATTGAATGATACTTTCAACCCGCCGACAGGATACTTCAATCCGTTTACAGCTGACTCAACTCTGTCAGTACCGTCGAAAATTATGGGCTTCCGGTGAGCAATGGTACCCAGCTTCTCAAACTTCACTTCATCTATCCAGAATGTATAGCCCTTTCCATCCTCAGGACCTTCCGAATAGAAAAACATACCCTTCTCTTTGGTGAGTCTGGCGGGATCAGGTATGGGAATAATATATTTCTTCCAGTTTGTATTTACAGCAACATCTGGCATAGAAACGAGGTACTTTGATTCACCCAGATCATTGCCAAATCCTACCAGGTCAATTGTTGCTGATTTTGATGCCCTGGCCCAGAAAGTAAGGGCATCGTAACCAGAAAGGTCACGTGCGACAGTGGTATAGTAAGCTCCACCTGCATAAGCGCCCTGAGGATCCTCATAATCAGGAACTTCAAATCTCATTGAGGCGGATCCTTCATATTTTACATCTGTATCCACATCAAAAGCGGTTACCTTGGAACCGCCAAACGCCGCATAGTTTAAGCCTGCACTGAAACCATCAATAAACACTTCAGGTGTAGTCGGGTATGATGCGAGCTCCAGTTCTTCATAATCCCTTGTGCAGCTGCCGGAGCCTGCAAGTATCATAGCAGTGATCAGGGCAATCGCTGACCAGTTATATTTCCTGTTTTTCATTTTAGTCTCCATTTATTTATGGTTACATGCCTATGTTAAAGTGTAAGTAAGTCCTGATTTCCCATTCATTACCCTTCGGATAGCCGGGCACTGTCGGATCACAGACCATGTCACCGTTTACGTCTATATTTTTTGTCGGACAGTAGCGGGGAGAATACTGGTCCAGAGAACGCCAGTTAAACCGGATTCCGATACGGGTCTGAGGAAGGTCAACCCACTTCGGTTTTGCAACAAAAGTTGAAAGGTCCGCCTTTATCTGCAGCGGGTAGGTCAGGTTGAAATCGCGGTGATAATCATAAGGACCCCAGTCGTTGACCTTAACCATAGAAATTAATTTGGTCTTTTTGTAAATCATCCTGAGGTCACCTCCATATCGTTTAATCAACCTCTCGTCGCTGCCATTTGATTCAGCCACCCCGGCAAAGAGGTTGGCAATCAATCCCATGTTTGGATTCGCCTTTGACACTATACGTGCGTATGCTTCCCAGAGGTCGCGTGCAGGGGGGGCTCCGGCAAACGCAAAGGTTGCGCGTCCGTCGGCCAGGATTCCTATTGCAGCATCCTGTGTTGTCGGATGGTGGCGGTAGACAAATCCGGCACTCACTGCGAATGGCGCATCTTCAGCCTCATCGTTATCCCATTCGTACATCCAGGTGCCCGGCGTAGGGTCATATGTAACAAGGAACTCGCCTGCCACTGTCTCCCTGTTCTGTCTTACAGCAAAGGGATCATCAAGTATATTTCTGGCTCTGCCGGGCGCAGGCACATCTCCGGGAACAGGGCCAACAACGGGCTTTTGCCACAGGAAGTTTGGGGCAAACTGAAAATCACCAACCAGCAGGGTCAGTCCGGTAAGAAAGTTAAACTGGTTTCCGCTCCCGCTGTCCTTGAGTCTCCAGCCCGTAAAAGTCCTTGTATAGTCGGCACCGCCTCCTGCTACCAGACCCATGGCTGCTCCCTGGGCATACCAGTTGACCGGTCCGGCAGAGAGTGTCAGTTTAGCCTTGCCGCCCCAGGTGTCTTTGGAATTGATTTGATCTTCATAGACGGTATAGCTTCCCGGCTCACCTTCAACCAGCTGGAAGGTTTCGCCAATTCTGGGCTGGCCTGCCCATATGCCGCCCAGTTCAAATCCCACTGCCCCCATCTGCCTTTTAATGTGCAGAGTTGTTCTTCGCGTTGGCGGAGAGGGTATGGCAAATGAACTCACGGCAGGCGCCTGTTCATCAAGATCCTCATGAAAAATCCCGGTAACATCGAATCCGGCCAGCTTACGGCTGTATTTTAGCAGAACTGCAGGGTTAGCTCCCCACCACAGTTCCGGTCCGAAAGCAACCTTTAAACCATCAAGCGACCTTTTCCCGTCAATTTCAAAACCGAAAGGAGCTTCACCGTTGTAAATATCCATATTGGGACCGTAGTTGGCTTCCGGATACACCCCGAAGAAGTCTCCCTCATAACCCCAGTGATAATGACCTGTGCGGTAGAAACTTGTCAGGTCAAACAACTTGCTGTTCCAGGTAAATTCGGCACTGTAGATTTTAACGCGGTTCAATGCTGACAACATCAGGTTACCATCATCTGTATTCACCTCGCGGGGACGGCCCCTGTTCTCATAGAAAATCTCATCAATCGGATTCCCGGCAATATTGCCCAGGACGTTGACAGCAACCTTCCCCCGTAGATTCGGCGCGGGGTTTGCTTCCACATCCACATAAAACGACTGCATGTGATCAAAACCCAGTTCATCGGGGTACTTCAAAGCTCCGGGAACAGCGTCAACCGGAGTTGAGATCCGGTTACCTCCTGTACTGAATGTTGACAATTCAGCCCTCAGGCCGCTGATGCGGACTTTTTTAATCTGCTCACCGATCAGTGCCGCTTTATCACCTCTCGCCTGCAGGACAGAGTTGCTTAATTCAATGCCGGAGAAATGGGTGTCTATAGAATTGAGAGAGATGCCATCAGCATAAGGATCAAGCAAATGCGCCTCCTTAAGTGCATAATATGCGGCACGCGGATAAAGTTGATACAGGCCCCTTTCATTTGTCGGACCCTTGGCACAGATGCCGAACCACTCCTCGTTCATATTGTTTTCACCCGGAACATAATCGTTCAGATAACCGCCGTTCGCCCAGGAAGCATGGTTATCCTGAACATCCAGGTCTGTAGTTTGCCCGTATTTCCACCAGCCGTCACTGAACTGGAATGTGAAGCCCCCGATAGAGTTGCCCGCTTTTCCAAGCCCTGCGGCATTTTCGTAGATCTCCTTCCAGTTGTTTACCATATAATAAGCCTGGGACTGCTGATCTTCTGCATTTTCAACGGCGTTGAATGCATCCGCACCAAATTCCGTGAACATGATCGGAACTTTCAGGATATCCTTAACTCTCTGGAAAGCATCACCAAAAGAAGCTCCCCGGTACATGTTCACGCCAAAGATCTCAACGTCTTTGCACTCTTCAGCAATAATATCAATGAACAGCAAATCACCGTTGCAGATTGCAACAGGATGTGATGTATCAATATCCTTCATCACCTTCACTGCATCATTGAATAGTTTGTACATGGAAACTGCACGAGTTGTTGATTTCCTGTCCTCTTCCGGAATATCCTCCGTCTCAGCTCCCTCCCAGAACAGACCGTAGTTATTTTCATTGCCAAGGAGAAACATCAGCAATCCGGGGGTATTCTTATATTCATTGACCATCTCCGTTACCTCTGATATCAGCAGATCGCGAACTCGAGGATCTGAATACTCAGTATTCGCAACCCACTTTCCGCTCAGAGTCAGTCCATACCGCCCGAAAGAGTGGTTAAGCATGGTATAGATGCCGTAATTGTCATAGATATATTTGATCCATTTTGGAGGTACGCCGGTATACTGGCGCACGGCATTGACACCCATGTTCCTCAGCAGCGACATCTCTGCATCAAGTGCAGCTTTTATGAGGTCGTCAGACTGTTTCCACAGGCTGTAGTTAAAATTTGTACCTATCGGGAAGTAATCCCAGTTCATGCCGTTGATCATGAAATCCTCTCCATTGACCACTAATTTCATTCCGTCATCAGATTTCGCAACGGATACACGGTCAGCCTGTGCACTCAGGACTGTTGACAATGTAAATAAGAGAAGCACTAATCGCAGAAACAGGAAGTTTTTTTTCATGGTATAACAGATTTAAGTTGATCAGTTAACTAATTAGGTATGCTGGGGCTGCTATCGCTTCATTGCAGGGCCCAACGTACAATTAAACAGAAGCACAATTAAGGTGAAACTTATTACAAAGCGGCTGCTTTGCAGGCAAAATAAATACATCAGACACAAGTATTGAATACATCAATAACACATCATCTAAATCTCATGTGCCTTATATTCATGTCATTAAGAAATATATTTACTAAAATATGCCCATCACCTTCAGTGATTGAGTCCATCGCGGAGCCGGAATGCATTAAATTATTCAGCCGTTCATAAAAGTATGATGATGTATTTAGCACTGCGGATGCCGGATTCAGATTTGCATCAGATAATCCGTGATATTGGCACTCCGGTCAAGTTTAAGTTTCTTTCTGAGACGATACCTGCTTATCTCGACTCCCCGGACTGAAATATTCATCAGAGGGGCAATCTCTTTTGTTGATACATTCATTCGCAGGTAACTGCAGAGCCTTAATTCACCAGGAGTTAATTCCGGATGCAATTTCCTTAGACGCGCATGAAATTCCTGGTGAACATCATCAAAATATCGGTCAAAAACCTCCCAGTTATTTTCATTCTGAATATCCCGGTCTATTTTCCGGCTGATACTGTTCAACTCGCTTATGATAAATTCATTTTTTGTACCCTTAACCAGGGATGACAATTCATCCTTCAGGGAATTCAGGAATTTATTCTTCTGGATAACATGATAAGTGGCTGTTGCCAGCTCTTTGTTCTTAAATGTCATTTCAGCCTGCAACTTTTCGTTCCTGAGCTGTATTACCTCATTCTCAGCAGCCAGTTTCTGCTCCTCAAGTTTCTGTGCTGTCTTCTTAAAGGCATTGAGCTGTTTGTTCTTTTCCTGTGACCTGATCTTGTCAATTCTCCGCAAATAGAAATATAATATGGCCAGAATAAGACCGGAAAGCACAATGAAGTATATAATCAAAGCTTTATACGAGCTGGAGAAAGGAGGTTCAACAATAAAATGAAACTTGTCGACAGAGCTGACATTATTATATATGTTTCTTGCCTTTACCTCAAAATAGTAGTGTCCTTTATGCAGGTTGGTGTACTCTTTCATGTTGGAGGTTGTCCATTCAGACCAATTATCATCAAAATTGTCAAGGCGCATACTGTATTCAATCAGTCCGGCATTCTCCATATCAGGTGAATTAAACCTGAATGAAATGTTGTTCAGGGAGTGTGGAATTGAGAAATGGTCTTTGATATCATGTTCACCAAGCTCTGCATTACCGGAAGAATACCATAATGAATCCCTGCTTTTGGATGAGATGCGGACAGTGTTGATATGAGAACTCAATTCATCAAAATAGTTTTTATAGATCGTAGGATCATAGTGTACCAGCCCGTTCTGGGTGCCAATGTAAATATTGCCGGGGTCCTGGATATAAATGTTGTCGAAGGGAGAAACCCTGGCATTGTTCAGTCCAAGAAAAGGTGTGGAAATATTGGTATAGGTTCCGTCTTCAAGCAACCGGAATACGCCCATTCCTTTTTTAGCTGAATACCAAATGTTCCCGCCGTAGTCTTCTTTCAGGAAATATAAAAGCTGCAAATCGCCATAGAAACTATTCTTATTCTCAGGTTTGTAAAAAAGTTCACTCTGCCCGTCATACTGGTATATTCCCGAATTTGTGGAGATAAAGAAATCACCACCTGATTCATGTAAAATATAGGGCAATTCCTCAGGAAGGTTGCCGGAGTCTCTGTAGTCTTTTATAAAAATGACACTGTCAAGAACTTCGTTGAGACGGATATGAAACAATCCAAGATATCCGTGACTTACCCAGAGCCAGTTATCAGGGCTGATGATGTAATCCTTTGAAGAGACACCGAATCCTTTAACCTCCTGTCTGAACTCCCATTCTCCGCCCTGACCTCTCGCGAAAGTGATCAACCCGTCATATGTGCCACTTATCATCAGGTTATCATGGCCGGGGATTTTCTTGAAGTTCCAGACACCCCTGGTTTTCGTCAGCCTTTTTGATCGTAATCCGTCAATGGCGTAGGCTCCGTTATGATGCCCGCACAGCAACTGCCCGTCTGTGACAGTGAGATTCCAGACCTGCCCCTCCATGCCCTCAACCAGGTCATATTTAATATTTATGTGGCTTCTTAGTTTGTCAAGTTCTTTTGTGTACAGGCCCTGGTTGGTTCCTACATAGAGTCTGCCTTTATGGACAGCTGTTGCATAGGTGGCTGCAATATTGAAGTTGTCATTGATAACTGACAGCGGCAGGCTTGACTTAAGGAAATCCAGCCCGATATCGAGTCCCAGCCAGACATTATTCTTACGATCTGCAAACAATGATAATACGGTATTATTCTGCAAACCGTTTGATCTGCTTAAATGCTCCTGTATCTCCCCTTTCTCATTCACCACAAATAATCCACTCTTGATGGTTCCGAACAGGTATACTTTTTTGTGAACTGATCCGCAATAAAGCTTGTGGTTTTTCAGCTCTTCGGATATTTCAGTATCCCAGAAACTGAGTTTTTGATCAGAGAGTATGTATAATCCGTTGTTCAGCGTTCCTATCAGGAGATCATTAGCATTTACCGGAGTGAGAGAACGAATCTCATCCTGTGTGAATAAAGGATCATCGGTTACTGTCTGCAAAGTGTCATTTACCAGAACCCTCAGCCCTACTCCTGCCTCCACAACATAATAGTTATTGTTTACGTAAAATGAATTGCCGAATCTCTCCTGTGGCTTTATTACATGAATGCTGTCGTTTTTATAAATGAAAATATATTCGAAGCTCTGGAAAACAACACCAAACCTGGTCTGGTAAATATTCCATACATCATCAAAATTCCTGGCATTTTCCGGAATAAGATGATTTAAAGTATAATATCTCATTCCCTCTCTCTCCGATTTTTCAAGCACTCCTATTTCATTATATGCCCCCACATATACCTTCTTGTCAGCTCCATAAGCCAGGGACCTGACCACCGAATTATTCACTGCAGGGAATGCCACCCAGTCCTCACCGTCAAATCTCAGTATGCCGTTGTTGTTTGCAACATAGATATTACCCTGATCATCATCCGCAATATCCCAGTTCTGGGTTCCTCCTCCATATTCGCTTCTGCTGATATTACGTATCTCAGGCACCCCGATGGACTTGAACTGACCGGAAAGACCCAGCGTCGGAAGAATAAACATCATTACAGGAATTAATGTCCTGCTACTTCCTGAGCAGCATGCTTGTATATGACAGACTTTTCATTTATTGATTGCCACTTTTAACAAGTCCGGCTGAAGGACAAGTCAGGTAAAATTAAATTATTTTTTCAATTCTTGCCACTTAACGGGTACTCCGGGTCATTCTCCGCCGCTGTCACAGAATATATCTGCAGCCTTTTACTTGTTATTTTTAATTTCTAGGTATATTTGCCTGTACCGGATTTATGCCGGACAAAACATTAATTATTCATAAACGAAAATGGTTAAAGTTGCCCAACAACAGGATTCCCAATGAATTTTTCGTAACCCAGGGTTCGGGATGCAGCGAATATGCCATCCATCCCGGATCTTATCACATGGCGCTGCATGATGCAGGAATTGCAGAGTACAATATCATGAATTACTCGTCGGTGCTGCCCGCCACGGCCAAGCTGGTGACGCTTGATGAGGTTGACATGCCGCCATACGGATCTGAGCTCTGTACAATCATGGCCGTTGCCAACGGTTATTACGGAGAACATGTCTCTGCCGGAATAATCTTCGCATGGATGTACACGGATGACACCTGCGAGGAGAAGGTTGGCGGACTTGTCTGTGAACTGTCAGGCTACTTTGACATGGAGGCCCTCGAGGAGAGGCTTTATACAGTTCTTCATGACCTTCATGACAGGACCTTCGCCAAGTACTACCTGGGTGAACCCACTGTCATCAGGGAGTCTCTCACAATCGACAAGCGCTACGGAACGGCCCTTGTCGCACTGTGCTTTATGAGTTTCCTGTAACCTCCCGGGACCCCGTGAACCGACCGGGAGGGGAAATAATTCCTTGCGGACCGGTAAAAGGCTATCTCTATGAGCAGACCCAGGAAACTGATCAGCTTCTTCACTCCTCCTGCACACTGGAGAGTCCCCGTGATTATTATCCTCGGAGCCTTTACAGGACTGTTCTTTCTATCCTTCTGAAGATATCCAATGCCACCTCCTATCATTTCCGATGACCCGAGGGTCTGCATCAACTGTCACATAATGACTCCCCAGTTTGCCACGTGGTCTCACAGTGCGCACCGGGGCATCACTGACTGCAATGCATGCCATGTACCTCATGACAGCTTCATAAGGAAATACTACTTCAAGGCCAGCGACGGTCTGCGCCATTCCACAATATTTACCCTGCGCAAGGAACCGCAGGCGATCTACATCCGGGAGGCCGGAAAAAAGGTGGTACAGGAGAACTGCCTTCGCTGCCACGCCTCCCTCTTCAGCGACGGTCCCGGCAGGCCATTGAGGCAATGGCAGGCAAGACGTGACCGACAATGTCTTGACTGTCACCGTAATACACCTCATGACAGGGTAAACAGCATCTCATCAACCCAGTTCGCAATCACCCCGACAATTAAAGACAACCTGTAGAAACTCTAAAACCATAGCCTATGTCATATCAGGGAATTTATCTCCAGAAAGCCACTGGTACGGCTGGCTCCTTTTCCTGGCCACCGTCGCCGTCGTGTTCCTGCTCGGCATGCTCGCCTCATCCATAGTGGAGAGACGCAGCGAGGCGAAGTATGCCTACCGGCCGCCCACCGATCTGCAGCCCTTCGAGAGCGACAACAGCGTATGGGGTAAATTCTATCCGCGAGAATACAAATCGTGGCTTATGACTGCCGACACCTCATTCCGGAGCAGGCATGCGGGCAGCAAACCACTTGACGTGCTCTGCCACCGATCCTGAGACTGGTCGTACTGTGGGCAGGTTATGCATTCTCAAAGGATTATTCTCAGGCCAGAGGACATTACTGGGCTGTGGAGGATATCAGGAACACTCTCCGCACAGGGGCACCGATGACACCGGAGGCTGGCCCCCAGCCTGCAACATGCTGGGCATGCAAGAGCCCCGACGTACCCCGGATGATTGATAAAATGGGTGCGGAAAGCTTCTACAAAGCCACATGGGCTTCACTTGGACCGGAGATTACAAATTCCATCGGTTGCGCTGATTGCCATAACCCGAGAACATGACACTCACAATCAGCCGTCCTGCACTCAGGGAGGCTTTTGAAAGACAGGGCAGGAAGATCACCGATGCAGGACACCAGGAGATGCGAAGCCTGGTCTGCGCACAGTGCCACGTTGAGTATTACTTCAAGGGCGAAGGAAAATACCTCACCTTCCCCTGGGATAAGGGCACTACAGCCGATGAAATTGAAGCCTATTATGACAGCTACGAGTTCTCCGACTGGACACACTCCATCAGCAAGGCACCGATGCTTAAAGCACAACACCCTGACTATGAACTATTCAAGATCGGCATCCACGCCCAGCGGGGGGTGGCATGCGCCGACTGCCACATGCCTTATATCGCCGAGGGAGGCGTCAAGTACACCAGCCACCATGTCCAGAGTCCGCTGAACATGATCTCGTCTACCTGCGCGGTATGCCACCGGCAGAGCGAAGCAGGAGCTCATGAACAACGTCTATGAAAGGCAGGACAGGATTGCCGCACTGAGAAATTACCTTGAAGATATTCTTGTAACAGCCCACTATGAAGCAAAAGCGGCATGGGATGCGGGAGCTGACGCGTCAGCCATGAAACCCGTACTGGGTCTCATCAGGCAGGCTCAGTGGCGGTGGGACTTCTGCGCTGCCAGCCACGGAGGCTCATTTCACGCACCTCTCGAGATGGCCTCTGTGATGAGTAACGGTATCATGAAGGCACTGGAGGCGCGGATTGAACTTGCTTCGATACTTGCCGCCAAGGGAGTAGAGAAAGTTATGATGCCTGACCTCTCATCCAAGGGGGCTGCCCAGAAATCAATAGGCCTCGACATGGATGCCCTGATGAGGGAAAAGGAGGAGTTTAAAAAACAGATCCTTCCCGTGGGATAAGAGCGCCGTCTGAGAAGCACTGCATCCTCAAACATTAATTATTAAACCAGGTCTTATGAATGGCAATCTTCCGATCATTCGTTCTGTCTGCTTCTGCTGGCCTTATCACTCTTACTCAGCAGGGCAGGCGCAATCAGCAAAGCATACATTTGCGCTGGGTGGTGAGGAGTTCCTGCTTGACGGCAAACCATTCCAGATCATCAGCGGCGAGATGCACCCGGCAAGGATGCCTGAAGAATACTGGCGTCACCGCATACAGATGGCAAAGGCCATGGGATGCAATACGGTCTCTGCTTACCTCTTCTGGAACCATCATGAAGCCAGAGGAAGGAATTTATGACTTCCGCACCGGGAACAGGGATATCTCCCGGTTTATTGCTACGGCAACGAAGAAGGAATGTGGGTAATCATCAGACCGGGGCCATATGTATGCGCCGAATGGGAGTTCGGAGGCCTTCCTCCATACCTCCTGCGCCACCCCGGGATAAAGATCAGATGCATGGATCCTGTCTACATGAAAGCCGTTGAGCGATACATCTCACGGCTGGCCGATGATCCTTCGCCCACACCTTGTCACAAACGGAGGACCGGATCCTCATGATCCAGATTGAAAATGAATACGGCAGCTACGGCAACGACAGCGAACTATCTGACAGGCGCTGAAGGAAATCTGGGTAAAGAACGACATCGACGTGCCCTTTTTCACCGGCGACGGTCCCACGGACATACATGCTTGAGGCAGGAACGCTTCCGGGCTGTGCGGTAGGACTCGATTCCGGCAGCACTGAGAAGGACTTTGAGCTGGCACGGAAGATGAACCCGGGTGTTCCGGTCTTCTCGAGCGAGACCTACCCGGGCTGGCTGACCCACTGGGGCGAGGCCTGGGCAAGACCTGACACTGCCGCACTTGCTGCGCGAGGTTAAGTTTCTGATGGATAACCGCAAGTCATTCAACTTCTACGTCATACACGGCGGAACAACTTCGGGTTCACGGCCGGCGCCAACTCGGGCGGCAAGGGCTATGAGCCGGACCTTACAAGCTATGATTATGATGCACCAATCGATGAGCAGGGCAGAGCTAACCCCTAAATATATGGCGCTGAGAAAACTGATCGGTTCATACCTGCCGAAAAGAACCAAACTGCCTCCCATGCCTGACCCGCTTCCGGTGATGAGCATTCCCCGAGACAGAACTGGCACCGTTCACCTCCGTATGGGACAACATGCCGATCCTGTCAGACTGTCGGTACAGCCTAGACCGTTCGAGGCTTTCGGGCAGGATTACGGATTCATGCTCTACACCACCAGGCTGATCGGACATAAAGGAGGTAAGCTGACGGTAATTGATATTCATGACTATGCAACCGTCTTCCTTGACGGAAAATATATCGGCACACTTGACAGGCGGCTGGGAATCAACTCGCATGGACCTTCCGCGACAGCAGGTTCGGAAAGACCGGTGCTGGAGATCTTCACCGAAGCTATGGGAAGGATCAATTTTGCCCATGCGATGATTGACCGCAAGGGCATCACCGACAGGGTGACTCTGAACGGCATGACACTGATGGACTGGGAAGTACGGGGATTCCCGATGAACGACGGATATGTTGCTAATCTGAACGCGAGACCGCCGGAGACAAGTCAAAGCCCGGGAGTCTTTTTCAGGGGACCATTGACCCTGGATGCAAACAGCCGACACCTTCATAGACATGACCAATTTCGTGAAGGGATTTGTCTGGGTCAACGGACACAACCTGGGCCGCTACTGGGAGATAGGTCCGCAGACACAGGCTCTACTGCCCGGCATCATGGCTCAGAAAAGGGAGAAAACGAGATAATTGTATTTGACCTTCACAAGACCACCCCTGGATCTGTCGAGAGGATTTACGACTCAATGAACTGATAGCTTCCTAGCTTGATGCCGGTTATGGCTGACAGCAGAACATATACAGTCCTGCGGCAAGAAGCATTGACACGGGTATTGTCAGTATCCAGGCATAAAGCAGGTTAATGGTCACACCCCATCTTACTGCAGTGACCCTTTTTGTCAGTCCTGTTCCCATGATGGCACCTGTTATGGTATGCGTGGTGCTTACGGGAATCCCAAAAGCTTCCGTTCCGAAGAGCAGCACCGCGCCAGCTGTCTCTGCAGCCACCCCCTCAAAGGGCGTCAGCTTGGTTATCTTTGATCCCATGGTCTTGACAATACGCCAGCCGCCGATCAGGGTGCCAAATGCAATTGCCGTGTAACATCCCAGGACTATCCAGTGCGGTATGTCATGAACCTTCCCGTTCACCATCTCAATATGAGCCCAGTGAGGCACCTCGGTCGCACCGTGGAAATAGACCATCAGTGCTGCAGCAATTATCCCCATCACTTTCTGAGCATCATTGCCGCCGTGTCCAAGGCTGAAGAGGGCTGATGAAAGAAGCTGGAAGCCCTTGAACCTCTTCTCGAGCCGGAATGGATTTCCCTTCCGGCTGATCCACAGGAGAAGGATTGACAGAAGGTACGACATGAACATGCCCAGCAGTGGAGCCAGGAATATGAAGGCTGCAATAAGTGCAATCTTGCCGGTGTGCACAACATCCCATCCCGTGTAGGCTATGGCAGCACCTGCAAATCCCCCTACCAGTGTATGAGACGAGCTCGAGGGAATGCCGAGATACCATGTAAGAAGGTTCCAGATGATGGCAGCAATTATCCCTGCAAGTATGACCATCAGTGTGATGGCAGAGGTGTCAACAATCTTGGCAATGGTGTCTACGATGTTCAGCTCGAAAACGAGGTAAGCCAGCCAGTTGAATGAAGCCGCCCAGAGTACCGCCTGGAACGGAGTCAGTACCTTTGTGGAGACAACTGTGGCAATGGAATTGGCAGCGTCATGAAAACCGTTGATGAGGTCAAAGGCAAATGCCAGGATGATTATTACAATCAGGATCGTAAAGTCCATCAGGAGTTTGTTATGAGATTTTGATTATCACTGAGGAGAGGATGTCTGCCACGTCATCGCAGCGGTCAACAGCCTTTTCAAGGGCTGCCAGAACATCCTTCTTCTTGATCAGCTCAATAGCGTCCTTCTCCTCCTGGAACAGCTTCGCAAGATACCTGTGGTTGATGTCATCAGCTTGCTCCTCAATCTCCCCTATCCTGTGGCAGTTATCCTTATATTTTGAAAGATTGAGCACATCACGCAGGCCGTTGAATGCCGTG
This sequence comes from uncultured Rikenellaceae bacterium, assembly GCA_963770745.1. Classification (GTDB taxonomy): domain Bacteria; phylum Bacteroidota; class Bacteroidia; order Bacteroidales; family VadinHA17; genus SR-FBR-E99. The sequence continues at coordinate 79,626 of CAVYRA010000014.1, forward strand.
TTTATTTCGATTGAAGCGCTCCTGATTAAGCCCGCCATGTCACGAAACTCCCGGGGTATCTCCTTCACCTTGTAGAGATGAGCCTGCTTTGCCGCACCGTGCATCAGGTCGAGCACGGAATCAGTGGCATGTATCAGCTCAAATATATCCTCCCTGTCAAAAGGAGTGATGAAGGTGCTGCTCAGAGCCATGTACAGATTTTTCGCGATAGCGTCACCGACGAGCTCGGCCTCCTTGATCTTCTGCCCCAGCACCTCCCTCTTCTCAGCCGAGGGCTCATTCATGAACTCAACAAGAAGATCCGCTCCGACAATCAGATTGGCCGAGGCATCCTTGAACAGAGGATAAAACTTGCCCTCCTTGGGGGCCAGGTACGAAAATATCTTATCGAGTTTCATCTGAAAATCAGGGGTTGGTTTTACAGCCAGCAAAATTAGAGTATTACCTTCAGTCCGGAAAGCAGTTTTACAGGATTGTTCATTAAATGTTGAATAGTATTGTGCCGGCATTATTGTCGACTTTAGCTATCTTAGCAGTCCGAACAACCAAAATGCCGGCATGAAACTGACTTTCTACGGGGCTGCACGCGAGGTAACAGGCAGTAAAATACTTGTCGAAACTGAACACGGCAAGAAGATTCTCCTTGACTGCGGACAGTTCCAGGGGAAGGGGCTCGAGACCATGGAGAAGAACAGGGCTCTGCCCTTCTCCCCTGCCTCAATTGATCACATAATTCTTACCCACGCCCATATTGATCATTCGGGACTGATTCCCTTCCTGCACCGTCACGGCTTCACCGGGTCAGTTATATGCACCACTGCCACACGTGATCTCTGTTCAATTATGCTGGCAGACTCCGGCAAGATACAGGAGCATGATACCTTCACCTTTAACAAAAAGAGGGCGAAGAAAGGTCAGCCTCCGGTTGACCCTCTTTACACACAGGCAGATGCCATCTCATCCTTAAAGCTCTTCATCACCGTTGCCTATGACCGTAAGTTCCGGATTGATGAGCATACCATGGTCAGGTTCACCAACACAGGTCATATGCTCGGCAGCGGAGTGGTCAGCCTTGAGCTCAAAGAAAAGGAAGGTATAAAGAGGCTGGCCTACACAGGCGACATCGGCAGGCCTGTCAACAGGATCCTCAGGAGCCCCGAACCATTTCCCCAGGCAGATTACCTCATCACGGAATCAACCTATGGTGACCGGCTCCATCCGGACATGAAGGAATCCGACGAGGAGCTCTTCAGGGTGGTCCACAGGACATGTGTCGAAAAGAGAGGCAAGCTGATCATTCCTGCCTTCAGCGTAGGACGCACACAGGAGGTCGTTTACTCACTCAACTCGCTTTATAATTCCAACCGTTTGCCCAGGGTTGACATCTATGTTGACAGCCCTCTGTCGGTCAACGCTACCGGTATTTTCAGGATGCATCCCGACTGCTTTAATGAAAACGTGAGGGAGGTGATGCTCACCGACCCGGATCCGTTCGGGTTCAATTCCCTCTTCTATATCACTTCCGTTGAGCAATCGAAGAGCCTGAACGATATCAGGCAACCGGTGATCATTATCTCATCATCGGGCATGATGGAAGCCGGGCGCGTGAAGCATCACCTGGCAAATAACATCAGTGATCCCGCCAACACGGTTCTCGCAGTAGGCTACTGTGCACCGTCAACTCTCGGAGCAAGGTTACTCAGGGGAGAAAAAGAGGTCTCAATACACGGCAACAAATACCCGGTGAATGCCGAAATCATGAGACTGGAATCTTTTTCAGGACACGGCGATTACAGGGAGATGGCAGATTATATCTCATGTCAGGAGCCGGACATGATCAGGAAGACCTTCCTGGTGCACGGAGATTATGATACACAGGTCACTTACCAGTCATACCTTGAGACGAGGGGCATAGGCAACATTGAAATCCCGTCCTTTGGAAAATCATATACTTTATGATTTTTATGATATTTCTTTCACAGTCGAACCGAAAGCCTATTTTTGCACAAAAATTTCTGAGATATGTTCATTTTAATGGTTGTCCTCTTTTTGCTGGGTTACCTGGCAATAGCCCTGGAGCACCCTCTCAAGATTGAGAAAGCTGCCAGTGCTCTCCTCCTGGGGTCCGTACTCTGGGCTCTTTACGCTCTCTTCAGCGAACAGGTTCTGGCTCTCGGATTCTCCCCCTCGTGGGAAGAACTAAAAATGATGGCGCAGCAGATCCTTCACAACATCGTGCCCTCGATGAGTCCCGATCAGTTTGCCACCTCACCATTCCGTGAGACTGTCGAACTTGCAGGCCATTCAAACGCTTTTGTGAAGGAAGAACTGGCTCATCACCTGGTTGATATTGCCGAGATACTGTTCTTCCTCTTCGGTGCAATGACCATCGTGGAGGTCATTGATCAGCACCAGGGCTTCACAGTGATTACCAACCGGATCAATACTAAAAGCAAGGTCAGACTGATCTGGGTGCTGGGTTTCATCACCTTCTTCATGTCAGCCGTTCTTGACAACCTGACCACAACCATTGTAATGATTGCCCTTCTCAGGAAGCTCATTTCTGATAAGCCTACAAGATGGCTCTTTGCCAGCATGATTGTAATTTCAGCCAACGCCGGAGGTGCATGGTCTCCGATTGGCGACGTCACCACAATCATGCTCTGGATCGGGGGACAGATAACCACTGTAAACATAATACTCAAGGTATTCCTGCCAAGTCTTGTCAACATGATCGTGCCTCTTGCCATACTGTCATTCATGGTCTCCGGCGAGATCAGGAGACCGGATAAGTCTCTTCTGTCAGCAGATATCACCACCCCGTTTGAAAAAGGGTTCATGCTTATCCTGGGAGTCTCCATGCTGCTCTTTGTCCCGGTCTTCAAGACTCTCACCCATCTTCCACCATATGTCGGCATGCTCTTCGGACTGGGCGTACTGTGGCTGGTATCAGAGATAATGCACCGTAACAAGGAGGATGAATTAAAGAGGAAACTGACCATATACAATATTGTAAAGAAGGTAGACACACCCACAATCTTCTTCTTCCTGGGGATCCTCTCCGCCGTCGCCGCCCTTCAGAGTGCAGGGCACCTGAGTCTTCTTGCCGGATGGCTTGACGAGAAACTCGGCGATATCTACCTGATCAACCTGGCTATTGGAGCGATCTCAGCCGTAGTTGACAACGTTCCTCTCGTTGCCGGAGCAATGGGTATGTATGATGTGGTCACCCCTGACATGCTCCGTATGGCTGCCGACCCGGCATATGCCAGCTTCTTCGTGCAGGACGGACTCTTCTGGGAGTTCCTGGCCTATTGCGCGGGTACCGGCGGAAGCATGCTGATCATTGGGTCAGCTGCCGGTGTGGCTGCAATGGGCCTTGAGAGGATTGATTTCATCTGGTACATGAAGAAAATCATCATGGCTGGCGCTGATAGGATACCTGGCCGGTGCAGCTGTTTATTGGGGACAGGCACAGATTCTCCACGGATAGCACACAGGTCATTTACACATTAAAAAAGAGAGGCCGGAATTCCGGCCTCTCTTTTTTAATTCATCATCCTAGTATCTCGGTTCACGATCCTTGTCGCGAAAATCGCGGCGCGGTCTGAAAGGCTTCTTTTCTGCCTTGGGCTCAGATCTCTTGACGATAATCTGACTGCCGTCAAGCTCTGAGTTGTTTAGTTTTTCAATGGCCTCATAACCGGCGCGGTCATCAGCCATCTCTACGAAACCATAACGCTTTGAAAAGCCGGTTTCACGGTCCATAATAACTTTTGCGGAGATCACCTCTCCAAATTTGCTGAAAAGTTCCTGAAGGTCTTCTGCTTTGGTTACAGAGCTCAGCTTGGCTACAAAAATGTTCATCTGAAAATTAAATTAAATGTTAATAAAAATATTAAAATCAGCAGGTTAGCCCTTTGCTGACAAAAGTCAGTCTAAAAGACCTGCACTGCCAATCAATACAAAGGTATTTAATTTATTTTAACATTTCCAAATTTATTTAAATATTTGAAAATGACGCAATGAGAGGGGACCTGGCCAGTTTTTAAAGGTCTGCCGGTTCGACGTCAAGCCACTTCCCGAGTTTTGAAAACACAAGCTCCTTCTGTTCGTCCGGAAGGTTTTTTATCCTGGTGCCATGGGAGCCCTCCGGCCTGACAATTATCAGAACCTTTTTGTTTTTTCCCGGATTGGCTGCGGTGGCTGACCATGGATCATACTCTCCATAGACGAAAATGAAATTCCTGGCCCTGGTCCTGATGTATTCGTCCACATTGCGCGCAAACTCATAATCATAGTCGTATGTTACCCCCTCCGGGGCTGAAAAGAGAAATTCAGGACTGCCGTTGTCACCGGCAAACCTGAGCAGGCCATTGAACCTGTCGAAATCATACCCGTAATAACCTATTTCGGTCATGGCCTGGTAGAAGAATGGCTCAAAGTAACCTAAACCCTGATCAGTGAAGTAGTTAAAGTCTCCCAGCCGTGCCAGGTGAGTGAACACCTTTTCATCGCTGCCGTCCAGGGGGATCGAGTCACACGGCACCCTGCCCCATTGCCAGAAGGCAAATTCGTATTCGAGAACCGTCATCTCATAAGCCCGTTCAGCCCCGCCTATCCTGTTGAAGGTCCAGCCCTTCTCCTCTGCCAGTGAAAGCAGCATCGGAAACAGAGTGTCAAACTTCTCAAGGGCCAGCTTTTGAAAGTCAAATACCCGCTGGCGGCACTCCGGTGTACCCACATTTTCAAGAAAGGGTTTGAAGCGCGGGTCTTCAGGCCCGAAATTCAGCGGAGCAACATAAGGAACCCTTGCATCGACGTCGTCGGGATAATAGTAACTGTGGAACATAACGGTCTGTCCGCCCTTGCTGATTCCGGTGGTAAGCCATTTGCCCGGGAAGACCGGTTTGAAGAGCTCTATTACCCGGTGCTGGTCGGTTGCGGCTTGCCAGGTAGTAAGATACTTCCACTGCATGGAGTCAGGCTTGGAGTCTTCGAAATACCTGTGCTCTATGATGATCTGGTTGCATTGAAGCATCCTGGCCAGCTCACTCTTGCGGAACCTGGCCGAATAGCCTTCCGTCTCAACCACCACCGGCCTGTCTGCCCCGGCATAACCCAGGAAAACCTGCTGGGTGAAGCCCGGACCGTCAGGGTTGTTATGGTCAAGCGGCTGATAGATATTGATCTCGTACGCCTCCGCGAACAGCGTATCATTTTCGATTTTTGTGACAGTGGCCCCGGGAAGCGTTGCAAGTCTCTCCGCGAGTGTCATGGGGTCCGCTCCGCATGAAGCCAGCAAAACGGCGGAGGTGGTAATGCAAAAAATGAAAATCTTCCTCATTGGTTTGTTGTTAAAAACTGATTATCTGCCTGTTCTTTTCAAAGGAAGCGTCTTTGCCCTGAGCCACTTCCGCTCAACAGGCCCGAGCCCGGGAGACAGCTCCGAACAGACTTTCTCATGATAGCCGTTCAGCCAGTTCAGCTCCTTCTCATCAAGCAGGGATACCTCCACAAGAGAAGTGTCAATATGACAGAGTGTCACGGTCTCAAATTTAAGGAACCTGCCGTGGTCTGTCTCCCTTTCATCAACGCACAGTATGAGGTTTTCGGTCCGGAAACCATACCTTTCCTCCCTGTAAATGGCAGGCTCGTCTGATGTGACCATGCCGGGTTCAAGCACTGTCTTCAGGTCCCCTGTAGCAGCTGAACCAATTGTCTGCGGACCCTCGTGCACGTTAAGGAAGCTTCCCACTCCGTGTCCGGTCCCGTGTCCGTAGTTAAGTCCGTTATCCCATAAGGCCTTCCTGGCCAGAACCTCAACCTGATAACCCCTTGTGCCATATGGAAATTTAACCATGGCAAGGCCAATGGTTCCTTTCAGGGCAAGAGTGAAGTCCCTCTTCATGTCATCATCAGGCAGGCCGACGGCGATTGTCCTTGTCGTGTCAGTCGTTCCACCATAGTACTGTCCTCCGGAGTCGAGGAGAAAGATGCCTGACGTGCCGAGACATGTATCAGTTGCCGGCGACGGCACATAATGGGGAAGAGCAGCGTGACCGTTCCAGGCAGCAATTGTGGCAAACGAAAGCCCCGTACAACCCTCCTGCTCCAGCCTCAAGGATTCCAGTTTAGCTGAGGCTGACAGTTCCGTCACAGTGCCGCTGCCAATGTTATTTTCAAGCCAGTAAAAGAAACGTGTAAGTGCTACGCCGTCACGGATCATCACCTCACGGAGATTGTTGATCTCTGTCTCATTTCTTATTGCCTTGAGCCGGGTGGGGATACTTACCTCCCCGGTTACCCTGGCGCCCCGGGGCAGCGACGAGTATAGCACTGAAGATGTCGTTGCAGGGTTTAGGAGAACGGAACATTTTTCCGGCAGAGAGCTGAGAACCGGACCTGTCATATCATATGGCAGCATCACCACCCCGTCAGTATCTAACTGAGCCCTCATGCCGGCAGGTATCTTCTCCTCTGTGGCAAAGAGGAGCACCTGTCTGGCGCTGACAATGGCAAACGAAAGCAGAAGAGGACTGTAGGTAATGTCGGCGCCCCGGATGTTGAGAAGCCACATGATGTCATCACAGGAGGTGAGCAGATGATAGTCAATCTTCATTTCCTCCATTCTCTGCCTTACCCTGGTGATCTTATCACTGCGACTTTCCCCCGCGTAATCCATGGGATGGGCGAATGCCATGTTGCCTGAGAGCGGTGGTCTGTCATTCCATAGCCGGCCCGTCAGGTCTCCCTTCAGGGTAAGTTTCACCCCCTTCTCCGCCAGGCGGGCCTTCAGGAGGCTCCATTGTGCCGCGGAGATCAGCCTCCCGTCAACAGCCACCCGGGTGCCTCTCTTCATGGTACCGGCCAGCCAGTCGATATGCTCCGGCGTGTGAGGCACCTTCAGCCTAACCAGCTCAAAGCCGGAATCCTTTAACTGCTCTTCTGCCTGTATGAAATACCGGCTGTCGGTCCAGAGACCGGCAGATGACCGTGTGATCACTACAGTCGCGGCAGAGCCTGTGAAACCGGTCAGCCACCTTATCACCCGCCAGTGATCCGGCACATACTCACCGAGATGAGGGTCGGATGAAGGCACAATTAGTGCGTCAATCGCCCTTTTTTTCATCAGCGACCGCACTGAGGCGAGCCGACTTTTGAATAAGTTAGCAGCCATTGCATCAGGTGCTAGAGATCCTCCCGACCGAAGAAATGCCTGAGCCAGAAGTTATTGCCCTCATTGGTCATGAACACCCTCTTGGGTCCGCCCCAGCCGTGACGCTCACCCGGATAGATCATCATTTCAAATGGCTTGTTGAGATCCTGAAGAGTTGTTACGAGCCAGATGGTGTTCTGCAAATGAACATTGTCATCCATGTCTCCGTGACGTATCAGCAGCTTTCCTTTAAACTTCGCGGCATGTGTCAGTGCCGATCCTGCCTGGTAGCCATCGGGATTCTGTTCAGGGGTGTCCATAAACCTTTCGGTATAGACATTATCATAAAGCTTCCAGTCGGTTACTGAATAATCGGCGATGCCATGTGTCCAGTAGTCTGAGCCTGCAGTGAGTGCCATGCATGTCACGTAGCCGCCGTATGATCCGCCGGTTATGCCCATGCGTGAAGCGTCAACCCATGGTTGGTTCCTGAGCCATTTCACTGCATCGGAATAATCGGAAATCTCCCATTTCCCCAGTGACCTGTGCATGTAATCAATACCCTTTTTACCAAAGGTGCCGGATCCGCGGTGATCAACATTTATGGTGACAATGCCGTTCTCGGCATACCACCTGGGCTGGAGCCCTGACCACCTGTTACGGATGCTGCCTGCATCAGGTCCGCCGTAAATGGTGAATACCACCGGATATTTCTTTGCAGCGTCAAAACCAACCGGGTATGTTATCAGTGCAGGCATGTCAAACAGCCCGTCAGAGGTTTTTATTCTTACCAGCTCCATCCTGTGATGTTTGTGAGAATCATAATCAGGCTTCTCCTCGCGGTGGATAGTCCTCGTCACCTTCCCCTTCCTGTCAATGAGGTCTATCCCGCCGGGGTTAGCCAGACTACTCCAGTTGTCCAGGGCCCAGGAGCCTCCGGGTGATACTGATGTAGTATGGTAACCTTCACCTGCTGTCAGTTGGAGCAGCCTGGTGCCGTCGAGCCGCACGCGGAACAGATGGTTATCCAGTGCCTCCGGACCGGTACCGGTGAAATAAACCTCTTTACTGGTCTCGTCAACCCTGACAATCTCATTGACTTTCCAGTTGAAGTTAGTCACCTGCGACTTCAGAGAGCCGTCCCAGCCGTAATAATAGAGATTGTGCCAGTCGTTACGGTAGCTCCTCACAATGAAACCGCTGCCGTCATTCAATACATTAATATCCTCGAAGAAATCAACCCAGGTAGGCCGTGTCTCCCTGTATATTTCCTTAAAATCTCCTGTTGCCGCATCTGCGAGTATAAACCTCATATCGTTCTGGTCACGGTTCAGAACCTGGACCATCAATTGCCTGCCATCGGGGGTCCATGAAGGCCATGCGATATACTGGTCAATCTCCCCGTCAGTCTTTACCCATGTGGTCACGGTTGTCGAGAGCTCGACGATACCCATCTTCACCTCAGGGTTCGGATCGCCTGATTTCGGGTAATGTGCTTTCTCGATCTGGCCACGCGGGCCGTCGCTGTCCTCGAGCCTGTTGAGATGCCACAGGGGAACAGGATTGTCATCAGTATGCAGGTAGGCAATACGTTCAGCGTCGGGCGACCACCAGAATGCTGCGTACCTGGAGGCTCTGCCAAGGATCTCCTCATAATAGACCCATGATGCCCAGCCATTATAGACCATGTCAGTGGCATCGAAGGTCAGCCTGGTCTCTTTTTTCTGATCAAGATCATAGAAATACAGGTCCTTCTCCTTCGTATAGGCTATTCTCCTGTCTCCGGGTGCAAACCTCATATTGACCTCCTTTTCCGGATCACCGGTCAACTTGAGGCCCTCGGGGTTTCCGGCTGAATAGTACCACAGGTCATTGTCACGGACAATTACCACAGCCTTCATGTCCGAAGAGACAGCCATGTCAGGCCCCGGTGTGACGCCCTCCGGCAGCAGGTCCCTCATCTTCTGCATCTCAGTCCGGTAGGCTTCTACTTTCACTGATTTGCCCGTTCGGCAGTCATATTCCTTTGTGATCAGATTTTCCTCATTCATGATCAGAGGCTTCTTTTCATCATCATATAACCTTATAAGCATGCGGTTATCATCAATCCACTTAATAATACCCGGCTTGTATTCCTGTCCCGGCCTCTGTCCTGAAAGGGTCACGGTGAAGATCATCAGCAGCAAGAGCTGAAGAAACTTTAACATCTGTTTCATAATTATGATTTTGCGGTTAAGTTCGGTTTATTGCTAACAAATATAACAAAGTTAAGGCTGGCACCTAATGAAGATGTCTTGCAACACATTATCAAAAGCCGGAAGATATTCTTACTTTTACATTTCTATCAGAGGAGAATGGGGAGAGATCGGGAAACTCATACACCGGGAGAATGGATGAAGCTTGACAATGCGGCCAAGATATATCCTGCCATCACCGGGTCAGAACTGACGGGGGTTTTCCGCATTTCGATCTTTCTCACATCACCCGTAATCCTTCCTGCACTGGTCAGAGCATCGGAGGAGGCTTCTGCGCTCTTTCCGTTTTTCAGTGTTGAGTTGTGCAAGGGATTCTTCTGGTATTATCTCGAATACAACGGGAACCCGCCCAGGGTGCTGGCCGACACCGGACCCAGATGCCAGCCCTTTCCACGGACGATGAAGGGCGAACTGGTTTACAGGATAATTGTCCGCGGCAACAGCATCTCAGTCGAATTCTTTCATATTCTGACTGATGGCGGCGGCGCAATATTCTTCCTGAAAACCCTGATGAATTACTATTTCCTTCATGCCTTTGGAATCACTGAGGTTCCATTCCCCGAAGCAAAGGACGGACCAAAGCCGGGTTCCACTGATGATCTCTTTGTCAGGCATTACGGCAGGGGGATGCCGAATCCAGGTGCGATGGCCAGAGCCTGGCACCTGCCATACAAACTGCGTCCGGTGCCACGCTTCAGGGTGACGGCGTTTGAACTGCCGGCCGAAAACCTGGCAGCAATAGCCAGGGAAACAGGGTGTACCATTACCGAATACCTCGCCTCCACCATGTTGTTCATACTCCAGGAGATAAGGCTTGAAAGGGGAACGGGGTCACCTCACATAAGGGTTCAGGTTCCTTTCGACCTTCGAAAAAGATATGACGCGAATACCCTACGCAACTTTTCCCTCTTTGCCATGCCTTCCATCGATATCCGAATGGGGCACTACACATTTGAAGAGATCCTCAGGGAGGTAAAGATCACCATGCAGATGATGAATGATGAAAAGAGGATCAGGCAGATTATCAGCCGGAACGTGTCAGGTGAAAAAAATGCCCTCATACGGATCATTCCGCTTTTCATAAAAAGCCCCGTGCTCCGATTTTTATACAACAGATTCGGGCCGAGCCAGTTTACAACCATCATCACTAACATGGGAAGGGTGGTACCCGCAGGCCCGGCCGCAGAAATGATGCAGGCCATGTCTGTCACACCTCCTCCCCCGCACCGCGAAATAAAGATCATCGGCGGGTTGATTACGCTGGGGAGAAATACAATTATCACATTTGGATCACTCACTGACAACACTGAACTGGAAAGCCGCTTCGTTAAGCGACTGACAACAGCAGGCCTGCCTGTGAAACTCCGTGCAAATGAATAAAAACATCCGGAATGGCAATTTGTAAAAACTGCGGCGTCGATCTCGGCGAAGGGAATGAAAAATGTCCTCTCTGTGAACCGTCAGATCTCAGGAAACAAAGGGTAGCCTCTCCGGCTGACCTCTTCAGAGTTTCAAGGATCCAAAACTCAAGGCACCTGTACGAGATCTTCATGCTTATACTTGTATCAGGAGTAATCATCACCATTGCCATTGATGCCGTATTCGGTAAAGGCATGAGCTGGTCGCTTGCCACCACTACCTCCATTGGGTACCTCATTGCGATGGTATCAGGGATATACCTGCTCAGGGGTAAACCTTACCTGATGATTGCTGTGACAGCCTCGGCAACAATTCTCTTCCTCTGGCTTATAGATCGTTTTACCGGTAACCATGGCTGGTCGCGAACCGTCGGATGCCCCATGGCATTGTCAGGTGCCCTCCTCACAGCCGCAGTGATTTTCCTTAACTCCCTGTCGAGATACAGGGGCCTTAACCTGCTGGCCACCATCCTGATTGCCCTCGCGATTTTTACCGTCGTCATCGAATACCTGATTGACAGGCTGGTGGCGTCGGTGTTCACACCTCAGTGGTCAGTGGTTACAGCAGCCTCACTTCTGATTATCGCCATGATATTCATCTTCATTCACTACAGGCTCAAGCGGGGCCGCAGCCTCGGCAGGCTCTTCCACATCTGACCCTCAGTTCCTGTGAAAGTCAAAAGTCCGTAAAGTCCGTAAAGTCATAAAGTCCTTTAAGTCTGATTTGCGATTTGCAAATTTTGATTGATCGACATTCTGAAATCGAAAATGTATATTTACATCTGCTAAATTTCTCCTATGAAAAGATATTTTCTCACTTTTATCATTGCTGCCGCTGTTGCGGCTAATCTTTTATCTCAGGAGCTGAAGACTCCCGAGCAATTCCTTGGTTACCCTCCGGGCGAACATTTTACATTTCAGCATTCTGTCACAGCCTATTTCAGACATGTTGCCGATGCAAGCCCAAGGGCTGTGTACCTGCAGTACGGTGAGACGTGGGAAGGGAGGCCCCTGAGTGTCTGCATCGTCTCCACTCCGGAAAACCTTGCCAGACTTGAGCAGATAAGGCTCTCTAACCTTCAGCGCACAGGACTGGCTGATGGCCTGCCGGAGGTTGAATCGTTACCCATCGTGTGGCTTGCTTACAGTGTTCACGGCTCTGAGCCGGCAGGGGCCGAAGCTTCGATGAAAGTGCTGTATACACTTGTTGCTGAAAAGTATGATGGTGCAGGTGAATGGCTTAAGAATATGATCATCATAATCGATCCGTGCCAGAATCCTGACGGACGGGATCTCTTTACTTCCAGGTATTTAAGAGCCCAGGGGTGGCCACCCAGCAGTGACCCGAACGCCTGGGAACATAATCAGGGATGGCCTTCGTCACGACTGAACCATTACCTGTTTGACCTCAACCGCGACTGGAGCTGGCACGTGCAGAAAGAGACACAGGCCCGCATGAAGCTCTACAACAGGTTTATGCCTCATATTCATGCCGACTTCCACGAGATGGGATCGGGAAGCACCTATTTCTTTCCTCCGGGAGCCGAGCCATGGCATGAGGTAATCACCCCCTGGCAGAAAGAATTCCATTCTCTGACCGGGAAGAAGGCTGCCGGATTGTTTGACGCCTCCTATCGACTTTACTACACAAAAGATAATTTCGACCTCTTCTGCCCCAGCTTCGGTGACACTTGGCCACTCTTCAACGGCGCCATGGGCTATACCCTGGAACAGGGCGGCGGTGCACAGGCGGGCCTGTCACTCAGTCGCGATGACGTTGATACCCTTACACTGTCTCAGCGCGTTGAGGGTCACTTTCTCGCCTCAATGGCCGTGCTCTCTGCCGCTGACGAAAACAGGGAAAGACTTCTCAGGGAATTTTACTCATTCTTCAAGACCGGCGCTGAGAAACCGGTATTCAAATACAAAACAATCATTATTAAAGGAACTGCTGACGCCGCTTCCATGAAATCGCTGAAGCAGCTTTTCGAAAGCAACCAGATAAGGTATGACAACCCTCGGGTAACCGGAAAGAAGATCACTGCGTTTGACTATCGTACCGGCAGGGAGGGAAGCCTTACAGTGGAAAAGAATGATATCCTTGTCAGTTCTTACCAGCCTCAGAGCAGGCTGATGCAGGTACTGTTCGAACCTGAATCGAAGTCAACCGATTCCATCAGCTACGACCTTACTGCATGGGCCCTGCCTTACGTCTACAACATAGAGGCATACGCCTCAGAGGAGAGACTTCCGGTAGCCGGTGCTGAAGAAAAAGTGGCAGCTGCGGCGGAGGTGCCCGCTGATACCGTACTCCCCTACGCTTATGCTGCCAGTATGACCGGCTTCAATGAGCTGAAGTTCATGGCGCAGCTGTACAAGTCCGGACTTAATGTACGCTTTTCGCTCAAGCCGTTCACTGCGGGTGGCACCTCCTTCAGCCGCGGATCTGTGATAGTGGCACGGGGAGACAACAAAAACAATCAGCACTTTGATGCAAAAGTACGTGATGCCGCCGCTGCCAGCGGAGTGATACCGGCAAAACTTCCCGGGGGAATGGCGACATCGGGTAAAGACCTTGGCTCCGACTACTCACCCGTGAAAAACGGGCCGGCAGTCGCCCTCGTAGGTGGCCAGGGTACATCACAGGCCTTCGGGGAGATCTGGTTCTTCATGGAGAGAGAACTTGAATACCCGGTGACGGTGATAGACGGCTCAACCCTGAAAAATGCCGTTCTTACAGATTATGATGTGATCATACTTCCCGGCGGAACACTCACGGAATCAAAAGACAAGATCATGGCATATATCTCAGGCGGAGGCAGGGTGATTGCCATTGAGAACGCGATTGAGCTCTTCAAATCGGAGAAGACCACCGCGTTGGCCAAGGCCTACGAAGCAAAGGAGGCAGAGGAGAAGAAAAACATTAAGTACACCGGCTCTGATACCACACTGCTCAAAAGGTATGAAGACCAACGCCGCATAGCCGCAACGGAGAGGTCTGCAGGCGCGATATTCAGGGTACGCATCGACGATACCCACCCCTTTGCACTGGGAATGGGTAAAGAGTGGTTCATGATGAAGAGAAACGAAGGACTGCCATACCTCGAAAAGGGTGCCAACATCGGGTTTATAACTGACAATCAGCCTGTAGCAGGCTTCGCCGGCTACAAGTTCAGGCAGAAGGTGAAGAATACAGGTGTAATTGTTTCGGAGAACATAGGAAAGGGAACAGTTGTTTATCTCTCAGACGACCCTTACTTCAGGGCATACTGGAAGAGCGGAAGGGTACTGCTGGGCAACCTCGTTCTCAGATGAAACAGTCCGACGGAGCCAGACGGCTATAGATTTTCCTGATATCATGAAGTTAATTTGAACTTATGAACCAATAGATTACGGATGCAAAATCTCCTGAACAGGTTTCTTGATTATGCCCGCTTTGACACCAGTCCTGACGAAGCTAATTCTGAGTCGCCCTCATCAGCAGGCCAAATGCTTTTCGCCGAACGATTGTCCCACGAACTTGAACAGATAGGACTCTCCGAAGTGACTCTTGACGGAAACGGTTATCTCATGGCAACACTGCCGGCAAACATTGCTTCGGAACGACCCGTGGTGGGCTTCATTGCACACATGGATACCAGTCCGGAAGCACCGTCGGGTAACATCAATCCTTTGGTACACAATGACTATGATGGAGCGGATATCATAATTAACCACGATCCCGTGATAATCCTCTCGCCTGCTGATTTCCCGGAGCTTGCCGGCTACAGGGGACAGACCATTATTACCACTGACGGCAAGACTCTCCTCGGAGCGGATGACAAGGCCGGCGTGGCAGAGATAGTAACCGCCATGGAATACCTTGTTGCACACCCGGAGCTGAAGCACGGGACGATAAGAATTGCTTTCACCCCTGACGAAGAGATTGGCAGGGGTGCTGACCTCTTTGACGTCAGGGCCTTCGGTGCCGGCTATGCCTACACCCTCGACGGAGGTGGCATAGGTGAGCTGGAATATGAGAATTTCAATGCTGCCGCTGCCACCGTGACCGTGAGGGGCCGCAGTGTACACCCGGGCACAGCAAAAGATACCATGATCAACTCCATCATGCTTGCCTTTGAACTTGATGACCTCCTTCCCGGGGCTGAGAGACCGGAGCACACAACAGGCTACCAGGGTTTCTTCCATCTCTATGACATCAGAGGGTCCGTCGAGGAGACCGTCATGAAGTATATCATCAGAGATCATGATCCGGTCAGGTTCGGCAACAGAAAGAAGATACTGAATGACGCCGCCTCTGAGATAAAAAGCAGGCACCGGGGAGCCGAGGTTAACGTTGGGCTCAGGGACCAGTATTTCAACATGAAGGAGATAATTGAGGCCAATTATCATATCGTGGAAGAGGCCGTTAAGGCATACCGTAAGGCAGGAATTGAGCCGGTGATAAAACCTGTCAGAGGCGGTACTGACGGAGCCAGGCTATCATTTATGGGCCTCCCCTGCCCAAACCTATTTACCGGCGGACATAATTACCACGGACGGTTTGAGTATATACCGCTCGAGTCAATGGAAAAGGCCGTTGAAGTAATCGTAAATCTTTGTATATCAGATAATAATCCTGGAAAATGAAAACCTTCCTGTACCCGTTGATGGCCCTCTTATTTCTTGTCGCATCCTGTTCCGGCGGCGATGAGATCAGTAGAGCCTCGAAAACCATTACCGCTGATGAACTGCGCGAATACACCCGGACCCTGGGAGCGGACAGTTTCATGGGACGAAAACCCTTCACTCCCGGTGAGGAAGTGACTGTAGCCTGGCTCTCGGGGGAACTTGAGAGGATAGGCTTCCGGCCTGCCTTCGGCGATAGCTGGTTCCAGGAGGTACCTATGGTGGAGATCACAACGGTGGTAGACGGAAAGGTTGTTGTCACCTCCGGAAAGAAAAGAATTGAGCTGTCAGCGCCTGATGACATTGCCGTCGAATCACCGTCGATGAAACAGGTTGTTGTCCTTGACGAGATACCTATGGTCTTCTGCGGATTCGGCATCGTGGCTCCCGAATACGGTTGGAATGATTACGCCGGCCTGGACGTCAAGGGCAAATGTGCTGTTGTACTGGTCAATGACCCCGGACTCTACACGGGTGACACAACCCTTTTCAAGGGACGCATGATGACCTACTACGGACGCTGGACCTACAAGTATGAAGAGGCCGCCAGGCAGGGGGCTGCAGCTGTAATCATAATACACGAGCCGGTGGGCGCAGGCTATGACTACTCAATCCCTCGGAAAAGCTCCATCTCTCCCGGATTGTATATGGAACAGGTTGAGGGAGATATTACCCCGTGTCCCGTTAACGGATGGTTCAGCGCAGAGAGCGCCTCCCGGATAATGAGCGCTGAGGGTTATGACGTGGAAATACTGCGTAAGGATGCTTGTCAGGCAGGTTTCATGGGATTTGAACTGGGCTCTTCAATATCAATGAAACTGCTGAACAGCCAGGTGAAAAACAGCTCCGTCAATGTAGCAGGCATCCTTCCGGGCAGGCTGCATCCGGAAGAATGCGTGGTTATCACCGCACACTGGGACCATTTCGGGATAGGAGAAGCCGAAAACGGTGATTCAATATATAACGGTGCCGTGGATAACGGCACTACGATGGCATGGGCCCTGGAGATCGGGGAGGCATTCACCTCACTGAAAAAGCGGCCGGACCGGTCAGTGATTATTTTGTTCCCGACAGCCGAGGAGCAGGGACTGCTCGGATCATCATGGTTCGCAGCAAATCCTCCCGTTGAACCTGAAAATATCATCGCCTGCTTCAATAACGATCTGTTGCTTCCAATCGGAAGAATGAAAGACATAATGGTAACCGGCTTCGGACAGTCGGAACTTGATGATATGCTGGCAGAAGCTGCCGCTGCCCAGGACCGCTACCTCATGCCGGACCCCAACCCGGAGACCGGAATGTACTTCCGGTCAGATCACTTCCCCTTTGCCCGGATTGGAGTGCCATCACTCTTCGCAAGAGGCAACTGCGACAGCAGGGAGTCAGGCAAAGAGTGGGCCGCGGAAAGGGAGAGGGAATACCTTACAAAAATGTATCATAAACCTGCCGACAATTACTACCCTGAAATGAACTTTGAGGGCGTTGAGGAAGATGCAAAAGCGATCTTTGATGTAGCCTTCAGGATAGTTAACAGCGATATAAGGCCTGCCTGGAAACCCGGTTCTGAATTCGCAAATATCAGATCTTCAATAAAATAGTCTTCAACATTATATCATATAGAACATATTTAACTTAATTTCTGTTATTTTATTAACAGTGTTATTTTAATAACATGATTTGCTATCTTTGTGCTCGAATTGCTATTGTGCCTTTGTATGGAAAACGAGACGTGGGAGAACAACAAAATGTAAAGCCCGGTATGATAAAAATTAGGATTTTAGTAACTTATGCCGGGTAGCTTTGCAGATCAAATTCAGAGAACCAAATATTGCATGACAAAATATCAGTTGAAATGGAAAAAATCAAAACAGTAGCAGACCTGAACAGGATTCGTAAGGAGTCTCAGGCAAAGCTTGATCGGAGAGTCAGGGGCGACAGCACCGAAGGCCTTGTCCAGGTCAAGGTTGCCATGGCAACCTGCGGTATAGCATCAGGAGCCAGACCGATAATGGACTTTTTCGCTGACGAGCTCGATAAAAGAGGTATCGGAGCCGTGGTGACCCAGACAGGATGCATGGGTTACTGTTATGCCGAGCCTACCGTGGAGGTGCAGCTGCCGGGCCAGGAACCAGTGGTTTACGGGTTTGTCGACAGAAAGAGAGCCGATGAGATCATTGAGAAATACATCAAGAACGGCGAACTGGTTGAAGGGATCATACCGGTTAATTACGAAATAATAGACTAATAACAGGGAGGAAAAGAGTAATGGCAAAATACAGAATGCACCTTCTTGTCTGTGGCGGTACCAGTTGTCGATCCTCAGAAAGCAGTCTCATTGTTGAGAACCTGAAGAGAGAACTTGAAGAAAAGGGCCTCACCGGCGAGGTACAGGTAATGATGACCGGTTGTTTCGGCTTATGTGAGAAAGGGCCTGTCGTTAAGGTGATGCCTGACAATACATTCTATGTGCAGGTGAAACCGGAAGACACTCCTGTCATAGTGGCTGAACACGTTATCAAGGGCAAACCGGTGCAGAGACTGCTCTTCGTCGACCCGAAGAGCAAGGAGCATGTCACCAACCCGAAGCAGACTGGCTTCTACCGGAAGCAGATCCGTATCGCCCTGCGCAACTGCGGCTATATCAATCCTGAGAATATTGACGAGTATATCGCCCGTGAGGGTTATGCTGCTCTTGGCAAATGCCTTTCTGAACTCAAACCGGCTGAAGTCATTGACACAGTTAAAAAATCAGGACTGCGCGGACGCGGCGGAGCCGGGTTCCCTGCAGGTCTGAAGTGGGAGATAGCTTCAAAAAACCATGCTGATCAGAAATATGTTGTCTGTAACGCCGACGAGGGTGACCCCGGGGCATTCATGGACCGGTCGGTCCTCGAGGGTGACCCCCACTCCGTCCTTGAAGCAATGGCTATTTGCGGCTATGCCATAGGAGCATCCAAAGGACTTATATATATCAGGGCTGAATACCCCCTGGCAATCCAGCGCCTGAAGGTGGCAATCGGCCAGGCACGTGAATACGGCCTGCTTGGAAGTGAGATCTTCGGAACGGCATTCAGCTTCGACATTGAGATGCGATACGGAGCAGGTGCATTTGTATGCGGCGAGGAGACGGCGCTGATCCATTCCATGGAAGGGGCCCGCGGTGAACCCACCAACAAACCCCCGTTCCCCGCTGAGAGCGGATTCATGGGCAAACCTTCAAACGTCAATAACGTGGAGACCTTTGCCAGCGTACCTGTAATAATCAACAAGGGATGGGAATGGTACTCCTCCATTGGAACCGAGAAGTCGAAAGGCACCAAAGTATTTGCTCTTGCCGGTAAAATCAACAATGTCGGCCTTATAGAGGTGCCCATGGGAACCACCCTTCGCGAGATCATTTATGAGATCGGTGGCGGCATTAAGGACGGCAAGAAGTTCAAGGCCGTACAGACCGGTGGTCCGTCAGGCGGCTGTCTTACAGAGCATCATCTTGAGACCCCCATCGACTTTGACAACCTTGTTGCCGTAGGGTCAATGATGGGTTCAGGGGGCATGATTGTCATGGATGAGGATGACTGCATGGTCTCCATCGCCAAATTCTTCCTGGAATTCACCGTTGAAGAGTCTTGCGGAAAGTGCGCGCCGTGCCGTATAGGCAACAAGAGACTGCATGAGCTGCTGAATCATATCACCAAAGGCAACGGCACCATGGCTGATCTTGACCGCCTGAAGAACATGTGCAACGTCATAAAGGATACCTCTCTGTGCGGGCTGGGTCAGACATCACCAAACCCTGTTCTCTCAACCATGGTTAACTTCATGGATGAGTACGTGGCACATGTCACCGAAAAGAGATGCCCTGCCGGATCATGCCGTGACCTCATGAAGTACTCGATCATTATTGACAAGTGCGTCGGCTGTACGGCATGTGCAAGAGGTTGCCCCGTAAACGCCATCACCGGCGAACGCAAAGGGCCGCACTTCGTTGACCAGGAGAAATGCATCAAATGCGGCGCCTGCTTCGAGAAATGCAAATTTGGAGCAGTGCTAATCAACTAAAGAGAGAGAGTGACGATGGAAACAATAAAACTGACAATAGACAACAAACAGGTTGAGGTTGAGAAGGGTACTACCATTCTGACTGCTGCGCGGACGATGGGCGTCGATATACCCACTCTGTGCCACATGCAGCTTCACGATCTCAATATTGAAAACAAACCCGGCGGCTGCAGGATATGCGTCGTCGAGGTACAGGGACGCAGGAACCTCTCACCCGCATGCATCACCAAATGCGATGACGGAGCGGTCATCCGCACCCACAGCCCCAGGGTCATGAATGCCCGCAGGACAGTGATGGAGTTCATCCTCTCGGACCACCCGAAGGACTGCCTCATCTGCCCCAAGTCGGGTCACTGCGACCTGCAGGATATGGCCAACAGACTTGGTATCAGGGAGATACCCGGACAAGAGATAGCTGAGATGTCTACCTACAGGAAGGACACCTCTCCTTCTATAATCCGTGATCTTGACAAGTGCATCATGTGTCGCCGTTGCGAGATGATGTGCAACGAAGTGCAGACTGTCGGCGCACTCTCGGCAGTCAACAGGGGCTTCATGGCAGTCGTTGCCCCGGCTTTTGAACAGAACCTGGAATACTCGCCATGCACCTACTGCGGCCAGTGTGTTGCCGTCTGCCCGACCGGTGCCCTGACTGAGGTTGATCATACCCGCGATGTTCTTCGGGCTATCGTCGACCCTGCCAAGACTGTGGTTGTTCAGACAGCACCCGCCGTTCGTGCCGCCCTGGGAGAAGAGTTCGGTATGAAACCGGGAACCCTGGTGACCGGAAAGCTCGTTGCAGCTCTTAAAGAGCTCGGGTTCGACTATGTTTTCGATACCGACTTCGCAGCTGACCTGACCATCATGGAAGAGGGCACCGAGCTGTTAACAAGACTTGGTAAATTCCTGAAGGGCGATACAGATGCAAATATTCCCATACTCACATCGTGCTGCCCGGGCTGGGTGAATTTCTTCGAGCATAACTATCCTGACATGAAGGATGTTCCTTCAACAGCCAAATCACCGCAACAGATGTTCGGAGCGATAGCCAAGACCTGGTTCGCTGATAAAATCAATGTCAAACGTCAGGATATGGTGGTTGTCTCCATCATGCCTTGCCTTGCCAAGAAATATGAGAGCCAGAGACCGGAATTCGCCGTCGACGGCAATCCCGATGTCGATTTCTCCATATCCACACGTGAGCTGGCTCATTTTATCCGGCAGGCTAACATCGACTTCAACAACCTCCCGGATATGGACTTCGACAGACCACTGGGTGAGTCAACAGGCGCAGGCGTCATCTTCGGCAACACGGGCGGTGTCATCGAGGCTGCCGTGCGTACTGCCTATGAACTGTATTCCGGAAAGAAGCTCAGCCGCCTCGATTTCGATGAGCTGAGAGGTATGGAAGGGGTCAGACAGGCAACGATAGATTTCGACGGTTTTCCGATGAACATAGGCATCGCCCACGGTCTGGGCAACGCCCGCAAACTGCTGGATGAAGTGAGAGCGGGGCGATCAAAATTCCATGCCATCGAGATCATGGCCTGCCCCGGAGGATGCATCGGCGGAGGCGGACAACCATTGCACCATGGAGACTCCTCAATACTTAAGGCCAGAGCCAAAGCCCTCTATGAAGAGGATAAGAACAAACCCATCAGGGTATCACACAAGAACCCGTATATCATCCGGCTCTACAAGGAGTTCCTTGGTGAGCCCAACAGTGAAAAGGCGCATCACCTGCTCCATACACACTATTTCGACAGAAAGGCCAGGATCATCATCAAACAGTGAGATCGGAATTATTAACATAAAAATCAAAGAGATGTCAAGTATAAAGATAGAACTGAGACAACAGGATGTTGATAAGATCAACGAGATATGTGACTCATTCAATAATGACCCGGTGGAGCTGATAAACGTACTTCATAAAACCCAGGAGCATTTCGGCTATCTTCCGGCAGAGGTGCAGGAGGTTATTGCTGATAAAATGGATATAGCCACCGCGAGAGTGTACGGTGTGGTAACATTCTACTCATTCTTCACTATGACTCCCAAAGGTAAGCATCCCATCAGCATCTGCATGGGTACAGCCTGCTATGTCAGGGGAGCCGAGAAGGTGCTCGATGAATTCAAAAAGGAGCTGGCGATACAGGTCGGTCAGACAACCGGCGACGGAAAGTTTTCACTCTCGAGCCTCCGCTGCGTAGGAGCCTGCGGCCTTGCACCGGTGGTTCTCGTGGGCGAGAAAACCTACGGGAGAGTCGCGCCGGATGACGTAAAGGCCATCCT
Source organism: uncultured Rikenellaceae bacterium (assembly GCA_963770745.1). Lineage (GTDB taxonomy): Bacteria > Bacteroidota > Bacteroidia > Bacteroidales > VadinHA17 > SR-FBR-E99. The sequence continues at coordinate 101,477 of CAVYRA010000014.1, forward strand.
CAAGGAATACGAATAGAAAAAAAGAGGCCGGGGGAACCGGCCTCTTTTTTTCAGGGAATAGGCAATAGGCAGTAGGCAGTAGTGAAATGGCTGCAGCCATGCATAATTGCAGATTTGCGAATTGCGAATTTCGAATAAATCGAAAATCGAAAATCTGAAATCGAAAATTCTTCTATTGCCTATTGCCTAATGCCTACTGCCTCTAAAGAAGTACTCTTTCTGCCGGCGTTTCTCAGCCAGGTCACGTGCCACATAGACCCTCTTCCCGGTGTAGGGGTCAAAACCAAGGTAATAGATCGCCGTGGCCAGTGTCATGGGCGTAGGCGTGAAGTCCTGTACCTGCTCGGGATGCATGCCCATCTCCTTCAGCTCATGCGCCAGCGAGCCCATCTTCTGCTCCGTGGTTCCCGGGTGTGCGGAGATGAAATATGGCACCAGTTCATACTTCAGTCCGTTACTGCGTATAATGCTCATGAACTTCTCACGGAGCTTCCTGAAGTGCCGGAATGAACTCTTCCTCATAAGGTACAGCACCTCATCGTCAGTGTGTTCAGGGGCTACCTTGAGCCTGCCGCTGGTATGATTTACTATCAGCTCCTTCAGGTACTGCTCCTCCCCTCCTCCGGCAGATTTGTTGTAATCTCTCATCAGCAGGTCGTACCTGATCCCGCTCCCGACGAAGGCCTTTTTGATATAAGGCAGGGCATTGACCTTCCGGTAAAGGCTGGTAAGATCATTATGCGAGGTATCAAGATTATCACAGACAGCCGGCCAGATGCATGACGGACGCCCGCATTTCATGCATCTCTCCTGGTCTTTGCCTGCCATCCGGTACATATTGGCCGACGGTCCTCCCAGGTCGGAAAGATATCCCTTGAATCCATCCATCCTGCTTATCCGCTCCACCTCGTTCATCACCGAGGCTTCGCTTCGGCTGCTGATGAACTTGCCCTGGTGTGCGGCAATGGCGCAGAAGCTGCATCCGCCGAAACAGCCACGGTGGACATTCACTGAGAACCTGATCATCTCCCAGGCAGGTATGGGTCCCTTTTTTGCATATCGCGGATGAGGATAGTAACTGAATGGCAGCTCATAGATGGCATCAACCTCGGCTTCGGTAGCCGGTGGACAGGGAGGGTTAACCACCACAACCTTTTCACCGCACTGCTCCGTCAGCCTGACAGGTTTTCTGCTGTTGCTTGTCTTTTCGAAGAGTACAAAGTTCGCGGCATATGCCTTTTTTGATGACAATGCTTCCTCGCAGGAATGCAGTTTCATCTCCTTCACTCCGGCAAGGGGCCGCAGAGTATCTCCGGCAGGAACCGTGAACGCTGACTGTGGCAGGTCGCGGATCATGCCAGTCTTCTCTCCCTTTCTGACACGTAGTGCCAGTTCAGTGACAGATCTCTCAGCCATACCGTATATCAGAAGATCGGCTCCGCTTGAGACAAGGATGGATGGTTCAAGCGCATCCTTCCAGTAATCATAGTGCATCAGCCTGCGCATTGATGCCTCTATGCCACCTATTACCACAGGTGTTGACGGGAACAGTTTCTTAAGGGCCTGCGTGTAGACCACCGTCGCATAATCGGGCCTGAAGCCCGAAACTCCGCCGGGTGTGTAAGCGTCATCTGATCTGAGCCGGCGCGCCGCGGTGTAGTGGTTGACCATAGAATCCATGTTGCCGGCGGTAACGGCAAAGAAATAACGCGGAGCACCCATCTTGGTGAAGTCGCGCAGATCATCACGCCAGTTGGGTTGGGGCACTACTGCCACACGCATGCCCGCAGCCTCCAGCACACGGGTAATGACTGCCGCCCCGAATGAGGGATGGTCAATGTAAGCATCACCGGAGAAGAGGATGACGTCAGGTCGCTCCCACCCGAGGGCCTCCATCTCCTTCCTCGATGAGGGGGGCCATTTCACATCATCATTTTTTCCGTTTTTCACGCCTCGAAGTTACATAATATACATAACTTGCTTTTGAATGTGCCATATAAGAGATTTTTTTACTATTTTCAAGTCAGTGTCCACTCTTGCATTCAAATATTCAATGAATAAGCCATTCACGGGACTGACCATCCTGCTGACAGCATTCATTCTTGCTGTCTCAACCTCCCTCCTTCCGGCACAGGAGATCGCGCCAAGACCTAAGCTCGGTCTTGCTCTCAGCGGCGGCGGAGCGAAAGGCTTAGCCCATCTCGGTGTGATAAAGGTGATGGAGGAGGCTGGCCTTAAACCCGACTATATCACCGGGGTAAGCATGGGGAGCATCGTCGGCGGGTTATATGCACTGGGGTATACACCCGACAGCATAGCCACAATGTTCCGAACCTACAACTGGGACGCCGCAATGTCTGACAGAATACCTGAAAACAAAATCATCTTTCTCGAAAAGAGACATTACTTCAACAACCTCATCTCGCTCCCCATCACCCGGACTTCCATCAAGATTCCGGCAGGCCTCATCAACGGACAAATGATTGAAAGCGGATTGAACCACTATTTCTGGCCTGCCGCGCATATTTCTGATTTTTCAGAACTGCCTGTCCCGTTTCTCTGCGTGGCAACTGATGTGCTCACCAATAAAAAGGTAATTTTCAGAGGCGGTTACCTGCCTGACGCAATCAGGGCAAGCATAGCGATACCGTCAATCTTCACTCCCGTCAAGACTGATACCGCCGTGCTCGTTGACGGAGGCGTGCTGAGAAATTTTGCCGTCACCGAGCTCCGTGAGATGGGCGCTGATATCGTAATCGGATCGTATGTCAGCTTCAGGGGAGCTACAGAGAAGGACCTCGAATCGGTGCAAGGAATACTCAAACAGATCGGCTTTCTGACCAGCCTTGCTGATTATGAAACGCAGAAGCGCCTGACTGACATAATGATAGAGCCTGATTTGAAGGATTACTCAACCATGTCATACGGTAGTGTGGATTCAATCATGGCAAGGGGCTACCGTGAAGCACTCAAGTATAAAGACCGGTTCGTCAGGCTTGCTGACTCACTCGATGCAATGGGTTTAAGGGAGAAGGTGACACCACTGCCCGATGTAATGTACTATGAGTTTGACAGCATAAATGTGGTTGGTAACAAGATTGTAAGTGATGAACAGATAACCGGGGTTCTTGATATCGTTCCACGACAGCCTGTCGACAGGGATCTGCTCGCTGACAGAATTGAACTTCTTTACGGTAAGGGATGGTTTGAAAAGGTAAAATACCGGATTATTCCCCGGGATGATAAACTTATCCTTGAGATCGACTGCATTGAGCGTCCACAGGCAATGCTGTACGGCTCGCTGCATTATGACCCCGCTCTCAGCTCCGGAGTCGTGCTGAATCTGTCGGTCAGAGATCTCCTGACGCCCAGCTCGGTGATTAATGCCGATGCATATATCGGACAGTTCTACCGGTTCAGAATCAGCGCAATCCAGTTTATTGACAGGAGTCAGAAATTTGGTCTGGAGGCATCGTTTTATGCTGACAATACTCGTCTTCCTCTGGTGCGTCTCAGGCACGAAACCGGCCCAATGCTCAGCCAGAACTTCATTACCGGCGTTACTCTGAGCAAACGATTGAGCCTGAACCATCTGATGAGCCTGGGCGTAACCATGGAGGACCAGCGTCTTATTCCTGATTATGTCACTACAACTGGCATCAGGAACCTCTCGTATGACTACCTTAAGCTTGCCTTCAGCTACCAGGCGAATACCCTCGATTACAAACACTTTCCCAGCCATGGCATCAGTTACTTCCTTTCAGCCTCAACATCGAACCTCCTGAAGGGCATAATTAAAACCGGCACCAGAAGGGATGTGTACAAACCCGGAGATAAATCATCATTTGACTTTGACCGCTTTTATGCTGCCAGAGCATGGTTCAGAAACTATAGCTCTCCTTCAGATAAGGTCACTATCAGCTATGGCGGAGAGCTTCTGCTGGCAACGGGCGTTGACTCCATCGCTTCGAATAATAACTTCTACTACCTGGGAGGAATAGAACCTGTAAGTGACCTGTCGATACCCTGTATTGGTTTTCATGCCAACCAGATACCTGTACAGTCGCTTGGCGGGATACGACTTGGTGTTGACATCGAGATAGTCACCGACATCCATCTGTCCCTCGATGGAAATCTCTTTGCACTGCAGGAGCCTCTCCGCGATACAGGGGTCTCCCTCATGGGCGGGTACGGAGCGGGCCTGGCCTATATGAGCATCGCCGGGCCAATCAGAATTGGCCTGATGCACGGAATCTACGACAGGGAATTGCTATACAAACAGGTTAAGGGTTATGTCAGTATAGGGTTCTCCTTCTGAACTGCGACGGTGGCCTGATTGTTGATCTTATGGCGGGGGGAAAGTTATCTCCCTTTTCAGGATGAATACAGGCACAATCATACTTCAGCATAAGAAAATATGCAACCTTGTGGTCCGCCGGAAGGTCAAACAGAGCTTTGACTTAATGGCTGATATGCTTGAAAATGTATCTGTTGGCGGACTCAGGGACGAGTTTGGTGAACTCCGGATGACCTACCTCAATATTTTGAAATACACCGTAGAGGGAATCCACGATCCGGAACGACATAAAATCTATCTGAAACTCCTTCAGAATACACTGAGGCTCAATGACAGAATAAAACAGGACATTTTGGCACGTCAGTCCGGATGGTACACATATTCTGTCAGAGCAAGGGAACAGAGGGAAGAGAGATTGAGGGGGGAAAACATAATCCAGAGTGTAGATGACCTGGTATTCAAGTCGCGACTTGACGATCTCCTTGCTTCAGCTGAAATAGAGAAACCCGAGTCTGAAACCGAGAGGGCTGCCGAGACCGAACGTCTCTCGGGGATGATCTTCAATCACCTGTGGTTAACTGACTTCTACGGTGATGCTGAAGAAAACCTCATGGAAATATTGCTGCGGTCCGGGAGGTTCCAGTGGCATGATCTCGCATCATTCGTCAGCGCAGTCACTCTCAGCAGCCTGCGGATATGGGATCCGGTCAAAATACGCCTCCTGGCAAAGCTCACTGCCGGTACCACGCCTCATGTGGCCGAACGGGCACTAACCGGTCTTGTATTCAGCCTATACTATTATGATGACCGTCTTAGCCTCTATCCTGATGTAATGCAGACAGTCAGAAACCTGGCAGAGCAGGATAAATTCAGGGAGCGGTGCCGAATGGTGGTGCTCCAGGCAATAAAATCACGCGACACTGAGAAGCTGAGCAAGAGGATGAATGAGGAGATCCTGCCGAAAGTAGTGAAGCTGAGGCCTCGTATCGAAGAGAAGCTCGATCTGGACAAAATCCTCGGAGAGAACCTTGAGGAGGGACAAAACCCCGACTGGTCTGCCATGTTCAGCGGATCAGAGGAGATGTTCAAAACAATGGAAGAGCTCACCAATCTTCAGATGGAAGGATCTGACGTTTACATGTCGGCATTCTCAGGACTGAAAAGGTTTGATTTCTTCAGGGAACTGCGCAACTGGTTTATACCCTTCTACCCTGACCACGTAGCCGTTGACGAAATCTTCAGGGACGAGATACTCGGGCCGGGCATCAATGAGCTCGCTGAAGCACTTTTCAAGACACCCTTTATTTGCAATTCCGATAAATTCTCACTCATCCTCAACATGAAACACCTTCCGGCCGAACAGAAGAGCCTGATGCTTAAAGTGTTCAGGATGGAGCTTGAAGGACTGGAGCAGATGAAATATGACAATGAGCTGACAGATCCTGCCGCTATCTTCCGCACAACGGTGACTCAGTATGTACATGATCTGTACCGCTTCTACAAACTGTCAGACTTCAAAAACGAATTTGACGACCTCTTCACCAGCAAGCTCGATATATACAACTCCTTGTTTTTCAGGGAAATTTGCGGATCAACTGCCGATGACCGTTCGCTGGCTGAGTACTTCTTCAGCAAGGAATACTATAATGATGCCCTGGTGTTGTACCTCAACGTCATCAGGAGCGTCAACGATGACGCGGAGCTCTTTGAGAAAGCGGGCTACTGCTACCAGATGTCAGGTGAATATGAGAAGGCGCTGGAGCAGTATTCCATGGCAGCCATTATAGACCCCAAAACATGGACGCTGCGCAAGACCGGGTTATGCCTGAGGAGGCTGGGCAGGGCAAACGAGGCTCTGAACATGTACCTGCGCGCACTGCAGAATGAGCCGGACGATCTGAACACCATTCTCATGGTAGCCCACTGCTCTCTTGACGCTGGTAAGTACGAGGAAGCCCTTAAGCACTACTTCAGGGTTGAATATGAGAGTCCGGGCAATGTAAAGGTTCTCCGGCCAATTGCATGGTGTTACTTTATGACAGGCAGGTTCAGTGAGGCCGGGAGTTACTTTGACAGGCTCGCCGTCACCGGCCTTACGCCCTTTGACAGGATCAATAAGGGGCATCTGGCCTTATGCCAGGGAGATCTCCAAAAAGCATCGGAACATTACCTGAGTGCTCTCACCGGAGGGGAAATGACTACGGAGGCGTTCGTAAATACATTCAATGAGGATATCCCCGTTCTTGTCACTAACGGTGTAAACGCGGACGATCTGCCTATCGTTCTCGATTACGTACTGATGAACCTGAAAAAGGATAACTGACCGGCTGAACGGAACCATTATCTTCAGGCACAGGTGCAGGTACGGACCAGGGCCGCCTCACCTCAATGGTCATATCCCTCTTGTAGTGGAGCATAAACATTCCTCTGTTCTCATATCCGTTATTCCTGCTTTCACGTTTGAAATCCGGCTCCAGGGAGAGCAACTCCGGGTTGAAGGTGCCGGGGTCCCTCAGAAAACCGTCGCCTCTGACAGCCAGTCCCCCGATGAAATACCAGGCTATATCAAATCCTCGCCACGCAAAGCTCTCAGCCATGGGCTCAGTCCTGAATTTTCTCATGAACTTTGCAGTGAATTCCTTTGAGGCAGGTGAATTGAAGTCGATGTAACTGCCTGAAGGAATGTAAAGCTCCAGGTCATAAAAATACCTTAGATCGACTGTCTCCAGACCTCCTATCTCAGGATAACCGACAACTTTTACATCATACTTGCGCGCCAGACCGTGAAGGGTTGAAAAAGCCGAACTGACAACAGAAGAGTTGGAGGAGGCAAGAATGATGATATTTTCCCTGTCAGAAGCAAGGAGGTTGTCAATGGAAGTGACCCCGCTATAAGCGTTGCGCCTTTGTGTCAGACCTGTGAAATAAAACGGTGTCAGTCTCGTGGTGTCATCCTGGCCTGCTTCAGCCATTACATTCCTGACCTTATTCCACAAAACGGACGTAGAGGGATCGTTCATGGCACTGTCTGCGTACAGGAACACTACATTGCTTCCCCTGTGATACCTCAGCTCCCCGGCCATTAAGTCCTGTGCCACATTGTCTGAAGGGAAGACCCTGTAGAGTGTCGGTTTGTTCTCCAGGATATTTTTATCCCGTAAGGCAACCGGCGAAACTACCGGGATATTGCGTTCGGCAGCCCATGAGGAGACCATCGCCAGGTTATATGAAAATACCGGGCCTATTATCAGCCTTGCATTATTGAGCGCCCCTGACTCCAGCAGCCTGTTAACCAGCGATGAGTCCGCAGCCGTATCATAGACATCCATCTCCACCGTCAGACCCAGTGCCCGCAGACTGTCAACCGCTATCAGTATGCCTTCATAGGTCTCAAGGAAAGGCAGGCTTCCTTCATAAATCCGCCCTTCAGGCTTCGTCACATCCCGGTATATAGTGTTACCCTGTGCATCCCTCTGCGTGGAGTCTGTAAATGACCTGGCATTGTTTTCATCAACGAAGAAAGGCAGGAGTACCGCCACCCTGACTGAGCCGCTCAGACTGTTTATCTCTGTCCTCCTTCCCGGGACAGTGAATTCCTCAGGCATATCCTGCAACCCGGTAGTGTCAGTTACAGCAACATCAACAGCAACAGGGCTTTCATCAGGCACAGGGACACCATCCACCCTCCGGTCGGTCATCTTTCTGCGGGGTATCAACAGGAAATCTCCCTCACGGGGAAAGAGCAGACCCTTGTTTGCCCTCTTAAGATCCCGTACCGAAACCCCGTACTGACCCGCAATTGAGTAGAGTGTTTCGCCTCTTTTTACCTTATGGTTTAAATAGCGGTCATCCTGTGAGGCAGCCTCAGTACGGGGGGTAGTTCCGGATCCGGAAGATGTCCCTGTTACGGGGTTTGCGGATCTGGTTTCGTTTTGTTCCTTCGGTAATGCGGCAGTCTGCGTCACTGAAGCCTGGGAAGCACCATTGGCCGGGATTCTGAGCATCTGTCCATCCTGGATGCCATTATCCTGAATGGCATTCGCACTTGACACCTGGTCAACTGTAACATTGTATGCCCTGGCAATTGAATAGAGCGTCTGCCCCTTCATCACCTTGTGAATGTACCATACTTTCCCCTCCGAGGCGATCTTCTGCTTTGATATCTCCACCGGTACCGGTGCCGGCACCTGGGCCTGAAGCACGGGCGCAAGCAGAGCGGCCAGCATGACGATCATAGCCGGAAGGAGGCGGCAGGGGACCATTTTGTATACTTTATTCTTCATGCAATTGACATTCATTGGTATTAACCACCCTCCCGGGGTGTTACTTAAGTCCGGCAAGGTAGCTGCCGACATTTCTTTCTATTCTCCGGAGTGGGTCTTCAGCATCAGCCTTTACAAATTCCCTGCCGGTAATTTTTTCGTATAGTTCTATGTATCGTTCCGAGATCTCTGTTACAAGCTCAGGTGTCATGTCCGGGACTTCCTCCCCGTTTCTTCCCTGGAACCCGTTGGCCATAAGCCACTCGCGCACAAACTCCTTGGATAGCTGCCTCTGTTGCTCGCCCCTGGCAAACCTCTCCTCGTATCCATCGGCATAAAAGTATCTTGAACTGTCAGGTGTATGTATCTCATCTATCAGGTAGACAGTGCCATCACGCTTGCCGAACTCATACTTGGTATCTACGAGTATCAGACCCTGGCGGGCAGCTATCTCAGAGCCCCTCAGGAACAGCCTCATTGAGTAGTCTTCGAGCTTGCTGTACTCATCTTCAGTCACCAAACCGCTGCGGATAATCTCATCCCGTGATATATCCTGGTCGTGCAGTCCGTGTTCAGCCTTGGTGGTCGGCGTAATGAGGGGACGCTCAAAACGCTGGTGTTCCCTCATCCCTTCCGGGAGAGGTATCCCGCATATCTCCCTTCCGCCTGATCTGTAGAGCCTCCATGAGCTGCCGGTAAGGTAGCCCCTGACGATCATCTCAACAGGGTATGTTTCGCACCTCACTCCCACAGTCACGTTCGGGTCAGGCGTGGCGATATTCCATGTGGGTACGATGTCACTCACCATCCCGAGAAACATGGCAGCTATCTGGTTCAATACCTGTCCCTTGTAGGGAATACCTTCAGGGAGCACCACGTCGAAGGCGGAGATGCGGTCAGATACAACCATCAGCAGGTATTTGTCATCAATATTGTAAACATCACGGACTTTACCCCGGTAGATACCCTTCTGCCCTGGGAAGTGAAAATCTGTTCTTGTAATAGCCTGTGGCATTGTCACTTATTTTGTTTCAGTTTTGTCGTCTTTTCTGTTCTTCTCCTCGGCGTCATAAGCCCTTACAATATGTTTAACGAGCCGGTGCCTGACGATATCACGTTCATCGAACCGGATCACCGATATCCCCTCAATGCCGGTCAGGAGTCTGATTGCCTGCAACAATCCCGATTCACTTCTCCTTGGCAGGTCAATCTGGGTGGTGTCACCCGTAAGGATGAACTTTGAGCTTACTCCCATCCGGGTAAGGAACATCTTCAGCTGGCTGACAGTTGCATTCTGTGCCTCATCAAGGATAACGAAACTGTTCTCCAGAGTCCTTCCGCGCATGAAGGCCAGCGGTGCAATCTGCACGGTGCCGTCTTCAATCCATTGCTCCAGCTTGCGAAACGGTATCATGTCATTCAGGGCATCATACAACGGCTGCAGGTAAGGATCAAGCTTATCTCTCATGTCACCCGGCAGGAATCCGAGTCGCTCCCCTGCCTCCACAGCCGGGCGTGTCAATACAATCTTCTTGACCTCATGGTTCTTCAGCGCCCTCACTGCCAGGGCAATCGCGGTATATGTCTTGCCTGTACCCGCGGGACCCTCCGCAATGATCAGGTCGCTGGTACCGTATTCCTTCACCAGCTGCAGCTGGTTGACCGTCCGGGCTCTGACAGCCTTGCCGCTGGTCCCGAACACAAGAGCATCCTCAAACTCACCGTTAGAGGCAGAACGCATATGATCACCGTCAAGCAGCAACCGTTCAAGGTCCCCCTCCTCGATCCTGTTGTAGTGCCTGTAGTATTCTATCAGTTCCGACATCTTGCCGGCGAAGAGAGCCACCTCATCAGCCTCCCCGATGCACTTGATCTCGTTCCCCCGGGCTAACAGCCTGATTTTCGGAAAATAGCCCTGGATCTGATCAAGAAGCCTGTTGTTGGGTCCAAGCATGACCACAGGATCTATCCCTTCAAGCGATATTACTCGTTCCGTCATCCGCCCTGGCTCTTCTTTTCTACTTACCAACTGGTTATCAGAATATTACGATCTGCGTCTTTTTTCAGATCTGCTCTTCCGCAAAGTAAGTTTATTTTTTTCAGAAGATTATCTTTGCTGTAACAATTTTAGGATGGCACTGATCACGCTGACAACCGAGTGGAGAGAGGACGATTTCTTTCATGGAATACTCAGGGGAAAACTCTCCTCAAGTTGTCCGGATGCGGTTGTGGTAAATAATGCCGGAGCAATCCCTCCTCTTAACATCATGCACGGGGCCTTCGTTATCAGGAACACTTTCAGCCACTATCCGGAGGGGACCATTCACCTGGTTTTTGTCAGCAGCGAAGGCTCAGGCAGCCAGCCCCACCTGCTTGTAAAAGCACGCGGACACTGGTTCATCGGAGCCGATAACGGCATTTTCAACCTGATACTCAACTCCGAACCTGATCTCATAGTAAGCCTGAGAAACGAAGATAATGCCGATGAGATCACACTGTTTGTCAGGACTGCTGCCGCGATATTAGCCGGCAAGCCAGCGGAGAAGCTGGGCGCAAAAGTCTCAGGCCTCTCTGAGAGAGTACCACTGCGTGCTACCATTGACCGAAACGTCATAATCGGCAGCGTCATCTTCATCGACTCCTATGGCAATGCTATAACCAACATCACCCGTGAAGTATTCTCGAGGGTGTTTGACGGAAGAGCCTTCAGGATCCTTATCAAAAGTAACAAATACTATACTGAGAAAATAAGCAAACTCTACAGCGATGAGCCTGTGGGAGAAATAGTTACTCTCTTCAATATGGTTGACCTCCTTGAAGTCTCGATCAATGGAGCCAACCTGTGCCAGTTGTTCGGGGTTGATACCGGAGATGCCGTGCGGGTGGAGGCAAGAGATGACGGCCGGGAAGGAAACGGCCTGTTTAAAAACTAACCAACTGATGAAAGAAAAAGCAATAAGGGAATTTGCCAGGCTGCTGGAGATCATGGATGAGCTGAGGGCAAAATGCCCGTGGGACCAGAAACAGACCAACCAGACTCTTAGAAAACTGACCATTGAGGAGACCTATGAGCTTGCTGACGCCATTATCAAGGATGACAATGATGCAATCCGCAAGGAACTGGGTGACCTGATGCTTCATATTGTGTTCTATGCAACAATCGGCACCGAGAAAGGACTTTTTGACATGGGCGACGTCCTTGAAGGCATTAACGGCAAGCTTGTATACAGGCACCCTCATGTGTTCGGCGATGTGAGCGTCACAAGGGGCGCCCGTGAGGTGGAGGAGAACTGGGAAAAGCTGAAGACAAATGAACAGAGTGAATACAAACCCGTTCTCTCCGGTGTTCCGGCATCACTTCCGGCCACCATTAAGGCCAACAGGATACAGGAGAAGGTAAGAGGCGTGGGGTTTGACTGGGATTCGAGGGAACAGATATGGGACAAGGTGACGGAAGAACTAAATGAACTGAAACATGAGGTGGCAGCAGGCAACGTGATTGATATGGAGGCAGAGCTGGGAGACCTGTTCTTCTCGATAATCAATGCTGCACGTCTGTATGAGATTGATCCCGAGTCTGCACTGGAAAAAACCAACAGGAAATTTATCACCAGGTTCAACTATCTCGAGGAGATGACCCTGGCAAAGGGACTCTCGCTGCGTGACATGACCCTTGATGAGATGAACGTCATCTGGGAAGAGGCCAAACAGTTTGACAAAAAGGATTAATAAGTCAGCGGGAGAATCTGTAACTCAGCATCTGGTAAATGACCTTCGCCGCCAGGAAGTCGGGAGCCTTGTTTGTTTCCGAAGGGCAGAGCTCCACAACATCAAAACCCACCACATTTCGCTTTTCCATCACTTCACGGACGAATGACAACAGCTCCCTGTAATCAGGCCCCCCCGGTTCGGGTGTGCCGGTCGAGGGCATGACTGATGGATCAAATACATCAAGGTCTACGGTGATCCAGACATTGTCTGAAAGCATGTCAAGTGCTTTCCTGTAGAGAGAGCTGTCCTCCCATAGCCTGTGAGCGTAAAAGATCCTCTCTCCGTCAACATAAGGAAGTTCTTCAGCTGCCATGGATCTTATCCCGACCTGTACCAGCGGAGCATACTCCCTTGCCCTGGCGGCAGCGCATGCATGGTTCAGATGTGATCCCTCGTAGACGGGACGAAGATCGGAATGGGCATCCAGCTGCAGGATCGTCAATCCGGCAAATGCTTCAGCAGCAGCCCTGAAAGCACCAATACTCACCGTATGGTTGCCTCCAATTACAACCGGGAAACGATTCTCTCCGAGAACTCCCGCTACCGTCCTGTATACTGCCTCAGTCAGTTCTGAGGGATCAGCTCCGGCATCTACCGGGGGCAGGGTGTGAATTCCTCTCGTATGTACCTCCGTGCCGGTCTCGATATCATAGAACTCCAGGGCGGCAGAAGCCTCAAGAATGGCGGCAGGTCCCCTGTCGGCACCACGTATGTAGGTGCTGGTAGCGTCATAAGGTACCGGAACGATGATAATATGTGATTCATCGTAACCGTAAACCACTTCGTGGCCGCCAAAATTATTTACTCCCATGCTGTTAGAAATAAGCCCGGACCCCTGAAGGTGGCAGCACTCATACTATTTGCCTGTTGCAGGTTTAGCTTTTCCACCCTTCCCCGGAGAAGTTTTCTTCACCCCTGGTTTAACCTTTTCCGCGGCATCGGGCTGCTTCACAGACTTTCCCTTTTCTTTTTTGGGTGCGGCAGCCTCATCACCTGATCCGGCCTTATCTTCGCCAGCTGCCTCAACCGTTGCTCCGGAGCCCTCCTCCGGCTCATCAGGTTTCTCCTCCTCCTTAACCAGAAGGCTTAGCTTATGCAGGATGTTGTACCAGAGAAGCACCTTTTTAATGTCTGAGGTGTAAACGCGGTCACGGTCATAATCCGGCATGACGGTGCCAAAGTATTGCTTCAGCTCAGTATCGGGAAGCCTGTGAGAAAGTGTTTCTCCTCCGTTCTCTCTCTCCCAGATCAGGTCCATCACCTTGCCCAGCGGCATATCCTCACCGGTGGTGAAAATCGCTATCTCATCCAGGGCGCTGACCTTTGCCGTGGCACCGGCGCTTATTCGCCGGCCTGTTTCAAGATTCTCAACAATGACGGCATTCTTACCCTGGGCGATGAATTTATAGAGTGTGCCTTCACCTGAAATTGCCAGAATTTCTTTAAGGTTCATATTAATTGTAGTTAATTGTTAATAATTGTTTATCAGCTTTCTGTCAGACAATATAGCGTTCTTTCTTGATCTTGTCCCATGCCTGGTTTACAGCCTTGAACTTCTCTTCAGCAGACTTCCTGAAATCCTCGCCAAGATGGCTCACCTTATCAGGATGGTACTTCAGGGCCATCTTCCTGTACGCTGTTTTCAGCTCCTCATCTGTCGCCGTGCGTTCAACCTCAAGTATCCGGTAAGCAGAATCGGTTGCAGGAACGAACATATTGCGGATCGAGTCGTAATCGGTTCCGGATATGCCGAGCATATCCGATATGGATCTGATGACTTTCGTCTCTGCCGGTTCGAACCTGTTGTCTGCTGCGGAGATGTTGTACAGGATATGAATCAGCTGCAGTCGTGAGGGATAATCCATATTGCCCCTTATCTGCATGCAGACATCGCGCAGCGGGATCTCTTTCTGAAGGAGGTCTTTCAGCATTGCCAATGCTTCCCGGGCTGTTTCAGGCCCGAACTGCGAGACAAAGAACCGTTTTACATAATCAAGTTCCGATTTCAGGACCTTGCCATCTGCCTTCATTACCGCGGCGATGAGCACAATGAGGCTCATCCCGAAGTCGCCGGGCGTGGTCCGGTACAAAGTTCGCCTGTTCCCGGTCTGTTCCCATGCAATGTCAGAACTGTCAACAAATGATCCGAGAAAGAATCCCAGGAGTGCTCCTATCGGTCCTCCCACTACAAAGCCCAGTCCCCCTCCTATCCATTTCGCGAAATTACCCATCACCTCTCCCTTTCTGCAAGACGGAGCATATCATCATGTATCTTGAGTATCTCCGGTATTATCATTTCATTGTCAGCATTGTTGATTACGTAATATGACTGTTCCTCCCTCTCGTCGTCTTCAAGCTGGTTATTTATCCGTTCCAGAACCTCTTCACGGCTAAGCTCGTTACGGCCCATCACTCGTGCTATACGTTCCTCAACCGGTGCGGATATAGCTGCCACCCTGTCGACAAGCACATCTGCCTTTGCCTCGAAGAGGATTGCTGCTTCCATTATTACATAAGGAGACCCCGATTTTCCTGCCCAGTCGTCAAATATCCGGAGGATGGCAGGATGCACCGAGGCATTGACACGGCGAAGCATCTCCGGCCTGTTGAATATGAGGCGGGCCAGCTCCCTGCGGTCAAGCTCACCGGTTGAATAGAGATCCTCCCCGGCGATGGCATTGATCTCCTGCCTTATGACAGGATCTGTATGCATAAGCCTCCTGGCTTCAATATCGGCAACGAATACCGGTACCCCGAGGACCCTGAAAATCCTGCAGACAGTCGTTTTTCCGCTGCCTATTCCGCCGGTGACGCCTAGTCTTCTGGCCATAGGAGTCCGTTATTGCTCTTTCTCCTGCTTAAGCCCGAAAAACGATGTGGGCTTTCCGGTGATAGTAACCTCAACTGTCACCCTTTTCTGGGTGGTCTGGAGGTAATCGGGACATACCAGGGGCACCCTCGACTTGAAGTTCTCGTCCATGCGATTGAAATTACGGTGCCGGGTCCGAATACCGTCAATGGTATCCAGGATATGGGCAGGCCCTGTAACGGTTACACTGTCAGGGTCAGGAACAATTATCACCTTCCTTCCCTCAGCCAGTTCCACAATGAGATCAGGTTTCACCGGCATCCGCCTTGTTACCAGCCTGTCATATCCGAAGAAAAGCGTATCAGGGTGGATTGATAAAATCTCAAAGTCAGCGTGCATCTGCTTTGAGAAACTACTGATCAAACCCGATGAAACAAGGTAATAATGAGGCATTGCCCCGGGTAGCCGCCGCGGAGAGAGCTTTGAAAAGTCTACTACCATAGGCGCCCTGCTGCCTGAAAGCTTCACCTTGAGAATGGAGTAACCCGGGCCGCGCAGCTCCATTTCCAGCTTATCGGGGATATCGCCTGTCACTACGCGGTCCTTTGGCGGATTAATGTATCTCACCGGGTAGTTAATAGTACCCTTAAGTTCCTTGCTCAGCTCATTGAGATACCAGAAGACGAAAGAGAGAAGCAGAAAAAAAGCAAAGACAGGGAGTTCCCTGTTGAGAAATTTTCTTTTTCGTATCTGTTCGTCAGTCATGAGATCTCTGATCCTGGAGTTGCCTGTTACCTGGCTGCGACGTCAGACGGGTCCTTGAGGAGTGCGTTCTTGTCGACCCTGATCCTGACATCATTGGCTATCTCGATGGTGATCACATTGTCATTCACATCGATAACTTTGCCATAAATGCCGCCGGTGGTAATGACCTTGTCACCCTTGGCAATGGCATTGCGGTATGTCGTCAGCTCTTTCTGCTTCCTCATCTGTGGCCTGATCATGAAAAAATAGAAAACCACAAAGACGAGCAGCAGGGGAAGAAGGCCTGTAAGCATGTTCGGACTACCCTGTCCTGCCGGTGCAGCCTGTAAATAAATAAGTGCTAGTGTTGTCATGTTTGTAATTGATATTTGTTATTTATAAAGTCAAAAGTCCATAAAGTCGAAAGTCCATAAAGTCGAAAGTCAAAAGTCAAAGGTTCAGGCGATCTAACAACCTGATTATTAATTCTTAATTATTAATTCTTAATTCTTAATTTTTCACTATTGCCTACTGCCTATTGCCTATTGCCTATTTCTTCACTACCTCCGCAATGATACGCAAAATAACTAAATTATTCTCTGCATTTGACTGAACTACAACAGTTTTTGTCTGCATGCCCTCTCTTCCGGAGGTGTCAAAGACCACTTCAATAGTGCCGGAACCGCCTGGAGGTACCGGTTTTTTGTCATATTTAGGAACCGTGCATCCGCAGCTTGCAGAGGCGGAGGTGATAACCAGGTCTGCGTCTCCGGTATTGGTATAGGAGAAGATGCATCCTACCTTCTCTCCTGCACCTACCCTCCCGAAGTCGTGCTCCGGTGACCGAAACGTAAGTATGGCAGTGCCGGCAGTGTCAGCAGGCATGTCTTTGACTGTTGCTGATGAGCTCCGTCCGCATGACGCGGAGACAATCGCAGCGGTCAATATGCATGTCAGGAAGTATGTTCCGATTTTCATCATTGTCTCTTTCTCTTTTTTACCGGCACCTCTGATCCCGTGACGGGCTCGTCCGGGCCGGCCCTTTTGAGCCCGGGTCTCTGTCCCTGAGCCTGGCCTTCGCCGATCAATCCCCTGCCGGCCTTGGTGAAGCTCCCGTTTGCCCTCATCTCCTTTACTATCTTGTCAAGGATTCCGTTCACAAAAGTACTGCTTTTGGCGGTGCTGTATTCTTTTGCTATTTCGATATATTCGTTGAGAGTGACTTTTACGGGCACCTCGGGGAACTCCATGAGTTCCGTTATAGCCAGTTGCATCACCAGTTTATCCATAAGTGCAATCCTCTCCACCTCCCAGTTCGTAGTATGCATGTCTATAAGTGCACTGTTCTTCTCACTGTTAAGGATCGACTTCCTCAGCAGGACTTTTACGAACTGCTCATCATCGTCGTTGGTGAAGAGAGGCGGCATGGCAATGGCTCTGCTGTCATCCGTTTCCCTGAGTTTCGCGATGGTGTTCCGTAACATCACAGTCACAAAGGGCAGGTCATCATTCCAGTAAACCGACTGTTCCTCAAGGCTCGACGCCAGGCTCTCCGAGGTAGGGAAAAGCTTTGTAACAACCTCCTTTATGAAGCGCTGATCATCGCGGTAACTGTTTTCCGGAGAGGACATGTATTCAGTGTATACTTCCCATTGTGTCATCTCATTATAGATCATTCTGACCACCTCGGGATGGCCTGACCACGACAGACCCAGTGTTCCCAGCCACCGGCTGAGCCCCCTGAACCCGGTAATCTTGTCTTTTCTGGACCACAGCGCCGGAGAGGCTTCCGCATATGTGCGGAGCTGATCATTGCTCCTCAGCCTGGCAATGACCCTGTTTTCAGCAAAGCGGGTATTTGGGTTAATGTCTTCCGGGGAAGGAACCTTTTTTTTGCGCGAAAGGGCAGCCTTTTCCCGTGCCACATCCGAAAGGGCGATAAGCAGCAGCAGGAGATAGTGGAAGAGATCATAACTCTTCCTGATGCTTAGCACCAGCTCCTGCTCTCCCGTCTCCAGGTCATCAAGCTCCTTTCTGTTGCAAGCATAGAGCACAGATAGCGCCTTGATCCTCAATTGTCGTCTGCTTATCATTTAAAGAACAGATTTTTTCAGGCAGCAAAGTTAAAAAAAACGATGTGCATTTTAAACCCTCAGCCAAAAAACAATCACAATTTAAATCTCTGATTTTGATATGAAAAAATAATTGTTACATTTGACCGTACTAACCGATTGAAACCCTAAAACATTCGTTACTGATGGAAGACGAGAAAGGCAGCATTGAAGGTCAGAATGAGAGAAGTGACAAGGAGGAGGTATTCACAAAAGTTGTACGCGCAGGAAAGAGAACATACTTTTTTGACGTCAAGTCGACAAGACACGAAGATCTTTACCTGACGATTACCGAAAGCAAGAAGAGGTTGGGGAAAGAGGGCAAGATGTTTTATGAAAAGCATAAGATCTTTCTCTACAAAGAGGACTTTGAAAAGTTTACCGAGGGACTGCGTGAGGCAATCGCCTTCGCTGGCAACGGTGAGGTTCCGCATACCGGACACAAGGTCATTGAGGAACCAGATGAGGCCGTTGCAGGAGTGCCTGCCAGCGAGTTTTCGGATGTTGATTTTGATGAACTGGGGACCAGATAGACTTCCCGGTCAATAAACTTAATCCCCCATAAATGGATTATTTCCTTTTGGCGCTTGCCATTGTTTTAATGATTGCCGGTATAGCAGGCTGTCTTCTGCCGGTTTTGCCCGGGCCCCCGCTGAGTTATCTGGGACTGGTCGTTTTACACTTCACACGCTTTGCCGACGTCAGCAAAAATCTCTTTATCATCCTCGCTATCGTTGCCGTTGTGGTAACAGTCATTGACTATGTGGTGCCCATCTGGGGAACGCGCCGGTTCGGAGGCTCAAAATACGGCATGAGGGGTGCAACCGTAGGACTGATTATAGGCCTCTTCCTGGGGCCGCCCGGGATAATCATCGGTCCCTTCATCGGTGCCGTAGTGGGTGAGCTTATCTTTAAGGATGACATAAAATATGCCCTCAAGGCCGGTTTTGGGAGCCTGCTCGGGTTTCTTACAGGTATAGGCCTGAAGCTGGCCGCATCGCTCCTGATAACCTTCTATTTTGTAAAGGCCCTGGTTGCATAACCTACAATACTTTATCCGCTACGCGGAACTGACCGGCAATAGACAGTAGAGGGCCGAGCGTTAAGAAATGACCCGGTGGGTCATTTTAGCGAAGGAGCCAGATTGCAGGGAGAGTAGTCTTCGGTCCTCAATCCACATTCTTCAGTCCCCAGTTTGAGGCTCCGACACAGGAGGAGACTCAATCCCGCATCCGCCGGCTGGCGGATCGGGACGGCAGTCCTCGGTCCCTATGACCCAAGTGTGGCCACCATCACCGCCTTGATCGTATGCATGCGGTTCTCTGATTCGTCAAACACTATTGAATTGGGCGATTCAAAGACCTCTTCCGTCACCTCGAGCCCGTCAAGTCCATACTTTTTGTAAATCTCCTCTCCCATTTTTGTCTCCCTGTTATGGAATGCCGGTAGACAATGAAGGAACTTTACCTTCGGATTGCCTGTCAGCCTGACCACCTCGCCATTAACCTGGTATGGCTTGAGCAGTTTGATCCTCTCTTCCCACACCGAATCCGGTTCACCCATTGATACCCACACGTCAGTATAAAGAAAGTCAACCCCCTTCACTGCCTCAGCCACATCTTCCGTCAGTGTGATCTTCGCCCCTGTCTCCCTGGCTATCGCGCGACACTTCTTCACCAGCTCATCAGCAGGCTGGCAGGCCTTCGGCGCCGCAGCGCGAAAGTCCATCCCCATCTTGGCGGCGCCCACCATGAGTGAGTTGCCCATATTGTTGCGTGCATCTCCAAGATAACAGAAGCTGATCTTATCAATCGGCTTGTCGCTGTGCTCCATCATGGTCATGAAGTCGGCCAGTATCTGCGTGGGATGAAACTCATTCGTCAGCCCGTTCCAGACCGGCACACCGGCATATGTAGCCAGCTCCTCGACGATATCCTGTCCGTAACCGCGGTACTCGATGCCATCGTACATCCGTCCCAGTACCCTGGCGGTGTCTTTCATCGACTCCTTGTGGCCGATCTGCGAACCGGACGGGCCGAGGTATGTCACGTGTGCTCCCTGGTCAAAAGCGGCAACCTCAAACGCACAGCGGGTGCGGGTTGAGGTCTTCTCAAAAATGAGTGCTATGTTCTTGCCCTTGAGCCTCTGCTGCTCGGTGCCGGCGTATTTCGCCCTCTTAAGGTCAAATGAAAGGTCAAGAAGAAACTTTATCTCCCCGGGTGTGAAGTCAAGCAGTTTCACAAAACTGCGGTTTCTTAAGTTGTAAGCCATATCGTTTATATGTTAATAGTCATTAGAAGTTTTCGAAAGTCGATTGTCGATTGCTCGAATGGGTTTGAGATCTGTACAGTTTAAACGTCTAATTCCAAATCTTAATTCGCAATTCGCACTCACTCGTCTATCCTTTCCTACTGCCTAATCATACTCCATCGTTATCTTGGTCCCGTACCTCCTGTCTTCCAGCTTAAAGGCCTCGGTGATGACACTCTTGCTTCCGCCGGCCCTGATAAAGTTAAGGCAGGCCTCGATTTTGGGAGCCATGCTCCCCTTTGTGAACTGTCCCTCACTGAGATACTTCATCGTATCCTTATAGTCAAGGAACTCCTTTATCTCCTGGTCCGGCTTCTTGTAATTTATGTAAACATACGGGACGTCAGTCAGGATATAGAACTCATCCGCGCCTATGGCTGAGGCAAGCAGCGCTGATGCCAGATCCTTGTCAATGACAGCTTCCGCCGGCCTGACATCATTCTTTTCATCGATATAGACCGGCACTCCTCCACCTCCGGCAGCAATCACAATGTTTCCGCGCCTGGACAGCTCTCTGATGAGCTCATGATTCATTACGCCTGCCGGCTTGGGGGAGGGCACTACCCTGCGGTAACCTCCCTCGGTCTTCACCTCTTCCCTGAACACCCATCCCTTTGCACGGGCCAGCTCATCGGCCTGCTCCTTAGTATAGATCTTCCCTACCCTCTTCTGCGGGTCGCTGAAGGCAGGATCATCCTTATCAACCAGTACGGTGGTGACCAGACAAACAACATTCTTTTCTATGCCGTGCCTGTTAAGAACGTTTTTGAACATGCGCTCGATCATGTACCCTATTCCTCCCTGTGAATCAGCAACGCATATGTCAATGGGCATCTGTGCGATGCCGTACATCTGCTCACCGGCATCATTCCTCATAAGGATGTTGCCCACCTGCGGCCCGTTGCCGTGGGTTATGACAAGATCATATCCCTCTCTGATGAGAAATACCAGGTTCTCAAGAGTATCAGTGGTATTCTGCTCCTGCTCCTCTATCGTACCCACCTGATCGCCCCTTAGAAGCGCATTGCCTCCAAGCGCAACAACTGCAAGCTTTTTACTCATACCTCTCTGTTTTTGCCAGGTGACAAAGCTAAAATTTTATATGAAATTATAACATGTCAAATATTATTATGCACTACAATAGAGTTATATATATGCGTCACGGCCGGCCGTGAAGTTAGATAAATTGCATATTTTATTACCTTTGGCAACCAAATATCCTTAAGTGAACAACAGATCTCTCCCCTTAATTACCCTTCTAATGCTTGTTTTATTGGCTGCCTCATGCAAGGGAGACACCGTCTATAAAAACATGCGGGAGGGAGAGATCTACTATAACATCAAATACATCAGCAACCCCTCATCGCTCTCCGCCGAACTGCTGCCAAGGGAACTGATCATTGCATTCAGGAACGATCTCTTCAACACCAGCCTCCGGACTCCTTTCGGAAATTCAGGCATCACCACGGTAATCAACCCAAAGGAAAATATCTTCGACACATATCTTAATATTCTCTCCTTCAAGTACTATTTTGAGGGCAACTCAAAAGACCTGCAGCCTGGATTCTCTGCTATGGCTGGGATGACAATACATGATACCGGCAGAAAATCGGTCATCTGTGGCTTCAGCTGCCGTCAGGCCAGGGTTGAATTTCCTGATTCGGATACAACCCGTTATATCTGGTACACCAATGAGATAAAAGCGGAAAAACCCAACAGGATGACCCCTTACAGGGAGATCGACGGGGTGCTTATGGATTTCTTCTATATCATCGGTAAGGCCGAGATGCAGTTTACCGCTGATGAAGTGCTCGTTAAACAGATCGCCGACAAGGAATTCGAAAAGAAAAAGAACTACAAGGAGGTATCTGCTAAGTACCTGGATGCGCTTATACTTAAAATGATTTCCTTTTGATTATGCTCCTGCAGGTCAACCATTTTTCTTACATTTGCTAATCATTTTAAAGACCTCCCTTCAGAGGGGCAAAATAACTTATTTTCACGATGGGCAAACAACGAAAAGGCAACGGTTCATCAACTAAAAAGAGTACTGGCGACAGTACGTCAGGCGAAAATGTAAGGTTCATTGCGGGGCTTATTCTGCTTGTCTTTGCGTTGTACATGCTTGTGGTCTTCATCTCGTACGTGCTCACCGGAAATGCCGACCAGGACTCTCTCAGTCCTCAACAGGAGGGCTCTGTTTTCAAGTACAGCAACTGGGGAGGCAAGTTCGGATTCGTGATCAGCCACTATTTCATCTTCAACGGTTTCGGGCTGGGCTCATTCTTCATCCCCCTGATCATTGGAGCCTTTGGCCTGGCCCTTCTGAAGGTAAAGTATTTCAGGCTGTGGAAGAATGTCCTGCGTTTCCTACTGGCAACAGTGATTGTATCGGCTGTCCTGGGTTATTTTGCCGGACAGTCTACTTTTCTCGGTGCCGGACCCGGAGGTGAGTTCGGTTACATGATCGCCCACAAAATGAACGGATTGATGGGAAAAGTAGGCACTGGAGCGGCCCTGATGGTTATCACTGTTACGTACCTCATCTTTGCCCTGCATGTCAACCCCCAGACCATAAGGAGGCCTATCGCCTCGGTTGCAAAGGCGGGAGCCTCAGTTTTTTCCGGTGACGGGCATAAAAAGGATATCGTAACCGATGATGTAGTAATTGCCCCGGAAGAAAATTACCCTTCTGTTGAGGAAGAACCACTCAGGGCTGACGAGGAGGAGACGGATGATATCGATGACTTCTACAAGCCTCCTGTAGTTCCTGAGGAGAGACCTATTGTCAATGTGATTGACAAGGGGAAAAAGCACACGACAGAGCAGCCTTTTGAGGATGAACCGATTCCGGATCTGCCTCCCTTTGACCCGAGGCTCTCCCTTCCGAGATATAAGTTCCCGAACATTTCGTTACTGCGCGATTACCGGAGTCTCGGTACAACAACCAATGACGAGGTTAATGCCAATAAGGAGATCATCCTCAAGACCCTTGCCGATCATAAAATTACCATCAAGAATATCTCGGCCACCGTCGGGCCAACGGTAACCCTTTACGAGGTGGTGCCTGACCGCGGTGTCAAGATACACCGTATCAAGTCGCTTGATAATGACATCGCCCTGAGCCTCTCCGCGCTTGGCATAAGGATCATAGCTCCCATTCCAGGCAGGGGGACGGTTGGGATTGAAGTGCCCAACAAGAAACCGGAGACCGTATCGATGAAAGGCCTTATAGCATCAAAGGAATTCGTTCATTCGGACTTCGAGCTGCCCCTGGCCCTGGGACGAACGATAACCAATGATCCTTACATCATTGACCTCACACGGATGCCCCACCTCCTCGTTGCAGGGGCAACGGGTCAGGGCAAGTCTGTCGGACTGAATGCCATCATAACCTCACTTCTCTACAAGAAGCACCCGGCTGAGCTCAAGTTCGTGCTCATCGATCCTAAGCGTGTCGAGCTTCCGCTTTACGCGAAGATCGAACGTCATTTTCTGGCCAAGCTGCCCGACGAGGAGGACGCAATCGTCACCGACACGAAAAAGGTGATCAACACCCTCAACTCTCTGTGCATACTCATGGATCACCGTCTTGGGCTCCTGAAACTGTCGCAGACAAGAAACATCAGGGAGTATAACGATAAGTTTATTTCACGCAGGCTCAATCCCGAGAAGGGGCACGACTTCATGCCCTACATAGTTCTGATAATTGACGAGTTTGCCGACCTTATAATGACCTCGGGCCGCGATGTGGAGGCGCCAATAGGTCGTCTTGCACAGGTATCGAGGGCTGTAGGGATACATCTGATTATTTCCACCCAGAGACCATCGGTGAGCATTATCACTGGCTTCATCAAAGCCAACTTTCCATCCCGCATTGCATTCAGGGTCTTCTCCGGCGTTGACTCCCGTACCATACTCGACTCCACCGGAGCCGACAGGCTGGTAGGCAGAGGTGATGCGCTGATATCCCAGGGAGGTGAGCCGATCCGGGTACAGTGCGCTTTCATTGACACTCCCGAAGTGGAAGAACTAACAGAATACATCGGCGCACAGCAGGGTTATCCCGACGCCATGCATCTGCCTGAATACGTGGGTGATGATGAGGCCGGAAACGGTAACAACGAGGTTGACCTGAAGAAGCGTGATCCGCTCTTCGAAGATGCGGCCAGACTGGTGGTGCAGCACCAGCAGGGTTCCACATCGCTGATACAGCGGCGTATGCAGCTAGGGTACAATCGCGCGGGACGCATCATTGACCAGCTGGAGAAAGCAGGCATCGTCGGGCCCTTCGAGGGAAGCAAGGCGCGCGACGTGATTGTGCAGGATCCGCAAACTCTGGAACAGATTTTGAAGAGGATTGAGGAAGAAACAATCTGAAATGAAAAGAAATAACTTTATTCTGACGCATCCCGACTTCGCTATCGCTCTCACTGTCACTCTCGCTCTCACTCTTGCAACGCCTCACCCACTGTCACGCCCAGAAGGACCCGGAAGCGGTCAGGGTGCTGGAGGAATTCAGCAGAAAGGCTGCCTCTGCACCATCGGTGAAGATAGACTTCACTGTTGATGCCAATGATACCCGTGAGGGAGATATAACAACAGTCTCGGGGTCAGCCGTGATCGTGGGAGACAGTTACAGGGTGACGACGGATGACAATGTCATATTGTCTGACGGTAAGGCGGTGTGGAACTACCTGCCTGACGTGAATGAGGTAACGATAACGGAACCTGACCCTGAAGAGGGATCTTTCATGGCAAGACCATCGCTGCTCTTTTCAATGTATGAGAAGGGATACAAAGTGCGCCTGCTTGAGCAGAATGCAAAAGATTGGGTGATTGACCTCTATCCTGAGGATATAAATGTCAGCCTGGTGAGGATCAGGCTTAATATCGGCAAGACGCTTTATGACCTGCGGACAGCTGAGTACCGAACCAAGGATGGCATGACGGTTACCCTGACGGCAGACAAATACGACCTCACCTACCGCCCGGCACCGGGCTACTTCACGTTCAACCCTGCTGACTATAAAGGAGTTGAAATAATTGATATGAGATAGTTATCAGTCATTTCAGGCAATAGGCAATAGGCAGTAGGCAATAGTGTTATATCAATGATTAACAAGATAATAACGACTGAAACCAATGACTGCGGACTGAAGACTGCGGACTGCGGACTGAATAAGAGATGTTACCGGAAAATTTCAAAGTAATCGGGGCAGTACTGATTGTGCTGATTGTAGTCTACATGATCTTAAGGCGCAGGACTGAAAAAATCAAGAGAGACCGTAATGTCAGGTCGAGGTTCAGACGCGATCGATGACGTACCCTGCCCATATAAAAAAAGCTGCCCCGCAATGAGGCAGCTTTTTAATTATAATGGGTCTTAGCTTAATTACGGTGTCATAAGATTATTGTAGCTAAGCTCGCTGTCAGGTACAGGCCAGAAGTATGCCTGTGACGTGGAAGGAACTGCTCCGACGGTTCCGAAGCCTGCGCTGACCTTACCCGGAATGGTAAGTCCAAGACGCATCAGGTCGAGGTTGCGCATACCTTCACCAAGAAACTCCATGTTCCTCTCATGCAGGATTGCTGTGTAGAAATCACTTGCAGCGGGAAAATCAGCAAGAGTATAGGCGCCGGTAGCGAGTGAACGTACTCTGACTGCATTGAGAAGGTCAACTGCAGGCTGGGTAACCGTTCCGCCGCTGCGCACAAGTGCCTCAGCACGGTTGAGAAGAACTTCAGCCCACCTTATAACCGGAGCATAGTCAGCTCTTGTCAGCTGATCGGTGTACTTGGTCAGGTAAGGCTGACCGCCCGCCATCGCAGTCATTACCTTCCTTGCATCAGTAGCGTCCATTGCGTCATAAAGTGAGCCTGCTCCGGTAACCAGGTAGTAGGATTCACCAGATCCTGAGCCAAAATAGTGTGCCAGGTGGTTCTGCGTCCCTGCGTTACTCGCCGAGGTGTGAGGCAGTGAGAATACCGACTCCATTGTAGCGTGTGGTGAGGCAAAGATTGAAGCATAGTTTGCAGCCAGGGTATTTGCAACACCTGAAGTGGCAGTAAACGGTGCAGCAGCAGGAACTATCTTGCCTGACTCGGTGACTACTGCCGGCCAGTTTTGCATGTGCAGGTAAACCCTGGTTTTATATGCTATAATGGTATTCTTATGAACCCTGGTGACATTGGTTGCCACGTTACCATGGGTTGCAATTGCCATCCCTTCAGCATCATTGAGGTCCGTCAGTATCTGACCGTACACCTCTGCAACAGTGCTCGGCGCCATGTCATTGCCTTCCGCCGATTTGTTCGCGACAAGCCTGAGAGGCAGGCCGCGGTTTGCACCGTTACCCATATGGTAAGGCTTGCTATACATCTGCAGGAGGTCGAAGTAGCATATAGCCCTGATGGTCAGAGCCTCGCTCTTGTACTGGTTGAATTCCGCCTGGCTAAGAAAAGATGTTAACTTACCTTCGTCCCATGCAGCTGTCAGGCCTTCAAGGAAGACGTTGACAACGTTAATGGTCTGGTAGGTGTTATTCCAGAAGTTCTGAACCTCATTTGTGGAGCTGATAACCGAGTGGTTCCAGGTGGCAAACAGTGTCACCAGGTTGGAACTGTTCGGCAGAAAGTTGTCAGCCCTGAGATCATTGTAAGCCTGAAAACGACCGCCTATGTGCCAGCCATTCTTGAGTGAGGAGTACATACCGTTAACCTGTGCCACAACCCTGTCCTTCGTATCAAATACGGTAAGATCAGAGAGCGAAGTTATCGGCGCCGGATTCATCCATTCATCCTTGGTGCATCCGGATATCAACAATATTAAGGCTAATATTATTGAACCCTTTATTATTTTTTTCATATCTGATTCTTGATTAATTAGTTAAAAACTTACATTCACCCCGAAGGTATATGTCCTTGCCTGCGGTGCAGTATTCCTGTCAATACCGGGAGCGAGGTTGGAGTCAGTGTTGGTGGAAACCTCAGGGTCAGAACCGGAGTACTTGGTGAACATATATGCATTGAACACCTGTCCGTAAACCCTGATCCTTTCAATATTAATCACACCAGGCAGGATATTCTTGAATGTGTACCCAAGAGATATGTTCCTTATTTTCAGATAGTCGCCCTTCTCGATATTCTCGCTGATTGCGAATGCAGACCCGTTGGATACGTTGTCGTTCATGACGGGTTTCGGGATATTGGTTATGTCGCCGGGCTGTTTCCATGCGGTTTCATATACCTCAACCGAGTTGTTCCACCACCTCTGGTCCCTGGTACCTGCCTTGGATCCTGAATAGACATAATAGCCGAAAGCGTAGGTAAGGTTCAGAGCAGCATCGAATCCCCTGTAAT
Organism: uncultured Rikenellaceae bacterium; assembly: GCA_963770745.1. Taxonomy (GTDB): domain Bacteria; phylum Bacteroidota; class Bacteroidia; order Bacteroidales; family VadinHA17; genus SR-FBR-E99. Next base: position 129,143 of record CAVYRA010000014.1, read on the forward strand.
CAATATTATTGTCAATACCACCGTAGAATCTCGGAAGCGGTGAAGCCCATGCAACAGCATCGTTGGCTGTATTCACTGCGGGAGCCACCGTACCGTCTGACCTGTAGGTCCATCTGCTGGCTGCGGGAGCCGAATGGTCATAAAGGACCTCCTTACCTGCAGCGTTCACATAGATTCTCCTTCCTGTCTGCGGATCAACACCGCGTGTTTCAACTGCAAGAAGGTTACCTACCGGGAGACCGACAACTGTAATGTTGGTGGTCTCGAGACCTCCGGTTGAGGTCCTGATCTCAGTAACTCCGGGAGCGAGCTCTGTAACTTCATTCTTTAACGCAGTAAAGTTGAAGTTGGTCGTCCAGTTGAAGTTTGCACTTGTGATATTGTAGCTTGTCAGAGAGAACTCAAAACCACTGTTATACATCGATCCCACGTTGGCAGGGATTGAGTTGCCCGGGATCCCCTTTGACGGTGCCTGGGGCACGTTCAGAATAAGATTGTTGACGTCGTTGTAGAAGTAGTTGAGGTCAGCCTGGAGCCTGTCATTCAGGATACCGAAGCTGAGGCCAACGTCATACTTGTCACTTGTCTCCCACTTCAGGTCAGAGTTACCTGCCTGTGAGAAAGCGAGTGTAGGTACCGTGCCGTAGAGGCTTGAGCTGTAGAGGAACAGCGAGCTGTAGTTACCGATGCCGAACATGTTTCCGACGCGTCCGTAGCTAAGTTTAAGCCTCACATCCGAGAAAATGTCGCTAAGGCCTGAATTGGCAATAAAGCCTTCGTTTGAAACATTCCACATGAATGATACACCGCCGAAGTTACCCCACTTGTTATCCTTGGAGAGTCCGCTGTAACCGTCACGACGGAAGCTTCCCTCAACGTAGTATTTTTTGTCCCAGTTGGTTGTGAGTCGGCCGAAATATGAGGAGTAGAAGTTCTCGCCGTAGCCGCCGCTTGGTATACCGTAGGCGGTTGTCCATGATCCTGCAAAAGTCTCAAAGAACGGGTCAGAGACGCCTGTTTTGGTTGCGTCCCAGTTCCTGCCAACAGTGCGCTGCTGTTCAATACCTGCGAGAAGACCGATATTTATCCTCTCCATCAGGGTCAGGTTATAGTTTGCAGTGTTGGTCCATGTCCACCTCTTGTCCTTGCCGGTAAAGTTGTATGCATAACCTCCGTATGAGAAGCCGTCGCCTCCTATAGGATGCCAGAAGGTGGTTGTCTCCCTGGAAAGGTTATCCATGCCGTACTGAGTCTTCAGGAAAAGGCCCTTCACTGGCTCGAGGGTTGCATTAACTGTTGCAAGCAACCTGTCAGATTCTGTGGTGTGCTTGTTGGTCTCAAAGATCTGGCCGGGGTTGTGGTAACCAAGGCCGGCTGCGAGGCCTGTGCCCATGCCGCCGATACCACCTGAGACAACGTTATATGAACCGTCATTAAGGAACGGTGCAATGATCGGGGGAAGAACGAATGCAAGACGTGCAGCACCTGCGGTTGCGAAGCTAGAACCCGTGTTGGGTGACTCGGTGTAACCGTTGGTATATGCAATATTGGCGCCAATGGACAGGAACTTGGTGACCTTATGGTCAACGTTCATCCTGGCATTCTGCCTGTTGTAGAAGTTCTTTTTCACCATACCGTTCTGGTCGGTGTAACCAACCGAGAGGAAATATGAAGTGGTGGGTGAGGAGCCTGATACCGTTAATGCATGGCTTTGCTGCATCCCTTTCTGGTATATGTAATCTGCCCAATTGGTTTCAATCGGTTTACCGTCGGGTCCGTTGACAGATGTCAGCCTGACAGCAGAACCGGCATTTGCATAAGCGAGGTTCTTGTGTTCCAGGTACTGCTCGGCATTCATCAGGTCGAACAGCCTGTAAGGCTCAGTCCAGCCAGCGAAACCGTCATATGTTACTTTGGTCTTGCCAACGCTTCCACGCTTGGTGGTGATCAGGATGACGCCGTTGGCTGCCCTTGAACCAAAGAGTGCGGTGGCTGATGCGTCTTTCAATATCTCCATCGATTCAATATCGGAAGGGTTGATGTCAGCCAGTGAGTTCTGGATGGCCGTTCCTCCAATGTTGCCGGTAAACACGGGGACACCGTCCACTACAATCAGCGGGTTTGAGCTGGATGTGATGGAGTTGAAGCCCCTGATACGGATGACGGGCGGGTTGTTGAGCACACCGTTGGGTAATGTTATCGAAACCCCTGCAGCCTTGCCGGCGAGTGCCTGGTCAAAACTCTGAAGGTTCATCTTGGAAATTTCCCCACCTTTAACGGTTGAGATTGCTCCGGCCACGTCACGTCTCTGAGCCGTACCGTATGCCACAACAACTACCTCATCAACATTGAATAGGTCCTGCTGCAATACTATGTCAATTCTGTTCCTGCCTTCGATGGCCTGCTCCTGGGTTACGTAACCTACAAAGCTGAAGACCAGTGTTCTGGCATTAGCGGGCGCCTGGATCGAGAATTTCCCGTCAGGCCCTGTTATGGTTCCAAGGGTTGTACCCTTCACTGTCACAAAGACGCCCGGCAGTTCTGACCCATCGTCAGAACCGGTGACCGTGCCCGTGATCAGATTCGTCTGCCCCATGACAAGGAATCCTGTCACTAGCAGCAATGAAAAGAGCAAAAAGATCTTTTTCATAAATTAATAGTTTAGGTTAATAAGGGTTAATGTCAAAGTGTCACGGAGGCAAAAATAACAAAATTCCCAAATTTCCAATGCTTGGGGGAACTATTTCGGATAATGTGCTTATGTTAACATTCCGGCGCTGTGATGCAGAGGCGGCAATTGACAATGACAGGCGCCTGACACCGAAAAAAAAAGAGCCCCGCTAACGGAGCCCTTCTTCATATTGATCGATACCCTGATTTACAATGGGTTCTGAACCATATTGTCATTGGCATCCATTTCGGTTTTCGGTATAAGCCACTCCCAGCTCACATCGCCTGCTGCAACGTCTGTCAGGTTACACAGGGCAGTGGTATGGTATCCTCCTCCTGTTCCGGTAGGCCTATACAGCGGAAGGTTAAGGCGCTTCAGGTCAGTGAAACGGAATCCTTCGCCCCAGAGCTCAAGCCTGCGGTTCAGCATGATCTCATCAATGAGTGCCTGACCGGTATTGGCTGTTGCCAAATAGTTTGCAGCATCTGTCTCACGGTTCTCCCTGAGGATGTTCAATGCATTCTGGGCTTCAGTGTCATGACCACCCATGCGGGCATAGGCTTCGGCCTCAATCAACAGCATCTCTGCAGCACGCATGTAGACAACATCACCCCGGCTGTCAGCACCGCCGGCAGCAAGGTACTTCGCGCTCGTATAGGGGAATTTCGTAAAGTTTGATGGAAGACCCAGACCGACATGAAGACCTGTCGGGTCGAAGACTGCCTTGCGGACATCAGTGGCGGTAAAGACTGGGTCATTGTACAGATCCCGGTTTATGGCCTTGGGATTACCCCTGATGTTCGTCGAACTGAAGTTCCTTGACATGTAGGCAAAGTACGAGTAGAAGTAGGTAGTCTGATCCGATATCACTGTGGCTCCCCACATCCATTCCCTGTTGGTGTAGTCGTTGAAACCGGCCGTGTACTCAGCGTTGGTCATAAGCGAAAACCCTGTACGTGCCTGAGCTGCAAATGAAGCGGCAGCAGTATAGTCCTGCATTGTTAGTGCAACACGTGCCTGAACACCCCTTACCACACTGAGATTCATGTGTGACTTATTGGGCCTGGTGTATGAAGCAAGGAGAGTAGCGGCTTCTTCCAGATCAGCCTCGACCTGGCCATAGACCTCCTCAACGGTATTGCGTGGCTGGCCGTCAAAGTTATTGGTCAGCATTATAGGCACACCAAGCTGGGTGTTCTGCGTGCCGGCGATATAACGTTTGCCGTAGAGCTGAACAAGGTTAAAATGGCCCCATGCCCTGTAAGTCAGCGCCTGACCCTTGATGATATCCTTTTCTGCCTGCGGGCCCACTGCGCCGTCAATGCCGTTGATGATCATGTTTGCATTTGCAATGATCCTGTAATACAACCACCATGGGTATGAATCAACGGTAGCAGTCTCACTTCTGTGATCAAGCCATTTGTAGGCATTATTATACCATCCGTTGCCTGCCGATGTCATGATAAGGTCTTCACCCAGCATGTCACGCAGTATTCTTGCCGATCCTTCACCTGCCTCCCCCTGGTTGCGCCATTGGGAAAACATGATGCGGTGAATGCCGTTCAGTGCCTGCATGGCATTGGTTGTAGTCGTGAAAGCTGCTGTTGCCGACACCTGGTCAGTTGGCTGGGTGTCGAGATAGTCCTCGCTGCATGACACCATTAAGAGTGAGAGAGCAGCGATGATAATTGAACTGTATATTATACGTTTCATCGTTTACGGTTTTTTAGAGTGTTACATTTATTCCTACCGTAAGAATTCTTGACGGTGTATAGACGTTGTCGGTCGTACCGGCAAATGAACCCTGCGGGTCAAGGCCGGTGCGGGCATTCAGCAAAAACAGGTTCTCACCGCTTAACCATACTCTGGCAGCCTTCATGCCTGCACGCTGTGTAAGTGAAGCCGGGACGTTGTAGCTCAGCGTTACAGCTTTGATGCTGAAGAAGGATGCATCAATCAGATAACGGTCAGACTGTGCCCCGAACTGGGTCAGTTTGCTGTTGTCAAGCCTGGGGACATCTGTAATATCACCGGGTTTCTGCCAGCGGTCAAGGATGTCAACATGTATTGCCCTGCCATAATCACCTGAGTGCATCAGGCTGGCATATGTGCCGTCATAGATCAGTCCGCCCATCTGGAAAGTTGCCAGGACGGAGAGATCAAAGCCTTTGTAACTGAAGGTATTTGTAATACCACCGATAAGATCCGGGATGGCACTGCCGTGATAGGCGTACTTGGCATTGTTCTGGCTTATGCTCACAGTGTCAACTTCATTGATGACCCTGAGGTTGGCAGCCTGTGTGGCAAAGTCCTTTATGTTGGCATCGTAGAGTGCCGAGCCGTCAGCCGGGTCAACACCGTACCAGTCTCTGAGCCAGAAGTCATAAATCGATCTGCCTACCATAAGCTTCTTCGTCCCGCTGATGATCTCCTCCTGCGGCAGCTTCGTGATCTCATTTTTCACGGTGGAAGCGTTCACATCGATATTCCATATGAAGTTCGGATTCTTAACGACATCAACGGCTAAACGCATTTCAACACCCTGGTTGTACATCTCGCCAATGTTCTGATCCTGGCTTGTAATACCGCTTGACAGAGGAAGAGGAACTGCAAAAAGGAGGTTTGAAGAAATCCTGTGATAGAATTCCAGTGATCCGGTTATTCTCTTAAGCAGTGCAAATTCAAGAGCGAAGTCAAGTGTGTTGTTCGACTCCCACGTGAGTGACTCATTGGCAAGGTTAGCCTGGATGAACCCGGGCTCGTTTGCATTGTTGACACCAATATTATACCTGGCCTGCCATGCATAAAAGTCGATGCCGCCATCATTACCTACCGCACCGTAAGATGCCCTTAGTTTCATCATGTCAATCCAGGTCTGTGATTTGATGAAGTTCTCAGCATCCATTCTCCATGCGGCACTTACAGACCAGAAGTTACCCCAGCGTGTCTCTTTAAAGAACTTTGAAGAACCATCACGACGGTACGAACCTGAAAAGAAGTATTTCTCATTGAAGTTGTAATTCAGACGGGTGAAATAACCTTCAGTCCTGTACTTGTCTGTATAAGAGGTAAGAGCATTGGTAGTTGTAAAGTTTACAAGCTCCGTGTTGCCGTCTACGATCAGTCCCTGGCGGAAACCGCGGAAATAGTTGTAGGTATAGTCATAGTTTTCATGACCAAGCAGTACTTCCACTAAATGAACATCAAAGCTCTTGCTGTAGTTGAGCAGCTCATTTATGGTGTAACTTGTGGTTAGCGAGTTCACCCGCTCACCCCTGCCTGCGGGAGCACCGTCACCTACAGTCTTGTTCTCAAAACTTGATCCGTTGTACGCAGAAACGTCAGATGCAAGGTTAATGGTGAATTTGAAATCCTTAAGGAACATGAAGTCAGCGTATGTTCTGGCGCTGAGTACATTTCTCTTGAACAGATCATCATTCCACATTGTCTCAGCTACAACATGACGTCCGGGGCTGGCACCTGCCGGTCTGGCCGGCAGACCGGGAAGGTTGCCAAGGTCATAGACGTACTCGCCTGTTGCCGGGTCAGTCAGGTAATCACCTGTTGCCGGGTCGTGCGCATATACCGGATAGATGGGACCCATGTTTCTGGTGAAGAAGAACGGGTTTACATAGGATGTTCCTCCGGATGAGGCAACATTCGATTCTGTCATGTTTCCTGACAGGTTCAATCCGGTACGGAGCCATTTCTTAGGTGAGGTATTCACATTGATACGGCCGGTAAAACGTTCATAGTCTGATTTAAGAACGTAACCTTTCTCATCGAGGTAACCGAGAGAAACATAATAGTCGCTCTGATCTGATCCTCCGTTGAAAGTCAGTCCGTACTCACCGCGATAACCCTGTCTCATGATAGGAGACTGCCAGTCAAGGTCGCCGGCATAATCACCGAGGATCCGGGCGGAAGAATTGAGCCTGCCCTCTGTGTCAACGATCTGGTTATTGGCCACGTTGGTTATGTTATATCCTACCCTGGTAATAAGGTTGTCGGTTGAATTCTGAGCGGCTACTGCCGGAGCAACGGGTGTTGCGGCATATACCTGCCTGTAGTAGTCAGCTTCCCACATCAGAGGGTAATAGTCGAGGCCCTGAATCCTGTCATACTCAGGTATCGACCTTGTGCTTACGCCCTGAGTGGTTGTGAACTGGATCGATGAACGGGACTTGCTTCCGCGCTTTGTTGTGATCATTACAACGCCGTTTGCGGCCCTGTTACCGTAAAGAGCCGATGAAGCAGCATCCTTAAGGATCGAAATGCTCTCGATGTCCTGACTGTTCAGGTTGCTTATTGAACCCGAGTAAGGAACACCGTCAACAACATAGAGAGGATCATTGGAGGCGGAGACCGATCCGAAACCGCGGATACGAATATCCTGTCCTGATCCGGGCTGACCGCTGGCTGAAGTCACCTGGATACCAGGGTTGATACCCTCGATGGCCTTCGTGACGTTGGCGACAGGTCTTGTCTCGATGTTTTTGCTGTTTATCTGAGCGGTTGCACCTGTAAATGAACCCTTCTTGGCAGTACCGTAGGCAGTAACAATAACCTCATCCATTGCAACAAGGTCAGGCACAAGGACAACGTTTATCCTGGTCCTGCCGCTTATCTCAACGATCTGGTTCTGCATCCCGATAAAGGAAAATTCCAGGGCAGTGGCCGTTTGTGGCACCTGCAGGTTATAAACACCATCAGGCCCTGTAACGGACCCAAGTGTCAGCCCCTGAACCTTCACGGTTACACCCGGTAGCGGCAGCCCGTCTTCTGAGCTTGTCACCAATCCGGTGATCTGTACTGTCTGACCCGTTGCGAAAAGGGCTGTAACCATTAACAGTACAAACATCATCAAATGTTTTTTCATGTGGGGATAGTTTAGGTTAGTTAGGTTTTTGTAAAAATGTAATTGGGCAAAAATAGCAATATTTCTTAATCTCAAAATTTTACTGTATTTTTTTTGCCGTATAGTGATATATCGCATAATTTGCGGGGCATCTTGCCCTCTTACCGGAACAAATGACCTCAGAATGACGTTATGGCCGTCCGGATCAGCTCTTCTTCAGATGCTGCTGAGAGGCGCTCTATCTCCCTGCCCCGGTTCAAAAGATCTTCAGCAAATGACCTGTCTTTCAACCCCTTTACATTGACCCGTACATTTAGGAATGCACCTCTTATGCAAGCTCTTGTAGCTAAAACTCCTACAGCCGCATCAGTGACTGAATTAGGATTTCCCTCTCTAATCATCTCAGACAGCAGGTCAAAGGATTTGACAGCCTCCTGCATAACAGTCAGGGGCACGAGGGAGGCTTGTTTTGTGGCCTCTTCCACGGCAGCGGCCCTGGCCGCCTTCTCCCCGTCGCTCCCCTTAGGCATCTCAAAAGCCTTAAGAATGGCGTTGTATGCATTGGTGTCCTCATCCACAAGCTCCAGCAGTCTCTTTTGGATCTGCACCCCCCGCTCAGCCCAGACGGCGAACTTCTCCCACCGTGCATCCCAGCCTCTCTTGTGGCTTGAGAGGTTTGCCACCATCACTCCCAGGGCAGCGCCCATAGCCCCCATGGCGGCCGATACTGACCCGCCGCCGGGAGCAGGGGACTCTGACGACGTCTCCCAGACAAATGATGAGAGAGACTTATCTGCAAGCTTGTTCTGCTGCTTCTCCATCAGGATGTATTCGATGATCTTCTCTTCCGGATTGAATGGTTTCAGTTCAGAAAGGCCCATTGACCTGACGGCTGTTTTTACCAGCTCTCCTTCAGAGACCCCGGCAGAGCGCTGCTGTTTATGCAGGAAATATTTTCCCGCCTCCAGCATTGACTTCAGGGGTATAAGCCCGACCAGCTCGGAGCCGGTCACCCGAATCCCCCTGTCTTCCGCCCTCCTGCAGACCTCGTCAAATGCCAGATGCACCGGGGTCACTCCGATATTCGTGAGGTTCATTGATATCTGTGCAAAACCGTACTCGGGAATATACCATCCGATGGCCTTGACGGCCTTTAATGAACCCGGGATCATTACCGGATTACCATCAGCATCCTTCGCTATTTTACCTGTAATGGGATCACCCTCACGCTTCTCTCGTCCCCGTTCTCTGACATCAAAGGCAATGGCATTGGCTCTTCGCACCGAGGTGGTATTGAGATTAACATTGAACGCAACAAGGAAATCGCGCGCACCCACTATCACAGCTCCGGCGCCGGCATCAAAGCGTGCCGGGCCAAAGTCGGGTTTCCATGCAGGATCTTCAAGCTTCCTCTTCAGGCCTTCATATTCTCCTGCCCTTATATCGGCAAGGTTCCTTCTCTGTTCACCGGATGCAGCCGATTCATAACAGAATACCGGCAGAGAAAGCTCCTCCCCTATTCTCTTTGCCAATGAACGTGCGTAAGTCACAGTCTCCTCCATGGTGATGCCTGCAACGGGCACCAGCGGGCATACGTCCGTTGCCCCCATGCGCGGGTGCGCACCTGTATGCTTTGACATGTCAATCACCTGTGCAGCCTTCTTCACCGCCCTGAAAGCCGCTTCACACACAGCTTCGGGCTCACCTACGAATGTAACAACCGTGCGGTTGGTGTCCCTGCCCGGATCAACATCGAGCAGCCGGACTCCCTCAACAGATTCGATCTCATCGGTGATCTGCCTGATAATGCTCAAGTCACGCCCCTCGCTGAAGTTGGGCACGCATTCAATCAGTCGGTTGGTTGTCATAATTTTTCTTTTACAATTCTTAATCCTCTACGAGGAAAGGATATATATACGTAACTCTTCTACAATTCTTAAAGCCCTACGGGCTATCATTGTCAACACTACTGCCTATTGCCTATTGCCTACTGCCTACTGCCTACTGCCTATTCCCTGCCTCATAAGCCACCTCCCCGTTCAGGATGACAGTCTCAACGAGGTTGCTGCCATACGCATAGGGCATATACTCATATGATGGCATCTTCTTGGTAATGAATAGGTTTGCTTTCTTTCCGACCGTTATTGACCCGTGGGACTCCGATAACCCCATTGCATAAGCCGAATTGATTGTCACGGCATTGATCGCCTCCTCAGGCAACAGCCGGAGCCTGATGCATCCCAGGGAGATCACAAGCTTCATATTGCCGGAGGGTGATGATCCGGGATTATAGTCGCTGGCCATGGCAACGGGAAGTCCTGCCTCGATCATTTTCCTTGCCGGAGGGTCAACCATGCCAAGGAAAAAGGCTGCACCCGGTAAAAGGGTGGGCATGGTTCCGCTGCCAAGAAGAGCTGCTATCTCGTTATCACCGGTGAACTCCAGGTGATCAACAGAGAGGGCTCCGTGCCTTACACCCGCCTGTATCCCCCCGGAGTAGTCGAGCTCGTTAGCGTGAATCTTGGGACGCATGCCATGACGTGCTCCCGCCTCAAGGATACGCGAGGTCTCCTCAACAGTGAAGAAACCCCGGTCACAGAATACGTCAATATAATCGGCCAGTTTCTCAGCTGCCACCGCCGGTATCATCTCATTCACAATCAGGTCAACATAGCCGCTCCTGTTCCCGCGCCAGGCTTCAGGCACCGCATGGGCCCCAAGGAATGTGGCCTTCACCGTCAGCGGCGACTCATTTTTTATCCGCCTGATCACCCGTAACATCTTAAGCTCGTCGTCTGTTGTCAGCCCGTACCCGCTCTTGATCTCCACAGCACCGGTTCCGAGCGAGATGATCTCCCAGACACGCTCCATCGACTGACAGAAGAGTTCCTCCTCAGATGTCTCATGCAACAGCTTTGCAGAATTGAGGATACCGCCTCCCCTCCTGGCTATCTCCTCATAGGAGAGGCCCCTTATCTTGTCAGTATACTCCTTCTCCCTGCTGCCTGCATAGACCAGGTGGGTGTGAGGATCGCAGAAGGCAGGAAAGAGAAATCCGCCCCCCGCATCGAGCCGGCTTATATCACTGCCGAATGCCGGCATCTGATCCATCGTTCCGTAAGCAGCTATAATTTCGTCCTCGACAAGCAGCCATCCGTTTTCAAGCACAGGCAGATCCGCCATCTCCTTTCCGGCTACAAATGCCACATTCGGATCCCTGATCTGAACAAGCATTCCTGTATTATATACTATCAGGCTCATGGTGCCGGAGTTAAAGTCCACTAAGGTAGCAATATTAAAAATATTAGGATATGAGCATCATTTTTCTTTACCTTTACTTTTGTTACTAACCCGAAACTTATGAAAAGACTCTCATTTATTTTCCTAACCATCTTCCTGGCCGTCACGGTTACTGCTCAGGAGACCAAGACCGGATGGAACTTTGGTGCGTTGCCGGCAATTACATACAGCACTGACCAGGGCTTCCAGTACGGGGCACTGGTGAACCTGTTTGACTATGGCGACGGATCAATCTATCCTGATTATTATCATAAGATCTATATTGAGGCTTCTACTTTTACCAAAGGAAGCTCCATCCTCAGGATCATGTACGATTCCGACTATCTCATCAAGGGAATAAGGTATGCTGTTGACCTGAGCTACATGCCCGACTTTGCATATGACTTTTACGGCTTCAACGGATTCGGATCAGTATATAATAAGGAGTGGGTCGATGACGAACTCGCAACCGACTACAGGAGCCGGCTCTTCTATGCGATGAAACGAAACCTCTTCCGTTTTAAAAACGATTTCATCGGCAATATCGGTGATAACAACTGGCACTGGAATGCCGGACTCAGCATTCAGCAGTTCAAGGTCGATCAACTCGATGTCACCAGGTTCAACAAGGGGAAAGACCCCGAAGATCCGAAATACCTTGACCCTGACCAGATGACACTGTTTGAGTATTACACAGATGCAGGAATCATTTCTGATGAAGAGGCTGACGGCGGCTGGGTAACAGGTATTAAGGGAGGCATCTCCTATGACAGCCGTGACCAGCGGGCCTGCCCGATGAGCGGCATATGGGCTGAGACAGGTGTTGAAGTGGCACCCTCATTTCTCGGTTCTGAATCAACTTTCGGAAAACTCTACTTCACCTGGAGACAATACTTTACCCTTAAGGAAGATGACCTGAGCTTTGCCTACAGGCTGGGTTACCAGACAACACTATTCGGTGACGTGCCATTCTACTACCAGGGACAGGTTATAGTCTCGGAACTGAGAGGAGCACTGTCGGAAGGACTCGGCGGCAGCAAGACGCTGAGAGGCCTCCTGAGAAACAGGGTTGTGGGCAACGGATTTGCTTATGCCAACGCTGAACTGCGCTGGAAGATGGTCCGTTTCCGTTTCATCAACCAGAACTTCTACCTTGGAACAAACTACTTCGTTGATGCGGGCATGGTAACCTCCCCCGTGGAAGTTGACATCCCGGCATTCTCAGGCTACCTTGCAGCCAGCCACCCGGGAGAATCTGTAAGCAACTACCTGATTGACCAGAAGGATACCCCTCACGTGGCAGTTGGTCTCGGACTGAAGATTGCGATGAATGAGAACTTCATCATCTCGGCTGATATTGGCAAAGCGCTGAAGGAACAGGACGGAGGCATAGAGTTCTATATCGGACTCAACTATCTGTTCTAGGCAGTTGGCAGTAGGCAGTAGGCAATAGTCTTGACAATTATCCATGCAGGATCTCCATGGTTTGCAGTAATTCCACTACTGCCTAATGCCTAATGCCTATTGCCTGCTAAAGTTTGCCCAGCCACATGCCGAAGGCAACTCCGATATAGTTGCCCAGTATCCAACCGATCAAACCCGTTGCCAGCCCTGTGAGAATGACATCCTTGTTCTTCAGGGCTGCTGCAACCATCGGCACAAACGGCGGTGAATAGACAAACCCGGTTGTGGTGATGAGGTAATCATCAGCATTGATCCTGAATATCCATGACAGGAAAAGATGCAGGAACAGTGACCCGAAATAGGCATATGTGACGTAAAGAAGAAGACTGATGTATTTTGCCTGGAATATCACACTCAGATCGCACCTCGAAGCGATGACCACCGAAAAGGCAATGATGAAGTACATCCCCAGTTGAAACGTCTTTTTTATATTCCGTATCCTGGGTATAAACGAAGCGGCTACACCAAGGGTTGTTATCGTCAGGATCGCCGTAACTGTCATCGGTACTTTGGGGAACAGCAAACTGACACCAAGAGCTAATGCAGTGATTACTATTGAGAGCCCGAGTGCAGCCAGAAGCGGCGGAACCGTATCCTTCCTGAATATTCCTGAAAAATCATCAAAATCCTCTGCCATCCTGTCACTCATTCCCTTGAAGTCAAATTCTTCCCCGTTCTCGTCAACCTTTCTTTTGAAGGGAGGAAGGAACATCCTGAAGAAGGCCGGTCCGGCGGTAATGAAGAAGAGGATCACAACTGCGCCCACTATCATGTCATAGGTGTTGGTCATGATGAAGGCATTCGGCTCAACCTTGAGAGCCAGCGCAATGGAAGCCAGGTTGACCGAGCCGCCGGTATATAGCCCGATAAGCATCCCTCCTATCTTGTCGCTCCCTTCGACCTTGTCCCTGAAGATCAGGTAACCGGTAGCCACAATGATCATAACTGATACCAGCGCAAGCGCCATTGAAAGGAAACCTTTGCCCGAGAACCTCAGCCACCTCCTGACATTGAGTGAAAAAAGGATAAGGGGTATGGCCAGCGGCACCAGTGCCGTCTGCATGTTGTCCTGAACGGAGGCAACACTGTTTACCTTCAGGTCGCGCTCTGACAGGGTACCTGCAGCAACCATCTCTACCGCCTCCGACTTTGGAATGAATGGCCTGTCCTGCCCGATGGTGGCTTCACGGAATGCATCACTTCCCCTCGGCAATATACCAACGTTTGCAATGATTATACCCGCTGCATATGCGAGGACGATTGCCCCGATCTTCTTGACCAACGGGTACTTCAGGGTTAACCAGATCAGAAAGATCGGAAACGTGATGTAGAACACGATAAGAATGATCAGATTCAGCATGGCGGTCAGGTTTTGGTGCACCTAAAATAAACAAAGCACCCTGCATGGGAGGCAGGGCGCTGATAAAAGAGGTCTTAATACTGATTCCGGTAAGTATAATTACTTATCAGGACACTCTTCAAAACTTTTCCGGTATTGCTCTATCGCCCTCTGACTCATACCCATGCTTGAGAATCCGCCGTCATTAAAGATGTTCTGCATGGTAATCTTTTTTGTCAGGTCCGAGAAGAGGGTGATACACACGTCTGCGCAGTCCGCTGCATCTGCATTGCCAAGCGGCGACATCCTGTCGGAGAAATCGACCAGCGAATCAAATCCGGAGATACCTGCTCCGGCAGTGGTGGCGGTGGGCGACTGTGAGACGGTGTTCACCCGCACGTGCCTCTCTTTGCCGTAGATGTACCCGAAGCTCCTGGCGATCGACTCGAGCAGGGCTTTGGCATCGCCCATGTCATTGTAACCTGCCAGTGTACGCTGTGCGGCCACATAGGTCAGCGCCACCACTGACCCCCATTCCTTTATGGCATCAAGCTTATAGGCTGTCTGCAGAATACGGTGAAAGCTAAGAGCGGATATATCGAGGGTCTTGAGCATATTTTCATAGCTTATCTCCGCATAAGGTATCCCCTTTCTCACGTTGGGAGACATCCCTATTGAATGAAGTACAAAGTCGACCTTCCCGTCAAAGTACTCCGTGGATTTCATGAAGAGCTCCTCAAGGTCCTTCATGCTTGTTGCATCGGCAGAGATTACCATGCTTCCTGTCTTTTCAGCCAGTTCGCCAATGGTACCCATGCGTATGGCCACAGGTGCGTTGGTAAGCACCAGGCGAGCACCCTGGGCGTGGGCTTTTTCTGCCACATGCCAGGCAATAGACTTGTCATTCAGGGCACCGAATACTATGCCCTTCTTGCCTTCTAAAAGATTAGTAATCATAGCTTTTAGTTTCAGTTATTTTATGATCAGAATCATCTGCCTGACAGCAGATCACGGGCATTGCGCATGGCGGCTTCCGTAATTGTGCTTCCGCTCAAAAGCCTGGCCACCTCCGTAACTCTTTCATTGTCATTTAACAATCTGACACGTGTAATTGTTGAATGATCGCTCTCCTCCTTGTAGACGTGGTAATGCAGGTCTCCCCTTGCGGCCACCTGCGGAAGGTGCGTGATGTTTATGACCTGCATGCTGTTTCCCATATCTGCCAGTATACTCCCTACCATTGATGCCACCTCGCCTGATACACCGGAATCTATCTCGTCAAATATTATGGCCGGCAGACCTGAGCTGCTTGCGAGTACCGACTTAAGGCACAGCATAACGCGAGACAGCTCGCCACCGGAAGCGCATCGTGACAACTCCTCGGGCTCAACCTGCCTGTTGGCGCTGAAGAGAAAGTCGACCCTGTCAAGGCCGGCAGGCCCGGGAGCGTCGAGGCTGGTGATGCGCGCTTCAAAACGTGCGTACGGCATACCCAGCTTCCTGAGCATGGCGGTAATCTCACCGGCCATTGAAGCCACTGCGCCGTGCCTGGCTGCCGAGAGTCTGTCGGCAAGCTTAACAGCTTCATCATAAGCACTGTCTGCTCTCTTCTTCAGTTCACCTGCTTTCTCGTCAATGTCTCCCGTTGCCGCCACAGCCACTTCCACCTGCTGCTGCCTTGCCAGCAGCTCGTCCAGATCCCTGCACCGGTGCTTCTGCATCAGTGAATAAATCATATCAAGCCGTTGAGTGACGTATTCCAGCCTGCCGGGATCAGCGACAGCTTTGTCATTGAGTTTTTCAGCTTCGAATGATATGTCGTTCAGGTCGATCAGCTGTGCATCAATCCTTTTCTCAAGCTCACCGGCCTCAGGCAGCCATCCGGAGATCTTCGACAGTCCGCTGCGGGCCAGCCGCAGCAGCGAGAGGGCTGAGACATCATCGCCCGCCAGCGCTCCTGTTGCAGCCAGCAGTCCCTCCTTTATCTCCGCGGCGTTGGTGAGCATCTCCTGCTCCCTTTCAAGCGTCTCCTGCTCGCCCTGAACAAGGTTTGCTGCCCTGAATTCATCGAGCTGATGAGAATAGTAATCGTGATCAGCCCGTCCTCTTTCCAGAGTCATGGCAGCAGATTCATAATCGCGCCTTGCCTTCAGACAGAGCCCGTAGGCGCCTGCGTAATCCCTGTAAAGCCCTGTGTTGCCTGAATATGCGTCTATTACCCGCATCTGGAACATGCTGTTGCCCAGAAGCAGGGTCTGATGCTGCGAATGCACATCTATCAGCCTGTCGCCCAGCTCTTTCATCACATTAAGTGTGACAGGGGTATCATTGATGAATGCCCTCGACTTGCCTGCCGGGGTTATCTCCCTGCGCAGGATGGCCTCATCATCATAGTCGACGCCATTGGCATCAAAGAGTTCCCCCAGCTCGTAACCCTTTATATTGAAGTCAGCCTCAACAATGCATTTCTCCTTATCGCTGAGCAGCACGGAAGTGTCAGCCCTCTCGCCAAGAACCAGTCCAAGCGCCCCGAGAAGGATTGACTTTCCTGCGCCGGTCTCACCTGTGATAATGGTAAAACCCTCGCCAAAGCCCATGTCAAGCTCTTTAATGATGGCATAGTTCTTAACTGTCAGTCTGCGGAGCATGAGAGGTATCTTAGCCTGAAGCCGTAAGTATCTTCTGGTATTTGGTCTCGTTGGCCGGGTCTATCTCTGTCAGGATCTGAACGACCCGGTTTTTCTCTTCGGGAAAAGCCATTGAAAAGATATTGACGATCTCGTCAGCCTTGGCGTCGAGAACAATCGTGAGATAGTACATGAAGGGGTCCGGGCGCCGACGGTACAACTCCTGCAGCCTGCGCAGGCTCTCGAAAATCTCATTTCTGGCCAGGGTCATGTCAGACTCCATCCGGTCAAGCCCCCTGAGATGATACAGGTACATGAACTGCCTCGCTCCTGCATAATCATTGTCAAGCACATTTTTTACAAGCCAGTAACGGTTTCTGTTCCTTGACCCGTCATAGGGTTTCCATCCCGGCTCAGGCGTATTCTGGGCGTTTGTTACGATTTTTTCGGCTATCTGGAAATAGGGGGTGCCGCTTCCCTGGGCATATGTGTCAAAATCCATCCCTATAAAGAGATAGGCATAATATGCAAGGACAGAGACCAGGTTACTGGTATGGCTGTTGGGATTAAACTCCAGAGGCTGAAATTCCACGTACCTGAACTGGAAATTGTTATCGACGAAGTTAAGAACCGTCGACTCATAGGTGGTGTTGTAGACCGGCCTGCTTAGCTGAACCTGTATGGTGCCGCGGAACTCGTCTGCCGATAGCTGCTCGTCGAGATTGATAAGAAGGTTGCACTCGATCCTCTCCGAGAAGCTGAACAGGTTGTCGGTCCAGACCATGCTGTTCATGAACTCATAGATGTCACGCTGCATGCTCTGGAAAATCTCCCTGTTCGAGCCCTGTATCTTCTGCGCCGAGACCTGCACATTGCAGTAGAGTTCCTGCGACCTGACCATGCCGGAGGCTGACAGCATAATCAATGCCGTCAGAATCAGTCTGTGTTTAATTGATTGTCGCATTCAGGATCAGTGTATCAGTGAAATGATCTTCTCCAGTATATCCGAGGCAACCTCCTCCTTGGATTTCAACTCAAATTTATCAATATTATTGTTACTGTCAATCATGGTGATGCGGTTGGTGTCATGACCGAAACCGGCGCCCTCATCCCGCAGAGAATTGAGTATGATCAGGTCAAGGTTCTTCTTCTTCAGCTTTTCCGTGGCATTGCTTATCTCGTTGTCTGTCTCAAGGGCAAATCCGGCAAGGATCTGGCTACCCTTCTTCATTGTTCCCAGAAAGGCAGCAATGTCTTCAGTAGGCATAAGCCTTATCGTCATCTCCCCTTTGCCTCTCTTTATCTTTTTGTCTGATGCTTTATCAGGAGTGAAATCCGCTACGGCAGCCGCAAGGATTCCGATGTCACAATGGCGAAAAGCCCTGACTGAGGCCTCCTTCATTTCAGCAGCGGTTTTGACGCCAACGGTGGTGATATTGGCATGTGACGGCCTGATGTTCACAGGACCAAGGACCAATGTAACTGTGGCACCGAGCCTGGCGGCCTCGTCGGCGATGGCAATGCCCATTCGGCCGGATGAGTGGTTGCTGATGAAGCGGACCGGGTCAATGGGTTCAACCGTTGGGCCTGCATTAATAAAGACCCGTTTGCCCGCCAGGGGCCGTTCAGCTATTTTTTTTTTTGAGAGGAACTGGTTCAGCTCCTTCACGATCACTTCAGGCTCCGCCATCCGTCCCTTGCCCTCGAGTCCGCTGGCAAGCTCCCCGGTGTCGGGTTCAATGATATGATTGCCAAACCCCCTCAGTGTCTCAATATTTCTCGCGGTGGCCTGATGACCAAGCATGTCCATATCCATCGCAGGCGCCAGGAAGACCGGGCAGCGTGCCGAGAGCCAGGTTGTAAGCAACAGGTTGTCTGCTATGCCGGCAGCCATCTTCCCCATGGTGTTGGCTGTGACTGGAGCTATCAGGAAGAGATCAGCCCACATGCCAAGATCGATGTGACTGTTCCATCGCCCGTCTTCCGGATCAAAAAAGTCAACCAGTATCGGGTTCCTTGACAGGGTGGCCAGTGTCAGAGGTGTGATGAACTCCTTTGCAAGCGGGGTCATGATGACCTTTACCTCAGCCCCCTCCTTAACAAGCAACCGGATGATAGTTGCAGTCTTGTAAGCTGCAATACCCCCGGTGACTCCAAGCAGTATTTTCCTGCCTTTCAGCATAATGAGTATTTATTTCTTCGGCTTCTGCTCCTTATCGGGATTGCGGTAATAGATCTTGCCTTCCTCGAACTCAGCAAGGGATATGAGCGTAGGCTTCGGCAGCCTCTCATAGAACTTCGAGATCTCAATCTGCTCCCTGTTCTCAAAGACCTCCTCGAGGTTGTCATTGAATGACGCAAACTCCTCAAGCTTTGAATTCAGCTCCTGCTTCATCTCGACACTGATCTGGTTTGCCCTCCTGGTACAGATCAAAACGCTTTCGTAAATGTTTCCCGTTTCAATGTCAAACTTGTCTACATCTCTTGTGATGGTTGTGTATGATGCCGATGTCTTTTTATAATCCATATCTCTTTGTTTGTTATTCAGTTGGCCTGTGTCTGTTGTATAGTTGTGTCAACCTTCAGGTATCTGGCGGTTGTGTCAAAAATCCTTTTTACATCCTTTGCATACCTGCTTGCCGGAAACTCTTCAATGAACGAATAGTATTCGTCGAGTGCAGCCTGGTAGCGCTCAACCTGTTTTGAGGGGACGCTTCTTTCAGCATAGAGGAACAGGGCATCGAGTTTCAGAAACATCAGCTCCTCGCGGTATTTGGTATCGGGGTACTCCTTCAGGCTGTTGGCGAGTGATACCGTTGCTGCACGGTATTGCTTAAGATCATAGTAGAGTCTTGCGCTCAGATAGGACTTCTCAACCAGTTTCTCCTGAAGCTCAAGGATCTTGGCCCTGGAATCATCATTTCTCGTGCTGGTGGGATACCTCTGAATGAAGATGGTGAAACTCTCAATTGCCTTCCTTGTGTTGGCCTGGTCAAGCTCCGGCCTGGGACTCATGTAATAGTCGCAAAGTGCAGACAGATATGAGGCCTCTTCAGCGTTATTACTTACAGGGTAGGTGTCGGCAAAATTTTGATAATACTGGCCTGCCATCATGTAGTCACGTATCCTGAAGTGGGCCTGGGCATTGATCCAGTTCAGCTGCTCAGCCTCGTCAGTAGCCCTGTACCTGGGAAGAATCTGCGAGAGGAGCTCGATGGACTTGTTATACTTGCCGTCATCATAGTAGTCATAGACCTTCTGCTTCTTAAGCTCAAAGTCGCTGCTCTTGAGAAGTTTCTCATACTCGCCGCACGACGTGACGGCAAGTGCAAGTAGAATGAATAATATCGGCCTGATCCTCATACCCGGAAATGTTGCGCAAAATTACTATTTTTTTTAATACTATGGCTCAATCAATTGCAAAAGTGTTTCTTTTAAACGCAAGACACGGTTAAAGGAGTGTTAAATTATGGAAACAAATAGGTATAAATAGGTACTTTCACGGATGATTGTTTTTAATAAATTTGCGGGCATTAATCAAAAGAGAGACTGACGTGGATATTTTCGACAAAATCAGAACGAACCGCGGCGCCCTGGGACAATACCAGGAAATGGCCGACGGATATTTTATGTTTCCCAAACTTGAGGGTGAAATAGGCCCCAGGATGAAGTTCATGGGCAAGGAGGTGCTTAACTGGAGCCTCAATAATTATCTCGGGCTGGCAAATGACCCAGAGGTAAGGAGGGTTGATGCCGAGGCCGCAACAGAGTACGGGCTGGCATATCCAATGGGTGCCAGGATGATGTCCGGTCAGACCAGCATGCACGAGAAATTTGAACAGATGGCTGCTGAGTTTGTAGGCAAGGAAGCTGCATACCTGCTTAACTACGGCTACCAGGGAATGGTATCGATCATTGACTCACTGGTGGGGAGGAAAGATGTCATTGTGTATGACTCCGAATCTCATGCCTGTATCATGGACGGACTCAGAATGGTGCTGGCCAAGAGGTTTGTGTACCCTCACAATGACATGAATGGCTTTGAAAAACAGCTTGAACATGCTCAGAAGATCGTTACTGAGACCGGCGGGGGCATACTGGTCATCACCGAGGGTGTCTTCGGCATGGCAGGCGACCTTGGGGCGCTTGACAAGATCGTCTCCTTCAAGAAAAAATATAACTTCCGCCTGCTGGTTGATGATGCGCACGGCATTGGAACAATGGGCAGGACAGGCGCCGGAACAGGCGAACACTTCGGCGTGCAGGATGAAATTGATGTATATTTCGGGACTTTTGCCAAGAGCTTCGCTGGCATCGGAGGCTTCGTCGCCGGAGAGAAAGATGTCATCAGCTACCTCAGGTTCAACCTCCGCTCTCAGATCTATGCCAAGTCTCTGCCGATGGCGATGACCATAGGTGCCATCAAACGCCTTGAGCTGATTAAGGACCATCCTGAGAAACGTGATAAACTGTGGGCCATCACCAGGGCACTGCAGTCCGGATTAAGGGAGGCAGGCTTCGACCTGGGAAGAACAGAGTCACCGGTCACTCCCATTTTCCTCAAGGGAGGAATACCTCAGACAACCCAACTGATCAGGGATCTGAGGAAAAATTACGGCATTTTCTGTTCAGTAGTTATATATCCTGTAGTGCCCAAGGGTGTGATCATGCTCCGAATCATTCCCACAGCCGCTCACACCATGGAGGATGTCAGATACACCATCGAGGCCTTCAAGGAGGTCAAGAAAAAACTCGAAACGGGAGCATATCCTGATGAGGTAGCTGATTTCAGGAACTGACACCTCTTCTCCGCTCCTCTTCAAGGTCACTGATACTAACGAAGGAATACTGATATTCCATCGGCAGTATCCTTGCATATTCCTCAACAGGGCAGTCTTCAAGACATGCATTTATGATCTTGCGACCCAGCGGGAGAAGGTCAGGCTCAAGGAATGTAACAAGCTCCTTCCTGAAAAAGTCGCGCAGTATCGCTGCCCCGTCATCATAGCCTTCTTCGCCCACTTCGGCCTGGCGATATACCTTCAGGAAACGGGTCGGGATGGGCGATCCCTCAATGGTCAGATAGTTTAGTTCATAACCCAGGAGAGGACAGCGTGCCGGCCTGAGCTGGTCATGCCTCAGTTTGGCATTACCGCGCCGGGTTAGGTATTCCCTCATTAAAAGCTGCGGCCTGAACCCCACCTTCCATGCTCCTATGTGCTGGTTAGGTGTGAGCGTGTACCTTACCCTCGGGGTGTTTACTATCTGTTCAAGGAGCAGGTTGGCATGCCGCACTCTCTTACCCGTGGCAAAAGGCCAGTATGAACCTGCCCCCTCGCTCTCCATATCGCCGCCACCGGTGATGCTCGGGTTGGCATAACCGCGCGGACTGACAAGACGCCAGAGCCACGCCAGCGCCGGCGGCAGGATATGAAACAACCCTGCAATACCGTACGAAGGTTGCTCCGCAGTGCAGGGCGGCATCCTGACCCCGAAATTGCGGACGTCAACTGTTACCGGGGTGTTGATGATGCCTGGCACAATCCTTCTGGGGAGCACCACGCGGGGGTTGGGGCACCGTTTGCCAGGGCTGTCCTCAGCATGATTCCAGATAAGTGCCGTACCGTCGGGCCTGGTGTCTATGTTCAGAAAAAGCAGCGGCTCGCCGGGGTTTATGGTTATCTTTTCGAGGAAGGGATCATCACCGTAACCGGTAACACCGTCGACACGGATGAACCAGGCATTCTCCGCGTCGGCCACCGTCAGCTTGCCGTTGTTGTGCTGATACGATGGGTGACAAAGGGCCATGTCATCGGTGGCTGGGAAAAAAGAACAGAACAGCGGGATGGATATCACCCTTCGCTCTCCTGTGATAGTGTTCTGCCCGATGAGAATCTGTCCGTTCGGCTCACGTACCAGGTTCTGAATCATCTCGCTCTTCCCTCCGCCGCTTGCACCTTCATGCATGAAGGTTGTGATATTATCGTACGGGCTAACAACCTGAACTGTTGAACAGTGTGTTGTGAGCCACCCCTCTGCCTCGCCCTTGGTAAGGAGGACGCTGTAAAAGCCCTTCTTGGCACTGGGACCCGGGTAGAGGTTGTAGGCGAACATCTCATGCAGCCCCTTCAGCCGGTTGTGAACAACCACCTGGCGCCCGCCGAAATGAGTGTGCCGGAACGGCGGAGCAACATAAACGACAGACTCCACCGAAAAGCCGGCAGGCAGGTCATCCACCGAGACTATCTTTTGCAACAGTGAGAGTCCGAAGGCAAAGAAGGAGGCATTCAGCGGAGTGACAACCACCCCTCCTGCTCCAACGGGGTAGTTTCCGGCAAAGCATAGAAAAATGCCAAGCTCCTGGCCTTCGAGCCAGTCAAAGGTCTCCTTCTTCAGCCTGCTGAATTCATACCCGTATTCTGCGGAGAACCTCTTCTTGTCGGTTGGCCCGTCATCTCCGATAAGCATCGTATCCGGATCGCGACGGCGCATGTATGACTCGGTATAGTTAGCTGATAACCCGTTGGTAACCCTGTGAAGTGTCACCTCGGTGACCTCTCCCCTGCCGGGGATCGGATACTTAACCTCATAGAAAAGATTTTCCTCTCCCCCGGTCGATTCCTTCAATATCTCGGCGGAATTGTTGAAGAACAGAACCCTGGGAGATCTGCTTGCCAGGGACAAAACCTCGTCGGGCAGCTTCACCCCCTGCCTTTTCAGAACGACAATTGCCTCAGATGCATCCATTTGGCAAATACTTGAATTTTATTTAATATTTATATTTTTAGCTCAATACCTGTGCAGGAATTTCACTGCCAGCGCTGTAAAAATAACATATTAACACAGCCACAGCCTGAATTATTCAGGTCAGATATCAACATCTTATAAAAAAATCTGAGAAATCCTGTAATGTTTTTGTCGGGAGCACGTCATAGGATAAACAACACTTCAAAAATCTTTAAAACGGACAGTCATGAAAAGAATGGTTTTAACAGTACTCATTGCCGCCTTTGCGGTTGTTCTTTACGGTCAGCGTAATTCACTCGATGGTTTCTTCGACAGCTATTCCGACAGGGATGGCTACACCACGGTAACCATCAACGGTAACCTGTTCGGTCTGCTTAAAAGCTTCGATGAGGACGGTGAACTTAAGGGGGCAGAGCAGAAAATCACCTCGGTAAGGATCGTTAGCAGGGAGAAGGAGACTGCTCTCCCAGGTTCAGGATTTCTCTCAGAGATCAGGGGAGTTATCAGACGAGGGGGATACGATGAACTTATGACGGTGAAGGATCACGGCAACGATTTCCGGGTGATGGTTAAAGGCAGAGATGATGCCATCCGGGAGATACTGGTGGTAGCCACCGGCGAAAAGGAGACGGTTATACAGATCTGTGGCAACCTTACACGTGAGGATGTTGACCGCCTCACTGAGAATCATGCAGACGGACTTGCACAACTCGAAATGCTTGAGAGTTCAGGGAAATGGTAACTTTGCTCAATAGACCAGGATCAAATGAGCCCCGAAGAATTCAGGAAAATAATCCTGCCGGAAGGGCGAAGGCTGTATGCCCTCGCCTTCCGGTACCTGAACAACAGGGAGGAAGCTGAAGATATGGTCCAGGAGGTGATGATGAAGCTATGGGCAGGCAGGAATGAGCAGAAACATTATGAAAGCCCTGCAGCATGGTGCACAACGGTGACCAGGAACAGCTGCATCGACATGCTCAGAAGAAAGAGGCGCATCCGGATGGAAGAGATAAGTGACGCAATCATAATACACGAAACAGGCCCCGGACTGTCGGACAGCTCCGATAACACCGAGGCAGTGCAGATGATTGGCACGATCGTCAGCCGGATGAAGGAGCCGTACAGAAGCGCGGTCATCCTCAGAGACATGGAAGGATACTCATATGAGGAGACGGCGGAAATCATGCAGACAAACGTTAACGCTCTGCGCACGGTGCTCTCCAGAGGAAGAAAATGCATAAGGGAAGAGATGGAAAGGAACTACAGCTATGGAACAGGAAGGAATAAGGGAACTGCTCAATAAATACTTCGAAGGCAATACTTCGGAAGAGGAGGAGGCTCAGCTCAGGGAATATCTCTCTGACCCTTCTCTCGCCTCAACCGTACGTGCGGAATACGGCTACGTACCGGGCATTTCTGCGGAAATCCCCGAACCGTCAGAGGGCTTTTATGAAACGCTCGAAAAGATTGCCTTCCAGCCGGCTGAGATACCTCGTCTGACAAGAGGGATAAGGCTTGCCATGGGTACAGCCGCTGCAGCCGCAATACTGACAGGTGCAGTGTTACTCTTTGATTATTTAGGCATGAGCGAGTTGCAGGACACCTATAAGGATCCTGAAATAGCAATGGCTGAGGTCAGGAATATCCTCATGGCTGTTTCGGAGAAGATGACAGCGGGAACGGAGCCCCTGGGCTCAATCAATTCAATCACTACAGCACCGGAGTCGCTCAGCGGATTTAAGGTACTCAACAGCGTGGTCGACGACAACCTGTCAAGGCTGCGCTATCTTGACCGGCTGACAGAGCCTCAACGGAAAAACGGAAAATAATTAGCTTCATATGATGAAAAAACTGGTACTAATAATAACACTGTCGGCAATCTCTCTTGCAATGTTCAGCCAGAAGAGCCCGGTAGACGAGATCTTCGACAGGTACAGCGGGAAAGAGGGGTTTACATCCGTCTATATTTCCTCCAGGATGTTCAGCCTGCTTGCACGAATTGACAAGGAGGATGATGAGTTTCGGAATCTTGTGACACGCATAAAGGGTATCCGGATCCTCTCCATTGACAGCACCATGAATGTCTCCAGGTTAAATTTTGCCGCGGAACTGTTGCCAAACCTGAAAAGGAACGGCTTCGAGGAGCTGATGACCGTCAGGGAGAAGGATGGAGAGGTGTGGTTCATGATCAGGGAAGCAGGCGGCAGGATCGCCGAGCTGGTTATGGTGACAGGCGGTCATGGCAGCTCCGTCGTCTCCATTACCGGTGATCTCGACCTTAAAACCATCGCCAGCCTGTCAGGCAGCATGGGGATCGAGGAGCTTGAAGGATTGGAGAAGGTTAAGAAATAACAGGCAGTAGGCAGTAGAGGGCCGAGCGTTAAGAAATGACCCGGTGGGTCATTTCAGCGAAGGAGCCAGGTTGCAGGGTAGGCAATTGGCAATAGTGAAATTGCGCGGAGCAGCCTGCCCCGAAAGCCATCAGGCGTATCGGGGCATATAGTATTGTAGCCGGTCATTGCATAGCCAAGACTGTTGCCGTAGCGCATATAGTATTGTAGCAAAGGACGGAATCCCAACAATAATTGCCTGCAGAGCTTGCCCCGATTTATCGGGGGCATAAGGTATTGTATCTGTGAACATTTTTTCCGGCATCATGTTATTGGGTATAAACGAGCCAATGCAACTGATGACGAGTGGTATAAATTCTGTTAATACTTCCGATGAACTTCTGCAGGCATACACTGCACTTTTTCTGTTTCTCGGGGGATCAGTGTCAATGTCTCCGGGAGAGAGCGGACTGCCTCACCTATGTGATGCAGGACTGCTGAGGAACCTGCCTGTGGAGAGTCGTAACAGCAGATTCGGGCAGGCAAGCAAACTCCTCAAGTCGCCATGTCCTTTTAAACAGCAATGCAACCATACAGTAACCAAAAACTACGGGTCACTTCTGTCATGCGACAGCGGGGCTGAGGCTTATCCTGCCGCTTCGCACTGGAGGAACAGTGGCACCACAACAGAGGAACATCACCGCTCACTGAACCATCTGTACAGTCGATACGGGTACAGCAGCGCCGGCGATGACGACCTTGAACCCGACCACCTTGGCATTCAACTCCTTTTTACCAACCTGCTGATAGAGAAATACCTGACCGAGGATGATCACGAAATCAGGGAGATGATAAGAAGGGATCTGCTTGCTTTCATCAATACAGAGATGCTCCCCTGGCTGCCGCGATGGGCAGAGAAAGTTTCTGTTAAGTCAGTTACCAAATGCTATACAGGCATATCAGGACTGATAATCGGGGGGCTTGAAGATGTCAGGGATATCCTGAGCCGTCAGAAGTTGGGATTATAGAAGCGTCTGATAGCGCCCATATAATACTCATTCCAGCCTTCAGCAATATTCTTGTAATCTTCAACAGGTATGTTGGTGTGCTCAACTGTGACGGCACTGTTACCGCCATTGGCGGCGATGGTGATGGTAACCTGTGAGTCTATCTCCCTGTCTCCGAAATACCATTCCTGGACCACCTTCCGGTCAGGCACCAAATCAATTATCTTACCGCAGATATCACCGTCCCACATGTTAAACTCCTCTCCCGGCTTTGACGGCATAACGGCCGGATAGCCCGACCAGAGTTCGATTGTGTATGGGTTAGTCAGAGCCGAATAGATGTCTGAAGGTTCGGCGTTTATATGAAATGTTTTCTTGAAATTCCGCATGGTCAGCGTATGTTTTTTCCCTTTTTGATTTATTTATCCCTGTTCGGCGAGATACCTCTCTGCATCTATTGCGGCCTTGCATCCGCTGCCGGCCGCCGTCACCGCCTGCCTGTAAACATGGTCCATCACATCGCCTGAGGCGAAGACACCCGGCACACGTGTACGTGTGGAGCCAGGCTCCGTGATTATATATCCTGTCTCATCGGTCTCAAGCCATGGCTTGAAGATTTCCGAATTCGGAGTATGACCTATGGCAAGGAAGAAACCGTCAATTTTGATATTGAACTTTCCCTCTTCAGAAGTTCCTTTCTTACGAACAACCACTGCTCCCTCAACACCCTTTATGCCAAAGAGATCCTCGACCTGGCAGTTCCAGAGTATTTCAATATTAGGAGTGTTCATCACCCTGTGCTGCATGGGTTTGCTGGCACGAAGCACGTCGCGCCTTACCACCATGTATACTTTTCTGCACATACCGGCGAGATAACTTGCCTCCTCGCAGGCCGTGTCACCCCCTCCGACAACAGCTACATCCTTTCCCTTGTAGAAGAATCCGTCGCAGGTGGCGCAGGCAGAGACACCCATGCCGGCGTACTTCGTCTCGGCCGGAATCCCCAGATACTTTGCCGTGGCTCCGGTGGAAATTATGACAACATCGGCATGAATCTCCACGCTGTTGTCAAAAGTGACCTTAAGAGGTTTGCCGGAAAAATCCGTAGAAGTGGCTATGCCAAACCTGATGTCAGTGCCAAACCTCTCAGCCTGCTTACGGAAGTCTTCCATCATCTCTGGTCCGGTGACACCGTCAGGATATCCGGGGTAGTTCTCAACCTCGGTTGTCGTGGTAAGCTGGCCTCCCTGCTGCAAGCCGGTATACATCACCGGCCCGAGGTTAGCCCTCGCAGCATAAATAGCTGCTGTATAACCTGCCGGACCAGAGCCTACAATAAGACATTTAACCTTCTCCGTTGAAGCAGGAGTCTGTTTTGTCTCTTCATTGCCTGTCTCAAGAGGTTTAAAAAACTGCATATGACTTTTTCATTATGGAACCGTCAAAAATAGCAAATAAAAATTGCCCATAATTAAAAAGTTATAATTATGTGATTTGGTGATATTACGGAAACCGTTGAATCTCTGTTCAATGCCTTGGCTTTGAGTGCCTGTGAGGCGGTTTTCCTGTACAAAAAGGCCTTTGCAGATTCCTCGGTATTGAACCACAGAGATGCCAGGGTATCCTGTCCCCTTCGAATCATCAGTGCGCTGTAATCACTTGCTTCACCAAGCGTTCCGACAAGTGTCGGTATACCGTTGTATATTCCCAGGGGGCCTTTGACAAGAACCGCGCCCCTCATCACCTCCTGGTCCACCCCCTCTGCATAAAAGCGGCCGGGGTCAAACGGCGGATCAGCTATCTGATCTATTATAAGGGAGGCGATCTCCCCCGACTTCCGCTGGTCAGCCTCTGACCCGGTGTCATTGATGATGCTCACATAGTACGGACCTTTTGAAAACTGGAGCTGGTAGGCTGACCGGCACAGGTGTTCAGTTAGTTTGGCCCCTCCGTGGCAGCGGAAGCGTGACACAGAGAATATGCCGAAGGCAGCTTCAGGGTCCTTCATGCGGTAGGCTTCAACCTTAATATCCCGCCCTTCGCACACCAGTTCAATAACGATCAGGGTGTCAAACCCATACTCAAGGTACAGCTCGGCGCCGCCGTTTATATAACCATACAAAGAGGCATCGGTGAATATCCGGCTATGCGCTTCCTCAATCCCCTGTACCTCTGACAGAGCCCGTTCGATAAATGCATGCTGGGCTCCCACGGAAAATCCGATAGATAATAATAATGCCGATATTGTTATCTTTCTGAAAAGCATCTCTTTATGTTTCCTTTTAACCGGTTATCACTTCCCTCAGATCAATCCTAGTCCTGTCTGCCACCCCCAGCAAGAGTTTTTCTGCCTGGAGCATGAATTCGAGCGCTGTCGGTGTGCCCTCCTTCTGCAGTCCTTCGGCAATCCTCTTTGCGAGGACAATATCATAGCCGATCCTGTCAACGGCCACCGGATCGCTGCCGGCGATGATGGTGTTATAGTCGCAGAAGAACTGCGGATTGGCTCCGGGGCCTCCGTTGAAGCATCCTTTTATGCCGTCGACGATATTCAGTACCACCTTGTCGCGCAATGGCGCAAAGGCACATACCTGGGCACAGGTCTCGCTCCAGAGCTTTGCATGCAGTCTTCCGGTGTTGCTTACAGCTCCGTATGCAAGGTTTTTCAGCGCCAGCGTCACCGTGGCACCGGCATTCTTCAGGATTGGAATGTTGATTATCTTGTCAAGATCCTGTGTTACTATTTTTGTGAAATAGGAGTATTTTCCGCCATTGACCATATAGGGCATGGTATACTCATCATATTCTCCCTCCACGTCGGCCCAGTAATACCACTCGCGGTCAATCATGTGCTCGCCGTAGAGTTTACCGTCCTTGCCGTAGTAGAGCCCATCCTTGTCCATCTGCTCCGTGCCGACGATTTTTATTCCGGGATAATTCTCAGTTGTGAAGCCAACATCTGTAAGCTCGAACTCCCGGCGATCCCAGATGGTTATCTCTGATCTCTTTATTCCGCTTTCCTCAAGCTGTGCTATCACTGACCTCACAACCTCATGACTTGTGCTCAGGCTCTTGCCTGCCACCGGGTTGACCTTCAGTCCGATTCTCTCTCCGGGGCTGACGAATCTCCTCCATGCCTTTTTCAGTTTCTTTTCTCCGGTAAGCTCGAGCATTGACCGGGCGATCATGTCATATACCTCCTTTTCCACAATGGCGTTGTCGTTTACTGCCCTGCTGTTCTTCACGACGGCTACTCTTCCGGGGAACAGGCCGGGCATTGAGCGCTCACTGCGTGGCACCTTTGCAGCGTCTGCAATGTTTGTATCGGGCTTGCCCTGCTGGCTTGCGAGCGGGAGTTGTTACCGTGCTCATTGCCTGTGCCACTGGTGCAGCGGCTGCGGCTGCGGCGCCTGCCCCGGCAAGGCGGAGAAAGTTACGACGGTTGACCTGGTTCATAGTGGTATCTGTTACTGTTTATATTGTATAACGTTTAACAAATATAAATATTTACTGATTCATCTCCTCTCTCAAAATAATGCCGCAGAGCAGCCCCCGAAATATCTTTTAGTTACTCCTGGTCTGTGACCTCTCGTCAATAACATGCCTCAGATCAGCCCCCGGCTTTTTTTTGGATAATCGGAATAGTTCATTAATTTTGCACCTCTTAAAAGCACGGGATGTAGCTCAGCCCGGTTAGAGTACTTGTCTGGGGGGCAAGGGGCCCCGGGTTCAAATCCCGGCATCCCGACTGAGCAAAATACCCTTCCTGCCATTGGCAGGGAGGGTATTTGTTTTTAATGCGACTGCAGCTTGCTGCAAGGAGCATAAAAAACAAATATCCTCGTCATCAGCCAGAGGCGGATGACAAGGGTTTTGAGCTCTTGTCTCTCCCAGACCCGGGATCACGAGCCCGACACTCAAGTGACGGGCGAGCAATCCCGCCATGACATGAGCTTTTTGCTCAGTACGTTCCCCAAGAAGTGATCGCGCAAACGAAGAGAGCGCAATCCCGATTCCCCGGTAACATTTTTTAAACTACCTTTGCTTTAATGAAAAAACTGCTTGTTTTCATATTGTTACTATTGTTACTGGCCGCCTGCAACAGGGCAGTCTGTCCGGCATACTCCGACTACGCCAACAACATGACCAACAGCGTCTTTCAGAAGGGTAGCCACCGGGCTGACGGTATCAACAGGGTGTACCGCGACACTGCCCAGAAAAATCGCAGATAAACTTCAGAATTTATTTCGTAACAGGTCTAGTACCAGCTCTGGATAAGAACCTTGCGGTCATTCTGGTACTCACAAACCCGGTAAAAGACTGACGAGTCATTCTCGATCTGGTAGGTCCAGTATCCGAAAATGCCCGGGGTAACATACGCTCTCCTTAGATAAAGCCGGTCTCCGGCATTGAACTCACAATCCCTGCTGTAGGCCGAGATCTTGCCGAAAGTACTGTCCTGCGTTGTTTTAATCCATATCAGATGCGGATCACCGAAGCTGCGCGGAGCCGTGTGACGGAAATCATCATAATCACCGATGTACCTCCGTGTTACATAAAGCCTGTCTTCCTCAATCTCTGAGCCCGACCTGGTCGAGGTGGAACACGATATGACCACGCTGATGAAAAGCAATAATAAAATCAGTTTCTTCATGACAATCCTGTTGTTTGTTATTACCCGGTCCGTACTATGAATTATTCCCGGACCATAACGGTCGATCTAATTTGCAAAAAAGATGTACTTATAGCTGATGCCGTGCTCATTCAGCCACAAACGCAACGCCTTGGCTATCTTCCTTCGCCTCAGAAGAACCTTCCCGGTAGCTTCCGATGAAATCTCGTAATAGGTTCTCATGTCATTCTTTTTTACTGTTATGATCGTTTCCATTCTCATGCGGTATTAATCATTGATCAGGCTATCATGAACGGATGTCCCGTCATTTTTCTTGAATGAAAATAGGTCACCCCACTCATCTCGGTCATGCTTATCAGGCTCAGCCCGTTTCTCTCAAGCATCTCGGAGACCATTGCTCCTGTTAAGGGCATGGCCTCCGTGCCACCGGAATTAAGTATCCATCCCGGTTATGACCACCATGCCTTCCGGCAGTTCCGGTGCCGATCCTCTTCCTTTTGACGGAGAAAAGCAGCCGATGAAGTTTGTGTCCGGAGGCAGATATGAACCAGGGAATTGAAAAACATTTCGAGATGCTTAACCAGGTTAAGTCTGCGCAGAGTTACCAGGGTTGTGACCCTTTTCAGGTCAACTGCCCCGAAATTTGCGTGGTCATGGCTTGAAAGTATGATCACTCCCGGATCCCTGAACAAACCGGAATTCAGCAGATAACGGAAGAGCCTCAGTCCGCCGGAGACGAAAAGCCTTGCCAGCGAATGAATCATGCCGGACTTTCCAAAGAAAAAAGGACTCTCCCATGGCCATGGCGGCAGGGGAGTCCTCTTTCCCCCGGCAGCATGTTCCAAAAATGATTTTCCATCCATGGTTCCCGGTTTAATTCCATGTTAAAGGTAATGCGGCTATAAGCTTAATGCAAACTTCAAATGCCCATTTTATGGGCTTATGCACCATTTGCCATGGTACTTGTCAACCAGGAAAGGAGGTTCGTTTACATAAAATGACGACTCACGCCACTGTGGCGGGCATTAGTCAAAAGTCAGGAAGTTTTGACGAAGAGGATTAATAACATGACTAATATTTAGTCAAATCCCATGTATAAGGCTAGGGAAGCCATTGCCGTTTCCTAAAAAAGTACTACGGCATCCCTGATTACATGGGAGGTGTCATCCGTTGCGTAGAGCTTCATGCTCACCTCCGGGATGGAATGCTGAAGAATATCGGTCAGGGGATTGAATGATTCCCTGATGTCTGCGGTCTCCTTCATGTCATCATACTCCTCCAGGGGAATGTAAATATGAACCATCAGACGGTAGTCGGGATTGTTAATCCTTGTCAGCGCCTTTATGATCTTGGAGATCCACAGCATCGAGGATGTGTTGAAATACTCCAGGTTAAGCCTCAGGTTTGTAACTGGCTTGGGATTAAGTATATAGTCGGTCACCCAGGTCAGGACAGGTTCATAGATCCTGGAGGCATTCTCCGGCAGCGATTTGCCTGAAAAAGAGACCTCCCCGCTGCCATGAATCAGTTCAATGCGCGGAGTCTTTGATGTTTTCTCAATTACCAGATTCTTTAATTCTTCCATAAAACGTTCTTCCCTGAAGTCCGGCAAAACAATATGCCGGATTGTACATAACAAAAATAATTCTTGCAATACCAAGTTCATAACCATTAATCAAAATATGAAGCATGGTCATCAACTTATTCGCCTGTTCGTCAATGAAACCCGGAAATCGCCATTGTTCCGTTCCACCCCCTGCTCCGGAAAAGCTGAAACCTACATCTCCGGGTATATCCCTGCATAATCCCTAATCGAGCGTCTTATAACCTCCTGTGCCTCATCCTTTCCATAGATCTCCCCTATTGTGACTTTGCGCTTTTCGCCAGGTAGGTTCTTATATGTAAGGAAATAGTGCTTAAGCCTCTCAATGGCTATCGGGGGACAATCGGCAATATCATTGAAAACGCCGTAGACTGCATCATTATACAGGACAGCAATGATCTTGTCGTCAGCCTCGTTTCCGTCTATCATCCGGAAGCCTCCTATCGGTCTCGCCAGAACAAGTATGTCTCCGTGGGTTATATCCTTTTCCGTCAGGATGCATATATCCATTGCATCTCCATCGCCCTTAATGCCTTTTCTGCCGGTGCGTTCCATGCATCTTTCCGCTACGAAAGTACCGGTCAGTGTCCTCGGTATGAAACCGTAAAGCGCAGGAACGACATTGGAGTAACGCTGCGGCCTGTCGAGCCTGAGATAACCGGAAATCTTGTCCATCTCATATTTGACGGTATCGGTTGGTACCATCTCGACATAAGTCATTACTATTTCAGGGGCATGGTCCCCTATGTCAATGCCGTGCCAGGGATGTGATCTGTAACGGCAGCAATTCTTGTCTTCTGTTGTTTTCTTTTTAGCCATTGGGGTCATTGTTCATCTGTTCCTTACTCAATACCAAGGTAACTGCCTATGAGAACCTGAGGTGTGTCATCAAGCATAGGCAGGCTGGGAAGCCTGAAAAGGTCCGTGGCAGAGGTGCCCGTCACGTTCCGCTCGGAGGTGCGTATGAAGAGGTAACCGTGCCGTTGTGCCGCTGCAATTATATCGGGATCGCCTGCACCATCACCGTAGGGTAGCGCCAGTGCCTCCACCCTGCCATTTATATGTTTGTCAATGAGAATCTTTGATCCGCCCAATTCCTCGTCGAGATAATCAGCGAAAGCCTCACCGCCACCCAGGGCTGCCTTCATTGTCATAAGGAACCGGTGGTACAGTGTATGAGACCCGAAGGTAAAAGGCCGAACTCCTCCCTCATAGGCATGGTTGCTCATTATCTCCACCTCGTCCCAGGAAAGAAAGGAATCCTTTCCTATCTGCGATGCCCAGAGAAAGAAGGTGCCTTTCATTCGGTATCTCTTCAGCAGTGGTGCTGCGAGGGTAAACCATGAATGGTCACCGTCATCAAAGGTGATTATTGCTGCATGTGTGATGAGGTCTGTCTTTCCCGACACGATATCATCAAGCTCTCCAAAGTTAATAACCCGTATATTATTGTCCCGTAAGTACTTCAAATCTTTTTCAAAATCAGCTGCACTGCGCTCATATATGTTTTCCGCATCGCCCTCCGTGATGCGGTGATACATTATTATTACAACCCGCGGATTGTCAATGGGCTCGGGATCCGGTAGCCTGGAGCATCCTGCAAGCAGGGCAATCACTGAAAGAAGTAAGATTGTTGATCTTTGCATATACAATATAAATATACTGCTCCGGGGTCCCGGGAACCGGATCATTAATTTAACGGAGGAAAAGGGCATTTCTTGCTTTGTCAGGCTCATTTGCAAAATAAGTCCTCAGTCCTCAGTCCTCCGTCCTCCGTCTCTCCGTTCTCCGTCCCCCGTCCTCCGTCGCCAGTCGCCAGTCCTCAGTCTTCATTTTTTGCTCATTAACAGCCTCATTCCCTCAATCTCGTCTCTCAGCCTGGCAGCCTCAATGAAATCGAGTGCTGCAGCTGCTTTCTCCATTGCCTTGCGGCTCTTTTCAACAGCCTTCCCAAGCTGCTCCCGTGACATGTACTGTATTACAGGGTCAGCTGCCACATCTGCCCTCTCCGGACCGGTGTAGGCTTTCACCGCCACGCCCTTGCTGCTGAGCCCCCTGAGCATGGTTCCTCCCTTCCTGATTATCTGGCGAGGCGTTATGCCCATCTCTTCATTGTACTTAAACTGTTTCGCCCTGCGCCTGTTTGTTTCGTCAATGGTCTCCTTCATGGCGCCGGTGATTCTGTCGGCATACATCACCACAAGACCGTTCAGATTCCTTGCGGCACGTCCCGCCGTTTGCGTCAGCGCCCTCCCTGACCTCAGGAACCCCTCCTTGTCTGCATCGAGGATGGCCACCAGTGATACCTCCGGCAGGTCCAGCCCCTCACGGAGCAGGTTCACCCCGACAAGCACATCGAACTCACCCGCCCTCAGTCCTTCCAGAATCTCAACCCGCTCCAGGGTCTCAACCCCGGAGTGTATATAACGGCATTTGATGTCAAACCTGGCAAGATAAGTGTTCAGCTCCTCCGCCATCCTCTTTGTCATGGTCGTCACCAGCACCCTCTCCCCTGCCGCCGAACGACGCCGTATCTCCTCCATCAAATCATCAACCTGGTTGCGGCTCGGCCTGACCACAACGGGCGGATCAAGCAGTCCTGTCGGCCTGATGACCTGGTCGACAAAGATGCCTTCACTCTTCTCCATCTCATAGTCAGCCGGTGTGGCACTCATGTAGATCGTCTGACCTGTAAGCGCTTCAAACTCCTCAAGTCTCAGAGGCCTGTTGTCGAGGGCAGCGGGCAGACGAAAACCGTACTCTACGAGTGTCTGCTTGCGTGAGTGGTCACCGCCGTACATGGCCCGAACCTGCGGTACTGTTACATGACTCTCGTCAATGACCGTAAGGAAGTCCTTCGGGAAGCAGTCGATAAGACAGAAGGGCCTTGTCCCCGGAGCCCTGCCGTCAAAATAACGCGAGTAGTTTTCAATGCCGCTGCAGTAACCCAGCTCCTTTATCATCTCGAGATCGTACTGAACCCTCTGCTCTATGCGCTTTGCCTCCTCAGGTCTGCCGGTATCACGGAAATGCCTTGCCTGTAACACCATGTCATCCTGTATCTGACTGACTGCCACATTTATGCGTTCCCGAGTCGTTACAAAGAGGTTGGCCGGGTAGATTACATATTCTGTCAGGTCATCACGGTGCTGCCCGCTCAGGGGATCAAAAGTCGAGACCTCCTCAATCTCGTCGCCAAAGAAGACAATCCGCAGGGCAATATCGGCATAAGCGGGGAAGACATCTACGGTGTCACCCCTGACCCGGAAAGTGCCGTGCGTAAACTCAATCTCATTGCGTGCATAGAGGCTGTCAACAAGCTTGCGCAGCAACAGGTTGCGTCCGGTCTTTGCTCCTTTGATAACGTGCACGGTGTTGGAACGGAAGTCGTCAGGATTACCGATGCCAAACAGACAGGAGACGGATGACACCACAATGACATCACGCCTGCCCGATAAAAGCGATGAGGTCGCGCTCAGTCGAAGCTTCTCAAGCTCATCATTGATCGAGAGGTCCTTCTCAATATATGTATCACTCACCGGCAGGTAAGCCTCCGGCTGATAGTAATCGTAGTAAGAGACAAAGTATTCCACTGCGTTGTCGGGGAAGAACTGTCTGAACTCGCCGTAAAGCTGTGCCGCCAGTGTCTTGTTATGACTGAGCACAAGGACCGGCCTTTTCAGCTGTTCAATGACATTGGCTATGGTGAATGTCTTACCTGATCCGGTAACGCCCAGCAGGGTCTGGAAGGGTACTCCCTGCCTTAAACCGGCAGTAAGTTGTCTGATAGCCTCCGGCTGGTCGCCCGTGGGAGTGAAGTCTGAAATAAGTTTGAATTCCATGGTCTGATAGCATGACAAAAATAACATTTAACGGCAATCGGTATGAGCCGATGGTATCTTTTTAATATTATACTCTTTATCAGGAAGTTGTTAACATACTTTTTGCTATTTTTGCCTGTCACCCATTCTATGAACCCGCTGAGGCTGAAATACTTTGATTGGCTGCATCTCTGTACGGTTGCACTGGCACTGATATGTATTTCACCTGTCACCGCGCAGTCGTATGTCCTGACTCAGTATAACTCAAAAAACGGGATAGGTCATGACAATGTCCGAAAGATTGTGGCCGACAGTAGCGGATTCATATGGATGGCCACCTGGGACGGGCTGACCCGTTATGACGGAACGGACTTCGTAAATTATTTCCATGATCCGGCTGACAGCACTACCATCCCATATTTCTCAGTCCAATTAGTTGAAATTGACGCAAGTGACAATCTCTGGATCGCAACCGATAACGGGGTGCTGTGCATTTTTGACCGGGCCAGGGAGGAATTCAGGGAGGTCAGAAGCCTGGGCAACCATACTATTAATGACCTTGTCAGCTTTGCTTCAGGCCCTGACGGTTACCTCTGGTTCCTGCTGAGGAAAGGTCTGTTGCGATACAATGCTAGCACAGGAGAGACATACTTGTACACGTGGCTGGCAAAAATGAATGAAATAGCACAATTATACTTCAATCAGTTCTCCATTGTCTTTGACGGCCCGGATCATCTCTGGCTGGCCGGACCAGTTGTCCTTGAGGTAGGGCTGAATTATGATAAGGCAACCGGACAAGGACGGGCAGAGGTTATAAGTTTCAATACCATCGAAAGAGAGCCGGACAGAACAGGTCTCTTCTTCGGGACTGCCGGCGCTGCGCGCATCACCCGCGACATTCAACGCAACATATGGATGGCTGCCACAACCGGCCTGTTCAGTCTTGACAGTGAGAAAAAGGTGTTCAGGGAATACGGTGGAAAGGTCAGTGATCTCTCGTTCGCCGATACTCTGCCCGTTGTGTTTTACAGACACGGGACAGGTCTCTGTACCTGGTTCCCGGGTAAAGAGGGCATTATCACCCTTCCGCAAAGCGAATGCGGCCTGCCGACTGCAATCTTCTCATATGGTTCCGGTATGCTGTGGTTTGCACGCCAGACCGATGGCGGAACACCGGCAGGCGTGGTAAAAGCGGTATTCACACCTTATGATTTCAGGTACATCAATCCATTTCCCCCAGGAAAAAATGACCTGAATGTGTTCGGTATCATCACTGACAGGGAGGGCGGACTTTGGCTTGCCGCCCGGGACAGGAACTACCTCATCAGGATCATCGGGAATGGCAAAACCGAACGGATTAACACTCTTGGAGAGGCGGAGCTGAAGAAACTGTGGCACCCCAGATCATTTCTTGCCGACAGCAACGGCATCTGGATCGGTTATTATTACGATATGCTGATTTACTACAACACAGCCACAGGGCGCATAGAAGAACATAACCCGGGCAGCAATGTGCACACCATGTGTTACGACCGAGAGGGTAAAATACTGATAGCTGACTACGGCGTGATAAGGTACGACCCCCGGACACGAAAGACGGAGAGGCTCTATTCCGCGGGTGATTCGCTGAACATTTTTACATTTCACTTGCAGGACAGCATTTTATGGGCAGGCTGCAGCCACAGTTACCTCCTGAAGCTTGACCTCGTTTCGAATAAGCCGGAGTTTTTTAAAATGACAAAGGGGATAAACAATATAGAGGATATACTGGTTTGTGAAGATGGTACTTTATGGCTTGCCACCCTTGGAGCTGGTGTCTGCCGCTTTGATCCGGCAACAGGTGATAGATTCTTCTATACGACGGCTTCCGGCCTCAGCAACAACACAACCTACAGTGTTATGTGTGACAACAGGGATAATATCTGGGTTTCGACCAACAAAGGCCTGTCTGTCATCAATCCGGCCACCGGACTGATAAGATCATTCGGTGAAAATGACGGTCTGATGATTCATGAGTTCAATTCAGACGCCTCATGGGTTACTTCCGATGGCATGTTTCTTTTCGGGGGCGTAGGAGGAGCAGTGGAGTTTGACCCCTCACAGATACTCATGGAAAGTCCTGGTAGCGTTAAACCTCACATCATAATCAAGGAATTCGAGGTATCAGCCATGAGCAGGATTCTTGACAGACCTGTCTACAAGGCTGATACAATCATGCTCCGGAGGGGAGACGACAACTTCCATATCTCCTTTGTAGTTCCTGAATACAGACATCCGGAAAAGATAAGATACAGATACCTCCTTGACAGCGGATCAGACAACTGGTATTATACAGACCACAACGACAGGAACATCAACTTCTCAAACCTCGACCCGGGCTGGCACAACCTGGAGATCCAGGCTACCGATGCCGGAGGGTCCTGGGGAATGTCGAAAAAGCTCGCCATTCATATCAATCCATATTTTTACCAGACACTGTTTTTCAGGGTTGCCATGCCTCTTTTCCTCATGCTGCTTCTTGGCACCATCATCTGGGCGGCCCTGAAACAAATGAGAGACCGTGAGCGACAGAAGAGGGACACGCTGCATCACCAGGCATTGAAAGGGCAGATGAACCCCCATTTCATTTTCAATTCACTGAATTCCATCAACTATTTCATCTCAAAGAACGACACCCTGTCGGCAAACCGGTATATCGCCGATTTCTCCAAACTGATACGTACCGTGCTTAACAACATGAATGAGGAATATGTGAGACTCAGTGTTGAGCTTGGATCACTTGAAGATTATCTGAAGATTGAGTTCCTGAGATTTGGCAATAAGTTCGACTATAGCCTTGAAGTTGACCCGCAGGTTGTTCCCGAGTCAATAATGGTCTCACCCGGTATCGTACAGCCATTCATTGAAAATGCAATATGGCACGGAGTGATGGGGTTGGACAGAAGAAAAGGCATGATCAGGGTCTCACTGAAGATGAACGATAACCACCTTGTCTGCACCGTTGAGGATGACGGTGTCGGCAGGGCGCGCTCGGAAGCCATGAATGACGGTAACCTGCCAAAGAAGTCGAAGGGAATATCCCTTGCAATGGAGAGACTCAGGATCATCAACAACCTCCAGGCCACAAATTACAGGATAGTGATATCAGACCTCCATCCCGATCGTACCGAGACAGGCACCAGGGTTGAAATAGACATGCCGGTAATGGTGCGGGCATAAGGAATAGAAAAAGGTTTAAGTCTTAACAAAGAGTAACCGGAATTAGTATGATAAGAGCAGTGATCATTGATGACGAACAGCCGGCAAGAGAGGTAATTGACAATTACCTCCGGAAGTACTGTCCGGATGTTGAGGTCGTGGCCAAGGCCTCCTCTGTCAGTACGGGGTACAATGCCATCAGGAAGACATCACCCGACCTTGTTTTCCTTGACATTGAGATGCCGGACGGCAAAGGGTTTGACCTTCTGAACAGGTTTGACAGTATCGATTTCAAGATAATCTTTGTTACTGCCTACTCGGAATATGCCATCAGGGCATTCAGGTTCAGCGCAGTCGATTATCTCCTTAAGCCTTTGAAGATAGATGAGTTGATTGACGCCGTTGAAAAGGTCAGAAAGGATGGCAGGTCAGGATTAAGCTCGGAAATTGTCTCTTCACTTCTTAGCAACCTCAGGGAAGGCTCCTCAAGGCAGTCGACCCTGATAATACCGAACATAAAGGGATTCGAGGTGCTCAGGGTGCCCGATATCATCATGTGCCAGGCAGACGGCTACTGCACGAACTTCCACATTTCAGGACAAAGAAAAGTGGTGAGTTCAAAAAACCTGAAGCACTTTGACGGCCTCCTGGCGGATCAGAATTTCCTGAGGGTTCACCACTCCTACCTTGTAAACCTTGATCATGTTACCGGTTACACGAGGCAGGGAGAAATACTCCTCACCGAGGGTCTGAAAGCCTATCTCGGGGATTCATACAAGAATGAATTTGTGAGAAAATTTTCCGGAAAATAGGCTTCTGTTGGTTGACATGACCTGTCTGTTGGCTCATATTCATGGTTTGTCAGTTGTAGCTGTTTTATAGGTACAGCGGATCACTCTTTCACTTATTTTTGAGGTGTGATACATGATGTCTCCTGAAGACAATGTGTCACTATGAAGCAGTTCTTCCCCCCATTCCGCATTAAAGCGGAAAAACAAAATGATCCGCCCGATGGCGGATCATTTCTGTTATAAAAAAAGGTCCCGCCGAACAGGCGGGACACTTTTTGTCTCTTTCAGGAATACAATACTAGCCCAGGTAGCCCTTCAGCAATTTGCTGCGTGAAGTGTGGCGCAGGCGCCTGATTGCCTTCTCCTTTATCTGTCTTACCCTCTCGCGGGTCAGACCGAACTTCTCTCCTATCTCTTCAAGAGTCATCTCCTGGCATGCTATGCCGAAGAAATAACGTATGATATCCCTTTCGCGCTCGGTAAGCGTCGCAAGAGCACGGTCAATCTCCTTGGAGAGCGACTCGTCTATCAGCATCTTGTCAGCTATGGGAGAATCGAGGTTCGTAAGCACGTCGAGCAGGCTGTTATCCTCTCCCTCAACGAAGGGAGCGTCAACCGATACATGGCGCCCTGACACCTTCAGAGTGTCAGCCACCTTCTCCTTGGGGAGATCAAGCACCTCTGCAAGCTCCTCGGGTGAAGGGGTACGCTCATTCTCCTGCTCAAAACGGGCGAAAGCCTTGTTGATCTTGTTCAGTGATCCCACCTGGTTGAGAGGAAGGCGTACAATCCTCGACTGCTCTGCCAGAGCCTGGAGTATCGATTGCCGGATCCACCATACGGCATATGAAATGAATTTGAAACCGCGTGTCTCGTCAAATTTTTCTGCAGCCTTGATAAGGCCGAGGTTACCCTCATTAATGAGGTCCGGAAGGCTAAGTCCTTGGTTCTGATACTGTTTGGCCACTGAGACAACGAAACGAAGATTTGCTTTTGTGAGCTTCTCCAAAGCTGCCCTGTCACCCTTCTTGATCCTCTGCGCTAACTCTACCTCTTCCTCAACCGATATCAACTCTTCCTTACCAATCTCCTGCAGATACTTGTCCAACGACGCACTTTCACGGTTGGTTATGGATTTGGTAATCTTAAGTTGTCTCATTCTCTGTATCCCTTCGAAAAAATTTCCGCAAATGTACTGCTTTTTAAGTTAATATGCAAATAAATCCGATCAAACCGGCAGCAGAATGTTACTTCTCGTAATGAGTTGAACTGCTGTTTGTTGCAAAATATCAGACTATCTCCTTGTCTGGTATTTGAAGTACGTTCCGTCAGGCGTATATCCTTCGATAGACGTCAGACTCTTTTCATCATTCGTAGCCCTGCGAATATCTGCAGCGCTGTCCACCTTCTGTCCGTTCACGTCAATGATGATTGTTCCCTTTGAAAGGCCCAGGTCACGGAACCTGCCATCAGAAATTGACGTTACCTTAACACCGTTAGTAATCTTGTACTGCTGTTTCTCGCCTGAGGTGACAGGTGCGAACGTTGCACCATACAACGAAGCGCTCTGTGCCCCCGGAGCTACAACGCCGGTACCGCCCTCAAAATTGCGAAGAACAACCGTTTTATTGTCCTTTCTGCCCTTGCGCAGGTATGTCACCTCCACCTTGTCACCCGGCCTGTAGCGGCTTACCTTTTCCTGCAGTTCAGCAGTTGTAGCTACCGGTTCGCTGTTAACGGCAATTATTACATCCCTTTCTGCCAGACCTGCTGCACTGGCTGCACCGTCAGCAACAACACCTGTAACATAGACGCCGTTGACATCTTTCAGGTTTTCTGACTTTGCAATATCAGAAGTAACATCCGTTATGTTAACTCCCAGCAGTCCGCGCTGCACCTCACCGAATTGCTTAAGGTCCTCGTATACCTTCCTCACAATTGATGAAGGCACGGCAAATGAGTTTCCTGAATAAGTCCCGGTTGGTGAATAAATGGCTGTCGTTATGCCAATCAGCTCTCCCCTCGTGTTTACCAGCGCACCACCGCTATTACCCATGTTCACTGCAGCATCTGTCTGTATGAATGATTCTATGCGATACTGGTTATCAAGCAGGTTAAGGCTCCTGCCCCGGGCACTTACAATACCTGCCGTCACAGTGGATGTCAGGTTGAACGGATTGCCTACTGCAAGGACCCATTCGCCAAGCCTGATTGCATCGGAGTCACCAAACTTTATAAACGGCAACCCGTTGGCCTTGATCTTCAGCAATGCTATATCAGTACTCGGATCACGGCCAACAACCTCGGCAGATAAAGTACGCTTGTCGTTAAGCGTCACTTCCATTTCGTCAGCATTTTCAATTACATGGTTGTTTGTAACAATGAACCCGTCGTCAGTGACTATCACTCCGGAGCCTGAACCGCGTACTTCCCTCGGCTTGTTTGCGCCGGGTCCGTAGAAGAACTCGTACAATGGGTTTTGAGATGATGAACTTACTGTGGTCTTGGTCTTTACATGAACCACCGCATGAACGGTATGCTCAGCGGCAAATGTGAAATCATTTACTCCCGACTGAGGTACGATTGAAGTATACCTCGCATTCTTTTCAATCTCTTTATCCGTGCCAATGACCAGATCATTCCTGTCCAGGAACCTTGTGTAGATAAATAAACCGGCTAGCGCGCCGAAAAGTGCAATGAACAATGTCGCAATCAGTGATTTTGCTTTCATAACTCTTATAATATCTTAGTTTTTCATTTCTTCCTTCTGTCTACTTCATCAAAATACGTGCCTCCTTAAAAGATTAATATCTTTACAACCCTGAACGGGGGAAAATGTTTTACAAATTTTCGATTTTTTAACAGTCCGTGATGGCCGGTTTAAAATATTTAACTTCAATTTAACGGAATGAAAATACTCTTTAACAAATATGAAGGCACCGGTAACGATTTCATCCTGATCAGAAACAGTCCGAAGGTGATTGATCATTCCGACATTTTGCTTTTCAGGAGATTATGCGACAGGCGGTTCGGAATCGGAGCAGACGGTCTTATGCTGATTGAAGAATGCGACGGGTACGATTTCAGGATGTTCTATTTCAATTCCGACGGCTCTGCAGGGAATATGTGCGGCAACGGGGCCCGGTGCGCAGCCCACTTCGCGATGAGAAATTTTGCCGGATACCGTGATCTCCGTTTCATGGCGGGCGACGGACCCCATACGGCCAGACACGGGGGGAACAATATTATCGAGGTCTCCATAACCGATGTCACTGAGGTCAGGGAGACGCCCGACGGTATCTTCGCCAACACCGGAGTGCCGCACCTTGTAGTATTCACAGACAATAACGAAAACGTTGACATGGTATCATTCGGCAGGCCGCTTCGCTACTCTGAACGTTATGCACCCGAGGGAGTCAACGTGAACCTGGTGAGTGTCACAGACGGAAGCCTGAATGTGAGAACCTACGAACGCGGAGTGGAGGACGAAACATTGTCATGCGGCACCGGGGTCACCGCTTCTGCCATTGCGGCAGCAATGACCGGAAAAATTGTCACTGCCGAACCCAATGTGAATGTCAGGGGTGGCACCCTTTCTGTCAGGTTCTTACTTGATAAAAGGGGCGCCTCCTCAATCTTCCTCACCGGACCTGCAACATATGTCTTCAACG
Organism: uncultured Rikenellaceae bacterium; assembly: GCA_963770745.1. Classification (GTDB taxonomy): domain Bacteria; phylum Bacteroidota; class Bacteroidia; order Bacteroidales; family VadinHA17; genus SR-FBR-E99. The sequence continues at coordinate 173,182 of CAVYRA010000014.1, forward strand.
GAGAAACAGAAATCTAATCAAACGGAGAAATGAAAAGGAATTACCTGAAAATCACTATTCTTTTTGTGGCCCTGGCCCTGGTGCCGGTGACACTGCCCGCACAGCCGGGCAACACCGAAATCATGAATGCCATAATGCAGCTTGAAAACCGGTTTACAGCCCTGGGACATCGTCTTGATGTCATAGAAAAGAACATCGATGATCTGTTGTGGTTTGAACGTGTTGGTGACATAGCTTACGTTGACAAGATCTACATCACCGGTCCTCCGCCGGCAAAAGAGAACAATCCCACCGGCCAGGGAGCTGGTAATCCGCTTAAATTCTGGAGTTATGTCTTTATCCCCCGTGATGCTGATCCGTCCAAAAAGTACCCTCTGCTGGTATTCCCTCACGGTGGGGTACATGCTAATTTTACCACCTATTACACTCATATTGTCAGGGAGATGGTAGCCCAGGGTTACATTGTGGTGGCAGCCGAATACCGAGGCTCTACCGGATACGGTTCCGGAATGTATCGTCGAATAGACTATGGCGGCCTGGAGGTCGAGGACGTTGATGCCAGCAGAAAGTATATGATCGAAAACTACAGCATCGTTGACAGTGAGAGGGTCGGCCTGGCCGGCTGGAGCCACGGCGGACTGATAGGCCTCTTCTGCATCTTTGATCACCCTGAAGACTATAAGGCATGCTTCGCAGGTGTTCCTGTCAGTGATGTCATTGCCCGTATGGGGTACAAGGATGACGAGTACCGTGATCTCTTCTCCGCCCCTTATCACATTGGCAAAACAGCCGACGAGGACGTGGCCGAATACCGCAGGCGGTCGCCGGCATGGCAGGTAGACCGCTACCGCAACACCCCGCTGCTCATACACACCAACACCAATGATGAGGATGTGAATGTGCTGGAGGTTGAGCACCTGATTAAAGCACTTAAAGCCGCCGGCAAACAGAACTTCAGCTACAAGATCTTTGAGGATATGCCCGGCGGGCACTCTTTTGACAGGATGGATTACAAGGAGGCCAGGCGCATAAGACTTGATATCTATAACTTCCTCAACGCTGAACTGAAGCCTCCCAGGCCGTTCAGGAGCGTCAAAGACCTGGAGAAAGCTGCCTACCGGTTCTGATGACTGCTGAGAGATTATTCGGGAAGACGCTGAATGAGCTGGCTGCCATCACGGCAGCAGAATCACTGCCTTCATATACTGCCCGGCAGCTTGCAGGCTGGCTTTATAAGAGAGGGTCTCCGGAGATCAGCGCCATGACGGATCTGTCCCTGAAGGCGCGTAACCTGCTCGGGGCCAGGTACGAGACGGGCCTTACCCCGCCGGTATCCGAGACCGCTTCCGCCGACGGCACAAAGAAGTACCTCTTCCGCCTGAGCGACAACAGGTTCATCGAGACAGCCTTCATTCCTGACCGCGACCGCGCCACCGTATGCCTCTCGGTACAGTCGGGATGCCGCATGGGATGCCGCTTCTGCATGACCGGGAAACAGGGCTTCCAGGGTAACCTCACCGCGGGTGAGATCCTGAACCAGTTCAAAAGCCTGCCAGAACACGCCTCCCTCACCAATATCGTCTACATGGGCATGGGCGAGCCTCTTGACAACCTTGAAGAGGTGCTCAAAAGCCTTGGGATCCTGACCTCGGAATGGGGTTACGGATGGAGCCCAACCCGCATTACCGTCAGCACCGTTGGCATCACGGGCATGATTAAAGAATACCTTGAAGGCACCAAATGCCACCTTGCCGTCAGCCTTCACTCTCCCTTTGATGACGAGCGCCAGGCACTCATGCCTGTGCAGAAGGCCCATCCCGTCAGGGAGATCCTTGAGATCATCAGGGCCTTCGACTTTGGGAGGCAGAGGAGGGTATCATTTGAATACATAGTCTTCAAGGGATTGAATGACACCCCTGCTCACATAAAAGAGCTGGCAAAAATCCTCGGCGGCATCCGCTGCCGCATCAACCTGATCCGCTTTCACTCCATCCCGGGTTCGGAATACAGCAGTCCTGGCTCCAAAGAAATGGAAGCATTCCGTGATAACCTCAATGCCAGGGGGATAACCGCAACAATCCGGGCCAGCCGGGGAGAGGATATCAGCGCTGCATGCGGACTGCTTTCAACAATGGAACAAAACAAACCTATATGAATTTTAAAACATTCGCGGCCTGTGTCATCGTCTCAGCCACGGCAACGGCACTAGCCGGACAGCAGAGCGTCATGGACACTATCCTGGCCGACACCACCCTTACGGGAACATCATACTCATTTTGTTTTGCCGATGCTCTGACCGGCGAGATCATCTACGGTTATGATGCCGACCGCAATCTGGCTCCGGCCTCAGTGATGAAACTCTATCCCACCTCCGCTGCCCTGACATTTCTGGGTCCTGGTTACCGCTACTCAACTGTTGTCAGTATGTCTGGCACCTTCAACAAGCGAAGGGGTGTGCTCGACGGGGATGTAATAATAAGGGGAGGCGGCGACCCTTCACTCGGTTCGGAATACTTCAGTGAACACTACGGTGACATCATATCAGTGTGGACCGAAGCTCTGGTTGCGGCAGGACTCAGGCGTGTAAAGGGTCGCGTTGCTGCGGCAGCATCAATTTACGATTTCAATCCAGCCCCGGGCGATTGGTCATGGGGCAACCTGGGCCAATATTACGGAGCGGGCGTCTATGACATCAACATCAACGACAACAAATACAAGATTTACATAAGGGGGCTTTCTGAAGGCCTTCCGGCGCTGATAGACTCGGTTGAGGAATATGGAAGAGATATTGTTATAACCAGTAACCTGACTTCATCCGGCAGATCAGACAGGGGTTATGTATACAATGCCCCCTATTCCTTAAACGCATGGATAACCGGCAGTGTACCGGCTGACAGCAGTTTTGCGCTGAGGGCCTCAATGCCCGATCCGCCGTCCACGGCAGTGAAAATGCTGGATGCCTCTCTCAGGAGGGCCGGTATAAAGATCGATGGCACACCCTCATCAGCAAGGGCTTTTCCTGGCGGAGACAACGAAACTCCCGTCACCGTGACCCTCTCACCCACCCTGGAGGAAATAATCAGGGTCACCAACCACGAGAGTGTCAACATGTATGCCGAGGCGCTTAGAAAACAGATGGGCTATGTACTCCTCGGCAAAGGAAGCTACAGTGCAGGTTCAGAGGTGATAAGGAACTTCCTTGACTCCATAGGATGCGAGCCCCGGGAGGCCGTTATCCTTGACGGTTCAGGCTTGTCATCAAACAACAATATCAGCGCCATGATGACCGTCAGGCTGCTTGTCCACATGTACAACAGTAACTGCTCAGAACCATTTCTCGCCTCCCTTCCCGAAGGAGCAGTGTCAGGAACCATGAAGAACTATTTCAGGGATGAGGTGTTTAAAGGGAAAGTCGTAGCCAAAACCGGCACTATTAACAGTGCAAAATCATTTGCCGGTTATGTCACGACAAACAGCGGAAGAAGAGTGGCGTTCACGATGTTTTGCAACGGTTTTACCGTACCGTCACGGAAAGTGACCGACAACATGGAAAAGATCGTGAAGGAGATCATACTCAACAACTGACAGCCTGCTAAAATGAGTTGGCTGAAATAGTTTTTACCCGCATTTTTGTTTTAATATACTTTAACATAATGATTTAAATAAACCCCCTAATTTTGCGGGGCAGATTAGTGAATTACCATTACAGATGAAAAAAGGAACAAAAATAGCATTATGGGCAAGCATCCCGCTTGTACTGGCAATATGGTTCATTGGTCCCCGGATTGGACTATGGGGAGACAGGGATCTGAAGAAAGGTGCTGAAGTTCCGGCTGTCGCGACACAGGGACAAGGACAGGGTCAGGGGCAAGCCGGCGGACAGCAGGGTGCAGGACAACTTCCTGTAAATGCAACCATTGCAAAGCCATCTTACCTTACCAGCGGGATCAGGTCAGCCGGGTCTCTGCTGGCAAATGAGGAGGTGGACATAGTCAGTAAGGTTTCCGGAAAAGTTACCGGCGTCTACTTCAAAGAGGGGAGCACGGTAAAAAAAGGCCAGCTTTTGGTCAAGATATATGATGAAGACCTTCAGGCACAGCTCCGCCGGACGGAAATTCAGGAAAAATTATTGTCGGAGAAACTTGAGCGTCAGCGCATACTGCTTGCTAAGGATGCGGTCAGCCGCGAGTCATTCGACCAGTTGCAGACTGACTACAATGTGAGCCTGGCCGACATCAACCTGCTTAAGGTGAGGATAGCGGAGACAGAAGTGCGCTCACCGTTTGACGGGGTGGTGGGATTCCGGTATGTCAGTGAAGGAACGTACGTCCAGCCTTCCGTGAAGATCGCCCATCTTATTGACCCTTCAATACTTAAGCTTGAGTTTGCCATTTCAGAGAAATATGTTTCGGCTGATCTTATGGGGAAGAGAATCTCATTCCAGACTGAAGGCTATGCCGACGAGTTTTTTGCAACAGTCTATGCCGTTGATTACCGCATTGATGAAACTACCCGTACCATAGGCCTGAGAGCCCGTTATGTAAACCGCGACAGGCGACTTGTACCCGGGATGTTTGCTTCGCTTACACTTATTACCGATGAAAACCAGAATGCCCTCCAGATTCCGACAGAGGCAATCGTTCCCGAGATGAATGAGAAGATGGTCTGGGTGGCAAGAAGCGGAAGGGCAAGACTCGTACCCGTAGTTACCGGCACAAGGACGGCGTCGATGGTAGAGGTGGTATCGGGACTCTCTGCAGGAGATACCGTGCTGACGACCGGGCTGATGCAACTGAGGGAAAACATGGCAGTGAGGGTAAACATTCCAAAATGATGCCGGGGCAATAATTCCACTGTAACCAAACAGAAATAAATGAGTCTATCGTCAATAAGCATAAAGCGACCCGTTCTTGCCACAGTGATGTCCCTGGTAATACTGATCATGGGAGGCATAGGGTACACGTTTCTGGGGGTCAGAGACTACCCCAGCGTGGATCCTGCCATCGTTACAGTGTCAACCTCATTCCCGGGTGCCAACTCTGACGTCATCGAAACACAGATTACCGAACCTCTTGAATCAGCCATCAACAGCGTGCAGGGCATCCGCTCCATCTCAAGCTCCAGTAGTGACGGCTCCTCCCGCATAACCGTCGAGTTCAAGCTTGAGGTCGACATGGAAACTGCGGTGAATGACGTGCGTGATAAGGTATCAGGTGCCATGCGCCGTCTTCCACAGGATGTAGACCCCCCGGTGGTTCAGAAGGCCGATGCCGACGCTCAGCCTATCTATGCGGTGACTCTGCGCAGTGACACAAGGTCAATCATTGATGTGAGTACCTATGCCGAGATAAATTTCAGGGAGAGACTCCAGACCATCTCCGGCGTAAGTGCAGTGAGCGTATGGGGTTCAAAGAAGCTCGCCATCAGGATGAAGATGGACCCGACGAGGCTGGCAGCTTACGGACTGACACCTCTTGATGTGCGAAATGCAGTGACCCGTGAAAACATCGAACTGCCCTCAGGAAGGATCGAGGGCGACAATACCGAGCTTACAATCAGAACATTGGGGAGACTTCGGACTATTGACGAATTCAATGACCTGATTATAACAAAAAGCGGCGACAGGGTTGTAAAATTCAGCGACATAGGGATAGCGGAAATTGATGCGGAAAACATCAGGTCACATCTTCTGAGCAACGGGAAACCGTCTGTCAACGTAGTGCTTGTGCCACAGCCCGGTGCCAACTACATTGAAATCGTAGACGATGCGACCATACTCCTTGAGCAGCTGAAAAAAGACCTCCCGGATGATATCACAATGGAGGTCCTTTTTGACAATACACTTTATATCAGGGAGTCAATCAAAGAGGTAAAAACAACAATCTTCATTGCGTTTTTACTCGTTGTACTCGTGATATTTCTCTTCCTCCGCAACTGGAGGACAACCCTGATACCGGTGGTGGCGATTCCGGTGGCTCTTATCGGAGCTTTCTTCATAATGTACATTGCAGGCTTCACCATAAACATCCTGACCCTGTTCGCTATAGTGCTTGCAATTGGTCTTGTAGTCGACGATGCCATAGTTGTGGTTGAGAACATTTACACCAAGGTGGAAAAGGGTATGTCACCGATGGAGGCGGCACTGACAGGATCGAGGGAGATTTATTTTGCCATCATTGCCACAACCATCGCCCTTGTTGCGGTATTCTTTCCAATTGTCTTCCTGCAGGGAGTGACGGGCAGGCTCTTCAGGGAGTTCAGCCTGGTGATTGTCGGGGCAGTTGTCATCTCATCCTTCCTGGCACTCTCACTCACCCCCATGGTCTCTTCAAGGATACTGAAGCATAACGCCATGGAGGGTCGCTTCTACCGTGCCTCAGAGCCCTTCTTCGCAGGGATGATAAACCTCTACAGGAGAGCCATAACAGCATTCCTGAAGGTGAGGTACTGGGCCCTGGTAATTATTGTGGTTGCAGCAGGACTTATTGCCTTTCTCTGGACCCTGCTGCCGTCTGAGATGGCGCCGCTGGAGGACCGCGGTTATGTCAGTATCAGTGCCAGGGCTACCGAAGGGGCAACCTATGAATACATGAGCAGCTACATGGAGACCCTCTACCCTTTTGTAAAGGAACAGGTTCCGGAGAGTGACAACATAATGATGATGGTGGGCATGGGAGGCGTAAACTCTGCCAACATGAGAGTAAGGCTCACTCCCCTTGATGACCGGAAAAGGTCACAGCAGGAGATAGCTGCTTCGCTTTCGCCGGCGCTGAGACAATTCACAGGCGCACGTCCCATCGTCTCGCAACAGCAGACCTTCGGATCACGGCGAGGAGGACTGCCCGTGCAGTACGTCATTCAGGCAAAGAACCTCGATGACCTCAAGAGGGTGATACCCGACTTCATGGCGGAGGTTTCCGAAAGTCCGTATTTCTCGGCAAGCGATGTCAACCTCAAATTTACCAAGCCGGAGCTTACCGTGATTATAAACAGGGAGAAAGCCTCGATGATGGGGGTCAATGTCCAGAACATCGCCCAGACCCTGCAGCTCACAATGAGCGAACAGAGAATCGGCTACTATATACTTGACGGCAAGCAATACCAGATATTCAGCCAGTTTGATAAGTCAAAGCGAAACCAGCCGCAAGACCTTACAAGCACCTACGTAAGAAACGACAAAGGTCAGCTGATTCAGCTTGACAATATAGTGGAGACGCGTGAGAGCAGTCTGCCCCCTCAGCTCTACAGGTACAACAGGTTTGTTTCGGCCACCATCTCCGCAGGCCTCGAGGGTAAGTTCACTCTCGGAGAAGGGATAGAGGAGATGGACAGGATAGCCGAAAAGACGCTGGATGAAAACTTCAGCACTACCCTGTCAGGCGACTCCAAGGACTTTGTCGAGAGCACCTCAAGCCTGCTCTTTGCATTTGTACTGGCGGTGGTACTCATATATCTTGTGCTGTCGGCACAGTTCGAGAGCTTCCGTGATCCGTTGATAATCCTTGTCACCGTGCCACTGGCACTCATCGGGGCACTCTTTATTATGGCGATTACGGGACAGACCCTCAATATCTTCAGCCAGATCGGACTCATAATGCTTATAGGAATGGTTGCCAAGAACGGAATACTTATCGTCGAGTTTGCCAACCAGAGACAGCTGGCAGGGTTGAGCATCATGGAAGCTGTACGCGATGCGGCAGTGGCTCGATTCCGCCCTATAATGATGACAAGTCTGACCACCATTCTCGGCATCATGCCGCTTGCACTTGCATCAGGCGCCGGAGCGGAGAGCCGCAGATCAATGGGTGTGACGGTTGTGGGCGGAATGTTCTTTGCCACGTTCCTGACACTATTCGTAGTACCGGCCGTTTACAGCTACCTCGCTGCAAGAAAAAAAGTTGAAAAGAACAGCAATGAGACAATACAGGCTTAGTTTACTCATTTTCGTACTCCTGATGCCCATGGCCTCACAGGCGCAGGAGACAATGACCCTCGACGAGGCCATCATAAAGGCCCTGCAGAATAATTACTCACTGAAGATTAGCAGGAACGACGAATCCATTGCAGGCAACAACGTAACCCTGGCACCATTCCTTCCAACGGTCACGGGTACGGGAAGGCAGTCGCAGACAGACAATACTTTCGAATCCTCCTCCAGTGAGGCGGATAAGACAAGAACCAACCAGTACACGGCCGGGGTAACAATGAACTGGAGGATCTTTGACGGCCTCGGGATGTTCGCCACCTACAGCCGGCAGCAGGAGCTGCTCTCCATGAGCAGCCAGAGGGTGAGGATCAACGTTGAGAACCTCGTAATGAGAGTCTGCACGGAGTACTACAACATCATCGTGCAGCAGAACCGAATGGAGTCGGCTCTCACTTCACTGGCCCTCTCCAAATCGAGATATGAGAACGCTGAAGAGAAGTATTTCCTGGGCGTCATATCGGGTCTTGACCTGCAACAGGCCAGGATTGACCTCAATGCCGACAGTTCGGCTGTCCTGCTGCAGCAGGAGACGGTAAAAAGTGCCTACATACGCATGACGAACCTTCTCAATGCCGGACATGACATCAACTTTAACATAAACGACTCAATTATACTTGCACCGCAGATAGATATTGATATGCTGCGTGAAACGACTCTCACCTTCAACAACCAGCTCATCCTGGCACGCCAGGGAGAAAATCTGTCGATGTATGATCTTGACGCTGTCAGAGCACTGCGTTACCCTACCGTCAACTTCAGCACAGGCTATAATCTCTCGCGGAGTGAATTTCCCTGGGCTGCCAGCTCATACAATATGACCAACGGCTTTAACTGGGGGCTGAACATGAGCTGGAATATCTTTACGGGGCTGGAAACCAACAGAAGGATTGCAAACGCGAAGATTGAGGCTGAGAGCAGCAGGCTGGCCTACCTCGATATCGAAAATGAGATCCTGAGTGAGCTTGACCTGCTCTACAATACTTATGAGAATAATATTATCCTCACTGACTTCGAGACTCAGAGTGCAGAGGTGGCGAGGGTCTCATTGGAGATTGCCATGGAACGTTATCGCCTTGGATCTCTTTCAGGACTCGAGTTCAGGGAGTATCAGAATAATTATCTCAGTGCCATCAACCGGAGGCTGACTGCCATCTACAGGGCGAAGATATCAGAGATCGGCCTGCGGCTGCTGGCCGGGGAACTCACTGAGTGACACTCTTCCTGCTTCTCCTCCAGACCTGCACCCCTTTCCATGAGAGCCATATTACAAACAGTGCCCCAAAGGCATACATGATCCAGTCAAGGTATGGGAGTATGTGCTCGCGCTTGTCGTATGCGAAATAGCCGATCACTGCCAGGATTATGTTCCACAGTCCGGCCCCGAGAAATGTATAGAGCAGAAATGAGCCTGGATTCATCCTTGAAAGGCCTGCAGGGATTGATATAAGTTGCCTGACGGCCGGAACCAGCCGCCCGATGAAAGTTGAGGCTTTGCCGTGTTTTACAAAATAGGCTTCTGCCTTCTCCACTCCCTGCCGGTTGATCATAAGGGCATGTGCCCACCTGGTATCTGCAATGCGGTACAGCAGCGGCCTGCCAAGCCAGACAGCCAGGTAATAGTTAATGATGGCTCCGGTCATTGCACCGGCAGTGGATGAGAGAAGTACACCTGCCATTGTAAGGCCCCCCTCCCCTGCTTTCCACGCCGCAAAAGGAACAACTATTTCTGACGGAAACGGAATGAATGAACTCTCTACGGTCATCAGTAGAAAAATTGTAAAATAATTCAGGTTGGCCATATACCAGTCAAAAACAGTCTGAAAAATCTCCATACGAAAAGTCTGTAAAGTCTGTAAAGTCGAAAGTCCCTGTTATTTGCGATTGTCGATTTGCGATTGTCGATTTAAATAATCGAAAATCGAAAATTCCTCTCTCCTCCCCTGCAATCTGGCTCCTTCGCTCAAATGACCCACCGGGTCATTTGTTAACGCTCGGCCCTCTATTGCCTACTGCCTATTGCCTTCTTTTAAGCATCAATATTAGCATACTTCGCATGTTTCTCAATGAATTCCCTCCTTGGCGGAACCTCATCACCCATAAGCATTGAGAAGATATGGTCAGCCTCGGCTGCACTGTCAATCGTAACCTGACGCAGCGTCCGTGTCTCCGGATTCATGGTGGTCGACCACAGCTGCTCGGCGTTCATCTCACCAAGACCCTTATATCTCTGGATGATCACCGAAGACTCCTTGCCCTGACCCATCTCCTTAACGGCAGCGTCACGCTCCTCTTCCGTCCAGCAGTATTTCTCTGATTTGCCCTTATGCACAAGATACAGCGGAGGGGTGGCTATGTAAATATTCCCATTCTGTATCAGCTCATACATATACCTGAAGAAGAATGTCATTATAAGTGTTGTGATGTGAGAGCCGTCAACGTCTGCATCAGTCATGATGATGACCTTGGCATACCTCAGCCCCGTCACGTTCAGGGCCTTGCTGTCCTCCGCAGTGCCGATGTGGACCCCGAGTGCGGTGAAGATGTTCTTTATCTCCTCGTTGTCGAAGATCTTGTGCTGCATGGCTTTCTCGACGTTCAGTATCTTTCCCCTCAGGGGCAGGATGGCCTGAAACCGGCGGTCACGTCCCTGTTTTGCAGTTCCGCCTGCGGAGTCTCCCTCTACAATGAATATCTCCGAGACCGCAGGATCCCTGTCGGCACAGTCAGCCAGCTTGCCCGGCAGTCCTGATCCGGAGAGAACATTCTTCCTCTGAACCAGCTCACGTGCCTTGCGGGCTGCATGACGTGCAGTGGCGGCAAGTATGACCTTCTGCACTATGGCCCTTGCATCCTTCGGATTCTCCTCGAGATAGTTTGACAAGGCAGTGCTTACTGCCACATCAACCGCACCCATGACCTCAGAGTTACCAAGCTTGGTTTTGGTCTGTCCTTCAAACTGTGGCTCGGCCACCTTTACAGACATGACGCATGTCAACCCTTCCCGAAAGTCGTCACCGTTAATGTCGAATTTGAGCTTCGTGGTTGCACCCGAATCTTCGGCATACTTCTTCAGGGTGCGTGTAAGCCCCCTGCGGAAGCCTGCAAGATGGGTTCCTCCCTCAATGGTGTTGATGTTGTTTACATATGAGTGCACGTTCTCTGAAAAGGAGGTGTTGTACTGCAGGGCGAGCTCAACGGGAATATCGCCTTTGTCATAATCGATGTATATGACCTTGTCTGTAAGCCTCTCCCGGTTTGCATCAAGATACTCGACGAACTCAATGAGACCGCGCTCCGAGAAGAACCTCTCGGTGACCTGATGAGGCTCGCTGCCGTTCTCAGCCAGCTCACGCTTGTCCGTGAGCGTCAGGAGAATACCCTTGTTCAGGAAAGCCAGCTCCCTAAGCCGCACTGCAAGTATCTCGAACTTAAACTCCACGGTCTGAAAGATGGTGTTGTCAGGCATGAAGGTGGTAATGGTTCCCGTACCGTCTGAAGCACCCACCTGGGCGACAGGAGCCAGGGGCTTACCCCGCTCGTAGGTCTGTCTCCACCTCTTCCCCTGCCTCATTACATCAACGGTCAACGTCGAAGAGAGCGCATTGACACATGAGACCCCCACGCCGTGGAGACCTCCTGAGACCTTGTATGAATCCTTGTCGAACTTACCCCCGGCATGAAGGACGGTCATAACCACCTCCAGGGCCGAGCGCTGCTCCTTTTCGTGCATCTCCACGGGGATACCGCGGCCATTGTCAACAACGGTTATGGAATTATCTTCGTTAATTGTTACGTCAATCTGTGTGCAGAACCCCACCAGGGCCTCATCAATTGAGTTATCAACAACCTCATATACAAGATGATGCAGCCCTCTGACTCCAACATCGCCGATGTACATGGCAGGCCTTTTTCTTACTGCCTCCAAACCCTCCAGCACCTGGATGCTGTCGGCTGAATACTCATCTTGTTCCTTACTCCTCTTCCTCTGTTCCTCGTTAGTCATTACAAGTTATTTTTATTTGTATCGGTACGCTTTTAACAGTTTGATATTATGTGATTTATAAAATCATACAAAGGTAGCAAAATCCGGGGATTTTACACTTTAATAAGACGTTTATTCCTCAAATAAATATCAACAATCCACACCCGTTCCCAACTGTTTACAGGCTGTATGAAAATCCTCCCAGAAGCATGAAGTTCCTGGCAGGATAATAGTTCCATTCGAAATAGCGGTTGTATGAGATATTGTTGCATTTGACCCAGAATGAAAGTACCGGGGTGTACCTGTACTCGACCCCCAGGTTAAGGTTTGGATGGAAGGGAAGCATGACTGTCTCTTCAGGCGCCCTGACCCTGGCATAGCGTTTTCCGATAAGCGAAAGTGCTGCAGAAGCGACTATCTTGTTCCTGAGGTTGTAGTCAAACTTCGCAGTACCGTCCCATTTGGGTTTATGCCATGCATGATCATGGCCCGAGATGTCATATGCGTAATAATTACCCAGCAATGAGAGTGTCATCTTCGGGGTAACCGGGTATTTGACCTCACCGCGGACCTTCAACAGGTTACCGTCGGCATATGAAGGCACGAAATAATTGCCCACGCCAATAGTGTCATTCATAAAGAGAAGCATGTCACTGAACATCGTGTAACTTACGTCAAGTGCGTATGTTGCTGTAACATTCATATTGCCGGAGATGCCTGCTGTAATCCGGAGCTTGTTATCCGTGCTTCGCAGGTTATAGAGGGTATCACCCGGCATCATCCAGGGGTTGACATATGCAATATTCCGCGCCTGGTTGTTCTCAAGCGAACCATCCACGGCAGCGGTGAAACGGAGGAACTTCGGGATAACCCTGAAGGTGAATGCGACATCAGGGTAGAAGTGCATGTAAAGTTTGGTATCGCCTCCGACAAGCGCATCATGGTTCTCCTTCAGGTCAGCTGCCAGTTTAACCCCGAACCGGAACCTCCACTCTTCATTGCCCCTGGTGATATAGGGGGCCAGGCTCAGAAGGTTTCTCGCCTTATGGTCTATCCCCTTTGTAAAAAGGTAAAGATCATATTCCGCATTCAGGCCACCGTAAAGACCGAACATGTCAGTTCCCGCGCTGGCCGTAATACCCGGATTATGCTGTATGCCGTCACCCTGGCGTGTAAACAGGTTATACCTGAGTGTGGCATCCCAGTTAAGATCACTTGAATCAGGCTCCATTGTAAAGTACCTGGCTTTGGCTGAGACATCATAGTAAAGTGATCTTATATCCTTTTTATCCGGATCATAACCGGTGACTTCCGGATCATAACCGTATGCAAACCTCGTCATCTGCCTGAAATCAATATCCGAATCAAAGCGGCTCCTCCTGAAATACTTCTTGCCGTACAGCAAGGCCTGGTTGTCCAGAAATCCCCCGTAGACCCTGTCATCATTCGCAAGCTCAATCTTGCCTGCAGAGCCGTAGGTCCGGGTGAAGAGACCGATGGTCCCGCTCCTTGACCTGCCGTTTGATACGCTTATCTCCATGAAAGGAGACAGGTATGTTCCTATTCCGAGGCTGACATATCCCTTCGTCAGATCCGGAAGTGGGTCAGGTGACAGAACAGCGGACTTGATCGGGCTCACCTCATACTCCGGAACAAACGAGCCAGGGGTGAAGTCGTACCGGAATGAGACATTTACCGTGGTAGTGTCATCGGCAGAAGGCAGAAGGGCTCTCTTGGTCGCCTCCTGCAGGGTTGGCTTATACGGGTTGTACAGTGTTACCGACCTTCTTATGGTCTCTTCCTGCGTCTGACCTGTGGCAATCACTGAGATCAGAAGAACTGCTGCTGTGATATATATTTTTCCTTTCATCGCTTTCTCCATTTTGTTGATCAGTTACTTGATGCTCCCCCGCTGGCCGCTGGCCCTCCGGATTCCCCGGCAGTGATGGCTGCCAGCTTTGTGCGTGCCTCATCAATGATCCCGTCATTCTTCACGTTATAGTAGTCTATCAGGCTCTGCAGGGTGGCCTTGGCCTGGAATACGTCACCCTTCTTCACAGCTATATCCGACAGAAGCAGGAACGTCTTGCCTGTCCAGTAAGGATGAGGTGAGCTCATGTCAACAAACTGATTGGCCTCTTTCTCGGCTCCGTCGATGTCACCTGCCAGCCATAGCAATTCGGCTACATGATACTTTGCTTCAGCACCGTATGCCGTTGAAACCTCAGATCCTACCCTGCGGTAGTCGTCAAGGGCTTCTTCGGTGTTACCCTGTCGCTGGTTGGCTTTAGCAGTCAGGAATGTGGCTTCACGCGCCAGCTCTTCGGTCAGTTTCTCGGATTCAAGTACCATTTCTGCCGCTGCAATGACTTTTTCATCATCGGTGAACCCGGAGGCTGAACGCATCATACCCAGCCAGGCATACATGCGATTCTCCGGGTTGGAAGCCTCGCGGCTGAGTTGTTCGTACAGACTGTATGACCGGCGGTAGTCGGCCTTGCCAAAGGTAATGGAAGCAGCCCCGAGAAGTGATTGTTCCATGAACTGGTTGTTGCCCACGCTCACCACCCTGAGGTAAAGCTCGAGCGCCTCATCCAGCTTGCCGGCTTTGTTCTGGCAGTCGGCAAGGTAGAACCTCGCGTTGGTTGCAAAACTGCCGGAGGGGAACTCTGCCAGGTAGCTCCTGAATATCTCCGACGATCTTTCACAATTGCCCTTTACATACTGGTTCTCTCCTGCAATATAGGTCATTGAATCACGTGTGGTGACCTCTATATTTCCAAGACCCTCCACCGTTTTCATATAAGCAAAATACGATTCTACATCATCCATATCGGTGTACGCGTTCCGGAGTCCGCTGACGGCATTGCGGGCTTCAGGGGTGCTCCTGTAGTTCTCAATCACCTTCTTGAACTGGGCAATGGCCTTTGCATTGTCACCGGCATTGTAGTAAATCAGTCCGAGTTGCACCATGGCCGGCGGTACAAACTGGCTGGTGGTATACCAGGCTATAATATTGGTGAAGTCAGCTTCTCCCCTTGCCGGCTGTTCAAGAGCCACATATGCCCGGCCGCGTTCGAAGAGGGCATTGGGTACATAAGCCGATTTGGAGTAATTGTTGATAAGCCCGCTGAGCGTAGATATCTTCGCCTCATTGTTGTTGCTCAGTCCCTGCGCAAATCCTTTCTGGAACATCGCGTAGTCCGCGTCAATCTTTGCATTGTCGATGACCTTGTCATAATAGGCGATTGCAGAAGGGTAGTCGGCCCTGATATAGTAACAGTCAGCTATGCGGTTCCGGGCATCAGCGGCTGTCTCAGGTCTCGCTTTCTCGTCTACCCTGTTGTTGAAGGCCAGGAAGAACGGCAGGGCCTTTGAATAGTTCCCTTCGTTGAACCAGACATACCCGAGATTATAATCAATCAGGTCATACTCGGGAAGGGATCTGGCTGCCGGCAACTGCCTGAACGTTTCCCAGTCGCTGCCTGCCGCATCAGCCAGCCCAATACGGTAATTTGACTCACCCCTCCAGTAAAGAGCCTGGGCCATCAGCTCCGGGTTCATCTCCTTGTACATAAGCGACTTGGTGAAGGTAGCTGCCGCCTCCTGAAAGTTTTTGTTCCGGAACAGCTCAATACCCCTGTAATAAGCTACCTTCTGGTATGCAGCCTTAAGCCTGTCATCCCTGGTGGTGATCTTCTCCAGCGAGTTCATCGCCGCCTGGTAGTTCTTCAGCCTCATATAGGCAGATATGAGATAGTCATACGCTTCTGACACATTTTTCGAGTTGGGGTAGGTCTGTATGTAGGTGTGGAGAGCATCAATCCCCTCACCGAATGGAGCGTATGAGTTTTCATATGCCAGCTTGGCGAAGTTGAACAGTGCCTCCTCCTGAACCTCCCTGTCAAAACTCATCCCCGAGGCGGCGGAGAAAGCCATCTGTGCTCTCTTTTTGTCATTGCTTTTCAGATAGCAGGACCCGAGCATGTAATAAGCGTTCTGGCTGAGCACGTCGCTTTTGCCAACCACCTGGGTGAACAGCTTTGTGGCATTTTCAATATCACCCGTCTGGTAATAGCTGTAGGCAAGTTCATACTTGTCATTCCTGTCGCTGAGCTTCGTATTTTTGATGAATTTCTCAAGGTAGGGTATCGCTTCGCTGTAGTTGCCTTTCTGGAAGTGAGCATCCCCGATAAAACGGTAGAGCTCCGTCTCCCTCGTCTTCCCTGCCTGGTCAATGAGTGAAGGCCCCGTCTCGAGGATACCGTCATAGTTCTTGTCCATGTAATAGATCTGAACTATGTAGAACGGTACAATACCCCCAAAGGTCTCATCTCCCTTCAGCCTCTCGAAGCCTTCAAGAGCAGTCTTGTAAAAACCGTTCTCGTATGCGATGGCCGAATAATAATAAAGCGCCGGTGAGGTATAATCGGTATCCACGTCTGCCAGCTCCGCGAAAAGCATCTGTGCCCTCTGGGTATTGCCTCTAACGTAATGCGAGTATCCCAGCTTGAATATATATTCAGGCAGCCTGTCGTCTGCGAGCATCATTCTGTCCGTCTTCTCAAACCATTCTATGGCACAGCTGTAGTTGCGCTGCTGATAGCAGTATAATCCCGATTCAAAAACAGCCTCATTCAGCCTCGGGCTTTCGCCGTTCGATGTAATAAATCTTTGCATTCTGTACTCAGCATCAGGGCTCATCAGGCGCATGGCAGAGAGCGCTGCGTGATACTCGGCCTCAGCCCTCTCGATCATATTAGCGGTTTTTTCTGTGGCAAGCCATTTGTCAAACAGTGCAATGGCAGAGGCATATTTTGCCTTTCCGTACATCTCGTAACCGTTGTTCAGCAGTGATGTCAGCTCCTCCCCGGAAAATGAGTTCTGCCCCCTGACAGCACTCCCGGCAGTAAAAACTGCAACAACCATGATCACCAATATCTTTCTGTTCATAACTTTATCTTTTCATGAGCCTTCATCAATAGAAATACACCGACAGGTCTCTCAGTCAGTAATTATCTTATTTACAATATTTTGCGCAGGATTTCCGGCGCTGTTCCATCAGCCGTAAAAATACGATTATAAAATAGCCACAAAGTCTCTTTAATGCTCATTTTATCAACATCCATGCCACTGATTGTTAATTCTTTTTTAATTTGCACCAAAAGTAACCGGGATGGAAGAGGGATCACCGCTTGATACAATCATTGAACTGAAGAGTTGCTCTGTCATGCAGCAGGATAACCTGGTCCTCTCAGACGTTAACCTGAAGGCCGACAGGGGCGAATTCATATACCTGGTCGGAAGGGTCGGAAGCGGCAAAACATCACTTATACGAACTCTGAATGCGCAATTGCCCCTGACAGACGGCGAAGGATGGGTGGCGGGGTTTAACCTGCGGAACATCAAAAAGAGAGAGATACCACTGCTGAGAAGGAAGCTGGGGATAGTGTTTCAGGATTTTCAGCTGCTGAATGACAGGTCAGTGCATGACAATCTTGAGTTTGCCCTCAGGGCAACAGGCTGGACTAACAGGATTGCCGTTGAGGACAGGATCAGGGAGGTGCTTGAGAAGGTGAACCTTCATAACAAAGGGTTCAAAATGCCTCACCAATTGTCCGGAGGGGAGCAGCAGCGGGTGGTAATTGCACGCGCACTGCTGAATGACCCTGAGATTATCCTTGCCGATGAGCCCACCGGTAACCTCGATCCCGAAACGTCCGAGGATATCCACATACTTCTCCGCAGCATCAGTGATAACGGAAGGGCAGTAATTATGTCAACCCATAAGCTTGCCCTGGTCAAAAAGTATCCGGCAAGAACAGTGCGCTGCGCGGATGGCAAGCTGACAGAATCAGGTCACGACGACCAGGTGATCGAGCTTCTCTTCTGATCATTTTAACAGCCTTGCCGGCCATGGCAGGGTGTTTCGGTACAGACGCCAGTAGGTCGTCTGCTCTCCGCCGAAAGACTTCATGAAGATAGCAATTGAAGGCACTGATGATCCGGCAAAATCAACTGTCCTGCCTGTTCCGGCGTTTGTTTTTATGATGTGATCTATCACATGGTAGGCTGTACGCAACTCGCGGCTTTTCCTGCTGCCGGCAGTAAAGAGAAGCGTGATGCGGTCTGCGGTGTCAATGACGAAGATACCCCACAGCAACTTGCCTTTCGGTGACCTTACTCCGAGAATCCTTCCCTTGCCTGTCCGGAGGCAGTGATCCATCAGGCTGTGGAGGCGGCGGTAACTGGCCTCCCGTATCACTCCGGCACGCTTGCTAATGTTGTTCCTGAAAAGCGAGATTACTTCCTGAGGCTTCGCATCATCGATAATATCCTGGGGATACCGGCGGGCAATGTTAATATTCCTCCGGCAGTCTGACATGTAGTTGAGCCATATCGTCTCATACGATTTACCAGGATGCAGTTCAAAGTTAAACTTAGGGGTAACGGTGTATCCCGGGCATTTGACCTCCTGTCCGATGTTCAGGTCAATAAGCCTGTAGAACTCGGGCATGAACGAGATGAATTCCAGGGCGATTTTCTTTCTGTCTCCGTCAGGTGTGAACAGTCCCAGCTGCTGAAGGAAAACGGGTGTTGCAATATAGTTGAAGCCGTACTTTTTTGCGCGCGTCAGGGGGAAGAGCGAACAGTAGTCGTCATCAACAAGCGCCTCCCAGCCCGGTGACATGATATCGAGATACCATGAATACGCGTATGGTCTGATGCCCGCTATCTCCGCCAGGCAGTCGTCCCACCTGCTGCGGTCTATCTCATCGTTTTTGAGGTATGCGATCATGGTTTTTGCATTGCCAGGGTCTCCTCGAATACCCTTCTCCATCCCTCCCATCCGTTTCCTTCCGTGAGGGAGGTATTGTGCCACACTGATACAAAAAGACCTCCCGCCTTCCTGGTGGCGGTGACCAGTGACCTGATCAGCGCCAGCGCTGCATCGGGCGGAAGGTGAAGATACTGCCTCAGCGTGCCGTCCATTACCTGGAACGGAACCACGGTCAGAGCAGTACTCTTTTCCTTTGAGAGATCATAGAAGGGGAATGGACGCGCTATGCCTGCCCTGAATCCGGGCTCGTCGGCATATCCCATTGTATAATCATACCTGATACCCGCATCAGCAAACGACTGGTAGGTCTCAGGCATATTCAGCAGGAGCCAGTGCTGCCGTGCACGGTCAGGGCTATGACCAGCTATGGTGCGGTAACGCTCCATCTCGGCCCTGAGTGTCTTCGGTCGTCCGGCGGAGCGGTATGAGGGATGCAGGCCACTGCCGAACATTTTGTCATACCTGCGGATTATCTCGCCGTAATCGTGGTCGCGGTGCGGAGGGTTATGATCATACTCACCCTGATCGCCAGTAGGGAAGAAAAAGATGGCATCACTCCCGTTCAGCTTTATCTGCTGCTCAATGTAGTCGAAATTGTCATATGGGTCAGCCCGGTTCCCGGTCATGGTTCTGATTCGCTCTGCCGGCCTGGCACCTGTCCCTGCAAGCCCCTTCATCAGCCCGCCGACGCTTCTCAGCAACCCTCTGCTCCTGTAGGCAAACGGCTGATCGACATCGAATGTAACCAGCGACCTGAAGTCGTTACGCCTGATAGTGAGGACGGGATAGTGCTTCACAAGGGCTCCGGCAAGTAATCTTGACCATAGCTCCACCACCGGCATCTGAAGAAAGCCCTTTTTGTATGCCAGTGACCTGGTACCCTGGAAGCGTCCGTGAACATCCGGCGCGAAAGGCATATACTCCTCATACCGCGAAAGCATATAAAAGGCTGCAGAGAAAATGTCAAACGGTATGCTTCCGTCATCGGAAGGGAAGAGAACCGGAAGACCATCAATGGATGTGACCTCCGGTTCCATGGATGTGACCCCGGATGCGGCAAGCAGGCCTGAAGGGCGTATTACAAACTGATCCTTTACCTTTTCATCAGAGTATATGATGGCGGGATTGCCGCCGATCTTCCTCCTGTCAGGCGTAATCTCATACTCTATCCCGAGAATGGATGAAAAGATTATGTCTGCGACATATTCGAGCCGTGGAGAGACATCCGGAGAGTAAATCCTGAGCTTTTTAGTTGCCATATATGCAAATTTATAAAAACAGCGGGTAAGAGGCTCACTCTGAACCACCTTATTTATTAACATAAAATCGTCCCTGAGAGCTAAATTTTATTATTTTTGTCGTCTGTGCTCTTTTTAAATCAAAATTTAAATTCAAACATATTATGGGTAAAGGTGATCAGAAATCAAAAAGAGGAAAGATAATCAGAGGTACCTTTGGCGTCCGCCGGCAGAAAAAGGCAAAGAAGAGGGTCGCAGAAGCGATATCAAAAGCAGCCATAAAAGCAGCTGCAGCTGCTGAGGCAGTCTCTGCCGCATCACCTGAAGTAAAGGTCAAGCCTGTAAAGGCAGCAGTAAAGACGACCAAACCCAAACCTGCCCCGAAAAGTACAGCTAAACCAGCCGAAAAAACGGCTGAAAAAGAGACAAAGATTGTAGCTGAAAAAGAGACAAAGTCTGTCATCGAAAAGGAGGCAAAGACTGTCGCCCAAAAAGAGGCAAAGACTGTAGCTGCAAAGGAAGCCAAAACTGTCGCCGAAAAATCAGAGAAGCCTGCGGCAAAGCCCAGGAAACCGGCTGCCAAAAAGTAAGAATAGAGCTGTCAGCTTTTAACCACCAGGTCATTGTAAACCGACGGATCAACCACTGCTTCGATGATCACGCTGCTGCCGGAAAGAAGTGCCCTTCCGACTGCTGCCTTCATCTCTCCGGCATTGGTTACCCTGATTACCTCGGTTCCGAGGTAATTGTCAGACCCGAAGAGAGGTCCCGTAAAGAGCCGCGTGCCATATGGGTCCAGTTCCTTCCATGATTGCTTAACTTTTATCAGGTTAAGCTCTCCGTCAGTAAGCACCACTACAATCACCTTCAGTCCGTATCTCCGGGCCGTGATCATCTCACCGGCATGCATCAGGAAACCGCCGTCACCGGTGATGCATACCACCGGATTTTCACTGCCTGTGAAAGCGGCTGACTGTTTGCCGCGGCCTGTGAAAGCGGCTGACTGTTTGCCGCGGCCGGCAAAAGCGGCGGCCTTTTTGTAGCGACTGACCGATCCTGCTGTCAGTTCATCACGACTGACAAGTGCGGCTGCCAGGGCTGCCGGAAGTCCGAATCCCATTGAAGACCATCCGTTAGTCATGATAAGCTTTCCTGAGGGTGGCACATCCCACATCTGGCCAAGCAGGTGAAGATGTGATCCCACATCGGCTGTCACGACAGTGCCGGCAGGGAGACGCTCCTTCAGGATGGAGAGGGCTGTTACCGGACTGAAACCCTTCGCGGCGGCAAGGAGGCCTTTTAATATCTCATGCCTTGCCTCTGCGGCCAGGGCAACCATCTCCGGTGCGCTTCTCAGCACGGAAAGAGCATCAAACCACATTGCAGGTGGGGAAACGGACTGTATGGCACCTCTGATCCGCAGGTCAGTCTCAGTGGTATCAAAATGTACCAGGGGCACGTCGGGCATCCACGACTCATAATTATATTCAACCGGGTCATAACCCAGCCCGATGATCAGGTCTGCCTCACCTGTCAGGCGCCTGAGCCTGTCGCTCAGAGCATGGAACAGCACACCGGCATAACTGGGATGAGTTGATGGGATTAACCCCCTGGCCATGGGTGTCAGCACCACAGGCACACTGTGTTGCTCAAGGAATTCCAACAGTCTCGTCCCGGCGCCCCGGCGCATCGCAGTAAGCCCGGCGGCTATCAGCGGCCTCCGTGATGATGCCAGCAGAACCTTGACCCTTTCTTCAGTCCGGAGCCTCACTTCGTCAACCGGATCAGGCCAGGCAACTACCTGCTTTTCAACGCTCTTGCCAGCAAGGCCGGAGGGCAGCCCTATATGTACAGGGCCCGGATACTCCTCATTTGCGATGTCGAGGCTGCGGCTGATAATATCTCCTGCATTTGCTGCATTAAGCCGGAAGGTGGCCTTTGTCAGCGGACTGAAGAGGGCCTGGTGATCAATATTCATCTGCGTTGTGCGATCAAGCCACTCGTCGGGCATCTCTGACGTCAGCGCCAGAAGAGGCGAACGGTCGAGCAGCGCCCCTGCAACGCCCGTGGAGAGGTTGGTCGCACCGGGACCGAAGGTGGCATGACAGACACCCGTGACACCCGTAAGGCGCGCCGTCACATCAGCCATGACAGCGGCAGAGGCCTCGTGAGAGGTGAGGATAAACTCTATCCCCTCCTTCCTGAATGCTTCCATATACGGTATTGATGGTCCGCCGGGGATACCATAAAATCTTCTTACGCCGTGGACGCTGAGCATGTGTGCAAGGAGTTCTTCTGCAGTCATGTTTTTTTTGTACTTGCACAAATGTAAGCAATCAGCGAAACAAAAAAACCACGATATTTGCTCACTTTTGTGCACCAAATGAGAGATCAGCACTACAACACCATTTTCTGGGCAATCATTACATGCCTGATGTGGTCAACAGCCTATCCTTTCATCAAGGTAGGACTTCAGTATTCAACACCGATTCATTTTGCCGGGACTCGCTTTATTCTTTCCGGACTGATGATCCTGCCCTTCACTGTCAGGCCGAAGGAATACTGGAGGATGATAGTGGAAAACAGGAACCTGGCCTTATGGGTGACACTCCTTCAGACACTGATCAACTACATTCTCTTTTACGAGGGCATGGACCGGGTTCCCGGGGCGCTAGGGGCAGTGATCGTCGGAGCTCAGCCTTTTGTGACCGCGATTGTCGCCAGGATAATGATCAAAGAGGAGCATTTTACCCGCGCCAAGGTGGTGACAATCTTCTTCGGGCTTGCAGGGATAGTGCTTGTCAGCGTGGGCAGGCAGGGGTTTCATTTTGGTCTGCCCGGAGAGGTGGCAGGGATAATCATGATTTTCCTTGCCAACATATCAACCGCAACCAGTAATGTCCTTGTCTCCAGGGATGGCAAGAAGATGAATCCGCTTGTACTGAGCTCCTTCTCACTGCTTGTCGGAGGGCTTATCATGTTCCTGCTGTCGTTCGCCGTTGAAGATGTACCGTCAAAACCTGATTTCCCGGTAAAATACTGGCTTGTTCTCGGATGGCTTGCCTTCATGTCAGCCTTCACCTTCTCAAAGTGGTATGTATTGCTCAATAGACCGGAGGTAAAGGTATCAGATCTGAATCTGTGGAAATTCATCATTCCCGTCTTCGGCGCCATACTCAGCTGGATGATAGTCCCGGGGGAACATGCCGACTGGGTTACGGTTGCCGGGATGGTTATAATATCATTTTCGCTGATATGGTTCTTCGGCTTCACCGGCAGGCCCGGGCGCAGGATCGAACGCATCCCCGCCGGGCCGATGGCTAAATAAAATCGAAAGTCCTTAAAGTCCGAAAGTCGAAAGTCTGAAGAATTTGCGATTTGCGATTTGCGATTTGCGAATTTTGATTAAACCGACAATCGAAAATCTGAAATCGAAAATTCCTCTCTCCTCCCCTGCAATCTGGCTCCTTCGCTCAAATGACCCACCGGGTCATTTGTTAACGCTCGGCCCTCTATTGCCTATTGCCTATTGCCTGACTCTACCACTCCGGCGGCCACTCCGAAAGATTCTTGAAGAAGAGCAGGTCCTTGTAATGAGGCTTGGTCTTTGCCTCAATGGCCAGCATCTCATCAGCGGTGAGTGGCTTAAATTCCTGTGCTATTTTTATGTTTTCCTCAAGCTCTGCAATCTTGTCTATGCCGACAATTATTGTGCTCACCGGCAGTGTCATGACGTAATCCATCGCCTCCTTCATGGAAATTATTCCGCCGTTGGCAAAGATGCGGTCACGTGCCGGGATCTTCATCCCTACTATACCCATACCGCTTTTCACGGCGTTAGGCAGGAACTTTTCAATGAACGGATCATGATGCTTGTCGGCCGCATTGATCGCAACAAGCACATTGTCAAACGGGAACCTCTCAAGCAGTGCATTTAATACATCAGGACCCTCATGCCCGGTGAAGCCGATGAAACGAATCATCTTTTCATCGCGAGCCTTGATCATTGCCTTTAGCACCCCGCCGTCACCGGTGATCTTGTCAAGGGTCTCCATCTCTGACATGCGCACGTTGTGTATCTGCCAAAGGTCGAGCTGATCGGTATTAAGCTGCTTGAGCGATTTCTCCAGGAGCCGCATCGAACCGTCATATGTGCGGTCATGTGTCTTGGAGGCCAGGAACACCTCCTTGCGGCGGTACTTGATTACCTGCCCCAGGTTACGCTCACTGGTTCCCATGGCATCGGCCCTGGGCACCGTCGGTGTCTGCCTCCCGTAGGCAGCAGCAGTGTCAATATAATTAATCCCCAGGTCAATGGCCCTGTTGATAATATCCAGGGCAATATCCTCCCTTCCCGGGACCTCGATAGAGGCCTGGCCACCAAGGCTGAATATGCCAACCATATGGCCGGTTTTGCCCAACGGCCGTTTCGGGAGAGTGCCCTTAGAAAGTCCAAAGAGAGGCTGTCCGAATGCATCTGCGTAGGGTACAACACCTGCAAGCGCAGTCAGCGCTATCATCTTCTGCAGGAACTCGCGGCGGCTGTTGAAAGATCTTTCTGACATGATATTTTTTTTAAAGGTAAACCATTTTGTTCATCTTTAGTTCAGTGCCTGGAGCGATATTTATCACACCGGCTGATGCCAGGGATGAAAGTTGTATACCATAAACTGAACGTCTGAAATCAGGTCTGTTTCCGATAGTTATGTTATTAAAAGGCTCCATGCCAGCAAATCAGGACAATTTAAGCTGATACGCCGATTTTTGCTGCTGCTTAGGTGCAACAAGTTACATTTCATATCGTCTTTCTTATCGAATACCAGACTTGATTAAAACTAACGGACATGGTTAAAAACTTCGTTAAAAATTCCATCCGCAACATGAAAAAACAAAGCGGATATGTGGCACTGAATATGGCAGGTCTGTCCATAGGTCTCACCTGCTTCCTGTTGATCTCTCTCTATGTTATTCATGAACTGAGTTATGACAGGTTTCACCGCAACTACGAAAATACATACAGATTGAAGGTAGTGGGCCGGATGGCAGGAGGTGAGCTGAACCAGGCAGTCACGGCTGCACCTATGGCACAGGCAATGCTGAACGATTTTCCGGAAGTCATCCGTGCCGCAAGGATACGGGGAATGGGCGACTGGCTGATAGGTTACGGCGAAAACAAGTTCAACGAGGAAGGCGTGCTTTTCGCTGACTCTACCTTCTTTGACGTGCTCGACTTCACGTTCCTGAAGGGAGACCCTACTACAGCACTTGTGAGACCCCGGTCTATGGTAATGACGGAAGAGTATGCCAGGAAATATTTCGGTGATACCGAGCCTTTAGGGCAGAAAGTAACCGTGGAGTCAGATACCGTGATTTATACAGTGACAGGCGTTATTCAGAACGTGCCTGATAATTCGCACATAAAATTTGACATTCTGGCTTCATTGAGTTCCTATCCCGGAATGGCCAATAATCAGTTCTGGATCTCTCATAGCTTCTACACATATATTACTGTCAGTGACGGCACACAGAAAGAGGCCCTCGAGGAAAAACTCCAGGAAATGATAATACAATACGTGGGGCCTCAGCTGCAGCAGATACTGGGACAGTCAATTGATGATTTCAGGAATGCAGGCAACGACTTCAGTTACGTGATGGAACCTATTAAGGATATTCATCTGAAAGGTGCGACGCAATATAACCTTGAGCCGCCGGGATCACTGAGCACGGTATACATCTTTGCAGTGATTGCATTCCTTGTTCTCGTGATTGCAATAATCAACTATGTCAACCTCGCTACTGCAAAATCAGCAGGCCGGGCCCGGGAAGTCGGTATAAAAAAAGTTTCGGGAGCGAGTAAGACAGGACTGTTTTTACAATTCATTTCTGAATCAGTTGTCATTGCGGCTATCGCCGTGCTTATTTCAGTGCTGCTGGTCTTCGTATTGACTCCTGCCTTCAACCAGCTTACAGGAAAAACTCTTTCAGTGGGTCTCTGGAATGCCAACGGTATTGTTTTCCTGATTCTCCTCATACTTGTAGTAGGTTTTTCGGCAGGTTTTTACCCGGCTCTGGTACTTGCCTCATTTGATCCGGTGGATGTCCTCAAGGGCACCATGAGTCCCGGATCGATGTCAAAAAGGCTGAGGGGCATTCTTGTTGTTTTTCAGTTTGCCGTATCGATAATAATAATTATTGGTTCAACAATAGTCTACCGGCAACTGAACTTCATGACGAAAAAGGATCTGGGGTTTGAAAAGGAGAATCTTATTGTAATAAGAAGGGCAGATGCATTCTGGCGTCAGCGAGAGACATTCAGGGAACAGGTCCTCAGGATCGATGGAGTGGAGAAGGCGGGATTCTCAACACAGATTCCTGGCATGGACTACAGTAACAATGCCTTTTTCCGCGATGACGACCCTGAAAAGAACACCTATCTTCTGCAACAGTCGCAGGTAAGCTTTGACTTTCCTCAGACATTGGGGGTACGGCTCGTGGACGGTCGCTTTTTTTCCCGTGAATATGGAACAGATTCCACATCCATCCTTATAAATGAGGCTGCAGTGAGATCGCTCGGTCTGACAGAACCGGTTGTGGGGCAATACATTCAGCAACCTTCCGGACCGGACACATTCCAGCGGTATAAAATCATTGGAGTGATGAAGGATTTTCACATCGCTTCAATGCATAAGGAAATTGATCCTGTGTGCTTTACCGTCTTGTTTCCTGGTGGCGGTGACCAGTTTGCTTCGATCAGACTCTCAGGCAGCAATATCCCCGCCACAATCCGGGCAATTGAAGATAAGTGGAGGGAGTTTGCTCCTGACCGGCCTTTCCAGTATGAATTCTTCACTGACTCCTGGAACAACCTGTATAATGCCGAGATGAAGACTGGAAAAATCTTTATCCTGTTTTCCCTTCTCGCAGTATTCATTGCCTGCCTGGGACTGATAGGACTGGTTGCTTTCATGACTAATAAAAGGACCAGGGAGATCGGCATCAGGAAGACATACGGAGCCTCCGCTCCGGTTGTAGTCGGCCTGCTGATAAAAGAGACGGTAATCCTCATTCTGATTGCTTCCCTGATAGCCTGGCCCGTCGCTTACTTCGGTTCAAAATACTGGATGGAAAGCTTCGCCGACAAGGCAACTGTCAGTCCGCTGATATATTTCCTGGCAACAGTTGTTGTAATTACTGTCGGCTTCATATCAGTCATTTACCAGACTCTCAGGGCTGCAAACTACAACCCGGCCCGGGCGCTGAGGATTGAATAGGAGATGACAGGGACTTTCAGGCGAAATCAATATCTGCTGAAACAGACAATCGTTTGATCAGACATTCCTCACGTTCCTTCCGTAAATGCAGAATACTATCATTAGCAAAAAGGCAAGGAAGGCCATTGACGCACCAAAGTAGAAAGGGACAGCCGGCCCGGCCCTGTCATACATAACCCCGGCAATAATACTGGCAGGCAGCAGGGTTATTCCAAGCATTGCATTATAAATACCCAGACCGGTGCCCTTTTTATTATTGTCGATGATGTCGGTTACAAATGCCTTCTGAATGCCGTCAGTAGCAGCGGAATAGAGACCGTAAAGAGCAAAAAGAGCGGTTATGACTACAGTATCAGAGGTCCTGCCAAACCAGAAGTATACCAGGGCATAGATGAGAAATCCAGCCATAAGTAATTTCTCTTTCCCTATCCTGTCGGAGAGAGAGCCCAGCGGAATTGCTGCAATGACTGCTACAGTGTTTGTAATCAGATAGACCAGCGGGATAAAGGCAACTTTTATTCCCGCCTCATTTGCCTTGACCAGAAGCAGGGCGTCGGTCGAGTTCCCGAGGGTGAAGATGAAGATGATACCAAGGAAGAGGTAATATCTTTTTGAAAAGTCCCTGACCCTGAACTTCTGAATAAGTTCTGTCTTTTTCTTTCTGACCTCCCTGATACCGAAAACAATTACAAATATTCCCACTATTGCCGGGATGCCGGCAAGGATGAACACAAGCCTGAAGTTTTCCGGAAAGAAACTAAGCAGTGCAAATGCCAGCAACGGCCCTGCTATTGCGCCGCTGTTGTCCATTGCCTTCTGCATCCCAAAGCTTCTGCCGGTCTCATTATTAATGACCGAGGCAGCGATGAGGCTGTCACGGGGAGCTGTCCGGATGCCCTTGCCAAACCTCTCAGCGAATCTCAGGACCAGCACCTGCATGGGGGAGATGACAAAAGCATACAAAGGAAGGATTACTGCTGAGATCGCGTAACCCACCAGCATGAACGGCTTGTTCTTTCCGATCCTGTCACTCCAGAAGCCAGAGAAGGCCTTGACCAGTGAGGCGGTGCTCTCCGCCACGCCCTCAATCAGCCCCAGGCTTGCCTTTGAGGCGCCAATCGACATGAGGAACATAGGCATGACCGAATAGATCATCTTTACCGATGTGTCGGTAAGAAAGCTGGTCAGACCGGTGAACATGATGTTCCGGGGAAACCCTAATATCTTTCTGTCTGCCGTCCTGTTCTCCATTATATCCTCTGCCAGAAGAAATGAGCCTTCCTCCTTCCAATGCTATTTCTCGTCGCTCTTTACACCGTTTATTCTGAACAGCTTGAACAGCTCGACAACAACTATCGGAGCAAGCGACATCAGTATTACAATGGTCCAGTGTTCGCGGTCCATTACAGCCAGGCTGAATGCATCTCGTATCGGTGGCACAAGGAGTACGATCAGGCCGATGGCTGCTGATACGAAAATGGCTCCGATAAGCGGCTTGTTCTTCAACGGATTGGTCCTGAATGAGGAAAGGACATTTGAATGAAGGTTACGTACATGCACCAGCTGTGCGAACATGAGAGTGGCAAAAGCCATTGTCCGGCCAAGGACCTCCCCGCCGTCATGTAGTCCCACTATGTAGGATACCAGCGGAATACATCCTATCATGAGGCCCTGGTACATCACCCTCCAGATCATACCTTTCGTCATAAAACCCTTCTTCGAATTCCTGGGTTTGCGGTTCATGATGCCCTGCTCCGGCGGATCAACGCTGAGCGCCAGTGCCGGCAGACTGTCAGTGACCAGGTTGATCCACAGTATGTGTATCGGCAGCAGGGGCATGCCCATATTGAATATTGAGGTGACCAGGATAAGGAATATCTCACCCACGTTGGTCGACAGGAGGTACTGGATGACCTTCAGTATGTTGTCATATATCCGCCGGCCCTCCTCAACGGCCGATACAATTGTGGCAAAGTTATCATCAGTCAGGATCATGTCAGCGGCCCCCTTGGCCACATCGGTTCCGACAATGCCCATGGCAGCACCTATGTCAGCCTGCTTGAGGGCCGGCGCGTCATTGACGCCGTCGCCGGTCATGGCCACCACCTCGTTGTGGCTCTGCCAGGCCTTGACGATGCGCACCTTGTGCTCAGGGGCTACCCTGGCATAAACCGAAAAACCTGGAGACACTCTCATTCAGCTCCGCGTCAGACAGTTTCTCAAGCTCAGACCCGGTGATGGCTATATCACCGTCCTTGTAGATACCGATCTCACGTGCTATTGCAAGGGCCGTCGTCTTATGGTCTCCTGTAATCATTACAGCCCGGATGCCTGCAGTGTTACATCTGGCCACAGCCTCCAGCACCTCAGGCCGGGCAGGATCAATCATACCCAGCAGTCCGATGAAAATCAGACCGTTCTCCAACTCCCCGATGGTGACCTTCTGTGGGGCTTGCGGGCAGTCCTTGTAAGCCATCGCCAGTACCCGCAGCGCTGAATTGGCCATCTTCTCGTTGGCATTACGGATCTCATCCGTGTCAGACTGCTCAAGAGGCCTGACCTCACCGTTGATCACAATCTTGTCGCAGACGCTCAGAACCTCGTCAAGGCCTCCCTTGACGTTGACACGGGTGCTGTTTTCCGACATCCTGTTGACGGTTGTCATGCGTTTCCGCTCAGAGTCAAACGGTATCTCCGCCACCCTGGGGAATTTCTTTTCAACCTCTTCCTTGTGCACCCCGTAAAGCAGCCCGAAGTCCAGGAGCGCAGTCTCGGTAGGGTCTCCCGTAAAGGTGATCTTCCCATCCTCGTTCTTCTTGATGTAGGCATCAGCGCACAATACTGAGATGGCAAGAAGCCTCTGTTCCTCTTCATTGAGGGTGGTGCCGGGAGCACTCCTGTTTATCTGGTCATGCTCATGATTGACGTATGCTTCTACAACGGTCATCTTATTCTGCGTCAGGGTGCCTGTCTTGTCAGAACAGATGACGGTGGCGCTTCCGAGGGTCTCAACCGAGGGGAGTGTGCGGATAATCGCATTCTTTTTCACCATGCGCTGCACTCCTATTGCCAGCACGATGGTTGATACAGCCGGGAGTCCTTCAGGTATGGCAGCTACAGCGAGCGTGACAGCTGTCATGAACATACTCATTACCGAGTTGCCGTAGAGCACTCCCACAATGAAGATAAGTCCGCAGATGCCAAGGGCGACAAGACCGAGTATCTTTCCCAGCTGGTTCAGGCGCTTGCTCATGGGAGTCTCCATATCTTCGGCATGCTGCAGCATGTCCGCAATCTTGCCAACCTCAGTCTTCATCCCGGTATTGATCACGATGCCGCGGCCACGGCCATAGGTGACA
Organism: uncultured Rikenellaceae bacterium; assembly: GCA_963770745.1. Lineage (GTDB taxonomy): Bacteria > Bacteroidota > Bacteroidia > Bacteroidales > VadinHA17 > SR-FBR-E99. Next base: position 203,860 of record CAVYRA010000014.1, read on the forward strand.
ATGCTGCTCGAATAAGCCATGTTCGTCCGGTCGCCCAGAGAGACATCATCTCCGGGAATGGGGTCGGTCTGCTTTTCAACAGGAACGGACTCTCCTGTCAGGGAGGATTCCTGGATCTTCAGATTGACTGACTCTGACAGTCTCAGGTCTGCAGGGATCACCGCACCCGTCTCAAGTATAACCACATCGCCGGGAACCAGATCTGTGGTGTTTATCTCTGTCACCGATCCGTCACGGAGCACTTTCGATGCCGGAGCGGCCATGCTCTTAAGCGCTTCCAGCGAGGTTTCCGCCTTCTTCTCCTGGATGGCTCCTATCAGGGCATTTACAACCAGAATTCCAAGTATAATAAAGGTATCAAGCAATCCTTCTCCTTCTATTATCCCAACCGCCCCGGATATCGCAGCGGCAATCAGCAGTATAATTATCATGAAACTCTTAAACTGGGCAAAAAACATGATCAGAATGCTCTTCCTGCCCTTTTCTTCCAGGATGTTCCGGCCGTATTCTTCCGCCCGCCGTCGCGCCTCTGCCGACGACAATCCTTCAGTCTGACTTGTTCCCAGCTGATCAATTATTTCACCTATCCCCTGATTGTAAATACTTGCCATGCCTATGATTTTCCATCTGATTAGTCTGCAAATTTAGGATGAATTCATGAGCATGGCTCACTGAAGAAAGATTATTCCTTATGAGGCTTTATGGGCGGAATCTGATTTTGATGACCAGGTTCCATTAACCGGGGCAAAATCTGATTCAGCTATCCGGGTTCCGGCATCTGATCTCCTGAGTCTATTCGGTCCTTACAGAGTCGGCCGGATTTGTCACAGCTGCCTGGTAAGCCTTGTAACTTATTGTTGCAAAGGTAATCACCAGGGTCAGCAGCCCTGCAATGATGAAAAGGAGGGCGCCAATACCTGTTCGATACACATAATTCTCGAGCCAGTTACTCATAAAGTACCAGGCAACGGGAAATGCCAGTACTAAAGAGATCAGTGAAAGAATGATGAACTCCCTCGATACCAGCTTAATTATTGTGCTCTCACTGGCACCGAAGACCTTTCTTATCCCTATCTCCCTGGTGCGATGTTCAACTGTGTAGGATGCCAGTCCGAAGAGCCCGAGGCACGCAATGAGGATTGCCAGGATGGTAAAAAGAGTAAAAATGAGTCCGCGTTTCTCATCCGCCTCGAACTGCCCGTTGAACCGCTCCGTAAGGAATGTATAACTGTAAGGCTGATCCGGGAAAACCTCATTCCAGCTTGACTCGATGTGGCTCAGAGCCTGTTCAATATTTTCATTACCGATCTTGACATATACAGTGTTGTTAACCGTCCGGTAAGCCAGCAGAAGCGATTCAATCTCGTTGTACATCCCGGTCTGATGGTAATCCTGCATTACCCCCACTACCCTGGCTCTCAGAGTGGTTTTCATCACCTGCCTCAATTTTTTTGCCTATCGGATCACTCCATCCCATGCGTTTTACGAAAGTTTCATTCACGACCACCCCGGACAGCGTGTCAGAGGGCATATCTTCCTGAAATTCACGCCCCTGCACAATCCTGATCCCCAGCGCTTCTACAAAATCATGATCCACGATGGCCAAATTTATACCTCGCTGAGACATCCCCTGGTCTGTCTCAACGTCAAACAGCTGCTTCCCGGAGCCCTCTCCCACCGGCGTGTCAGTGGAGCCGACGAATTTAATATTGGGATTTTCAAGCAAAGCCTGTTTCAGCACCGGATACTTGCTTATCATTGACCGGTTCAATTCAAGACTCAGTACATTTTCCTGGTCAAATCCCTGGTCCATTGTCTTAAGGTAATTGAGTTGCCTGAAGACGACCAGGGTACAAACTATCATTATCACCGAAATGGTAAACTGTATGACAACCAGTATTTTACGGAACAAGCTTCCGGCGGTGCCCTGGGTTATCTCACCCTTTAGTACGGTTACAGGACTGAATTTTGACAGGAAGAATGCGGGATAGCTTCCCCCGATGATTCCGACCAGAAGGATTACTGCCGCGATAGTCAACAGCACAACCGGACTGTTAAAGACATCCAGGTCAAACGACTTGCCGGCTAAAAGGTTAAACTTAGGGAGAAGTGCCATAAGCAGTATAATGCTTATTATCAGCGATATAATGGTAAATATAATTGATTCTGAAAGAAACTGAAGCACAAGTGTGCCGCGGCGTGATCCTACTACTTTTCTCAGTCCCACCTCACGGGCACGCCTGGCTGATCGGGCAGTTGCCAGGTTCATATAGTTCATCGCAGCTATAAGTACCAGGAATAGGGCCACAATGGCAAATATGTAGACATAGGTGATGCTTCCTGTGGGTTCGGGCTCTCCGGCATTGGTTGAGTAGAGATGAATATCCTGTATCGGCTCCAGGATATATTCGATTTTAATATTCATGGAGCCGAAAATAGGCTCCATATAAGCTGTGTACATTCCCTGCATCTTCTTCTCAAAAGCCTTCACATCGAGCCCTTCCGGAAAGAGAAGGTAGGTAAAGACCCCGAAATTGCCCCAAGAACCAATCTGCTCAGGCAGATTACTCCTTGAGGCAAGTGCATCGAACCTGAAATGGGAATTGAAGGGCACATCCTCAATCACGCCTTTTACTTCATACGTGGCATTACCCGCCGTGAGAGTCTTTCCCACGGGATCATCTTCCCCGAAATACCTTGCTGCAACTGTTTCAGTAAGTACAATTTTATTTGGTTCAAGAAGCGCACCTCTGGCATCGCCTCTTATCACCTTATAGGTGAAAATATCAAACAGGGTTGAATCGGCATAGAAGAAGTTCTCTTCATTGAATTCCTTATCTTCATGTTTGTACAGAGCCCTGGGCATATTGATGAATCTGACATATGCCTCAACCTCCGGGTAGTCCTGCGCCACCTGAGGCCCGAACGGGATCTGTGCAACAATCCAGGTGAACTGATCGTCCGGCTCGGTAATCTTCGATGAGACACGGTAGATCCTGTCAGCCTTATCGTGATGACGGTCATAACTAACCTCATCAGCGACATAAATCAACAGAAAAAGTGCACTGGTTATCCCCAGGGTTAGCCCAAGAACATTCAGGAAACTGTACCCGGGATGCTTCAATATGTGTCTGACGGCTGTCTTGACCAGGTTCTTAAACATATGCTTCGATTTTAACCATAAAAATAATCCTAATGAAATATTAAAGTGCTTTAGAGAAATTATTTATTCCCTGATTAACAGAATATTAACCTGCATATCAATTCCATAATTGTATGATTTTTTTACAAGAACTGTCCATTAATTTTACACTTTCACAATAACATATAATTTTAACTTATTGATTATCTGCCTCTTGAACTAGTGGCACGCTCTTTGGCTTTTATAATTGAAAAGTGAGGATAGAAATGAAGTATCTGAATATGTATAATTTTGATTTTGGCTGTCGCTTTTCCGCGGGAGCTTAGCGCGCAGGCAGAAAAATGGACACTCGGCGACTGCATAGACTATGCCCTGGCGAATAATATCGGACTTCAGAGGCAGGAGCTGGAAACTGAAACGGCCGTTGTGAACCTTACCAAGTCGAAAATGGATCTGCTGCCAAATCTTAACCTGGGTTCCGATGCCCGCGTCGGATTCGGGCGGTCCATCGACCCGGTTACCAACCTGATCACCTTCAAACAGAACATCAGTAACTCATATTCACTCAACTCAACCATTGAGACTCTTCAATGGCTTTACCACTCTCAATACCATCTCTGCAGACAAATTCATGCTCAAAGCCGGGATGGAATCGGAAAAGGTTGCCCGGAATACTCTCATCGTGGAGATAATGGGGCAATATTACCAGGTAGTCTACGCAAAGGGGCTTGAGGCTGCAGCAAAAATGCAGCTTGAGCTGTCGGAGAGGCAGCTGTTCAGGATCACGCGGATGGTTGAGACCGGAAGGGAATCGGTTGCACGCAAATATGAGATGGAGAGCCAGGCTTCAGGCGACAGGCTTACATATACAATTGCTCAGAACAATGCAAGCCAGGCAGTGACAAAGTTGAAACAGATGCTCCGGTTACCGTCCGGAGACTCCTTTGACATCCTACTCCCTGACATTGACAGTATCCCGGTCACCGACACAACTTACGAATCGGACACCATCTATCACCTGGCATCACAGGTCCTTCCCAGGCTGCGAGCTATTGAATATGAGCTGCAGGCCTCCGAAAAACAGGTTGCAGCAGCCAAAGGCCTGCTGGCACCCGGACTTTCAGTCGGAGGAGCCAGTCTATACCGGCTATTATAAAGTGCTTGGTGAAGATGCAGAGGGACAGGCTTCATTTGCCAGCCAGCTGGAAAACAATAACAGCCAGGCGGTGTACCTGTCGCTCAACATTCCGATTTTCAACAGGTATTCAGCGGGCAGAAACATAAGGCTGGCAAAGATCAGGAGAAATGATACTGAACTTCGCCTCGAGCTTGAAAAGTATAACCTCTACTCTGAAATTGAAGATGCCTGCCTCACGTATAATCGCGGGAAGCAGGAGTACCTGGCCGCTGTGGCTAACCTTGATTTCAACAGGAAATCATTTGATGCCGTGGAGAAGAAATTTGAATCGGGGCTCGTCGATGTGACCGACTATTCTGCTGCCAGGACAACCCTGTTCTCAGCTGAGACGGAAGCGCTCAGGACAAAGCTGCAACTGATGATACGAGAACTTGCCATCCGGTTCTATTCGACCGGTGAATATGAAAACCTTGTTACCGATTAAACTCAAAACTATACGAAATGGATACTTCGGTTGAAAAAATGGACAAACCTATAGAAAAAAAGAAGGGCATTCGCGGTAAACATATAGCCTACATGGCTGCCGCATTAGCATTTATTATACTCATGTATATGGCTTTCTTCGCAGACCGAACCTCCACCTACAGGGTAGAGAAGGATAAACTGATTATCGGGACAGTGGTTGAAGACCAGTTCAATGATTATATCACCGTGCCGGGAACCGTGGAACCGATCAGCACGATCTTTCTCGATGCCCAGGAAGGAGGCCGGGTTGAGGAGATACTTATCGAGGAGGGCTCAATGGTCAGCGAGGGTGACATCATCCTGAGACTTTCCAACCCGGATCTCTATCTCAACATACTCGACAGCGAGGCCCAACTGGCGGAGAAGGAAAACTTCCTGAGAAACACCCAGATAGCCATGGAGCAAGACAGGCTGCAAATCAAGCGGGAGCTGCTCAATCTTAAATACGAAATCGAGAGAAAAAAACGCAATTACGAACAGAACCGTATGCTGATGAAAGACAGCCTGCTCTCGGTGGAAGAGTTCACCCGTTCAAAAGAGGATCTTGACATGGCTATACAGTCGGAAGAACTCTTTACGGAACGTCAGAAGCAGGATTCGGTCTTCCGTTCGGTACAGGTTGATAATCTCAGAAACAACCTTGAAAATATGCGCAAGAACCTTTCCCTCGTCAGGCAGAGGATGGAAAACCTGAATGTGCGGGCCACCGTCGACGGACAGCTCGGGCTTCTCGTTCCGGAGATTGGAAAGTCAATCTCCAGAGGCGAAAACATGGGCCAGATAAACGTCCTGACCTCCTTCAAGGTGACAGCGCAGATAGATGAACACTATATAGACAGGGTTCGGACCGGTCTGACCGCAACCCTTGACAGGCAAGGTAATGCATTCAACCTGTCCGTGCGCAGGGTCTATCCGGAAGTTCGAAACGGAACATTTAAAATCGATATGGTATTCACTGACACAATACCGGATAACATACGCACAGGCCAGACCTATTATACAAGCCTTCAGCTGGGTCAGCCCAAGACGGCAATACTCGTGCCGATCGGCGGCTTCTTCCAGGAAACCGGAGGACAGTGGATCTATGTCATCGACCCGTCCGAATCGTATGCCACACGCAGAGATATTTCAACCGGCAGAAAAAATCCGAAGTATTATGAGATACTTGAAGGATTGCAGCCCGGGGAGAAAGTTATCATCTCAGGTTACGATACCTTCGGAAAAAATGAGAAACTAATATTCAAAAACAGCAAATAACACTAAATGGCGAAATCATGATCAAAACAAATGATTTAACAAAGATCTTCCGTACGGAAGAGGTGGAGACAACCGCTCTCAATAAGGTCAGTCTCGAAGTAAAAGAGGGTGAGTACGTTGCCGTAATGGGGCCTTCAGGCTGCGGCAAATCAACCCTGCTGAATATCCTTGGCTTGCTTGATAATCCGACATCAGGAAGCTATATCTTTAACGGAACTGAGGTTGCCAACCTCAGGGAGCGTGACCGGACCATCTTCAGAAAGGGCAACATCGGGTTTGTCTTTCAGAGTTTTAACCTGATAGACGAACTCAATGTCTACGAGAACGTTGAATTACCTCTCATCTACCTGAAGATGAAGACTGGTGAAAGGAAAAAGAAGGTGGAAGATGCACTTGAACGGATGAAGATATCGCACCGTGCAAAACACTTCCCCCAGCAGCTCTCAGGAGGCCAGCAGCAGAGGGTGGCCATCGCCAGGGCCGTTGTCGCCAACCCCAGGCTGATCCTTGCAGATGAGCCTACGGGTAACCTGGATTCAAAAAACGGTATTGAGGTCATTAACCTTCTGTCTGAACTGAATAGGGAGGGTACAACCATAATTATGGTGACTCACTCTGACAGGGACGCAGGCTATGCCCACCGGATTGTCAACTTATTTGACGGGCAGGTTGTAACCGAATAAAACAGTAACCTCTCCGGAACTGTTTCATTACATTTTATGAGGCGCCGGACCAGGCGCCTCTTTGATTTTTATGCAGCATATTAACGGCCTTGCTAGTCTTTGAGTAAAGGCTTAACCGCCAAAAAGACAGCAATGGTCAAGAGTTATCTCAAGCTCTCAGTCCGGAGCATCATCAGCCAGGGACAACAGTCAATCATAAGCATATTCGGCATCTCGATAGCCCTGACCTGCGCCATTTTGATAATACTATTCGTTCAATATGAACTGAGCTATGATTCATACCACGAAAATGCGGATCAGATTTACAGGATTATACGGAAACAGCCCGGACACGTATTCATGGGTAAGGATCTCTATGCAGTTACACCAGACCCTCTTAAGAATGCCCTGATAAACGATATTCCGGAAATAAAGAATTCCACAAAATGTAATCTGAAATTTCACATCCTCGAGTATAACTCAAAACTTTTTGAGGAGAGTGGATTCCTGTATGCTGATACAGACTTTCTTGAAATTTTCACCTTCCCTGTAATTACAGGCAACCCTGCTGAAGCGCTGAAAGAACCGTTTACTCTCTTTATGACAGAGGATATGGCCGTGAAATACTTTGGCAATGAAGATCCTGTCGGAAAAACAATCATGGTTGATAACAAGTATCTGTTCACGGTCTGCGGTATACTGCAAAATATCCCGCCAAATTCTCATTTTCATTTCGACTTTCTGACTGGATTTGAAACATATTACAGTATATCGGGAAGCAGAGATGCCGCCAACAGATGGGATGGCCATAGCCATACTACATACGTACAACTGTTCGATAACGCGAGGGCAGAGGATATCGAGGACAAACTTATTGATTTGACATCCAGATACTTGTCGTCGTATTCATTTTTCAAGGATTCCCGCTTCATCGCCGAGCCTCTGAGAGAGATTCATCTTCGCAGTGATGCAAATTTCAGCATCTCAGGTAACGGTGATATCAGGTACATTTACCTGATATCTGCCGCCGGCATCCTCATCCTCCTGATCGCCTGTTTCAACTATATGAACATGGCAAATGCAAGATCGTACAACAGGGGAAGAGAAACCGGCATCCTTAAAGCCTCCGGAGCCGGCAAGGCTGAGGTCATGTTTCAACTCGTAACAGAATCGGTGTTAATCTCCCTCGGAGGACTGGTACTTGCAATTTTCATTGCCGGTCTTCTGCTGCCATCATTCAGTTCATTCAGTGAACGACCCTTCACCTTCAGGATGATATTTGAGCACCGGATGTTTATAACAGTTTTTTTACTCACACTGGCTACCGGAGTTCTTGCCGGCATCCTGCCGGCAATGCATCTTTCATCAATCTCCCCTGTCAATCTGATTAATGAGAATTATAAGGCCCTGGGAGGCAACAGGTCATGGCAGCTTAGAAATTTCCTTATTGTAGTGCAGAATATAATTTCAATGGTTGCCCTTGTATGCACCTTCACGGTCATGCGCCAACTCAACTTCATAGAAACTTCTGATTTGGGCTTTGAAAAGGAAAACATCATTACGGTGGAACTCAAAGATCCGGCAATCAGAAAAAATCCCGGGACATTGCTCAATGAACTGAGAAAGAATCCGGCTATAACGGATATGGCAACTTCCTCAAACCTTCCTGTTAACACACAGGGTACCTCTTACGCGTCATGGGAGGGCAAACCGGAAGAGTTAAAACAGTTTGTCTACAGAGCCGGGATAGGTAATGATTTCATCGGTTTCTACGGCCTGAAAGTCATTTCCGGAAGAGGTTTCTCAGATGATTTTTCCTCAGACACATCAGGCAATTTTATAATTAATGAAACGGCTGCAAAAATAATGGGAATGGATGATCCTGTGGGGAAGAAATTCGGGTTCAATAAGGAAGCAGGATTGGGTACTATTGTCGGGGTCATTGAAGACTACCACTTCCAGTCCCTGCATCTGGCCATTGAACCGCTTGCCCTTGCCGCAACAGGAAGTGATGCGTTTAAGTTACCGCGATATGTTTCCATCCGGGTGAGACCAGGCACTGTCTCCGAAACATTGACATTTATTGACATGACAATAAAGGAAATGTCTCCGCATTACCTGAACCCGGTTTCAGTTTTCAGCGACCGCGTGGAGATGATGTACAGGTCAGAGATGAAACTTGCATCTTTGTTCATTCTCTCCGCTCTGCTGGCCGTCATACTTACCTGTCTCGGACAATACAGCCTCTCATCCTACACTACGGAGAGCCGCACCAGGGAGATGGGCATAAGGAAAGTCATGGGTGCACAACCGGCGGGAATAATTGGTCTGATCACATTCCAGACGCTGAAATGGATATTGATCTCAATACTGCCTGCATGGCCGGTCGCATATCTGTTAATGACAAAATGGCTGCAAAATTTTACATATCATATTAATTTCGGAACCGGGGTTTTCATTCTTTCCCTCCTGATAATAATGCTGATATCCCTCACAGCCGTCAGCTACCATGTTATTAAGCTGGCCAGAGTGAATCCCGCAAATATGCTCAGACATGAATAAATGAATATTCTAACTATTTTTATTCTCCTGAAATACTGAAGAAAAAATGAAGACTATCGGATTGGTTGGAGGCACGGGATGGATATCAAGTGCGGAGTATTACAGAATAATAAATGAGGAGACTAACAGAAGAGCTGGTGGGCTTACATTTTCCAGGTGCATCCTCCACTCAGTCAATTATGGCGAAATAGAAGCGTTCAATAAACAGAACAACAAAGAAGGGGTATATAATCTGATCCTTGATGCAACACTGAAACTGGCCGGATCAGGTGCTGAGTGCATTGTCCTGTGTGCGAACACCCTGCACCAGTTCTATGAGAGACTTGCACAGGAAACTGATATACCCTTCATTCATATCGCAGACGCTGCGGCCAGGGAGATAAGGAGCAAGAAGATGAGCAGGGTCGGCCTCCTTGGCACAAAACAGACCATGGAAATGGATTTCTATAAATCCAGGCTGAATGAAAGGGAAATTGAGGTGCTGATCCCGGGGTTGAGTGACAGGGATTTCATCCAGAAGACAATTTCAGATGAGTTGCTTAAGGGAGTTTTTTCTGATGTTTCCAGAAACCATTTCGTTGAGATATGCAAAGAGCTTCACGGAAGAGGAGCTGAAGGAATTGTCCTGGGTTGCACTGAAATTCCTCTCCTCCTCAAACAGGAAGACATAAAAATCCCCGTAATCAACACGCTCACCATCCATGCCATTGCAGCAGTTGATTTTGCACTTAATGAATGAGATGCAGGATTACTGCGATCACTGATATGATACAAACACTTAACCGGATCGGCAACCCCCGTCATAATCCGTAGACCTTCATTTTATTGTATAGTGTCTGTCGCGTAATACCAAGCTTTCCGGAAACAACACTGATATTTTTATCATACTTTCTCAGACTGTCTGTTATCATCTTTTTCTCCATCTCCTCAAGTGTCATCTCCTGACTGATATAACGCACCGGAGATGATGAAAAGGCAAAGTCTGATGGTTTAAGGAGCGGATTTTCACTCATGATAACAGCTTTTTCAATGGAATGCTGTAGCTCCCTCACATTGCCGGGCCAATCGTGATTGGCAAGTTTCTCGAGAGCATAGGTGCTTATCTTCATCTGGCCCTTATTATATCGCTCAGAATGAACCCTGAGGAAATAATTTGCCAGGATTGGTATATCATCCACCCTGTCACGTAAAGGAGGTACTTCTATCATTATTGTGTTTATCCGGTAGAGCAGGTCCTCCCTGAATCTCCCCTCACTGACCATCTTCATGAGGTCACAGTTAGTAGCGCATACCAGCCTTATGTCAACAGGAATCTGCCTGTTTGAGCCCACTCTGACAATATACCTGTTCTGGAGGGCACTCAGAAGCTTCGCCTGGCAAGCGAGAGAAAGATTGCCTATTTCGTCAAGGAAAAGAGTACCCTTCTGTGCCAGCTCAAACTTGCCCTTGCGGTCTTCCTTTGCATCAGTGAATGCTCCTTTAACATGTCCGAATAGTTCACTTTCAAAGAGAGACTCTGTTATTGACCCCATATCAACACTGACCATCAGTTCTCCTGACCTTGCGGAACGGTTATGGATTTCCCTGGCGATAAGCTCCTTCCCCGTTCCGTTCTCTCCTGTTATCAGCACGTTGGCGTCTGTCCCGGCTACCTTTCTGACAATGTTCATCACGTTGATCATCGTCGGTGAAGCTCCCTGCATGATTTTTTCCCTGCCATTATTTATCACTTTCTTCAACTGCCTGTTGTCCTCCTTCAGCGAGTAAGCCTCAAGTCTTGACAACCTGAGCTGCAGGGCATTATTGATGGTAGTCAGAAGCCTGTTCCTGTCCAGAGGCTTTAAAATGAAATCCATCGCCCCTTCTTTTATCGCCCTGACAGCCTGCCCGATGTCTCCTGAGGCAGTTACAATAACCACGCTCATATTGCTGTCATAGGCCAGGATCTCCTTCAGCCAGTAGAGGCCTTCATTGCCATTCCTGACAACTGATTTGTAGTTTGATTCCAGGAGTACAACATCCACAACTGTTTTACGGAGTACCTCATTGATGCTTTTTGGAGAGGTGATTGCTATAACCTGTTCGTATTCCCTGTGCAGAGCCTCTTCAAGTAACTTCAGAAAATCGCGGTCCTCATCAACAATAAGAATGGTTCCTTTAATCATAATGAAATCTTTATATAAAAGACGGCATAAAAACCGGAATGTGTCAAATTAATAGACATTTTTTACACAAAAATAATCAGGTTATCCGATAGTCATCAGATATTTACTTATGATCATACGCATCGGGCAAATAAATACGTCGTCTTTTACATTGTAACAGGACTCCGGGCAGGTTTTTCATTATGATATTCTTTGTACCCTAAATACTCTGCACTATGATAAAAGAAAACTTAACCCTGATGTGGCGTAAGTCCAAAAGGAACACGGGCTTTACACTGATTAATATCTTTGGGTTGTCAGTTGGGATAGCAGTTTTTATACTCATCATTCTGTGGGTGCAAAATGAGTTTTCTTATGACAAATACAATAAGAATATTGATAACATCTGCCGGATAGAGATAGGGGGCTCTGTTTATATGGTCTCAGCTATCGGCCCGGCTTTCAAAAATGAGTTTCCTGAGATTGAGAAGTTCGTCAGATTCTCCGGTATGGGGTCAACGCTGCTAACCTACGATAAGGAGTCAATACTGGCAAAGAACACCTTCCTGGCCGACTCCACCCTGTTTGATATTTTTACATATGAGTTTCTGTACGGCGAGCCCAAAGAGGCACTTGTGACCCCTTTCAGCATTGTTCTGACTGAAACCACCGCTCACACGCTGTTTGGCTACATAAATCCTGTCGGTAAGGCAGTGAAGATTGACAACCGCTTCGAAGCTACAGTTACGGGGGTGATAAAAGATGTCAGCCGGACGCATATGCCCGTTGATGCCATAGCCTCCTTTGTCACACTCGGCAAGGTTATGCCCCAGTCAGATTATCTCTATTCGTTCGGGACTACACAGTTCCCAACTTACTTCCTGATAAGCGAAGGCGTTGACATAGAGAACCTCACTGAGAGAATGACAAAGTTCACTGGCGATCTGTACGTTAAGCATGGAGGGACGGCTGAAGGCAATGAAAATGAGCTGGTCCCTCTGAAAGATATATATTTTCATGAAGTGCATTTCCCATCCCACCTGCATGGGAACCTGAAGTTTGTTCATGTTTTCCTGCTCGTATCGATTCTGACGCTGGTAATCGCTTGCATTAACTTTATTAATCTTACAATTGCCAAATCCTCAACCGTGGTACGGGAAGTGGGTGTAAAAAAAGTATTCGGGGCTTCACAGAAGCAATTATTCATGCAGTTTCTTTTTGAATCAATAATCCTCTGTTTTATTTCCTCTCTCTTGGCAATTCTGATAATCCGGATTATCCTGCCTGAATTTAACCATCTGACCGGTGGACATATTGCTCTTGACTATTATCTTACCGCCTCATATATTATTGCCTACTTTCTGATTGTGACACTGATAGGTTTTCTGGCTGGCATATACCCTGCAATCAGACTTTCTTCCTTCAACCCCATTCAATACTTGCGCAGGTTCGGAGGCCGCGGTGTCTCAAGATCACCATTCAGGACCATTCTCGTGATCTTCCAGTTCACAATCTCAATTATTCTAATCCTGTCGGTGTTTGTCGTAATCCGACAAATCAGTTTTATGAAAAAGTATAAAACGGGATTTAATACTGAAAATATAATTCTCCTGAGGATGGACGGTGACATCAACGGTAAAAGAGAAGCGTTTAAGAATGAAATAATGTCAATTCCGGACATTCAGGAGATTGCATTTACAAGTGCTCCTCCCGGAACGGTCAACAACTATGAAGGCTTTTCATACCAGGGAGTGGAGACCGGTTTTCCTGTATTCACCGTTGATCCTTCATTTCTTCCAATGCTTGGTGTCAAAATTACTGAGGGGAGGAATTTCGACTGGCAAAGACCAAATGACAGACTGGGAGTATGCATACTGAACAGGGAAGCAGTCGAATTTTTTGGCATGGAAAATCCCGTCGGGAGCTTCCTTAAACATCAATACTACCTTACTACCATTCCGAAAAATGATATCGAAGTTATCGGTGTGATTGACGATTATCATTATGTCTCTCCAAAAGATTCCATCGGTCCCGCACTATTTTGTTTCGGCAACTGGTATAATACAGTATGCATAAAAATTAACCCTGAAAATATGCCGAAGGCGTTGCAACAGATAGAGGGAGTCTGGAATAAGTTTGCTCCGGGGTTCCCCTTTGAATACCAATACCTTGATGAATTTTATGGGAGGCAATTCCAGGGGGAATCCACGCTCAGCAGAATCCTTGTCTATTTTGCCTTCGTGGCCATCCTGATCGCCTGTCTGGGACTTCTGGGTCTCTCATCATTTCTGGCACAGGAAAAAACGAGGGAGATTGGCATACGGAAAGTCTCTGGAGCAACAAGCGCCCTGATAATCAAATTGTTGTCTGCTAATTTCCTGAAATGGGTGGTCGTTGCAATTATCATTGGATCACCTGTAGCTGTCATAACGATGAACAAATGGCTGATGAATTTTGCCTATCACACCTCCGTTTCATGGTGGCTGATAGTCCTGGCTGCCATTATACTTCTTTCTGTATCTCTCGTTACAATTATTTTCCATATCGTAAGAGTATCAAGAACAAATCCGGTAAATGCTCTGAAATATGAGTAAGACCCTGATAACCCAGGCCAGTCAGAAGAAATCCGTTTACGATGGGCTTGCCGGTGCTTTTTGCAGAGCCACCCCTGGCTGAAACTTGCAACATGGGTCATGGAGGAGGGGCTGAAAACCGGGTCGGGGGTCATGCCGGCAGGGATGAAAACCGGGTCAGGGGCCATGCCGGAAGGGATGAAAACCGGGTCAGGGGCCATGCCGGAAGGGATGAAAACCGGGTCAGGGGCCATGCCTGTGGTGGTCTGTAAGTAATAGAAAGAAGAGGACCGACAGGATCCCGTACTAAACAACCGGCATTTTATTCGCTCTTTAGGTTATCAGCAGGGTTGACAGATGCAGCTTTGTGGACAATCACCCCGATTGTAACCAATGTTAACGTCAGTACAATCACAAATGGCAAAATGAAATTCCACACGGCTATATCCATCCTGATCTCGAATGCTTTCAGCCATTCACTTACCCAGTAGTAACAGAGAGGAACTGCGATAATAAATGATACTACCGTAATCCGGATAAACTCCCTGGAAAACAACATAATAATACTAATCCCACTCGACCCCACTACCCTTCGGATGCTGATTTCCTTTACTTTCTGGAGCATGAGGAATGATGTCAGTCCGAATATACCAAGACAGGTGACAATTATAGCCAGCAGGGCAAATATGCCAAAGACCGTTCCGAGTAGCTTTTCATCGCGGTACTGCTGATCATAATAATCTTCGAGGAAAAAATAGTCAAAGGGGTTATCAGGGAAGAACTCATTGTATTTTTTTTCAGCAAGCTGAAGGATTCCGGCCTCATCGCCGGGCCGGAATTTCATCATGAAAAACCCCCGCACATCACGACCGTGTGGCATGAAACGGTATATATGAGGTTCAAATGCCTCCTTGGGCGACTGCTGACGGTAATCTTTTACGACTCCGGCAATGGTGTATATGTTATCCCAGTAGTTAACCTTCTGGTTTACCGCCTCCTCTGAGGTTTCAAAACCCATCCATCTGACAGCCGTCTCATTGAGTAAAAGTGAAGATGAATCAGAAAATGTTCTGTCAAAGTTCCTTCCCGCAATGATTTTTGCTTCCAGGAGGGGGATGTAATCATAATCAATGCCAATAATCTGATAATTCTTGCTCTGGTCTGATCCGACCCTGAAAATTCCTCCCGCGTCCCATAGTATCTGCCGGCCAGGCACTTCAGTACCGACACTGAACTTGTCAATTATCTGGTTCTTCAGCAACTCCTCCCTGAAAGCGAGGAGTTCGCTCCCAAAGGTGGCGTCCCTGACACGTGGTGCCCTGACTGCAAGAACATTAGAGATCGTTATCCCTTTGTCCTGATTCCTCAGGAATGTCACCTGGCGGAAGACAAGGATAGTACAGGTGATAAGACTGATGGCCATGACAACCTGGAAGGTAACCAGTATCTTTCTTATTAATATGCCGCTTCCCGAGTGCAGATACTTGCCTCGCAGGACCTCTGATGTTGAGAAAGAGGTCAGGACAAATACAGGGTATGTTCCGGAGAGAAGAACACTGGCGATTAAGAGCAATCCGGTGGTTAACCAGAACCAGCCCTGACGCCAGACGACATATTCTTTCGGGATACCGGTAAAATCGGAGAATGACGGCCATGCCAGGGCAATAAACAACAGAGAGACCACTATTGCAGCAACATTGATCAGGATAGTCTCAACAAAGAACTGGGCCATAAGCTGTTTCCTGCCTGCCCCCATGGCTTTACTCAGCCCCACCTCCATGGCTCTCGTAAGCGACCGGGCTGTTGTAATATTTATATAATTAACCCATGCGATTATCAGGATGAAAAATGCAATTATACTCAGTAACGTCACAGTTGTCCTGTTGCCGTTCGCCTCGAGCTCCTGCATAAACGCCGAGTTGAGATGAATATCCGTAAGAGGTTGAACCTTCAGGTCCAGGGTGAGCTTGTAGTATCTCAGCACCTCACCAAAATCTTTCTCAACTAGTGATTTAAGTTTGTCTTCAAACTCCGTAGCGCTGGCCGATGGATTTAAAACGAGATAGGTAAAAAATCCGGTATCACCCCATGACATTTCAACATCAGGGCCATAATGCGTAAGAAGGTTTGGCCATGACAACATTATATCAATCCTGAGATGGGAGTTACCGGGAAAATCCCGGAAAACGCCGGTGATGACGAAGCTCATCTCCCTGTCAACATTAATGGTCTTACCCAGCGGTTCATCATCTCCAAAGTATTTTCTAGCATATGACTCGGAAATGAAAGCAGTGTTGGCACCTGATATTCCTGTGGCAGGGTCACCTGTTATCATCTCTGTATCAAATACATCAAAGAACTGCGGTTCAACAAAGAACATCCGTTCTTCGTAATATTTCCTGTCGCCGAAAATGACAGTTGCCCTGTACCTGAATACTCTGGCAATCTTCTCAACCTCAGGATACAATTCCCTTATTCTTATCGCCGCCGGAGGGCAGCATGAGGCAAACTTCACCGACTCTCCCTCAGCGCTTGAACGCTCATAGCGTAACCTGTAAATCCGGTCACTGTCCTGGTGAAACCGGTCATAGCTTCTCTCAAACCTCACATAAAGAAAAATAAGAAGAAACGCTGTAATGCCAGCTGCCAGCCCGATTATGTTGATCAGGGAGAAAAGTTTGTTCTTCAGTATGTTTCTGAATCCGATTTTTAAATAATAGAATCTCATAATCTTACAACATGCTAATGGACATAAAGATAAAGTAAAAGAGATAATAGCGGTAACAGGACGAGCATAGTAAACATATACTTCTGTGTATAATGCAGCAAATAATTCCGTCGGGCGTCTTTAATATGAAAGAAACAATTTTTTGGCAACTGTATTATAAACCAAAAGTCAAGGTCATGACAGTCAAACTTAAACCCAACGAGGTTGTACTAAAAGCCGGTGATACCAGCCAGGTGATAGAAAAGACCACTGTAGCAGGAAAACTGATAGTCACAAACCAGGGATTATATTTTAAGACCCTGATGGACGAGACTGAGAAGTTCAACCTTGAGATTCTGTTTGACAACATACTGGAAGTCATATATTTCAGCCAGGGATTATTTTCTGCCAAAGGATTAAATGTAGTTACCAGGGATGGTAATACTTTTAGTTTCCCGCTAAGGAAACGTGATGAGTTTGGTCAGCTAATCAACAGAATGTACTGATCGCGGTATTATCAGCCGGAAATTTATCATTCATACTTAAGCGACTGTGCAGGGTTGATTCTTGCGGCTCTCACAATCCGGTAGCTTATTGTCATCAGGGCTATCGCAAGTGCAACTGCAAGTCCTGCTATAAACATCGGCAATCCCAGCTCTATCCTGTAATGGAAGCTTTCAAGCCATTTCCCGGCAAAATACCAGATCAGAGGCCAGGCCAGGAGGGCTGATACAGAGACCAGGATCACCACCTCCTTTGATATCACGACATAGATTCCCGTCACGGAAGATCCCATGGCCTTTCTTACCCCGATCTCCTTTGTGCGCTGTTCAACGGTATATGAGGTCAGTCCGAAAAGACCCAGGGCAGCAATAAAGAGAGCCAGGATGGAAAAAATAACCGCCATCTGTGCGTTCTGCTTCTCCTGTTTATACATATTTTCAAAGTCATCGTCAACAAAATAGTACTGCAACGGATTGTTGGCCGTGAATTCTTTCCAGAGCTTTTCAATATTACCTATTGTCTCTGAATAATTCTGTGCCGCCAGCTTCACGGTCAGGTAGCCCCACGACTGATCATCGCCCTTGAAGCAGAAGATGTATGGCTGAATGGGATTGCGCAGTGACTCGTGATTGAAGTTATTGACAACCCCGATTATTGGCATATGCAAGAGACGCCCCTCGTCACCGTGGCCTGATGATCCTTGTCTGATCCGGTTGGTCAAGCCCAAATTCCCTGACAGCACTCTCATTAACCAGGCAAGCCTCACTGTCAGTCGCATAGGATTCACTGAAGAACCTTCCTGAGGCAAGCTTCATCCCATACGTATCAAGGTAATCGTAGTCGACCCAGTTGGTAACCATCAGAAAGGATTCATCCTTTCTCCCCTCAATTAGGTACCCGTTGTTATTATTGTTCCTGCCTGGAACTGCCGTTGAGCTGGCGATATTTACCACTCCCGGGATCTCCTTTGCTGCATCCTTGAACGCCTTCCACCGGGGTCCGAGCACATGAGCCCTTTCAATAACGATTAACTGATCCTTATTGAAGCCCACATCTTTATTGAGCATAAAGCTTATCTGCCTGTACATCACCACTGTTCCGACAATGAGCAAAATCGAGACTGCAAACTGGAATACGACCAGAACCCTTCTCATCCTGCCGTTCTTCATGCTTCCCGAGATGCTTCCCTTAAGAACCTCATACGGATTGAATGATGAAAGGAACATGGCCGGGTAGCTGCCTGCAAGCAGTCCGACTACAACCGTAAAAAGCAGCATAACCGGAATTGTATACCAGTGGGAAAGCAGATCAAGCTCCAATGTCGTGCCGAGAAGGTTACTGAAGTAGGGAAGGCTTACCTTAATAATTAAAAGGGCGAACAGCAGTGAGATGAACGAAAGGATAAATGATTCCGCAAGGAACTGAGTGACAAGCATTCCCCGTGTCGATCCTCCGACTTTTTTTATCCCCACCTCCTTTGCCCTTCTGGAGGCCTGGGCGGTTGACAGGTTCATGAAGTTGACAGCTGCAATAAGCACAATGAGTATAGCAACGCTTCCGAAAATAGCCAGGTACTTGGGGTCGCTGGCAGCCTTGAATTCCTGCTGAACTGAAGGATCAAGATGTATATCTGCCAGGTTCTGAAGGAAATACTCATATCTGTTGCCCTGTGACAGGAACTCTTCGATTGTTATTCCCATGACACTTCTGCAGCTCAGGACCGACATACTTTACCAGTAAATCTGTGATCTTCATCTCTACATCTGATGCACTGGCATTGGGATTCAACAGAAGGTAGGTACTGAAGCTGTTGCTTGTCCAGTCAGGAGCCGCTGACCGGGGATTGGTCAGGAAAGAGGTTATTATGTTCGCCTCAAAATGGGAGTTCTCAGGAATATCCGCGGATCACGCCCGTGACAATGTAGCTCACTGTATCTGACCCAATCTTAAGGGCTTTATCGATCGGTGATTCCTCTCCGAAAATCTTTTTTGCCGTTGATTCGGTCAGCACAACCTTGTGAGGAGCGTTAAGCATCTTCTGAGGATCTCCCATGATGACCGGAATGGTAAAAAAGTTAAGGAATGACGAATCTGCCTGTATCAGATTGTCTTCGGTAAAAATACGCGATTCATATTCAACCACCGTTGGACCCGAACCTGTCATTCGCAGATAATCATCCACCTCGGGAAACTCCTCAAGCATGGTGGGACCCATTATGGCCGGCGTGAAGGCTCCTACTATCTCCTGCCCTCCTATCTTACCGTTCAGGACCAGCCTGTAAATCCGGTCCTTCTTCTCGTTAAACTTATCATAGCTTGCCTCATTTAACACAAAAATGGCGATGAGGAGACTGCAGGCTATTCCAATGGAAAGTCCCAGTATATTAATGATAATGTACGATCTCTGACGTTTGAATGACCGTAAACTGTACTTGATTAGGTTGCTAAACATACCTCACTGGTTTGATGTGATTATAAATAAATAACTCGTCTCTGAATTTTGTGTTGCCTGCGGTAAAATCACTCTATTTTCAGCGCCTCGGCAGGATTGATGCAGGATGCCTTATAAGCCTGGTAACCTACTGTCAGCATCGCGATTATTATAGTCCCGGCAGCTATCCCTGCAAAGACAAGTAGGTTCATATCAATTCTGTATGCGAATTGCTGTAACAGTTTATGTACTATCACCCACCCTGCCGGAAGTGCAATAAGCAGTGATATCATTACCAGAACAAGGTACTCCTTTGCCATAGTATGAATGACAATAAGAGAATCAGCCCCCATCACTTTTCTGATTCCTATCTCGTTCGTCCTCCTTTCGGTTGAATATGATGACAACCCGTAAAGACCCAGGGAGGCAATAATCAAGGCCAGCACCGTGAAATACTTTAACAGATCCGCCAGACGCATCTCTGTCCGGAACAGATTCTCATAATCCTGGTCAATAAATGTGTACTGGAGAGGGAATTCGGGGACTATCTCATTCCATGTTTTCTCAACAGATGCAAGTGACTCCTTTGTTTTACCGGGTGTTAATCTTACAAGGATAACTCTGAGGAAGCTGGTGTCAGTAAGCGCAAAAGCCATGGGTTCAATCGTCTGATCCGCACCCTTGAAATGAAAGTTCTTCAGCACACCTACAATTGTTCCCTGAATGCCCATAAACCTGAAATTCTTCCCGACAGGGTCACCTATATCCATGAGCCTTACGACCTCTTCATTTATAAGAAAATTACCTGTTGTATCCCTTGCCAGGTCAGCGGTAAACTCCCTTGAAAAATCACGTCCTGACACAAGCTCCATCTCCATAGTCTCCAGGTAATCATAATCGACTCCATTTGTTCCGATAAGCACATGTTTGTCAGGGTCTTTGCCATCCCAGCTGGCACCTCCTGAGTTACTTCCCATCATCACAGGGTTATGAAGCGCGGCAGTCACTCCATGAATGAGAGTCTCTTTTAACAGTTCCCTCTTTAGTGAATAGAATTTCCCTTTCATTTCCTCAGACATGGGTATCGCTATCAGATCCTCCTTGTCAAATCCAAGATCTTTATTCTGAAGGAATCTAAGCTGCATGAACATGAAAACAGCTGAAACAGCAATAATAACCGACAGTGAAAACTGAACCACAACAAGGACCCTCCGGAGCGTTCCGTTGCCTTTCCCTGACAGACCCTCACCCTTCAGTGTGGCGACAGGTTTAATTGCAGACAGATAGAAGGCGGGGTATAGTCCTGACAAAAACCCGGCAAGAATGCCAATGATAATGAAACTGATTATAAATTTCCCATGTAACAGGTCCGTCAGAGCAAACTCTTTCCCCGATACATTATTGAATAGCTGGAGTGACAAACCGACTAATATAAGTGCCAGTATCATCGACAGGGCAACAAGGATAAGCGACTCTGACATGAACTGGACTATCATGGTTTTCCGGTCAGCCCCGACAACCTTTCTTATGCCAATCTCCTTCGACCTGGATGACGCCTTGGCCGTTGACAGGTTAATGAAGTTTATGCACGCTATAAGAAGAACAAACACAGCTATCAGGGAGAATATATATATCACTATCACAGGACCCCTGGTCTCTTTAAAGCCAAACTGAGAATGCAGGTGAATGTCAAGAAAGGGAAAGACGCTGAATTTGGTGGTCGTCGTCGGATGATACTCAAGCACCACGTCCGTGAGTTTCTTGTTTACACTTTCTATGTCAGATCCCTCCGCAAGCTCGACAAATGTAAATATTGAATTGGCTGCCCCAGGAATTACTTACTGCGCCAATCTCCTTAAGGAAAGAATAGGGAATTACCCCTTCAAAGGTGAATATTGAATTTCGAGGTATCTCTTTCATTACGCCGGTGACCATGAACTGGAATTTGTTCTCCAGCGTAACTGTCTTACCAAGAGGGTTTGTGTCACCGAAATACTTTTTTGCAAGTTTTTCAGAGAGAACAATAGAGTATGGAGCACTCAGTGCGGTCTCAGCGTCACCCCACAACAGCGGCAGGGTGAACATATTAAACAACCCCGAATCAGATGCGACTATGGACGACTCAAAAAATACCTTATCCTCATTGCGAAAAAGAATACGGGGGAGCCTGTTTATGCGAGCCTGCTCAACAATCTCCGGTATCCTCTCCTTCCATACAGGTCCGCTGGGGTGTGGTGTCACTGTGACATGATACCTCTCACCCGAATAAAACTGATCCTCCTCAACCCGGTAAATGTTCTCACCCTTTTTGTTGAATTTATCATAGCTGAGCTCATCCTGAACCCATAACAGTATCAGAAGAGAAGCTGCCATTCCGATTGCCAGACCGGCTATATTAAGGAATGTAAAGACTTTGTGACGCGCGATATTGCGCAGTGCAATGCGAAAATAATTTCGGATCATTTCTTAGGCTTCAGAGTTCAGGTTAAAGACGATTAATATTCAAACACGCTGCACATTAATCCTGTCTCCGTCAGTGAGCTTCCGGGATAAGCTGAAATGATCACGGTTTTTACATCCGTTCTTTCTCGCTGATCACAGTCTCCGTGCAAGAATCTCTGACAGGATGCCGGCAGGCAGTTCTGCCGGATTGTTTTTCACGTCAGATTTTGAGGATATAACAGCCAGGTCTTCGGTTCCGATACCATAACCGGCAAGCCGGGGCAGGTCAAGCCTGTCAGTGGTCTCGTGCAGGTATCCGATAAAGCTGTCAATATGATAATTATCGTCCTTCCCCTTGCTTGCGCTAAATAATCTTCCCAGCACCGCATATTTTTTTAAGGAGGGATGGACCCGGGATATTCCTCTCAGTTCTCTCACCGTCATCTCATTCGCGACTGCCATCAGAGTACCGCAGACGACTCCGTGGGGAATATCAAAAAGAGCTCCAATAGTTCCTGCCATTCCGTGCACCGCCCCAAGTCCGGCATTTGTAAGGCAGATGCCGGATGTGAGAGCCGCAAATGACATATCAGACCTGGCTTCAATATCATCGCCGTGAGTATATGATCTGACGAGCGACCGTTTTATCGCCCTTATTCCTTCCAGGGCCAGGGCGTCAGTGTATTCATTCGATTTCGTTGAGAGGTATGCCTCGGTCAGCTGTGTGAAACAGTCCATTCCTGCAGCTGCCGTTATTTCCGGCGGGCAATCAAGCGTAAGTTCCGGATCGACTATTGCTGCATCAGGGACAAGGTTGTCATGACGCAGTGACCTTTTGAAACCCGTCCTTTCCCACCTGTGAAATGACCGCATTCTTTGTGGCCTCACTTCCTGTACCGGATGTTGTCGGTACGGCAATGAACGGCACCTTTGTGCCTGGGTGCTCCTTATCGCCCACCACTTCCAGGTACTCCCTGACTGACCCAGTTTTGCCAAGCATGGCAGATATGGCCTTCCCCGCGTCAATAACGCTCCCGCCCCCTATGCTTACAACAACATTTATCTCTTTGCCCCTGAATTTCAGAACTGTTTCATCCACTGTCTCCGGCGAAGGCTCATTTCGAACCGGAAGGTGCTGAAAAGCGATGCCGCTGCTCCCAAACAGGTCGAACAGGCGGCCGGCACGCCGGGAGTCCATAAAGGATCTTGCCCCGGTCACCAACAGTACAGACTTCCCGCAGTTCGAAATTACTCC
Source organism: uncultured Rikenellaceae bacterium (assembly GCA_963770745.1). GTDB lineage: Bacteria > Bacteroidota > Bacteroidia > Bacteroidales > VadinHA17 > SR-FBR-E99. The sequence continues at coordinate 227,202 of CAVYRA010000014.1, forward strand.
CGGAAGCGCATTGATCTTTCCGCTTCCGAAATATATCAACGGCAGTGGTGCAAAATTAAAAGGCTTCACCACTGTGATCTTTCTAATGGTTCAATTACGTTGTACCGCACACCGTAACGATCTTCGGCCATAAATCCCTGTACTGTATCCCTCCACTTCAGATAATGTGATGTCTCTTTGTGCAGCCTGACAGCCTCCTCTGACTCATATGCCTCATAGATCATAAACCTGGCGGGATCGTCAGCCTGCTGGAGTACGTCAAACCTGAGGTTTCCCGGCTCCTTAACAGAACCACGGTGATTGTCAGTCATTGCCTCAATGAATTCCTGAATTTTCTCAGGTCTGACCTTAACATGAACACATGTGACTATCATCTCTCTTATCTTTTAGGCATAGAACAAGTTACAAAAAAAGTGTATCAAGGCGATTGTTATGACTCCATGAGGAATGGCGCGCTATTCAACTACTTTAATACCTCTGTACCGAAAGGTAAGTTCAAGCAAGGCCAGCATGTCTCCCCGGCAGCACCAGTAGGTGATTACCTAACGGCCTCTCTCTCAATAGCTTCAGCTTATTCCCAGGAAGTTCAATTTCCACCTGCGTGCGGCAGGCATCGGGCAGCCTGGGTCTGCCTGCCACTCTGCCTTCGGCAATGAAGACCCTGTCGAGGCTTTCCGAAAACCTGAAGATTGTAACCTCCGTAGCCGTCATTTGTCCGTCTATGGCAAGGGAATTGTCCGTCTCAAAGTGAGTTGGCAGTTTTATATCACTGACCAGATCGAAGGCAATTGTACAGTGTGAGAGAATGAGGGTCTTTTCTGTCAGGCGTGTCGTGTTTGCCATCCATGGTACAATTCCGGTAGCTTCCTGTCCGGCCATCATGCCTGCCATAGAGGCGAGGTCTCCTTCACATGCAGCAACGGTTCCTTCTGAGTTCAGTTGAGCCAGCGCAAGGCATGCCGTCACCTTTCGCTGCTGCACAAGGCTGAAACACTCCACTCCTACTGCGGTAAGGTTATTGTCTGATATAACCCTGCGCAATAAGGGTCAGTATCCTTGACGCTTCATCAAGTCCCGCTGACTTTTGTCCGCCGAACCGGCTTAACAGTGCATTGTCAGGTTCTTCATTGCTGAAATCCGGCAGTTGTGTCCAGGGTATCCCGACCAGGGTTAACACCAAAACGCTGACGGAGTATTTCGGCAGAGACATCTGATGCCACCAGCCACTCTGATACAGTACCAACCAGGCCTGCTCTTTTACCCTCAAGTTTTTGCCATACACCGGCTGCTGCCCTCCACCGTTCTATCAGTCCGGATTCCGAGGCGTCGGTGGCGTCTGAGAGCATAGCAATCCTGTTGTGGCTCCCCATCCATGCCATCACCTCGGTTGCCGCGGCATAGGCATTGTTTCCCCTGATACTCAGGAGGAGCACCGGACGGTCCGGGTCAGCCATCTCAATAGCACTTCTCTCGGATCCGCCGCTCATGAAAAGTATGATGTCCGGCTGTGAATCAACCATTATAAAAGCTTCCGCAGGAAGCATCGTCCGCATTAAGATTACGGCCTCGGCACCGGTCGTTTCACCTGCTCCGCGGTGGGCTGCCCAGGCAACCCTCAGGATATATTCATTAATTCCGGTTCGTTTGATTTTATTGACATTGTCTTACCCTTTCGTGCAGACATTGAAGTTACATCATTTATTTCAAAGTGAGACCCACACGGGATTTCAAAATCAACGAAGCGCCAGAAATGCCGGTGTTCCCGCGATCACCATAAAAATGACTTAAAAATCACAACATTAGAAAAAAACAAATCATATTTTCTATATTTACGGACCGTAAAGTTTAACGTTGACAAGTAATAACCAGGTAAACAGAATAAAATGAAGAAGAATAATATGAAATTAATCGCAGGAATGATAGTTGTTTCTGCATTGTTCGGAGTCAGCCTCAGTGCGCAGGACAGGAATGAAGTTATAGCAGTATACAATGAGGGAGCCAAGGCCATGCAGACAGATGTGCCTGCTGCCATCGCCGCATTTGAAAAGGTGATTACTCTTTCGGATCAGGTTGGGGAGACCGCCAATGACCTGAAGCAGAATGCCGTAAAGGCTCTGCCAGGGCTTTACTATAAACTGGCCGCCACTGCCTATAACGAGAAGAAACCGGCAGCTGAGATTATCCAGGCGTCAAAGACAGCTTATGCCATGGCTGACAAATACGGAAGCGCTGCTCACAAGGAGAATTCAAACAAGATCCTGGTAAACGGCTATTACAGGATGGCTACTGATTTCTTTACCGCCAATGACTATGACAATGCTCTGCTGGCATTTGACAGCGTTCTGACCCTGAACCCTGATCATATCGCTTCAATATACAACAAGGCCCTGATCTACAAGAACCAGGACAATGCGGCAGCCTTTGAAGAAAACATAGATCTATTCCTGGGCAAGCTCGTTCCGGAGAAAGATGATGACAAGGCTGTGACAGCTAAAGGTGTTGCTCTTGAATATTTCCGTGCTGCAGGCTCAAAGGCAAGCGCGGCAAACGACCTTGACGAGGCAATGGGGCTTTTAAACAAAGCCGCCAAATACGGCGACGACAAGACACTGTTCTACTTCTTCGCCGATGTTTACAACAAGCAGAATAATTTCACCAGCGGAGCAGAGTATGCGCAGAAGGGTCTCGATCTTGAGACAGGTGATGCTGAGGCCAAGGCAATGTTCTACTATCAGCTTGCCGTTGCCCAGGTTGGCAAGGGAGAGACCTCTGCAGCTTGCGCATCATTCAAGAATGCCCTCTACGGCCCCTTTGCCGAGGCAGCGAAAGCACAGCGCACGAACCTTAAGTGTGAATAGATAATTACCTGATCGTTTCCTTCATTACAGAACAAAAAAAACGGCTCGCATGAAAGCGGGCCATGATTCACAGGCGGAGAGCCTGACAACAGAGAGCCCGGCACTTCATACCGGGCTCTCTGTTGTAGCGAGACGGAGAATTACGCCAGCGTCGCTGTCGTGATTCTCTAGTGGAGGCACTTACAAAGAAAAGCACCGCAGAGCGATGCGCTGCTCCTGACTTTTTTGTTTCATCCTGTCGCATGAAAACAAGTTTTCAGCTCCATTCTGAATCAAAAAAGCCTTCGCACTTCGTGCTTGGGCTTTTCTTTGTAGCGAGACGGAGAATTGAACTCCGGACCTCATGATTATGAATCATGCGCTCTAACCAACTGAGCTATCTCGCCAAAAACTATTTCATTGAACTCCTGACATTCCCGATCCGCCAGCTGGCGGACGGGACACTCTAACCAATTGCCCCGACCTGTCGGGCGGTGTCAAAACGCGGGTGCAAATATAAATATTTTTTCATTTTGACCTGCAAACTTTTTCTTTTCAGGTATTATTTTTATATTGCATCACACTCGCATCCTGAAATGAGATTGAGATTTGAAATTGAATACACTCTGAACACCCCCACCCGTGTCCTCTTTGACCGGCTTAGCACCCCCGAAGGCCTCGCCGAATGGTTCGCTGACAACGTCACCGTCGACGGCGACATCTATACCTTCTGGTGGGACAAGACCGGAGCCCGCGCCCGCCTCATCTACGTCAGGGAAAACAAGTCTGTACGGTTCGACTGGCTCGACTTCGCTGACACCGAAACAAACTTCTTTGAATTCCGTCTTGTGATCCATGAACTGACCGGTGACACCGCACTGATGATCACCGACCACGCCGAAGAGGAGGAGGTAGATGACGCAAGGGACCTGTGGGACACACAGATCTCAAACCTCAGGAAAGTACTCGGCCTCACCGATTGAAAGAGCATTGCATCTTTCTCAAATTTAACGTACGTTTGCACCACACCCCAGACAATGAAGAAAATCGATCTGTTTATGATAAGATCGTTCATAGGACCGTTGATCCTTACGTTCTTTATTGTGCTCATAATCTTTATCCTCCAGTTCCTCTGGATGTATGTCGATGAACTCGCGGGCAAAGGCCTTGACCTGAAGGTGCTTGCCGAGCTCCTCTTCCAGTTCTCCCTTACTTTCGTCCCTCTCTCCCTGCCACTCGCTATCCTCCTCGCTTCCCTGATGACCTTCGGCAACATGGGAGAATTCCTTGAACTGACGGCCCTCAAATCTTCAGGTGTGCCACTGCAGCGTATCATGTTGCCCATATTCGTGTTCGCATCTTTCCTGGCTGTTGCATCATTCCTCTTTGCCGACTACATACTGCCCATTTCAACCCGCAAGGCACGCACTCTCCTCCACGATATACGCCGCAAGAGACCGGAACTGAATATTCAGGCAGGCACATTCTTTAACGGTATCGACGGGTTCAGCATTAAGATCACAGACAAGGACCCCGAGACCAACAGGCTTGAAGGCATCTACATTTATGACCACCGCGAAGGGATTGGCAACACGGCCGTCATCCACGCTGACTCCGGCTACATGTCCGTCACCGCCGACGAGAGCGGCCTCATCCTGACCCTCTTCAACGGGAATGCCTACAAAGACATAGAGGAGAAGAATGTGCCGCAGGAAAAGAGAAAGTACCCCTTCCGGCGTGACAAGTTCAGCGAACAGACTATGGTCATCGAGCTGACCGGTTTCGGTCTCAGCAGGTCAGGGATGGATCTCTACCGTTCCAACTATGCCATGCTGAATACAACCGAACTCTCATTTTTCATCGATTCCCTCTCCGGCAGGTACAAGACCAGGTCCGACGCCTATTTCGATGAATTCAGCAGAACCAGGCTGTTCACTCCTGCCCATTATTTCTCGGGCGACTATTATCATTACGGCGATACGGCTGCAGCCAGGAAACTCACGGATTTCAACTGCAGGGCTGCCTTTGACACCCTCAGCTTCCAGGATAAGAGCACCTCCGTCAACCGGGCGCTTAACCTCGCCCGCGAAGGCACGGCATTCATGATTGAAAAAAGTGAGTCGCTGACAGCCGAGGCCAAGAACCTTAAAAGATATGAAGCGGAGAGGTATAAGCGTTACACTCTGCCAATCGCCTGCCTGGTCTTCTTTTTCATAGGCGCACCCCTGGGGGCTATCATCCGCAAAGGAGGACTGGGTACCCCGGCAGTCATCTCCGTGCTCTTCTTCCTGTTCTATTACGTTATCACTCTCTCCGGCGAGAAATTTGCCAAGGAATTGATAATAAGCATACCGCTCGGCATGCTTGCTTCAACCATCATCCTGCTGCCTCTGGGTATCTTCCTGACCTACAAGGCTACCACCGACTCTGCCATAATGAACGCCGAGACCTATATCCTCTTCTTCAGAAAAATAGGAGCTTTCTTAAGCGGGATAAAACCTGAAAAGGGAAATGAAGATACTGGTTCTGTCACCTAAACCACCGTGGCCATCACACGACGGGGGAGCAGTGGCGACCATGAGGTGCGTTGAAGGACTGGTCGAAGCCGGTGCGGAAGTGTCATTGCTTGCTATGAGGACCTGGAAGCACGGGCAGCCGCGGGAAGCCGATCAATTTAAGCCGGCATGCCTGAAGCACTATGTTACAGTGGATGTCAACACCCGCATAAATCCTATGAATATGCTGGGCAACCTGCTCTTCTCAGACGAGCCTTATGACCTGGCTCGATTTCGTTCAAACCTTTATTCTGAGGCACTCCGTTCCCATATACCGGCAGATTACGACATCATTCAGTGCGAGGGACTTCTCTTTGCACTCTATCTTGATGAGATCAAGAAAATCACATCATCCCCGGTGGTACTGAGGGCTCATAACACCGAACACCGCATCAGGGAGATGATGGCTGAAAACTCCGTCAGCAGGATCCGCAGGGCTTATCTGAAAAATCTTGCAGGACGTCTGCTCAGGATGGAGACAGACGCCGCCCGGATGTTTGACGCGATAGTGCCGATAAGTGAACCTGACAGCAGATGGTTCGCAGCAGTCTCCGGAGGCAAACCGGTGTACCTTTCGGAAACAGGCGCAGATGTGGCTGAACGACTGGCTGAACCTGACGGATCATCACAAGGGGTGGGCTTCATCGGAGCCCTGAACTGGCAGCCAAACCTGGAGGGGCTGAAATGGTTCCTGAAGAATGTGTGGCCGAGCGTCTCGCGGGCTGTCCCTTCCGCCACACTGCACATAGCAGGGAAAGGGGCGCCGGCAAACGCGAAGCGCTGGCTTAACGGAGAAAAGGTCAGCTACGAAGGTGAGGTTGACGATGCCCGCAGCTTCATGGCCTCAATGAATGTGATCATTGCACCGCTCTTTGCAGGAAGCGGATTGCGAATCAAGATCATTGAGGCAATGAGCATTGGCAGAACGGTGGTGGCCACACCTGTGGCAGTAAGAGGATTGCCGGCCGTCGACCGCAGGGATCTGTTCGTCGCCGCTGACCCGGAATCATTCTGCACTGCACTGACGGAAGTGCTGAAGGACAATTCACTGAGAGCCTCGACAGGTGAGGCAGCCGTGACGCTGGTTCGCGAAAGATACGATAACCGGGCACTCACAGCCAGGTTGCTGGAATTCTACAAGCAACTGAGCCATGGCCGCTGAGGTGATCCTGATAATAGCTCTCCTGCTGCTGGTCTGGACATACCTGCTCTACCCGGTAACTGTGCTGGCCTGCGCCGCATTGAAGAGAAAATTTAAAACACGAAAGAGTGGTCAGGAAGACAAACCCAGTCTGATGCAGCCGTCCATTTCAGTTATAATGTCAGTTTACAACGAGGAGAAAGTCCTTGCAGAGAAAGTCCGCAGTCTGATGCGATCAGATTACCCTCATGATCTGGCGGATTTTATCATTGGATCCGACGGCTCAGACGACGGAACTGATATGATAATGAAGGAGCTTGCCGCGGCCGATAGCCGCATCAGGTTCATACATAATGGCGAAAGAAGAGGCAAACCGGCCATGCTGAACGATCTCGCATCACTGGCGAAGGGTGAAATACTGGTAATTACCGACGCAAATGTAATTTTTACTGCAGGCACCCTGAGACACCTTGCACAAGGTTTCAGACTTCCGGACACGGGTTTATGCGATGCGACAGTAAAACCCGGGTCATCAGATGACAGAGGCATCACGATGCAGGAGAACTTCTACGGGAGGTTCGAGACCGCTCTCAAGCGGGCCGAGGGTGACCTGTGGGGCGCAATGCCGGGGCCATACGGGGGGTGTTATGCCATAAGGCGCGACCTCTTTCCACTCATCCCCGCCAACACCCTTGTCGATGACCTCTATGTAGGGCTGACGGTTCTCCGCAAGGGGTTCAGATCCTTCAATGTCCCGGAGGCAATTGTCTTTGAAGACACCCAGGCTGACATGGCAGCCCAGTTCAGGAGGAGAGTAAGAATAGCCGCCGGATCATTCCAGAACCTGTTCCGCTTCGGTATGTTCCCGTCACGAAGAGCTTCTGCATGCTTCGCCTTCTTTTCGCATAAGATACTGAGGTGGTTAACGCCTCTTCTGCTGGTTCTCTTTTTTATGACAACCATCATTCTTTCAGGTCGTTCAGAGTTCTATATTTGGCTGTCGGCATTTCAGCTTATTTTCATAATTTTGTCGGCGCTTGACCTGGTGATCGACAGATACGGCAGGAAGATAAGATTTCAGAGGTATGTGACCCAGTTCCTGCTGATGAATGCCGCACTGGCGGTGGGGTTTGTGAAGGCAATAAGAGGGATTAAAAGCGGGATATGGGAACCCACGAAACGAGTTTAGAATGAGTGAAGAGACAAGGCTTAATACCATCAACGAAGCCATCGATGAGATAAGAGAGGGCCGGGTTGTCATTGTCGTTGACGATGAAGACAGGGAGAACGAAGGCGATTTCATTTGCGCAGCCGAACTGGTCACTCCCGAGATCGTAAATTTCATGGCTACCCACGGCAGGGGACTGATCTGTGTGCCTCTTCCCGAGGAACGGTGTGAAGAGCTCGACCTGAATATGATGGTAGGGCATAACACCTCTATTTATGAGACAGCATTCACCGTCTCCGTCGACCTCATCAGCCATGAAACAACCACAGGCATCTCTGCAAAGGACAGGGCGCTGACGATAAAAGCGCTCGTCGACCCTGCCACGAAGCCAACACAGCTCGGACGGCCGGGACACATCTTCCCACTCAAGGCCCGCACAAAGGGTGTGCTGCGCAGAGCCGGGCATACCGAGGCAGCCGTTGACCTGTCACGCCTTGCAGGACTGCGTCCTGGAGGCGTACTGATTGAGATTATGAATGAGGACGGGTCTATGGCAAGACTGCCGGACCTGATGAAGTTGTCTAATAAGTTTGGCATAAAAATCATCTCCATAAAAGATCTCATCCGTTACAGGCTGGGCATCGAATCAATAGTTGAGATGGGCGAACAGGTGAAGCTGCCCACCGAGTACGGTGACTTTGACTTTATCCCTTTCAGGCAGGTGAGTAACGGGCTTGAACATGCTGCCCTGGTAAAAGGCACATGGACCAAAGAGGAGCCTGTACTGGTCAGGGTACACTCATCATGCTTCACGGGTGACATATTTGCTTCAAAGCGATGCGACTGCGGGCCGCAGCTTCACGAGGCAATGCAGATGGTTAATGAGGCCGGCAAGGGTGCCATTATATACCTGAACCAGGAAGGAAGGGGGATAGGACTCATAAACAAGATACGCACCTATAAGCTCCAGGAACAGGGGCGTGACACCGTCGAGGCAAACATTGAGCTTGGCTTCCGCGAAGATGAGCGTGACTATGGTATCGGAGCCAATATCATGAGAGGCATCGGGCTGGGTAAGGTGAGACTGATTTCAAATAATCCTGTTAAAAGGGCAGGACTTGAGGGTTATGGCATCACCATCGTCGAGACCATACCACTGGTCATTACGCCAAACAAATTCAACTCGTTCTACCTCGAGACCAAGGCAACGAAAATGGGGCACAGCCTCTCGTGCTACAAAACGCCCACAAAAGGCGAAAATGACTGAAAGTCTGCCAAGGATAGTGTTCATGGGCACCCCGGAATTCGCGGTGGCCAGCCTCCGTAGCCTTCATAAATCAGGTTTCGGGATTGCTGCGGTGGTTACAGCACCCGACAGACCTGCCGGACGCGGAAGGAAGATAACGGTCACAGCCGTCAAGGAATATGCCCTTCAGCACAACCTGACCCTCCTCCAGCCGGAGCGGTTGCGTGATCCGGAATTTACAGGCACTCTCAAAGCCCTGAATGCAGACCTCTTTGTGGTTGTGGCCTTCCGTATGCTTCCTGAAGAGGTATGGAGCATCCCGCCTCTTGGCACTTTTAACCTGCATGCCTCCCTCCTGCCGCAGTACCGCGGCGCCGCCCCTGTAAACCACGCCCTTATTAACGGGGAGACCAGAACGGGTGTAACCACGTTTTTGATAGACAGAGAGATAGATACCGGACGTATACTTCTTGCACAGGAGACAGAAATCCTGCCCGGGGATAATGCCGGGAGCCTGCATGACCGACTGATGGAGCTTGGCTCCTCACTGGTAATTGATACTGCCAGGGGTCTCTTCGCCGGTACTCTTAAGCCTGTGCCACAGACAGCCAGGCCGGGGGAAGTTCTGATGCCGGCACCAAAGATCTTTCCTGCCGACACCATCCTTAACTGGAGGGATCTTGCAGTAAAGGTGCACAACAGGATAAGAGGCCTGTCGCCTTACCCCGGAGCCCTTGCTACAATACGCTCGGGAGACAGAACCATGCGGTTGAAGATCCTTGAAAGCAGGGTCAGGAGTGAGGTAAAGACAATTCCCGGAACAATGATTGTTGCTGAGAAATCACATCTGCTAATCTCGTGCGTCAACGGAGCAATTGAGGTGTTAGCACTTCAACCCGAGGGTCGCAAACGCATGACTGCCTCCGAGTTTCTGAGAGGCTTTGACCCCACGGGTGGGAGCTCGCATGAATCCGTTATTTATCTTATTCTAAGCTTCTGACCGGGTTTGCATTCTGACCCTTCCGTCATGACATTCATCTTGTACAGCGAAGAAAGCTTTATGGCATACTTCTGGGAGATGCTGTACATGGTCTCTCCCGGGAGAACGGTGTGAACCGAAAAACCCTGAGCTGCCCTCGTGCGTTTGGGCTGCAGGTAAATTACCTGGCCCGGCTGCAGAATGGTTCCGGGGGCGAGGTCATTGTACCGACTTATCTCCCAAGCCAGAAGCTGGTGCTTCACCGCAAGGGATTCATGGGTATCTCCCTCCACGGTTATGATGTACTCAACATTGTTGTTCTCCTCTGTAATCTTACCGGAACCAAGGGTGATCACTTTAATAGGAGCCTCTTCCTCTTTGGTTGTTTGTGCTGCTGATGGCACTCTTTGTGTCCCTGCGGTATCGACATCTTTCTGCGAAGAGGTTGGAACAGCGCCCGGAGCAGCAGGTTTATCCTGAGCAGTACCCGGAACCGGAGATGGAACAGTGCCGGTTACTGTTCCCGGTGCAACAGAAGGAACAGGTGCAGCTGTCTTTGAGTCCGTCGCGGTTCTGCCGGCTTCCGTTGCCTGCTGAACATACACCCCTGCTGTTTTCCTTCCGGTATCATAGTCATGCAGCCCGTATTCATCAATTTTTCTGATAAGGAGATGAGCATAGTTCGGATCCGTGGCATAGCCAGCCTTCTTGAGTCCGTGTGCCCATCCCTTGTAGTCCGTGCTGCTCAGACTGAACAGATCTCTGTATCGCGAACCCTTAACCAGGAACTCCGAATGATCCCTGTAGGAGTCCACGGCCGAAGGATATGCCCTGAAACACTCTCCCCTGCGGTTGTCATCATGGTAGATTCTCGCTCCCTTCCAGTCGCTGTGACACTTGATGCCGAAATGATTGTTGCCCTTGACGGCCAGGGTGCTGCGCCCGTAACCCGACTCAAGCATCCCCTGGGCAAGCGTTATGCTGGCGGGAATTCCAGTCCTCTGCATTTCGCTTACCGCCAGGGCGCTGTATTTGTTGAGGTAATCCGTTACATAGGATGAGGGGCTTCCTGAGGGCGCGACACTCCTTGCAGCCTTTCGTGACGAGCTGCAGGAATTAAGAATAAAAACCAGAATTATTAAAATGTATGCAGAGAAGTATCTCATCAGATCAGTTTTGACAAAAATATAAAAATGTCCTTACCCTGCGCAAATTCCGGCATCTGAGGAAAAATATTATTACTTTTATTACGCTAAAATCACCCGGATCACTTATGAACAAGAAAGAGGCAGTCATTTCTTACCTGGAGTATCAGGGAATCGATGAGCTACCCGGTGCAGACAGGAAGCTGGTTGAAGAAGCTGTCGCCGCAGCCTCCGGAGCCTATGCCCCATATTCTCATTTTATGGTAGGTGCAGCGATACTTCTGGACGACGGAACCGTAGTCAGGGGTGCCAATGTGGAAAATGCTGCTTTCCCCTCGGGAAGCTGTGCGGAGAAGACGGCTCTCTCATATACGGTTGCCAATTATGACGGAAGAAAATCTGTTGCCATTGCCATTGCAGCCCTCTCAGACGGAAAATTAACCCGCGATCCGGTTCCCCCCTGCGGCAACTGCCGGCAGATGCTTATTGAGGAGGAACAGAGATTGGGCAAGCCTATCAGGGTGATCCTTGCAGGTGATTCAGCAGTCATCGTTCTTGAAAACTGCCAGACGCTGATGCCGATCAGCTTCACGCGGAGCAATCTTGTTAAGTGAGGCAGCAGGGAGTAGGCAGTAGAGGGCCGAGCGTTAACAAATGACCCGGTGGGTCATTTGAGCGAAGGAGCCAGATTGCAGGGGAGGAGAGAGAAATTTTCGATTTCAGATTTTCGATTGTCGATTTAATCAAAATTCGCAAATCGCAAATCCTTTTGACTTTCGACTTTCCAGACTTTACGGACTTTCGACTTTTTGTCTATCCCTGCTCACCAACCAATAGCTGGAACCCGCTGCCATGGATATTCTTGAGGATGATCTGCGGGTCATCACTGAGGTACTTGCGTAGCTTGGTGACATAGACATCCATACTGCGGGCGGTGAAGTAGTCATCAGCACCCCAGATCTTCTTAAGCGCAGCCTCGCGGCTAACCAGCGCATTGGGTGCGAGTGCCAGCATCTCCAGTAACTGCCCCTCCTTGGGTGACAGCTGTCGCTCCTGCCCTGCCATGGACAACGTGCGCAGCTTCGCATTGAAGATATAACTGCCTATCTCATAGATATCTTTTGAGCCGTCCTGGGTATCCCTCCTCGAGATTATGGCTTTGATCTTACAAAGAAGTATGTCGGTGTCAAACGGTTTTGTTATATAATCATCTGCACCCACACCGTAACCTCGCAGAAGATCCTCCTTCAGCTTCTTTGCAGTCAGGAATATGATCGGTACAACCGAGTTCATGGTCCGTATCTCTGTTGCTATGGTAAAGCCGTCAACATGGGGCAGCATCACATCAAGGATACAGAGGTCATATACCCCGCGGCGGAAGGTATCGACAGCAGTCTTGCCATCGTCAACCAGGTCGACAGCAAAATCATTGATCTCAAGGTACGATTTGAGAACTGAACCGAAGCTCAGGTCATCTTCAACCAGAAATATCCTTGCGTTCTTTTTACTCATGCCCTTGATTGACCGTTATATGGTAAAAATACTGTAAAAATGCTTCCCTCCCCCGGTTCACTCTCAACAGTCACCGTTCCCCCATGGGCATCGGTGATGGCCTTTACATAGTTTAGTCCTAAACCGAATCCCTTGACATTGTGTATATTACCTGTTGCCTCGCGGTAAAACCTCTCAAACACCCGATGCTGCACAGCCTTGCTCATCCCGATACCCTTATCCTCCACCGCCAGCATAATGCCGCTTTCATTGGTGCTTGTCCTGATGGTGATATCCGGAGCCAGTTCTGAATACTTGTTGGCGTTGTCAAGCAGGTTATGCACCAGGTTTCGCAGATGCTCGGCATCACCGGTAATGATACTGTTTTCTGCAGCAAGTTGCCGGTTGATTACCCCGCCCCTGTCAGAAACCTGGATCTCAATGGTCTCAATCGCCTGTCTGATCACTTCGTGGAGATCAGTCTCACTGAACCTGAAATCCATCTCATGCTTGTCGAGGGTCGCTATCTGCAGTATCGTCTCTACCTGCCTGTTCATGCGAGAGTTCTCCTTCTTGATCATGCCAATAAAATGACGGACCTTGTCCTCATCAGATATGACTCTGCTGTTAGAGATGGTGTCAGCAGCCAGCGAGATAGTGGCAAGAGGGGTCTTGAACTCGTGGGTCATGTTGTTGATAAAGTCGGCCTGCATTTTGGAGGTCTTTTTCTGCCTGATAATAAACCAGAGGCTGAGAGCAAAGGTCGATATGATTATCAGCAGGAACAAACCTGATCCGCCCAGCATTAGTCCCATCGAACCAAGCACGTAGTTAGTCCTGCGCGGAAAGACTACGGAGAGCGTCTCTCCCTTTCTCAGGAGGCCTTCAGCAAAAAGATTGACCTTGTAGGGGCTCTCCCTGAAGTCCTTCACTTTAACCTTTGCATAGACTCCGTCGGCTATAGAGTCTCCCCTGATAACTGCGAACTCGAACGGGGTGTCGATGCCAGCAGCAGTCAGCTCACCCTGAAGAGTGTGCAGGAGCTCCTCCTTGTTGATCTTCATGTTCCTCTCCCAGACAAACATCTCCGATACCAGTTGATTGCTCATCGACTGAAATTCAATGGCCTGCTGCTGCACCCATCTCATATACTCATCCGATCCCACCGTGATGCTGCTCTGAAGCTTTGCCCGCGCATCATCACGTGACACCTTCATCGTGACAGGCGGGTTATTGTTTGTTGAGACAACTATCTCAACGGAATCCATCTCTGATGAGGCCTTGCTCTCTATGCTGAAACTCTCTGAAGTTTCTCCGGGTAAGGCTGAGCGCATGACAGCCCTGGGCAGGGCGGAGTATCCGCTTATAAACATCTCATTCAGAAAATTCATCCGGCGGTTTGTCTCCATGGAACTGGCAGTATTGCGGAGGCTGTTAATGACAAAAAAGTCGAACTGCTCACTCTGCACCCTGATGGAATTGCCTATCCACGTCGCCTGCACCCAGATGATCGCTATGACAGACACCACCATCAGCGTTATCAAACCCGTGAACTTCCGCTTATTCATGGCACAAAATTATACATATAAATAATGTAAGAATTCGTTTTAACTTTTTGTTAACCAGTTTTAACCTCACTTTAACCCCTTGCCGGATTTTAAGATTTACCTTTGTGATGTCAATGATTTAAAAAGAAATGGCTTGAGGTTTTAGAGTTTATACAGAGTTTAATGGTGAACACACCCCGCAACCAGGGTGCAACAGTCAAAAGGTGGTTGATTTAGGTTAGTTTTGGGTTAGGTTGGGAAGAGATGCGGCAGAGGCGTCTCTTCTCTTTTTTTTCTCCGTGACCTTACATATCTGAAAAGAGCTTCCATATCCTGTCGTCAGGAAGCGGAGCCTCCACTGTGATCTCCTCCTTTTTTACAGGATGAACGAACGAAACCCTGCGTGAGTCAAACGAAATACCTCCCCCCTCATTAGACCTTTTCGATCCGTACTTCAGGTCACCCTTAATGGGACAGCCGGCTGCGGCAAGCTGCGCCCTTATCTGGTGATGCCGGCCGGTCTGCAGGTCAACCTCGACAAGATAATACCTCTCTGAGCGAGCCAGCACGCGGTATGACAGCTCCGCCAGTTTTGACCCCTTAACCTCTGTGTTGTAAACATAAGACTTGTTCTGCGACTCATTCTTCTTCAGGTAGCTGCTCAGGGTCCCCTCCTCAGCGGGAGGACGCTCAGAGACAATAGCCCAGTATGTCTTTCTGACTTCACGGGTGCGGAAGAGTTCGCTGAGTCTTGACAACGCTTTGGAGGTGCGGGCATAGACGACGCATCCGCTGACAGGCCTGTCAAGCCTGTGCACCACGCCCAGAAACACCTCACCCGGCTTATTGTACTTCTCCCTTATGTATGCCCTTACGATGTCATCAAGCGGCTCGTCACCGGTGCCGTCGCCCTGCACCAGGTCAGAAGATCGCTTGTTTACGATGATGATATGATTGTCTTCGTAGAGTACAGTTGGTATATCTTTTCTCATTATTCTACAATACTTAATGGCCTACAGCCAATTTTTAGGACGCCACTAATCCTACCACACTTAAAGGTCTACTCACTATTGCCTATTGCCTATTGCCTCTTAAGGACTTTCGACTAGTACTGCTCCTTTTCATTCGGAAAATCGCGTGATCTGACGTCTTCGATATAGTTTTGCACTGCCCCCTTGATCTCATCATGTAGGTTGTGGTACCTTCTGAGAAACCGGGGCGAGAATTCCATGTTCAGTCCCAGCATGTCATGCAGGACCAGTACCTGCCCGTCGACCTGGGGTCCTGCTCCGATGCCTATCACCGGCACCTTGACTGCCTCCGCCACCTCTCCTGCCAGCGAAGCAGGGATCTTCTCCAGCACAATGGCAAAGCACCCGGCTTTCTCTATGATTTTAGCATCCTCCTTGAGCTTCCTGGCCTCTTCCGCCTCACGGGCGCGCACAACATAAGTGCCGAACTTGTGGATCGACTGCGGTGTAAGGCCCAGATGGCCCATCACAGGTATCCCGGCCGAGAGGATCCTTTCGATGGACTCCACTATCTCCCGCCCGCCTTCCATCTTTACAGCGCTGGCGCCTGTCTCCTTCATTATACGGATGGCTGATGCCAGCGCCTCACGTGAGTTGCCCTGGTATGTCCCGAACGGCAGGTCAACAACCACCAGGGCCCTTTTAACACCCCTTACAACCGAAGCAGCATGATAGATCATGTTGTCAAGGGTGATCGGAAGAGTGGTTTCGAAACCAGCCATGACATTCGAGGCTGAATCACCCACAAGGATAATATCAATCCCGGCCTCATCAAGTATCCTGGCCATCGAATAATCGTATGCCGTAAGCATCGCTATCTTTTCACCCTTCAGCTTCATCTCGTAGAGCACGTGGGTGGTCACCAGCTTAACAACTTTCTGTACTGACATGGTTTCTTCAGTTATTATCAGGTGCAAAGCTACAAAATAAGACAATGAGTATCGACGGGTCAGGTTCTTTTGACCTCTTCTGCCGTTTTGTCATAGGATTAAAAAGCATCATGGGCAGGCTTTTACCGTGATCATGACATAATTTCATAATAACCGTCGATCGGACCCTGTGGCACAAACATTGTCACTTAAAGGGAAATCAGAAAAGAAATCAAAGTATAAATCAGAATAAAAATGGGAAAAATTATCGGTATTGACCTGGGAACTACCAACTCATGTGTTTCAGTGATGGAAGGCAACGAGCCAGTGGTAATACCCAACAGTGAAGGCAAAAGGACCACCCCTTCCGTAGTGGCATTTCTTGAGAACGGAGAACGCAAGGTGGGTGACCCTGCCAAGAGGCAGGCTATCACCAACCCTACCAAGACCGTTTCATCCATCAAACGTTTCATGGGCAGGCAGTTTGACGAGGTGACAAATGAGATGAAAAAATTAACCTATCAGGTCATCCGCGGTGACAACAACACCCCGAGGGTGAAGATCGACGACCGCAATTATTCGCCACAGGAGATCTCAGCCATAGTGCTTCAGAAGATGAAGAAGACCGCCGAGGATTACCTCGGACAGGAGGTCACTGAAGCCGTCATTACCGTTCCGGCATATTTCAACGACTCACAGCGCCAGGCTACCAAAGAGGCCGGAGAGATCGCAGGACTGAAAGTAAAGCGTATCATAAACGAGCCGACCGCAGCATCGCTGGCATACGGTCTTGATAAGAAGGCCCATGACCTGAAGATAGCTGTCTTCGACCTGGGAGGCGGTACATTTGATATTTCCATCCTTGAACTGGGTGATGGCGTCTTTGAGGTCAAATCGACCAACGGCGATACACACCTTGGCGGCGACGACTTCGACAACCTGGTAATCGACTGGCTTGCAGACGAGTTCCAGAAAGAGGAGGGTATTGACCTCCGCAAGGACCCCATGGCCCTGCAGAGACTCAAGGAAGCTGCCGAAAAAGCAAAAATAGAGCTTTCAAGCACTACCAGTACGGAGATCAATCTCCCGTACATCATGCCTGTCAACGGTATTCCGAAGCACCTGGTGAAGACACTCACAAGGGCTCATTTCGAGAAACTGACCGACAAACTCATCAACTCAGTTCTGGGACCATGTCAGAAGGCGCTTGATGACGCCGGTATGAAGACCTCAGATATAGACGAAGTGCTACTCGTAGGCGGATCAACACGTATCCCGGCCATACAGCAGATAGTTGAGAAGTTCTTCGGCAAGGTACCATCCAAGGGTGTCAATCCTGACGAGGTCGTGGCCGTCGGTGCTGCAATCCAGGGCGGTGTTCTGACCGGCGAGGTAAAGGATGTTCTTCTGCTTGACGTGACACCGCTTTCACTCGGCATTGAGACCATGGGCGGTGTGATGACGAGACTGATCGAGTCAAACACTACAATTCCTACCCGCAAGACTGAGACATTCACTACTGCAAGCGACAGCCAGCCGTCGGTTGAGATACATGTACTGCAGGGCGAAAGACCCATGGCACTGGGGAACAAGACCATCGGCCGCTTCCACCTTGACGGCATACCGCCAGCCCCAAGAGGAATACCGCAGGTTGAAGTCACGTTCGACATTGACGCCAACGGTATACTCCATGTCTCTGCAAAGGACAAAGGCACCGGCAGGGAACAGAGGATACGTATAGAGGCATCGTCAGGTCTGAGTGAAGACGAGATACGGCGCATGCGCGATGAGGCAAGGGCAAATGAGAATGCCGACAAGGCTGCCAGAGAGGTGGCTGACAAGGTCAACGCTGCTGACAGTATGATCTTCCAGACCGAAAAGCAGTTGAAGGAGTACGGTGACAAGATACCGACAGACAAGAAGGGACGTATAGAGAATGCCCTCGGCCAGCTTCGCGAGGCTCACAAGAACAAGGATGTCACGTCTATAGACCGTGCCCTGGCAGAGATCAATGCCGCATGGCAGGCTGCCTCCGAAGACATGTACAAACAGGCACAGGGTGACCCCGGAGCGCAGGCCGGACCCCAGTCAGAGCCCACCGGTGGCGACACAGGCGGCAAGGGCGGCGACGAGCAGGTCACGGACGTCGACTTCGAAGAGGTCAAGTAATAATATATATAGAACCCCCAAGCCGCAACGCAAAGAGCGTTGCGGCTTTTTTTATTACTTTTACATCAAACTGAAATACAATGTCAAACAGGTTTATATTCCTTGTGGGTCTGATGATCATGCCCCTGATGGTGATGTCACAGAATACCACCGATTCCAATGGCATGAAACAGGGCCCCTGGATAAAGAATTACCCTAACGGCAAGGTGATGTATGAAGGAACCTTCAACTTCCGCA